>CAYYIY010000033.1:55652-59563 GCA_964472075.1 uncultured bacterium | reverse complement strand
GGCGACAACGATCATCGAATCCGGGTTGGACATTCCGAACGTCAACACGCTGATAGTTGAGGAAGCTGAACGACTCGGACTTTCGCAAATGTACCAGTTAAGAGGTCGCGTGGGTCGCTCATATAGGCAGGCTTACGCATACTTCTTTTATACGAAGGGCAAGAAACTCACGCGCGAAGCCGGGGAGCGCCTGGCCACGATCGAGGAACACACCGCCCTCGGTTCCGGCTTCAAGATCGCCATGTGCGATCTGCAGATTCGCGGGGCCGGCAACATGCTCGGAGAAGCGCAGAGCGGTCACATCGCCGCGATCGGTTTTTCCCTCTACATCGAACTTCTGGAAGAGGCGGTCAAACAACTGCGCGGCAAGAGTGAGCCGAAAGTCCAGGATGCTCAGGTTGAGATTCCGGTCACGGCGCTGCTGCCGAGGCAGTATATTCCTGATGACGAAACGCGCATTGAGTTTTATGCCCGGCTGGCCCGTTGTCGCGACCCGCAGCTGCTCGAGCTGCTGCGCACTGAGTGCGAGGATCGTTTCGGCACCCTGCCGCCGGAAGCACGCCGCCTGATGCGAGTGGTCGACCTGCGGGTCAAAGCGGTGCAGTCAGGTGTGACAAAGATCACGCGCCTGCCGCTGCATCTCAAGTTCGAGTTCGACCCGGCGAGAGCCCCCAATCTCGAACTGCTTTTCCAGCAACGATCGCCGTGGCTGAAACGCCTGAACTTTCTGGCCGAAGAACCGAACGCGTTTCTTCTCGATGCCCGCGCCGCCGAAGCGGACGATCTGATCGATCAAGCCGGCGACCTGCTCGCCCACCTGCGCTCTCTGGCACCTCAAGCCGCTTCAAGCTCTTGACCTCGAGGGTGGAGTTGCCTATACTGCCGCGCAATCATTCCGTGAAAGGCAGACTTCGTGAAGCAGCTCGACCGGTTCCTGAGTGCGCTCGATGCCGCGATCGTCAGCACTGATACGACGCAAACCACCTTTCACGCATACGATGCCACCAACGAGTTCCATTATCCGAGTGCGGTTGTACGACCTCGCGACAGCGAAGAGTTGCATCAGATCATTCGTCTTGCCAATGAATGTCATGTCTCGATTTTTCCGCGCGGAGCCGGCACCGGCTTTTCCGGCGGTTCACTGGCGGTTGACGGCGGAGTGGTCATCGACTTTCTCGGCATGAGCAAGGTTCTCGATTTCGATGAAGAGGACATGCTGATTCGCGTGCAGCCCGGTCTGGTCACTCTGCAGCTGCAGAAGCTGGTCGAAAGCCGGAATCTGTATTTTCCGCCTGACCCGGCATCGCTCAAGATCTGCACCATCGGCGGCAACGTGGCCGAAAATGCCGGCGGACCGCATTGTCTGAAATACGGCGTGACGCGTGACTATGTCCTGGCGATTGACGGGTTCACCGGCGACGGGCGGCCGTTTTCGGCCGGCAAAGCGGTTCACAAGAATCGTGCGGGATATGACCTGCGGCACCTGCTGATCGGCAGCGAAGGAACCCTCGCCGTCTTCAGTTCGTTCATTCTCAAGCTGATTCCGAAACCGGAAACCCGCATCCTGTTCCTGGCGTGGTTCAGAGCGATTCATGATGCGGCATCGATGGTCAATCAGCTTCTGCATCGCGGCATCATGCCTTCCTGCATCGAGTTCATGGATGAAAGCTCGATCAAAGCCGTCGAGCAACACACGAAGATGGGCCTGCCGAGCGGTTTTCAAGCCCTGCTTCTCATTGAAATCGACGGACGTCATGATGAGATGCCGCTCGTGCGTCGACGCGTCGAAGAGTGCCTGAACAGCACCGCGTCGAATATCCAGATCGCCTGCGACGCGGAAGAACAGGAAAAACTCTGGGAAGTGCGCCGCAAGGCCAGCCCCGCGATGCGCCGGTTCGGCAGCAAGAAGGCCAATCACGACATCGTGGTCCCGCGCAAGTCGATTCCGACCGCGCTTGACGGCTTGAAACACATCGCGCAGCGGCACCGGATACACGTGATCAATTTCGGACATATCGGCGACGGAAACATTCATGTCAACATCATGTATGACGGAGCCGACCCGGACGATTGTCAGCGAGCGGAATTGGCCGCGCATGATCTGTTCAACCTGGTCAATTCCCTTGGAGGAGCGATCAGCGGCGAGCACGGCATCGGTCTGGCGAAAAAGAAGTATCTGCCGCGCAATGTCGATGAAACCTCGTATGATCTCATGCGCGCCATCAAGCGAGATTTCGACCCGCACGGCATTTTGAATCCGCGCAAGATGTTTCTGTAAGGAGCGCCGGGTGAAAGCGAAGTCTCGGGCTGAACTGGAAGCTCTGCTGCGCGAGGGCCTATCGTGGTGCATGAAATGCGGCGCCTGTCTTTCCGGGTGCCCGGTGTATCGACTGCGACAGAACGAAGGCGGCACGATGCGCGGCAAACTCGCATTGTTACAGGCAATACAGGCCGGTCGAGAGATCTCGCAACGTGCGCTTGCGGATGTCCTGAACCTCTGCACCGGGTGTCAGACCTGTCGCTCCTTGTGCCCAAACGGGGTCGACACCGTGTTTTTGACGATCGTTGCCCGCCTGCTGATGACCGAGCAGAACACCCACGACTGGACCGATCGCGCCGGCGCATCGCTGCGGAAGTATCAGTTAACCAGCCGATTAACCCTGGCTGCCATGCCGATGTTGATGCATGGGTTCGAGGGACTTCGCGCGGGGAGAATGCTACGATCGCTGCCGGGGCGCGTATTCCAGGCGCTGCGCAGCGAACCGGATCCGGCCGCGATGCCGACCGATGTCGAACTGTTGTTTCCGGGGTGCGCCCTGAGCCAGGACCACGATCGACTGAGCAAACTCGAACGAATCTGCAAAGCAACGGGAATCAACGCAACCCTCGGTTCGGATCTCGGTTGCTGCGGCATGCCCGAACTGGGAATCGCTTCTGCCGCTCGACATGAAGAGCAGGTGCGGCGACTCTTCGAACGCCTGGTTCGCCTGCGCCCGAAGAAAATCATCGTCACCTGTCACCGCTGCCTGACCGGTTTTCGTTATCTGCGCCCGTTGTATCACTGGTCAGCGGAAGAAGAAGCGCTGTTCGATCGCATCGAGGATTTCACGGTTCGACTCGCGGCCCGGGATTGGACGGTAAAGCAAAAACTTGAAGACCGAATCAGCATTCACGACCCCTGCCATCTGCTGCGCGCACCGGGAGCCAAGGCTGCGACTCGCAGGATCCTGTCGCGCATTCTGAGCGAACCACCGGTGGAACCCCCGGGTGAACCTTCCTGTTGCGGGTTCGGGGGCAGTTTTCTCTTTCGACACCCGTCGATGGCCGGCGATCTGCGGCGCCGGCGGGTCGAGCAGTTGAAAAAGGCTGGTGCCCCCGCTGTCGTCACCGCCTGCACCTACTGCGCCGATTCCCTCGAGCTCCCGTTGCGACGGCAGGGGATAGAAACGAGTCTTCTGATCGACCTCCTCGACCGCGCCTTGTCGTGATCAACCATACTGCCGGCGGTTGATTCGAAGCCCGGGACTGGGTTACTGTGACACCATGAAACGAAATCAGCACGAAGTCACCGCGCGAAATGCCGGCTACAGATTCGTTGCCGGGGGTGACGAAGCCGGGCGCGGACCCTGGGCCGGCCCCGTGACGGCCGCGATGGTCATTCTTCCTGAAACCTACGATCTGCCTGAATTGGACGATTCGAAGAAGCTGACCCGCGCCCAGCGGCGCACCCTATTCGACCGCATCAGGCAAGTCGCCGTCACCTTCGGCATCGGCAGCGCCACTCCTGAAGAAATCGATCGCCTCAACATTCTGGAAGCCACTCGACTGGCCTTTCAACGCGCTTTCGAGCAGCTGGCTCCGCGCCCTGATTACGTTCTGCTCGATTTCATCAAGCTGCCGTGGCTCACCCT
>CAYYIY010000033.1:0-55598 GCA_964472075.1 uncultured bacterium | reverse complement strand
CGTCGATTCTGGCAAAGGAAACACGCGACCTGCTGATGGAAGAGCTGGATGCGGTTCACCCCGGATACGGATTCCGTTCTCACATGGGATATGGCACTCCAGCTCATCAAAGCGCCTTGCAGCAACTCGGACCCTGCGCGATTCACCGACGCAGCTTCAAACCGGTAAAGGCTCTCTGCGAGCCTCGTCAAGCCGAGCAGCTCGACCTTTTCGACGCGGTCGGCATGACGGCACATTCCTCCAGGGCGAAGAAGAAGTGAAAATTTCACTGCAGGGGCCTGCCCAGGCATTCACGAGCGGGCAGAGCGTGCGCGGCGAGGTCGTCGGACACCAGAACGGGCAATCGCTGGCGGTAATCAACGGCATCATGACCCGCATTCCTCGCCGGCTGCCGATCGGGCACACGTTCTCAGGCCGTGTGCAGCAAGGCGAAAACGGCGAAACCGTGGTCGAGTCCCAGACACCTGATCGCCAGAACCGCTCGGCATCGACTCAAATTTCGCATCCACAGGTGAAACTCGACGCAACGCCCGAAAATCGTCAACTTACCGAGCTGATGAAACAGTTCGGTGTGCCGGTCACCGCAGAAACACTCGAGGAGATCAGGCATCGACTGCCACAGGGAAGCAGTCTGACAGATTCGCCGAAACTTCGCGCCATTCTGTTGATGCTGGCGCGCAAGCTTCCAGAACAGCATCTGAAGTCACTGGAATCGTACTTTTCAGGGCGGCAGCGTCTGTCAGACGTTTTTGCCCGCCTGGACGGAGAGGCTTTGTCTCAAACACGGCGGGAATGGGGCTTGGGGCGCAGCTTTGCGAAGCTGCTGGAACTGCTGGAGAAAGGGCATGTCGCGGACAGCGATCGAAGCAACGCCGTGACTGATCAGCTCTCTGAAAACCTGCTTTTTCAAACGCTGTTCGACGTGTCTCCCACGCATGACGGCGAGCGGCAGATCTATTTTCAGTGGCCATTGTTCTGGCAGGGCCGGGACATTCCCGACACCATCGAAGGCGAATGTTTCTTTTCACGAAAAGACAGTGTTCATCGAGGTTTTTCTGTTCGCGTGCTCGTACATCCTCCCAATCTGGGTGACATGGAAATCGGCATTCACGAGTTCGAGAAAGCCCTCTGGGTGCACTTCGGCGTTTCAGGGCAGGCTGCGAGAGATGCACTGCCGACGTCGTTTGAATCCATGCGCGAAACGCTTCTCGGGCAGAGCTGGAAATCAGTCAAACTGACCATCGGAACGAAATCGCCGCGACCGGGCCTGCTGGATCCACTGAGGCCTGTGGTTCCGGAGGTCGAACGGCAGGAGGTTGACGTGAAGGCATGACCTCAGCATCACACGACGAGAAACCTTTCCAGCTCGAAGATATCGCCGTCGCCGTCAAATACAATTTCGGAGCCAAAGGCGAAGCCCCGAAGGTCATCGCATCGGGGCGCGGATATCTCGCTTCTCAGATTAAGCAGCGGGCGCGTGATCACGATGTTCCGGTGGTCGAGGAAAAGCCCCTGGCCGAGTCTCTGGCACAGGTTCCCGTCGGCAGTGAGATTCCGGCCGAACTCTGGGAAGCCATGGCCGCGGTGCTCGCTCACCTGTATTCACTCGATGGCCGACTCAACCGCTGATCGCAAGCGTTCCGGTGATGGTCGACGCAGCCTCGGCCTGTTCGGCGAAGAACTGGCTGTCGCCCACCTGCAGTCGCTCGGCTATACGATTGTCGAACGGAATTTTCGCGCACGCTCGGGCGAAATCGACATCGTCGCGGAAGACCGAGACACGCTGGTTTTCGTGGAGGTGCGTACCCGTTCGAGGACCGACACCGGTCACCCGCTCGAGTCGGTGAATCACCGCAAACAGCGCCAGGTCATCGCAATGGCACGGTATTATCTGCTGAAGCGCCAGGTTCCACAGAGTCGACCCTGCCGATTTGATGTAATCGCCGTAGTGCCCGAAGGCGAACACTGGCACGTCGAGCTTATCAGGAACGCTTTTTCGGCATGAGTGCGCCAACCGCGACACAGCCGCCCCAAGCCGCGCCACTTTTGTCACACCAGTCGATCAGTCTCTTTTCGATAACTTCAAATCGAGAATCTGTCAGCAAAACCAGCATCTGAAAACGATTTGAACGTTTCAATCGACTCCAAACAGCGAGGCCCCGAGAAACCAGCGATGAGCGCGCCTGATCCGCACGGCAACGTATCTTCCACTATCAGGTACGATTTGTGCTACTCTATTTTCAAACTACGGGGGTGCCCATTATGATGACGTTTTCCCTCTTTCATCTGTACTTGGCTTGTTTGATTTTCGGCGTCGGGTATGCCGTTCTGATGACCTTTCTCGGCGGCATGGGCGGCGACCACCATGGCGGCGGAGACGGCGACGCGAGCGGCGGCGATGTCGGGCATGATGTCGGGCACGCCGGACACGATGTCGGCCATGACGGGGGCCATGGCGATACGGGCGACGCCGGACACTCTCCCGGGCTTTCGCCGTTCAGTCCATTAATGATCGCCACGTTTGCCACTCTGTTCGGCGGGCTTGGCTTCATTACCCTCGGGTTGTTGAGCATTTTCGACCACATTATTCCGTCGGGTCTGACCAATATCGTGAGTGTTGCCGTCTCGGGAAGCCTGGCGCTCGTGCTGGCCAGCTACTTCTCGTTCTTCCTGGTACGTATCTTTGTCAAGACGGAAACCGCATCGAACATCGCCACTTCGCGCCTGATCGGGCGAGAAGCAGAAGCCGCCCTCGACATCGAGCCGGGCAAGGTCGGCGAGATCGTGTATCTGCACGGCGGCAGTCGACAAAACAACATGGCGAAGCTGGCCGACGGATGTCAGGCGATTCGGAAGGGGCAGATGGTCGAGATCGTCTCGATTCAGGAAAACGTGATGGTCGTCAAACCCTGGGAAAACCCCGGGGAAACTCGCGTTTAACCCTTCCTCAACAGGGGTTCACTCTGCCTCGAGAGAGTTTCGTTGACTCTCGAGTGTTTCTCACATAGAATTTCACGTCTCGAGACTGGTTGGAGGAGAAGAACATGGATCCCACTACCTTGATCACCCTCGGTTCTCTTGCGATTCTGGTTTTTACTGTTTTGATCTTCATTTTGTGGTCAAGCCGCGTGCAGACCGTCGGCCCGAATGAAGCCCTGATCATTTCGGGGCGGCCGAACGTGATTGTCGACTCGCAGGGCAACAAGCATGAGGTCGGCTTTCGCATCGTGAAGGGCGGCCGATCGTTCGTCTGGCCGATCATTGAGAAGTGCGAGCGGTTGTCGCTCGAGTTGATGACCCTCGAGATTCAGACCCCGGAAGTCGTCACCAAGCAGGGTGTTCCGATCATGGTCGACGGCGTCGCCCAGATCAAGGTGAAAGGTGAAGATTTTGCGATCATCACTGCTGCCGAGCAGTTTCTGGGCAAGAGCCGCTCCGAGATCATGGCCATCGCGCACCAGACGCTGGAAGGCCATCTGCGCGCCATTCTCGGCACCATGGATGTCGAAGAACTGATCAGCAGCCGCGATGCCTTTGCCTCGCAGGTGCAGGCCGTCAGCGCCCCCGATCTGAGCCGCATGGGCCTGATCATCCTTTCCTTTACCATCAAGGATATTCGCGACAATCAAAAATACCTCGAATCACTCGGGAAGCGCGCCATCGCCGAACGACAGCGCGATGCCGCCATTGGTCAGGCAAATGCGTCGAGCGAGGCTGACATTTCTCGCGCACAGGCCCAGAGCAAGGCCGTCGAGGAATCGAGCAAGTTCCAGAAGCAGGCGCAGGTGAAAAAGCTGGCCAACGATGCCGAAATCGCTCAGGCCGCCCGTGACTTCAAGATGAAGAATGCCGAATACGAAGCTTCGGTCAACCAGAAAAAGGCGGAAGCCGACAGCGCCTACTCGCTGCAGAAGTACAAGCAGGATCAGTTGATCAAGGCTGAAGAAATGCAGGTTTCGTTGATCGCAAAGCAGAAAGAGATCGAGATTCAGAAGCAGGAAATCGAGCGCAAGAAATACGAACTCGAGGCCATGGTCGAGCGACCGGCAGAAGCCGAGAAAAAGAAGGTCGAAACGCTGGCTTCGGCGGAAATGTTCAAGTTGAAGACCACTGCCGAAGGCGATTCGGAATCGACCCGTTTGAAAGGTATGGCCCGCGCCGATGTCGAGCGAGCCGAGGGGAACGCCCTGGCCGATGTGCAGAAGGCCAAGGGTCTCGCCGAAGCCGAAGTCGAGAAGGCGCATGGTATGGCCCAGGCTGAAGTCGCAAAAGCGCGCGGTCTTGCCGACGCTGAAGCCGTAAAGGCGCGCGGTCTCGCGGAAGCCGAAAGCCGCCGCGCCATCGGTCTCGCCGAAGCCGAAGCGATGGAAAAGAAGGCGGCCGCCTGGCGCGCCTACAACGAAGCCGCCATCAGCCAGCTGTTCATCGACAAACTGCCCGAGATTGTCCGAGCTGTCGCCGAGCCTCTGGCGCGCACGGAGCGCATCATCATGATCAGCAACGGCAACGACGCCGGAGTCGGCGCCGGCAAACTGACCAAGGAAATCATCGACGTGGTCACTCAGGTCCCGCCCGCTCTCGAAGCCGTCACCGGCATCGACCTGAGCACGATGATCGGCAAGGTGAAGGGTGGCAACAGTAATGACGATACGCCCAAGCCCCCCAAACCAACGCCGCAGCCCCCGCAACCGCCGAAGAAGTAGAAACTCACAAGGTCTCTGTTGTCACGCCTTGAACGCAGCACCATCATGTTCCGATTCAGCAACGATGTCATCGGCCTTCAGTGCCAATTTGCCGTTGCGACAACCGGTACACTTGACGGTGCTGTTCTTTATGATCTCCGAAATTTCTGATCTGACCCGGAAGGAACTCGCCTCATGAAACGTCTTCTGCTCATTACGCTCTTCGCTCTTCTCATAGCACCTTCTCTCTTCGCTCAAACACCCGCACAGCAGCAGTTACTGCAGACCCTCACGAAACAGGGGGCACTTTCGGGCAGCGGCACGAACACCGGCAGTCGCATGGCTCCAACCACGGCGAAGTCTCTTGAGGAATCGCAGTTGTTCGACAAGCGCCTTGAGCTCCTTGATGAAAAAACTCTTCCCTCTTACTCGATGAGGAACGAAGATTACATTAAAACCCAGGAAGAACTGATCAAACAACAGTCTGAGAAAATCAAAATCCTTGAGAAGGCCTTAAAAAGAAAGATAGAAGACGACATGGTCTCGAAAAAACTCGAGATACTCAAGAGTGATTCTTCGAAGACCAACAAGATTCCGTTTGACGAGGGTCTCGAAGAGGAAAAAAGCAGACTCACCTCAGCACCGGGCTTTTCTGAAGCCGAACTCAACCGCCGGGTGAAAGAGTTTCTCGGAGAATTCGAAACCGATGATGAAGCCGCCAAGGCCTTCGGAATGTCGTTTTTTCAGCGCTCGCTGGCAGATACCACCCAACTCGAGAATGTTCCCGTTCCATCGTCCTATCTTCTCGGCCCGGGGGACTCTCTGAAAATCATTGTCTGGTCAGAGATGGGTGATGAAACGGTGTATGATGTAACCGTCAACCCCGAAGGCCAGGTCTATGTGCCGATTATCGGGTTAGTCGGCGTCCAAGGGCAGACCATCGGGCAGTTTGAAGAGGTCGTGCTGGGGAAACTTGCTGATAAGTTCAAACACTTCAAAGGTCAGGTAACCCTTTCTAAAATTCGCACCGTACAGATTTTTGTCGTTGGAGAAGTTCAAAAACCTGGCTCCATGGTTGTCTCGGCATTGTCGACAGCACTCCACGCGCTTATCAACGCAGGAGGTCCTACCGAAAAAGGCACCATGCGCAACATCAAAGTCTGGCGACAAAACCAGGTTGTCGCCGAACTCGACTTGTACAAATACTTTTTAAGCGGCGACAAGAGCCAGGACATTCTCCTCGAGTCAGGCGACACACTCTTTGTGGGACCGATTGGACCAAGGGTCCTTGTGAAGGGTCAGGTCATTCGTCCGGCTTCCTATGAACTCGTCTCAGAGAAGACTCTAGCTGAGGTTTTGTCGATGGCCGGTGGAGTGGCTCCAGGGGCATATACCGGACGCATCAGGATTTTTCGCTGGCAGGGGGGAGAAAGACGTCAGATTTTGGATGTGACTTCCGACATGCAGACTTCTCAAGACTTCATCGTTCAAAATGGAGATGAGATCTTTGTCGATAAGGCCATAGAGGAATTCGGAAATGAAGTAACCATCGAAGGCCCGGTTCAAAAACCGGGCTCGTATGCCGTCGATTCCCGGACGACCATTCGCGATCTCATTCAGAGGGCGGGAGGAATCGTTCAAGAGAAGGTTGCCCAAGACGTCGGACAAATCACCCGAAAACTTGCGAACGGACGTGAACAACTCCTGTCGTTTCATCTTCAGTCAGCGTTGAAGGGTGACGCGAAGCACAACCTTTCTCTGCGCCCCATGGACAAAATCACTCTTTTCTCGTTTGATCAGGTCGAGCCGAACACACGCAAAATCATCGTCGCCGGGGCGGTCAGGCGCCCGGGCGAGTACATCTGGCGAGAAGGAATGAGACTGCGGGATCTGCTGGTGAAAGCGATGGGACTGACGATCGATGCCGCCCAGGAAGCTGACGTGGCCCGCATGGTAGATAAGGACAGAACGAGTATTCAGCGCGTATCGATTGCCGGAATTTTCAAAAATCCGACAGATGAGAATAACCTTGTTCTTCAGCCTCTCGACCGCGTAAATGTGCTGGCCCGCGGCGGTGAGATCATTGAAGCAGAAGTCGTGTATTTGAAAGGGGAGGTGGCACGCCCGGGACCGTATGCCATTCGGTATCGAGGCGAAACCATTTCCGAGTTGATACAACGTGCCGGCGGCTTGACAAAGCGGGCGTTTCCCGAGGGCTCCATCTTCACCAGACAAACGGTCAATCTCGTTGCCGAACAACAGCTTCAGACTGCAGAAGAAGTTCAAAACGACTTGTACAAGATGGCATCAAACGATCTCAAGGCCGACCTCATGCGCGCCGGCGCACGCTTTTCCGAGATCAACACGCCTCAAACAACCCAGGTTCTGGGCGCCACCGGATCCGTCAGCATCAAGGAAGACAAGGACACGCTGTCTGAGTTTGCTGAAGCGCAAATGAAGTTCAAACAGGCAAATGAGGTTCAGCAAAAGAACAAGGAAACATCTGCCTATTCCTCTTTTGAGAGCACCGGCCGGACCCTGCTCAACAAGACCGCTCGCATTCCGATTCGGCTCGACCTTGCCATTCGAAAACCTCGCGGAGATGAGGACCTGGAACTGATGGACGGAGACGAAATCGTGGTTCCTCCGATTCCGACAACCGTATCGGTTGTTGGAGCCGTCGTCAATCCATCGAATATCATCTATAAGGACGGAAAAACGGTTCGTCACTATATCGATCGCTGCGGAGGTTTTTCCGCAAACTCGAATCACCGAAAAACCGTCGTTGTAAGAGCAAACGGAGAAGTCATCCCGCTCAGGCGCGTCAGTCACCTCAAACGCGGAGATATCGTGCTCGTACCACCCAAAGCCGGTCTGGTCAAACGCGACACCCTCAAGGATACAGCACAGATTGCACAAATTCTCGGGAATCTTGCCATCGTGTACAAAACTGTCTATAAGTAAACTGTTGTATTGTTTACACACCCCGGCTACCCCATTGTCGCCGGGGTGTTTTTTATGGTATGAAAGGCGCAGAGTTCACAATCATAAGGAGGATGTGTTTCACATGAGAAAGCTGTTTGTTCTCGCCCTCATCGCTTGTATCGTTCCGTTCGCCGTCGGCTGCAAGATCGACGGTCTCTGGGGCTACGAAGACAACGACCCGGTCAATCAGACCAACAATGCCACCAACATCGCGCCGAATCTCCGCTTTCCCAAAGATGGCAACGGATACATCAATGCAAATATCACAAACACAGATGCAGCTGCACTCCGAGTCTTCGTTAAAGTCACTGCGACCAAAGATCCCACGGGCTGGATCGAACTTGCCGGCGACAATACTGGTGCCAATGCAATCATTTTTAGTCTTCCGGCGAACACGACGCTTGCCGCAACCGATCTGGAACTTTCAAACGGAAAAATGCAGTTCCGAATTCTCACTTACAAAAACGACGCACCATACATTCGTGATGTTGTCGTCGGCTCCATCACCTCAACTTCAACGACGGCAAATACGTTCTACAGCTATGCCATTGCATTCCAACCTGATCTGCAGAGCGCAACCGTTGTCGCGACCTCAGGAACCGCACCCGCAGCCTACACAGCCGCTAATTTCCCAACAAGCGGTCCGAATGAAACTCCCACTGTTACCGATATTGCAAACTCGCCAAATGTATACACTGTGACAGGTCTGGCTTATTCCACGAACGGAACCGATTTCAACATTCTCTCTCAAAATCCAGCGGCTCCGACAGATTTCAACAACCGCACGAACCTTGAGAATCTCTATGTGCGCGTGACCTTCAGCGAAGCGGTAACCTCGACCGACAATGTTACCTTCACAGTGTATGCTGATAATCGCAGTACTCCGACGACGAAAACAACCGTCACCACATCCTCCAACTTCACAACCACCTGGTCGAATGACAAAACCCAAGTGACGGTTAAAGTTACATCCAGCGTGCCTCTCGCGAATGATGTCACGTATGCATTCACCCTTGCCAGATTCAGCGCCGTTGCCGGGACCAAAACCCTGTTGCTTCCGGTTGCCGGATATTTCAAGCCCTGAGCATGCCGAATCGGACCCCCGGGGTGACCCGGGGGTTTTGCTTTTTGGGGCGTTTCTTTTTTGCGGCGGTCTGTGGTAAGCTCGCGGCACGCGGGGCGAACCGCCGGGCGAAATGGTCAGGCACGAGCGCGACCGCTATTTCTTCAACATGGTATCAGGCATGACGAAACACGTTCCTTTGATTGTCCTGGTTTTCTTGTTTGCATTCGGCCTCGGCATCTCGATTTTTGCCTTCGAAGACATGAAGGAACAGGTTGTTCCCGAGCGCGAGACGTTCTCGGAGTATGTCGGGTTTCAGGGGCAGAAGTTCTTTCGGGGCGAAGAGCAGTATCGTCTGCATGTTCCAAAGAGTTTTGAGGGGCGATCAGGAACCGAGTATCGACAGTTCTACGGGGCTGAGTTGTTTGAGTTTGTCCGATTTGAGCGTGTGCTTGGGCGCGATCAACTGCGCGGCAAGGTCTCGGTGTTCGACTTCGATTACACGAAAGACAAACTGGACTTTCAACTGTACCGGTCAGAAAAGAGCCGGCCCGGAAAGAATGCCTGTATGGCATGCCACGCAGGCGACTATCCGCGCCTGACGGTGAAAGCCGGGCTTGAGACGCTGACCATTGAGCCGAAGCCGGCCACCAACGGATCGGTTCGCTTTCAGGTGGCGGACGTATTGCAGAAATCTCATCATATCAGTGCGAGCTACTGGCTTGGACATCGCCTGGTTGTGCGTGCCGATTACAAGAAGGGTTCCATCTGCCAAGGCGGATACGACATTCCGGCAAAGGCGCTGAAAGTCGGTGCCGGCACCATGTTCGGCAATCGACTGGCGATCGACGGCGACATTATTCTCTCGAAAACCTCAGGGTTTGCCGCAAAATCAGCCGTGATCAGTAACGCATACTATCGGCTCACCAAGGGTTTGCGACTCACCCTCGGCGCAGGAGCCTTTCTGCAGGGTTCGATGCATTACGGGGCGCCGCTTTCTGAAATGGGCGCAACGGCGATCGGTCTCGAAAAGGAAGATTCTTCTCTGCTTCCGAGTCTGTTTCGAAAATTGAAACGCGACGCATACGGCTACGTTGTTACCGGAATCAGCTACGATTACGCCTTCTGAAACCACGCACTGTTCAGCAGTTCGGTATCGACTTCATCCAGGTTTCCAGAATCAGAAGGTTCCAAAGACGATACGCATGGTTTCGCGTGCCTTCGAGATGTTCTCGCACCAACTGGGACACAGCGGCCCCTTCCACCCAACCATTTTGTACTAGATATGAATCGTTGAATATCGTCTGTAGATCATTCTTCCAGGGCGTTCGCAACCAGATATCGATCGGAGCGCCGAAGCCTTTTTTCGGCAGACGCAGAGCCCATTCCGGCAGATGTGATTGCAGCGCACGGCGCAGCAACCACTTTTTTGTCAGTCCTCTGATCTTCCATGAAACCGGAAGTGAACGGGCAAATCTGACGAGTTCGTGATCGAGGAACGGCGAGCGCGGCTCGAGACCATGCGCCATGCAGGCACGATCCATTTTCACCAGCAGATCTTCGCTGAGATACGTATGCCATTCCACCTCGAGAATACGCTCGAGCCAGGAACGACCAGTGGTGTGCGCCAGTTTTTCCCTGAGATATTGTGAACCGATGTCATCGTATCGGCCGGCCTTCAGACGTTCGCCGCGCAATCTTCGACTTTCCGACGCGCCCGCCAGAAGCATCCAGCGAATGTACTGGTCATTCAACGGTAAAGACAGGTTCTGCAGCAGCCTTTCAACTCGTGAAGACCAGGCGTGACCGCAGCACGACGTCAGGAAAAGCCGCGCGGTGGAGTGCTCGGGAATCAATGCCGGTGAGCCGACCGGCAAACCCCACAGTCCCATGCGCTCAACCCAATGAGAGGCCAGATGTCGATGATACCCCCCGAAACACTCATCGCCACCGTCACCGTTCAGGATGACAGTTACCTGCTCTCGAGCAGCGTGAGCGAGTTGCCAGGTCGGCAGAAGCGACGAGTCACCTATCGGCTCTCCCGTTGTTTGTACAAGATGATGAAGCGTATCATCAAGCGATGAAGGAGATAACGATACTCGTCGATGTTCGCAATTGAAATGTCGAGCCAGACGTTCCGCATCATTGGATTCATCATAGCGAGACTCGGCGAATGAGGCCGTAAAGGCGGGAATGGTTCGGACACCGAGACGACACAGTGACGACAACACGGCTGCAGAGTCAAGACCGGAACTGAGAAACAAGCCGACAGCCACGTCGCTTCGCAGACGTTTTTCGACCGCGCGATCGAGAAATTCGACAAGACGAACTTCCGCATCGGTCAATGACCGAATACTTTGCGATTCAGCAACCGGTACATACCAGGAGGCAAGCTCCAGCTTTGTGTCGTCATACACAGCCGCGGTTCCGGGCGGCAACTTGTAAACGTCTTTCAACCCCGTCATGGGAGATGGAATGTAGTTCAAGGACAGGAAGTGATCAATCGCGACCGGATCAAAATCACACGCGCTTTTACATGATTCGTGCAGCCCGGCAAGCGAGGAACTGAATGTCAGGCCCTCTGCATCTTCATGATAGAACAGCGGCTTCTTGCCGAAACGATCACGAGCCAGCGTCAGTCTGCCGATGCGATCGTCCCAGATCGCCAGGGCGAACATCCCGTCCAGATGATCGAGAAACGATGATCCGAATAACTCGTATGCCCAGAGGATCAGTTCCATCTCGCCCCGATCATACAGTTCGGCACCCCGTTGCCGCAGCTGTTCGCGCAAAGCAGCGGCATTATACAGTTCACCGTTAAAGACCCCGATGAGGTGACCGTTCAAAACAGAGGCCGGCTGCATAGCTCTGTCTGTCAGATCAACAACCGCAAGACGGCGGTGGCCGAGACCGACGCACCCTGAAACCCACACCCGCTCGCCGTCAGGGCCACGGTGTGCCAGCGCGCGTGTCATGCGGCTGATCAGCTCGGCTGATACCGGTCGGCGTGATCGAAGGTTCACCCGACCGCAGATTCCACACATGGGTCAGCGGACCTCCTGCAGACGTCGAGGGAGGTCGACTACCAGTCTCAATGTGCAACAGTTCACGGTGTCAGTCTGCTTCCCTGGCATTCATTATGTATCCACTTTCAAGATACCATTGAGTCTCGTACAATATCCGAAACCGCTGAGAGAAAGATTGCAGGGGCATTTGATTCTCTCAAAACTCTGTTTTTCCGCCTGCATTGTTGCGTATAGAGGTCCTCATGTTCGCGAATCATCCGGCCAAGTGTAAAGTTCTGCTCAACGCGTTTTCTGGCAGCCGCCCCAAGGCCCTGTCGCCGACCTAGATCTGAGGCGAGGTCGAGAATTGTCCGTGCCAAAGTCGTCGTGTCACCGTATCGTACAAGTAATCCATCGCGTCCGGATTCGATCAACTCGCGATTTCCGCCGACATCCGCCGCCACGACGGGCAGGCCGCGAGCCATTGCCTCGAGAATCGCATTCGAGCACCCTTCCTCTGAACTGGGATGCACAAGCAGATCGGCTCTTTCGAGCCATTCATGGGGTTTTTCGCAGAGACCGGCCAGGACAATGGAGTGCTGCAGACTCAGCTCACGAATACGCTCTTCAATGACGGGACGCATCGGGCCTTCGCCGATCAGTATCGCTTTTGCCTGCGGGAGCCGCGCATGAACACGCTGCCAGGCCTCCAGGAACCAGAGATGCCCCTTGTATGCAATCAGGTTTGCCAGTATCACAACGACAAAAGAAGCACCTCTAAATTCGCACGGCACAATGCTCTCGCTCTTAGATAACTCGGACTTTTCTGATATGATACCGACGCCGTTGTAAATGGCTTTCATGCGATTCGTCGGCAGATGTTCTCTGCGACAGGCGTCTTCCATGACGGCAGATGAATTCGCGGTGAAGCAGGAAACCCAACGGTTCACCACCCGTTCGGCCAGCAGCAGATGCGGTTGTCCTTCTTTAAAACGGCCCAGACTGCGACGTGCCGAAATGACGCAACGATGACCGGCGAGTCTTGCGGCAAGACCACCCACCACACATGACCAGTACAGGAAAAGGTGAATCACATCGGGCGCTGATGCGCGAATGAGTTCCACAAAACGGTACAGTTCGCGAACAAAACAAACCGGATCAAGGCGCGAGCCGCGAAACCCTAGAATCTGAACCGGAACTCCGTGCCGATCGAGATGATCTTTGAGAGGGCCGCCTGCCGAGAGGCACACAACCATGGGAACAAACCGCCGTTGGTCCAACCCACACGCCAGTTCGACGAGTTGTTTCTCGGTGCCGCCGATGTCAAGAGTGCCGATGACCAGCATCACACGGCATCTGCGATCAGATTCCATGAATCAGCAGAATCACCGTCATGACCCAGAGCATCAGGTTGATTTGCATGGGGCGGTCTCGCAAAAACACGGCCGAAGGGTTTTCTCCCTGATTGCGAATGTGGATCAGATACAGATACCGAAAGACGCCATAGATGACAAAAGGAACGGTGAAAATCAGGCGGTCCGAGCCGATACGCGCAATGGTTTCAGCACTGACGGTATACAGGGCATAGCCGATGATGGTTGTGGCACCCGAAACCGCCGTCATCTCATCGAGAAAATGCAGCGAGTATTCATCGAGAATGCGACGATGCGACGAGGCTTCGCTGCGCATGCGCCAGATCTCGCCGCGCCGCTTTGCGAGAGCGAGAAAAAGAGCCAGCATCAGCGTGCACAGCACCAGCCAGTGCGACATTCTCACGAGCGAGTCGATCGCCTGCATGGCCCCAACCCCGGCCATCGCTCTAAGCACGAACCCGATGGCAATCGTGAGGACGTCGAGAATCACCTGATGCTTCAACCAAAAGCTGTATGCCAGGTTGAGCAGAAAGTACCCCGCGGTCGAAGCCATGAAAACAGGCGGCAAGCACCAGGAAGCGCCCATGCAGAAGACCAGCAGGGCCACCAGCATGGCTTTCGCCTGTCGCACGGGGAGGCTCCCTGATGCGAGAGGGCGGCGGCACTTTTCCGGGTGCAGGCGATCTTTCTCGATATCGACGAGGTCATTCAACAGATAAACGCACCCCGACAGGGCACAGAAGATCAGAAAAGCCGCGACACTCAGCAGCCACGCTCGCGGCTGCGTGATCAACCCACGTTCGGAAAATACGATCGCCGCGAACAGCACGAGGTTCTTCGTCCACTGTTTCGGACGCAGGGTTTCAAGCCAGGGCGGCATTCTCATGGTCTTCAGAGTCTACTCAACGAGACCGGGTAAGGCAAGAATTTCAGAGAAGGAACAGCAATTCTCGGTGAGAAAAACATGCCTGGTCAGGCCGTTTTGATCCCCTGTCGCTTCGCACGAACCACTTCGGCAACTTCGATCATCGACTCATCTCGCTTCTTCGTCGAACCTCTTCGAGCGCCCATCCCTGGGCGCGCTCAGAGGACTCGCTCCATCGTGGAGCGAGCCGACGAAGAATCGGATGACTCGACGATCTCATACGCCGAGTGTTTCGGCTACACGCCAGTAGGGATCAGCGTTCAGCCTGTCCAGGCACCTCACCGAGAATTGCCGGAGAAGTGAGCAAGAACCGAATCAGCTCGGGGAACTTTTCTGCCGATACAAGTGATAAGCATGAACAGGTCTATCTGCTTCTTCATTGTCGGCTTTTTGCTGATCTGCGCTTCTGCCGCATTCGGCACCATGGATTTCGTCGATCCGGAGGCGATTGGACTCGGTTTGCAGCAGCTGGAGTCGCTGTACAATGCCGAGAGATACGACGACGCCATCGGCCTTGCACGCAACCTTTTGGGGAAGATTCCGAAGGATCAACCGCAAAAGCAGCGCGCGATGGACATTCTGACGCTATCGCTCGACAAGCAGGCGCAAAAACGTCTCGCCGGCGAAAATACCCGGAAGCGCGAACAGAATCGCAAGAGTTCCGAGCAGCTGATCAGCGAAGCAACCGCATTGATGGGCGAGAAAAAATACGCCGAAGCTCTTCCCAAGTTCAAGCAGGCGGCACAACTCTTCGGCGGAGATGCGGAAACCTTCTTCATGCTTGGCTACGCCCACCACAAACTCGGCCAGGAAGCCGACGCCTACATGGCTTATAAACGGTGCGCGCAGCTCAACCCCGATCATCCGCGGGCGCTGTTTCATCTGTCGCAGTTGAGTTACAAACTTAAACGATATCAGGAGTCGGAAACCTATTCACGCAAGCTGATTCAGACTCTCAACGGCAAGTTCGATGAGTCGCGACAGATTCTTCTCGAGCAGCGTGCGGCAAGTCTGAACGACAAAGCCCTGGCGACAGCCCGCAGCATGGTGTCGATGAAGAAGAACCTCGCGCAGGGCTACTATCTGCTCGGCCTGCTGACCGCTCGTCGCGGCAACTGGCAGGAAGCGACGGATTCGTTCGTTACGGCCATTCGCATCGACCCGCGCCTGACCGAGATCTACTTCCACCTCGGTATGGCCAAGTTCAAGATCGGACAGTTCCATCAGGCTTCGCTGGCTTTCGAACGAGCGCTGTTCATCGGTGAAACGACGATTCGTGAAGAAACGGCACGCAGCAAGAAGCTGCTCGACGAAGGAAAAGCTGACGACGCAGTCGCCATCGGCGTGAAGGTGAAGGAACTCGAGAACCGCATGGCTCTCGTGAACTACGGCATCGCTCTATGTCAGCTGAAAAAGATGGAAACCGCCGCCGCGCTCGAATCGATTGAAAAAACGCTGTCATTCAAGCCTGATTTTCTGCAGGCACGATTTGCCAGGGCCGTGATTCTCGCCTCACAGCGCGAGTATCAGCAGGCGCTGTATGAGATGCGACAGATTCTGAAAACCGCTGCTCCGAACAGCCCGGAAGCGAAGAAGGCCATTCGTTCGATCAAGATCCTGATGGATCAGTCGCTGGCCAGTGCTCAGGGGGCGAAACCGATTGTCTCGAAGCCGGCTGCACCGACGACTGAAGTGAACCGTTTCGTCAAAGACATGACCGGTCTCGGCGGCCGAGTGCAGGAAGAAGACTGGGCCGACCTGTACCCGACGATCAATGAGATCACGGAACTCGCGGCTCGTCGCAACTTCGCGACCGCCCTGCGCAAGGCCCTGCATCTGCAGAAGGTGCATCCGAATCTGACGCAGGCCTGGTCGATTGCGGGCAAGTGTTACATGGAGATGGGACGTTTTGAAGACGCCCTCGATTCCTTCAAGAAGGCCCTGGCGCGCAACCCCAACGACCCGGACAGCCTCGGCAACATCGCCTATCTGTATGCATTGAAAGGCACCGATCTCGACAAGGCTCTGGCCATGGCGAAGCAGGCTATCGAGTTTCAGCCTGCCAATGCCGCGTTTCATCACACGCTCGGCTGGGTGTGGTTCCGCAAGGGAGAAATGGAAAAAGCGATTGGAGAGCTTCAAACAGCTTTGCAGCTGCGGCCCGAGTATCCACTCGCCCGGTACAATCTGGCCCTTGCCTTCTACCTGATGGGCAACTTCGATCAGGCTCTCGCCGGTTTCGAAGCGGTCATGTCGGCCGAACCGGAAAACATGAAAGCCCGGTTGTTCAGAGCGATCACCCTGGCCAAGATGCAGAAAGTTCCCGATGCCGTCACGGCACTCGAGGACCTGAAAAAGAAGCTGCCGGAAAAAGAGGTTCTGCTGAAAGTGGTCACGGAACTGCATGACCGGTTGAAGCTGGCACACGAGCGAAAGACCGATATTCCGGTACCGGTCATCGCGCATACCGCCCCCATCAAACAGCTGCTCGAGAAAGCCATGAAGTATCGCCGGCAGGGGTTGGTCAATCGCGCCAAGGAACTGTATCTGGAATGTCAGCGGTTGCACCCGGCGGCCTTTCAGCCCTGGTATGAACTTGGGGCCATGTATGCCGAATCAGGCCTGAGCGAACCGGCCAAACGCGCCTGGGAGCAGGCTCTGAAACTGAAACCGAACGACTACACCCTGCAGGTGAACATCGGTCGTATGCAGTTCAAGCTGAACGACCGCACCCGAGCCCGTGCCGCCTTCACCGCCGCCCAGGCCTTGAAGCCCGAAGACCCTGAACCACCCTACTATCTGGGGTTGATCGCCTATGAGGAATCGCGATTCGAGTCGGCGGAAAGTCATGCTCTCGCCGCTCTGAGACTCAAGCCTCGCTATTACAAAGCCATGGCTCTGCTCGGCATGTCGCGCATTCGCCTGGGGCGCTATCAGGCGGCTCGCGACGCCTACGAGACTCTGTATGCCAAAGCACCTCGCGATTCGTCGATTCGACGGCATGCTCGCAAGAAGCTCTGGATCATCGCCCGCCTGATGCAGCCCAACCGTGCTCCGTCGTTCCCAGACGCGGAACTGCATAAGGAAGAACTGGAAAAACGCGCGGCCGGCAAGACCTCAGGCGACAGTCAGGATCTGAACGCCGCAGAGGTGAAGAAGGCCGTGGCGGACAAATGGAATCGCCTGTCGACGGAAGACAAGATCTGGCTCTATCGGCGGCTCGAACCGTTCGGCGGAACCGGAAAAGTACCTGCTGATGTTGCCGCTCAAGCTGCTGTTTCCTCGATTGCGGCGCCGATGACCACCGAAGAGAAACTGATGATTCTCAAGAAGCTCGACTCATTCAAGACGATGGCGAAGGCTTACCCACCGCCACCACCGCGCATGAGTTCGAAGTACAAGTTGGGAAAACCCGCGAAGCCGAAACGAAAACCGGATGACGCTGACCCGTTCATCAAACAGGCCCTTGAATCTGCAGAGAAAGGGTTCATTACCGAAGCGGTATCGGCACTCGAAAAAGGTCGCGAAATCTCGCCGAAGAATCTCGAGCTGTTGATCAATCTCGGGTTCCTGGAACTGCAACTCGGCAACTTCAAGAGTTCGTTCGAGGTGTTCGCGCAGGCGGCACTCCATCATCCGAAGTCGCCTCTGGCGCATCTTTGCCTCGGCCACATGTATTGGCTCGGCGGACGCGGCTCTGAAGCCGTTGACCAGTGGAAGCAGATGACGACGACCGATATCGACATCGACGTTGAGTTCAGTATTCTCAGACGCGCAGAGAACGTCTGGAAGCGCGTTCTCGACAACAACCCCACGGACGCTGATGCGCACTCGAATCTCGGTATCGTGTATCTGTTCTCAGGCAAGCTCCTGCCGGCCATCGCTGAATTTGAGAGCGTGTTGCAGCTCGCCCCGCAGCGCATCGAACATCGGTTCTATTCGGCTCAGGCGTATTCGCTTCTGTACATTACCGGCAACAACAAGAACTACAAACGTGAAGCACGTGCCCGACTGCAGGATCTGGCGAACTCCGGAACGCCGTTCCCTCATTCGCCGACACTGTATGCTTTCCTCGAGAAACTGTGATGATGCCTACGGATTCCCTTCTTTCACCTCACTCGCAAACCGCGAAAAACCGCGCAGGCAACAGAGTTTTGCCTGCATCCATTACGCCTCCCAGCATGGGTTTTGTTTCACATTCATCGGTACAGAGCGGCAGTCTGATCATCATTCTGTTGCTGACCCTTGGGTTGCAGATAATGTGGGCGCCCATCGTGCAAGCCGGGCAGGCACGGACGCTTGAGCTTCCGGAACTGGGCGACTATGAGATCTACTCGATCGGCGGCCCCGGGCGGAGCAGCGGCAAGCGCGTACTGCTGCCGGAATCTCCGCGTCAGGCGCTGAATGAAGACGGGTTGATCGGGTATTTTTCGGGCGCCACGGCCGACAAGCTGCCGCCCAAACAGCTGTGGGCCGGGCTTTCCTATGAATACATGCAGCTGACGTCGCGACGCGGCAGAGCCTTTCGAGTTGCCGAAGACGGTCATCTCGGCTCGGTCTACCTGCGTGCAAACTATATCGGCGACTGGGCCGAATGGGCTGTCAGCATTCCATTTCACGAATACAGTCTGGCCGCACCTGACACGTACGGTCGCCCATCTGATGAGAATGTCGGCGTCGGCAATGTCAAGCTCGGCTGGAAGGCCACCTATCTTCCGGATCGCAGTTACTATCGCTTCGGTTACGGCGCGGTCGCATATTTGACGGCCGGCGACCCGGACATTCATTTGCCGATCACGGCGCGCAGCGAAGATGAGGTGAAGGTGTTCGGCTGCGTCACGACCAAGGAAACCGATCGCGCCACCGCCAACCTCGAGTTAGGAACAATTCTGAATTCGCGCGGCCATGAGAATCGTTTGGTCTACCGTGCCGGGTTCAGTTATCAGCCGACCGATCCGTCCGTGTTCATCTGCGAGCTGTCGGGAGAAGTGCTGACCGGCAACGACAAGGATACGATGGACCTGATTTCGGGGTTGCGGCTCGCACCTGCGCGAACGGTGGTTTTCGAACTCACCTACACTCGCAATTTGCGCACCTATCGCGAGTATGGGTTCGATCATCGCTTCGGAGCCGGGGCTACCATTCGCTGGTAAGCATCTCTTCGGCAGCCCGCCATTGATCATGGAATCAGATGTAACAACCTGGTTCACGCGCACTCTCGCAGCTGCGTTCAACACCGCACAAGCCAGGACCGCAGCGGAAGCCTTACGCCGATGTGGTATTGATCCGCACCATTTTTCGTGGTTGCCTCATGTCTCATCTGCGGTTTACCCCCTGTCTCACGACGACGGTACGAGTTGGCCAGATCTCGAAAGCAGACACAGAAAAGACAAGCGGGTGCACGGACAGTTTTTCACTCCGGAAACGATGGTGTCGCATCTTTTGCAGACCATCGACCCGTTGCCGTGCTCGGGGGAATTTCTTGATCCGGCCTGTGGTGCCGGCGGTTTTCTCGTGCCGATCGCCCGCCATCTGTCAGCACATCAGCAAGGAAACTTTCTCACCCGACTTTACGGGTATGACATCGATGCCGATGCTCTTCTGGTCTGCCTTGGTCGGTTGCTCTCGCTCTTCCCCTCACGCGGAGTTCCGTGTCTGGAACAACGGGATTTTCTGCTCGCTCCTCCGGAAAGAACCTTCCGCCTGATCATCGGCAACCCGCCCTACCGGGTGAATCTGCCCGAAGTTGTCCGAGAGGCTCTCAAACGGCGTTACACCACCGCCGAAGGTGAGAAAGATCTGTATACCTTCTTTCTCGAGGCCGGTGCGAGCGCACTCGCCGCAGACGGAGAGCTGATCATGCTCACTTCGCACACCTACCTGGTAAACCACCAGTGCAAGAACATCAGAGCGTTTCTCTTCGAGCGACATCAGGCACACGGGCTGTATTTTCTCCCCTTCCGGTTTTTCCCGACCGCGCCCGGAGTGTTGCCGCTCATCACCCACATCCGCAAAAGCCGGTCTGGTTCGACTGCTCTTCAGGTGTTTGACGGCTATGACGCGAAAGCGGGGTGGCAGACGCGACATGAGGCTGATGCCACCGTGCTGAAATCGCTGACCGGCCTGGCAAGGCTCAGATTGTCTTCTGCAGCCGGCACTCTGCTGACCGCCATGCAGGATGGTCACGCAACCCTCGGACAGATCGCCCGTGTCGGGGTCGGAATTCAGGAGTCGCTTTCACGCGGCCGTCAGGTCTCACGCTTTGTGCATTCGAGTAAACAATGCGCTTCAGATGTACCAGTTCTCAGAGGGCGAGAAATTGAACAATTCAAGATCTGCTGGGAGGGGAAATTCATTTCGTACGGCCCGCATCTTACCTATGCCGGACCGGAGGAGATTTTTCGCGGCCCGAAAATTCTGTATCAGAACCTGCGCAACGAGTCGATTCCGGTCAGGTTGGTCGCAACGCTTGACGATCGCGGGTTCTTCCCCAAGAATTCGCTCTCATACATTGCCCAGCCGAAGCCGCCTTTCAGCCTGGAATACCTGACCGGATTGCTGAATTCCCCTCTGGTAAACGCCTGGTTCGCCGGTCGGTATTACAGTTTTCATATCACCGTGACGCAGGTCAGATCGATTCCGATTCCTGAGGCAACACCGGCCTTACGTTCGGCCGTCGAAGAGGTGGTGCGAGAGATCGGCTCGGTGACGGAAAACGCTGCGAACATGCAGAAACTGCGGTCCCGCCTTTCCGACCTTGTGATTCGCTGTTACTTTCCAGAGATCTCGGCAGACGAGGTGCGCCGCACGCTGAATCTCGACAATCCCCAGAAATTCTCGGTGAGGAGAACGTGCCTGGACAGGTCACTTTGATCCCCTGTCGCTCCGCACGAACCACTTCGGCAACTTCGATCATCGACTCATCTCGCTTCTTCGTCGAACCTCTTCGAGCGCCCATCCCTGGGCGCGCTCAGAGGACTCGCTCCATCGTGGAGCGAGCCGACGAAGAATCGGATGACTCGACGATCTCATACGCCGAGTGTTTCGGCTACACGCCGGCAGGGATCAGCGTTCGACCTGTCCAGGCACCTCACCGAGAATTGCTGGACAACCCCGGCTGAGAGGGCGCCACGCAAAACGGTTGTCTGAAAGCACGGGTTGTGGTATATTAGCACTCACCTTCGACGAGTGCTAAACAACCGTCGAGGATCACACGCCATTACACACACCGGCCTGGAGGTACATCATGCCAACTTACGGATATGAATGCACCAAGTGCGCGCATAAATTCGAAGTGTTTCACTCGATGAACTCGACCGAACCTCGTCATTGTCCGCGCTGCGAGGGGCTGGGCAAGAAACTGCTGTCGGCCTCATCAATTATCTTCAAGGGGTCGGGGTTCTACACGACCGATTATCGTGATTCCGGCTATGTTGAGGCTCAGAAGCGCGATTCGACGACAACCCCGAGCTCGACGGCATCGGACAGTTCGACGAAAACCGACAAACCGGCTGCCGAGACAAGCACGAAGACGGCCGCTCCAGAAGCGAAGGTGCCGCCGCCGAGTGCGGCACCGGCAAAAGCGGGGTCACCAAGCACGGCCTCAGCTGCCTGATCATTGATTTTGCCCAAATAAACCCTCTTCGGAGGGTTTTCTTTTTTCTCGGACGCATGCAGGAGTTGGCAACGAGAGGAAAAAGAGGTTAAATGGTGTTCCGATGAAGAAACCGTCTGCGGAAAACCTGCGACTGCTGCTGTACGACGATGATCCGGCCCGACGTCGAGAGGCGTTGTATAAGATCCTGAGTGAGCGCGTCATCAGTCTGCTGCCGGATTTGCGCGAGTACGCGAACGCAGAGCCGATCGAAGAGCTGGCCCTGCTGAGCGTTCAGGTGTGTCTTGCCCTCGAAAAGGACAAGCCCAACCCGGAACGCGAAAATAAACTGGTTCACATTCTCGAGACGGTGCCTAATCTCGCCAGCTTCGATCAAGCCGACTGGGACTATCTGGCTCAGCAGGGGCCGCGCTACCTGCTGCTTGAGGTCCTGGCGGCCATGGGTCGCCGCCCGCCTTACGAGGCCCTGCAGACACTCGAGATCTGTCTGCAGCACCCGGACGCAACCGTGCGACAGGCAACCGTTCTTCCGGCTCTGTTTTCGAATGACATGGCCGTGGTTTCGCATTGTCTGGCTCTTTTGAACGACCCTTGCGAAGCCGTCGCCGAAGAAGTATTCAAGCAGTTGCGCCAGTGCACCGGTACAGAACTCGCTCTGCTGTTCGACCGTGGCTTGCGCGTGCAGGACAAGGGAATTCTGCAGTTTTTCGCCGGGTTTCTGCCGCTGATCGTTCGCGAGGAGCTACGACCGCTGTGCATGCGGTTGCAGCAGAGTTCTGATCCGGCGTTGAAATCGGCCGCTTCGCGAGGTCTCGAAGAGCTGAACCGGAAGAAGCAGCAACCAGAGGAAACGCCTGCGCCGGCTATGGCTGAGAGTGAGGGTGTTCCCGTCGATTCGGTCGCGTCTGGTTCGGCCAATGCACCTTCAGAAGCGGAGTCGGTGGTCGAGATCGAGTCTCCTGCCGCTTTACAGCTGAAGATGCCGGAAATGGAGATTCCGAACCCCGAACTCGACCCTCTGATCATGCCGAAACCGATCACGATTCCCGACTTCGGCGCATTGTTTCGCGCCCTGCCGCCCGCTCCACCGCCGCCACCGCCGCCACCGCCGCCACCGGCCTTTCTGCTCGCTTCGGCGATTCCCCCCAAACCACCGGAAAAGCCCTTTCTAGAGCTGATTCCCGATCCGATCCCTGTGGCTGCGCCCGGGAAGAAGGCGCCCCCGGCAGCTCCCGAAACTCCGCGGGCAAAACCTCCCGTCAGAAGCCCAGCCCCTGAGGCGCAGGCAGCGCCCGCGGCTACGATCGGGTTGAAAACCGAGCCGTGGCAGGCAACGCCGGTTCCTCCGGTTCCGGCGGCCACCCCAGACAGCTCGCCTGTTCCACAGGCCCCGGTCGCAACGCGACCACCCCCGAAAGAGCGGGTCATCAAACTGAGAGGGAAGTTGAAAACAGCCGATTCCCCCGGCTCGACGTCATCAGAAAGCGCTGCAACGACTTCGGCGGGGCCGATTCCCGGAATGCCACCCATCGAGAGCGTGCCGGCTCCGGGCAGGCAAACACACGCCACGACGACCCCTCCCCCACCCCCGCCGACCGAACCGGGGCCGCAGCAACCGATTCCACGTCAACCTGTTCCCAGCGGGCAGGTCTTCACACAGCCGACACCGGTCGACGATGACATTTCATTCGCCATCGTCGAGGAATCAACGGCCGCGAACGCGCCATCAGTGCAGAGTACCACAAGCTCGCCGACTCAGATCATCCCTCAGGGCAAAACACCGGCAGCGGCTCCAGAAACCTCTTCGATTCAGGCTCCGGTGCCCCCCGTCGATGTCGCGAACAAACCAACAGCCCCGGTTTCCGCACCAGCGGCCGCTGTTTCACCTGCAAAGCCGGTACAAGCGGCGCAGGCCGCGGCCGCACCAAACGTCGTCGCCGGAGCAGCGACCGCCGCTCAAAAAGTCGCCAGTTCGCCAACCGCGACGACAGCCGGGGCAGGGTCAGCAGCTGCGCCTGTAGCTGCGGCTGCCCCACAGAAGCCCATCGCGGTACCGGCCCAGCCGCCGACACCCCAGACTCCTCCAGCAGCGGCACCGGCCGCCGCCGCTCCGGTTCCCTCAACACCCAAGGCGGCACCAGCCGCCGTTCCTGCGGCAACCGCGCCGGCTTCGGCACCTGCAGCAGCTGATGCCGGACGGACGGGACAGATCACCGTACCTCAGACGAAACTGAGCGAGACCATTCTGTCGCGCTATCCATCATTTCTTGCCGGCCCGCTGTCGCGTTTGTACCAGCCGGCTTCTGTTCAAGAACATTTGAATAGCTTGAAGAGCGTGGTAGAGAACCTGACGGGCTACTTTCTGCTCTGCTTTCTGCAATCCTATCTCTTTTTCGTCGATCGCAAACCCAAGATCGATCAGGCCGTCAAAGAGGCGCTGAAGATTCATCTGCGCGGCCCGGATGCGCTGCGCCGGCTGAACATCCTGGCTCTGGCCATGCGCGAGCAGGAACGCGACAGTTTTTTCTCGTTCGTGTTAGCCAAAGTTATCACCGAACCCAATGATCAGAACCCGATGTTTGCCCTGAAGGATCTGGTACAATTTCTCAACGAGCCACCCCCTGATGCAGCCGAGCAACTGAACGGCGCCGTCGACACCTGCGTCAATGCTCTGGCGGCGGTGAAATCCATTCTCAGCAATAAACTCGTCTTCAAGACCCCACCCGGCAGTCGCGAACCGTTCTTTGACCTGACCGGACCAACAGCCGGGCCGCTCGCCTCCGGATCACGGCCCACGCTCGACCTGCCCAGCGGCGAGATCATCGTACTTTCGCGCGATCGTTCAGAAGCGCTCGGACTCTTCCCCTATTTCCGTTTTGACGGGAAACAGGTAGAATTCGTCCAACCTTCGCCACAGGATTTCAAAACGCTGCTGGAGCGCCTGGAACTTTCCCTTGATTGAACCATTGCCGTTCTCTCTGAATCGAAATTGCCTGCGTACGGTCGTTCTGTTGGTCATCTGCACGGGACTGAGCCTGTGTCCTCCCCTTACGGTTCACGCGCTTGATCCTCGACTCGCGCGCTTCCTGCCGGTAAGCGGCCCGGCCACGCCCACTCCTTCGCTGGCCATTCCGAGCCTGCCGGCGTTTGCCCCCAAAGCGGCATCGATCGATGACCACAATCGGGGAGTCGATCTCAATAACCAGGGATTGCAGCACCTGCGCAACAACGATACGGCTCAAGCCATCAGACTTCTGTATCAAGCCGTGGAATGCGATCCGGCGGAAAAGGGCTTCTGGAACAATCTGCTGGTCGCACTCAAACGTGACCCGCAACGCGGCCAGGAGGCACTCGATGTTGCGTACAAGTTGATCGCTCTCGATTCCAGCTCAGCACAAGGATATAACGCTGCCGGAATGGTTCTGCAGCATCAGCTCAAACAACCGCGTGACGCTCTGCCCTTCCTGGCTCGTGCGCACGAGCTGTCGCCCGACGATGTGAACTGCGCCGTCGCTCTGGCCTCGTGTTACGAACGCACCGGATACCCGGACCAGGCGCTCGAACTGCTGAAACAGTTCGCGCACCGCGTTACCGATGATGCCTACCCGCATTATCTGCTCGGCCTGCTGCTGCTCGCGCGTGATGAGTTTCCTGCCGCCGTGCGGGCGCTGACCGCCGCGGCCGAGCGAGACCAGGAAGGTTATGCTCACGAGGCACTCATTCGCGCTCGCTATCTTGGCGGACAACTGACCGATCTGGGACAAACCGCCCGAAACACACTGGCCAGGTTTCCCCAGATTCTGAATCGTGACAGCCTCGAACGCCTGTCATTTTCGCTGTCACAGCACACCGTACGATTTTACGAAACCATTCGCATCGATCTCTCCGACGTCCAGACGATCAGGAATGTCAACGTGCGGGTGCGCCCGATTCCCGATGTTCCCGGACACCAGCAGGTGAAGCTGGAATCGGCGGAATGGATTTCGCGCAACCGCCGGATTCCAACGAACGGATCTACAGCCGACGCAGACGGACGCAGTACCTTCGCCCTGCCGGAAGACGCCATCGCCCCCTCCGTGTTCCTGCGTCTCGGGTATTCCATCAAGCTGACTCCATGGCTGGTGAGCCGCGGCGTTTTTCAGAAGGAACGACAACCCGATCTCGAAGCGCTGCAGTCCATGCCCGGCCTTTCGCTCGACGACCCGCTGCTTGAAGAGCTTCATCAGGCGTTGAAGAAGCTGCCGGGAAACGGTCTGCAGAATCTCTATCTGGCGGTGAGTCGCGGCCTGTCCTACAAAGAAAACTTTGAAGATCATCCGGTTTCCTGGGCCCTGCAGAATCCGCATCTCTGCGACTGCACTGAATACTCGTATCTGCTCACGGCTCTCTGCCTGAAGCGCGGCATTCCAGCCCGCGTCGTCACCGGCTTTCTCATCAAGCCCGAACTGCTCAATCAGGAGACGAATGTCGGCCATGCCTGGGTCGAAACCTGGTTTGCGGAAAAAGGTTGGGTGCCTCTCGACCCAACGCTGGCGGGGAATATGCGCTGGGCATATTTCGGCAACCTGTTATCGGACCAGATTCTGTTCGAGCGCACAACGACCGAAGCGAAGGCCCGCGTCAGCGTCGATGTAACCTCGACACGCAACGACATGTCGCTGAAGATCTCTTCAAGCTTTCTTTGCAGTCTCATCAACTAGGACAACAGGAAAACCACATGTTTCACCTTCAACCGCCCAGACCCCGCCGTTCCCTTCCCGGTTCGGTGATCGTCGCTGCGCTCTTCTGTCTTTTCATCACCTCTCACACAGTTGTGTACAGCTGGGAAATACACCTCGACACCTGGGACGATAAACTGCTTTCTCTGCCGTCGGGCACCATTCTGCTGCTCGACCCAGACGAAGTTTCAGCCACTGAGATACACGCTCTGCGCGCAAAAGGGATCACGCCCCTGGCATGGCTCAACCTCGGGTATCGCGAGCCCGGAAGATCTTTTTCCGCGCATCTCGAAGATCGCATCCTGAGCCTGTCGCAGAAGAAGCCTCGCACGCCGCGATTTCCAGTTCGATTTTTCTCGGCAGTCTGGAAACGGTGTCTGCAGCAGCGTGTTTTCGAACTCACCAACCTGGGGTTTCAAGGGTTGTTTCTGACCGGTCTGGAAGCTGCCGCCGAGATCACTGATCATCCGATGGCCGTCGATGAGATGGTACAACTATGTCGCTTCGTTCGTCTTCGTCTGGAAGGACTGACCTCTCGACCGTTCGTGGTCATCGACGTCCCGCTCGATTATCGTGGACAAATCGCCGATCTGCAATTTGCCGATCGCCTCTGCCTTCAAGGCATCTGGTATACAAACCCTCGGCGTGGAAGAAGACCATGGGAACGGAAACCGCTCATCGATCGTCTGCTGCGGCAGACAACCGTTCCGATACTGACGGTCGACTGGCCGCCCCAGAGCCGCCGCGAGACGGTACGATCCGAAATCACCGCTTTAGGCGCTGAGCCTTGTTTTACGTCTCTGCCACTTCTCACCATCAGGAGTCGATTACCATGAGTTCTGTCAGTCGCGAAGCCCTGCTTGCCTTTCTCGAAGAAACCTTCAAAACCAGCATGACCCCCGATGTGTCATACAACGGCCTTCAATTTGAAGGCTCGAGCGTCATCACGCGGGTGGTGACGGGTGTCGATGCCGGCAACGAATTCTTTCGGCAGGCAGCCCGACGCAAAGCGGATTTCGCCATCGTTCACCATGGACTTTTCTGGAAGGGCGGCGAATGGAAACGCATCACCCGCTTTGAAAAGGAGAAGATGGAACTGCTGCTGAAGGGGAACTTCAATCTCTATGCGCTGCATCTTCCTCTCGACAGTCACCTCGAACTCGGCAACAATGCCGTGATGGCACAACTGCTCGGTCTGGAAGACCGTGAACCGTTTTCGGAATATCAAGGTCAGAAGATCGGCATCAAAGGCCGTTTTCCTCGTCCGATCAGTCGGACACAGCTGCAGACTCGCATCAGGCAGGTGGTCGGCCCCCTGACCGGGAAGGTCGAGTTTGGAGCGACGACGATACGCACCCTCGGCATCGTGTCAGGTGGTGGCTGGGGGTCAGTCACCGACCCCGATATCGCATCGGGGAAACTGGACGCTTTGCTCACGGGAGAGTTGATTCACCAGGCCTACGGCCCGGCCCAGGAGCGCCGCACGAACGTCTATGCCGCCGGTCATTACGCCACGGAACGATTCGGCGTGATGGCGCTGGGTGATCGGCTGGCCGCCGAGTTCGGCATCAAACACGAGTTCATCGATCTTCCGACCGGGCTTTAGCAAATCGCCGACTCGGACGCCGTTTGTTTTCAATCGACCGAGTCGGCGGTCCGATGCCGTCCCGGCGGGGAGCTTCAGAGTTCCGGCGATCTACTTTTTCAGAGCGGTCTTCAGTTTGCGCGCGAGCGCCGGCGCGTCGATATCGCCAACCGTGCGCAGCCTTTCAATCTCGTTCCCCTGAGAATCGAGAATGATCAACGTCGGAAGTCCGATGACTTTGTACTTTTCAAGCAACGCGGCGACAGGCCCCGTCTGCGTGGTGGCATCGATCTTCACCAGAACCATCTCTTCGAGAAGCCCCTGCACCTGCGGGTCGGGAAAAACGTGCTTTTCCAGTTCCAGACAGATGGTGCACCAGTCGGCCCGAAAATCGACAAACACGGGCTTGCGAAGTTCGGCTGACTTTCTCAGACCGTCTTCGATTCGATCATGCCAGGCCAATGACTTCACGCCTGACACCACACGCACTTCGGAAGACGGCCAGGCCAGGCCGTTCCATTGCGCCATTGCGCTCAGGACAAAACCTGAAGCCGCGACCAAGGCCAGGATTCCCCAGCACCGCAACACCCGGCTCGCCAAGCCGGCCTCAGCTGGAACCGGGGCGAATACGCCCAGAAAACCGGCCAGTGCGGCAAGCAGCAAGGCGGCTCCGAGGGCGGACATTTCAGGACCGAGCACCGGACGAGCGAAATACAGAGAAACACCCAGCAGCAGAAATCCGTAGAACTCCTTGATCCGGTTCATCCATTCGCCCGCGCGCGGCAAATCGTTCAATGAGCCTGAAAAAGTGCCGACCACGATGAGAATGATTCCCATGCCCCACGCGAAGGCCAGCAGCATCAGAAACCCGAGGAGATGGCTGCCGGTAGAAGCGATGAAAGCCAGAATGCCGGCCAGGGGGGCGGCAACGCACGGAGAGGCCATCAGCCCCGAGACCATGCCGATCAGGAACACGCCCAGGGTGCCCGAGGACTGCAGCCCGGACAATCGATTTCGCAAGCCGCTCGGCACCTGCAGAAAGAACACGTCGAACATGGAAAGAGCCAACAAGGCGAAGATGCCCGCCATGACCACCTGAAACGCCCCGCCCTGAATAATGCCTCGAATATGGGCACCGAAGCCGGCGACCAGAAGCCCCAACAACGCGTAGGTCAGCGACAGACCCGCAACATAGGTAACCGACAGCAACAGGCCGCGGCCGAATCCCGTGTTTTCGCTGCGCCCGCCGATAATCGACAGGGTGATCGGAATCATCGGATACACGCACGGAGTCAGGCTGACCAGCAACCCACCGAGAAACGCCAGGGCCATCGCCCAGAGGATTCCCTGTTCGCGCAGCACGCGGGCAAAGTCTGTCTCTCCGGAAGGTGTCGATACTCCCGATGCGTGAGCTTCTCCCTCCGGCAGAGCCGGCGGGGGGGACGTCACCGGAACTTTGATTTCATCAGGCGGAACTGCCTTCACCGGTGCAATTGCATTCATGCCAACTGGTACTGCCACCGTAGCGAGAAATCGCGAGGGCATGAAACACGTCGAGGTGGAACAGCCCTGATAGTCGACACGAATGCCGATTTCCTGCTGTTGCGGCAGAGGGATCAGACGAAACCCGGCTTCGTGCGTACCAACGGGATACATTTGCACCAGGCTGCCATCGAGGGGATCGGGCTTCTCTTTGGGCGGGGGCCATGATACGTCGACATCGATATTTCCGCTCTTCATGCCGAGACGGTCGCGGTAAAGGAAGTGATCCGGTTCGACCGACCAGGTCAGCGTCGCCATGATCGACTGTCGGTCAGAGTGAACGACCGCGTCCGAGACGGAAAAGGAGAATGGCCCGGCCCACAGCGGAATACAGGCGCTCACGATTACAAAGCAAACCGCCGGAAGGATTTTCTTCAACAACCCCATAACCGGTTGACGATTTTTCATGCGGTTTGATACTCCCCCTGTTTCATAGTCAATCAAGCCTGTGCGCAAGCGACCATAGGGCAAGGCCGAAAGGCTGACAGTTTCAATCGTGCAGACAGTACCGGCTCAGGCAGGCGGAAAACCGGCTCTCATCAACGCTTTTCTGGCCTCCTCCGCGGCAGCGGTGTCCGCGGCTTCGAATTCCACTTTCTTGCCGGAAAGATCGACCGTGACATCTTTCAGGGATTCCATGATCAACAGCGTTTCGGCAATGGTCTGTACGCAGCCATCGCACTTCATTTTCGGAATATTCCAGGAAACTTTCATGTTGTCACACCTCGTCTCGAAAATTTCATTTTCCCCATTTCATCTTCTTGCGCAAGACCCTGAAAAAGTTGCGTGAAGCCAGCCCGACAATGCGTGCCGGATACGGAGCGCGGGAGACTTCGACCTGATCGCCATTCTGCAGCGGAAACCCTTCCTGACCGTCGGTGACCAGGTTCACCTGTGCGTGCGTGCATGAGAGTTCGGCGAGCAGGATCTCGCGATCAGAGGTGACGACCGGACGGGCATTCAAGGTATGCGAGGCAAGCGGGCAGACAATCATCAGGTTCACCCACGGCGGCACGATCGGGCCGCCGGCTGAAAGGGAGTATGCGGTGGACCCGGTCGAAGAAGCGAAAATCACCCCGTCACCTCGGTAGGAGCTGATGTGCGTCCCCGAAATTTTCACCGAGACATCGATGACACGTGAAATCGTCTCTTTGACGATGACGAAGTCATTCAATGCAGTGGCGCGATTCACCACCTTTCCATCACGAATCACTCGGGCGGCCAGCATCATGTGTTCCTGAACCACATACGAACCCAGATGCAATCGTTCGAGAATTTTGAAAGTGTCTTCGGTCGTGCCGATCGTGAGAAAGCCGAGATGCCCCATGTTCACGCCGGCAATGGGCAGCTGATCGGAAGCAAAGGCCCGCACCGCTTCGAGAATCGACCCATCGCCGCCGAGAACCAGAACCGTGTCGGCAAACTTCGCCATCTCCTGTCGCGTCGCGCCCAGGTCTTCTCGATGGAAGCGGGCCGCCGTTTCGATATCGGTTTTCACTGCGACGTGCCGCTCGCGCGCCCATTGCAGTACAAGTTCGCCCATCTCGAGCGCCGCCGGGCGCTTGGGATGACAGATCAATGCAAGTCTTTTTACCGGATGCGGCATGCGTGTCTCACGGCGGAAAGATCTGATAGTAGTTTTTACCGGATCGAATGGCATGTGCGAGACTGCGGGCCGCCATGCCATAGACCGACCCGGCGTGGTTTTTGACCACCCTATCGAGAATGCCGACGGCGGCGTCGCGATGACCGGTCTTGAAGTAGATGTTAGCCATCAGCAGTTGGGCGTCGACGTTAGTCGGTTCGAGCTTGACGCAGGTTTTGATCTTCTCGAGAGCCTGAGTTTCATCGCCGGTGCGAAACAGAGTATCGGCGAGCTGGTAGTAAGCTTCGGCCCACCGCGGGTACAACACGATGACCTGCTCGAAAGCCTGACGGGCCTCGACAAGGTTGCCGCGCGTTTTGGCTGTCATACCACGGTTGAAGTCGGTATACAAAGCATTGATCTCGACCTCGACCTGATTCAAAGGCCCATGCACGGAACAGACAACGTCGTCACCTTTCGCTGAATACGAGCCATTTTCAGGGCAAACCGGCTCGGACGGAAGTTTTCCCGAGCCGACCAGTGCCTTGAGATCAAGCGGGCCGCTCGCGGTCTTGACCGAGCTGCCCAGCGCCCGGCGCAAAGCCGACAACTGGAAAAAACATCTCTGCTTGAGCTTCATCGCCGTGAAATACTTCGCTTCGAGAACCCGGGCCGGTTCGGGGCGATCGGGAAGCACACGAGACCCCGAGGCGGGTTTTTCCACACGCAATGGGGCATCAGGAACGGTGACCGGCAGCGTCGGCATGCGAGCCGGTCGCGGCGACGGCACCAGTTGCTGCAACGATTCGCGCGCGTATTTGTCATCGGGTTGCAGTGCCAGAACACGCTGAAACTCGGCGATGGCATCCATCGTGCGGCCGGTGCGGGCCCAGAGCGCCGCCCGCAGGCTCATCAGGCGTGTGTTTCCCGGTTCGAGACTCAGCCCACGATCGATGGTCGCGAGCGCATCGCGAATTTTATCTTTGCGAGCCTGTGAGAGAGCGATCAGATAGTAGGTTTCCGCATGCGGTCGATTCTGAGGCCCCCGCAGAATATCCTGCACCGTTCCTTCACGACGCGCATAACTCTTGAATTGATCGTAATCCTGAGCATTGATTGCCTGGACAGTCAAAACACCCAGCAACACAAACGCCGGCCCGAACCGTCGAAAAATTGGCGATCGCATAACGTTCAGAGATTCCTGGTCAGGCGGCGCCGCATGATCTCAGCCCAGCTGACCATATCAGGATCGCGAGCCGTGTTGGCGACCAGCGTGAACTCCTTGAGCGCACGCGGCGCCAGACCTTTGGCGAAGTAGATCTTGCCGAGCAGGAAATGCACCTGCGGATCGTCAGGATGCAGTTTCTGCGCGACCACCGCATGACGCAACGCCTCGTTGATATGGCCGAGATTCAAACCCGTTCGTACCAGTTGCAAACGAGCGTCAAAGTGATTGGGCTGAAGTTTCAGAATTTCACGATAGCAGCGCATGGCCATGCGCATCTTGCCGCGGCTCTTGAGCAGACGCGCATACGCCGCCAGCCCCTCGATCGAGTCAGACTTGATCGACAGCAAACGCTGGTAGGCCATCAGCGCATCCTCAGGACGATCGAGCAGTTCGTAGGCGTGTCCGAGTTCGATGTAAGCCGACAGCTCATTCGGGTTCGCGGCCAGCAGTTCGTTCGCTTTCTCGATAATACGCCGACAGGTCGATTCAACCTTTTTCTGCACCGCACGCAGGTTTGCCTGAATCTGCGGATCGGAATAGTCGAAGCTCACGGCCTTGCGAAACGCTTTCATCGCTCCTTCGAAGTCTTTCTGATTGGTCAGCAGCACTCCGATGGTGTTCCAGATTCCCGCCTGATCGGTGGCGTTCGGTGAAGCCTTGATATAGGCGGCAAGCGCTTCTTCGTTTCGATCGAGTGATTGCAGCAATCGTCCGAGTTCAAACCAGACTTCCCAGCGCTCAGGATGCAGCGCCGTCACCTTCTTCAATAGTTCGATCGCACCATCGATATCCTTTTCAGAGGAACGGACCAACGCGTAGAGATACAGCGCGTCCGGCTGATCGGGGGCCAGACGCAGAATCTCATCCAAAATCGGTTTCATGTGCGCCGTTCGTCCGAGTTTGTACAAGACACGAGCCTGCGCAACCATGGTGGCCGGCTCAGGATGGAACTGGTGCGACAGAGCTTCCTGATACAGATCGCGGGCGCGCTCCAGTTCCCCTTTCTCGACCATCACTTCCGCCAGCTTCTCAAGCACGAAGGCATCATTGGGCTTCAGACTCAGCGCCTGCGAAAACTCGTAGACCGCCTGATCCCATTGTTTGTTCATCTGGTAGATTTGCCCCAGGCGGCTGTGACCGTAGGAATCATGCGGATTCAGCAGACAAGCGCGTTTCAGTTCCATCTGGGCGAGGCCGAGATCGTTCATGTCCCGGTAGATCATGCCCAGCTGATAATGGGCGTATGCATCATCAGGAGCCAGCTGAATACACCGCTGGAAGGCATCGCGAGCCGGTAGCAGATGGTTCTGCGATCGTTCGAGCGCGCCCAGCTGGTAGAAGGCCTTCGACAGGAAGCGATTCAAGCCGATCGCCTTTTCGAGGGCCTGTCGTGCTTCTTCAACCCGGCCCGCACGACGCAGCAGCACCCCGTGGTACAGGAAAATCTCCGGTTCGCGCGGATCGAGTTTGATGCAGTGTTCCATCGCGCTCAGGGCATTCGTCATTTCCCCGCGCTCTTCATACAACTGCGCAACCCGCATCAGCAGTGAGACATTCTTCGGCGATTTGTCGAGCTTGCGCTCGGTGCTGCGAATCTCGTGCGCCACACCCTGTTCGAGAAACTCGGCCAGCGTCTGCGAGGATTTCGCCCGCTCACGCGCCTCGGCCATGTCTTCCTGCGACACCGTCAGGTCATCGTCTCGGGAACTCAACACGTCGCTCGGGGTCGGCGGAGCGGTTTCTGCCGGTGCTGCCTGAGGTTCAGGAGTCGACACCGGCGGCATATACGGTGCCGCGGGAGTCGCTATGCGGGCGACGGGTTCAAGATCACGCTCGGCATCCGCGAACGATCCTTCCGCGGTGACCGCGACACTCGACGCCGTTTCCGGAATCGGTTCCATCAGGTCTTCTTCAACCGGCTCGCCCGCCGTGCGGCTTTCTCCACGTTCCATCACCCACAGGGCGAGATCAACGAGGCCCCAGAGACAGACCACGCCGCTGCCGAGGCCGACCAGGATCGTCAACACGGGATACCCGCTCAGGGCCTGACTCAGATAAAATAGAGCAAAGACGAAGCCGCCCAGCACTACCTTGAGGAAGGCAGCTCGCGGGGGTTGTTCCGTACCAGTCGGCGCAACCTGAGGTCGTTTTCGAGAGACCATCTCCGCGATCGGCTCTCCCTCAGGGCCGCCCAGTTTTTCTCTGGTTGCGGTGCCCATGAGCTTGCCGCAGCCCGTGCAGTATTTGGCCCCCATCTGATTCGGCGATTGACAATGCCCGCAGATCGTTCCCAAAACGCGCCCACAGGCGCCGCAGTTCAAGGACTCTTCCTGATTAACCGCACCACAACCCGGACAATACGGCATGTCGGTTCTCAACTCTCCTCAAATTGGTGATCGACCAGGTGCCAGTCATCTCCCAGTCGATAGGGACGGCTTTCGCCCTCGATACGATGCAAACCATTATGCGCTTGCGCCACGCCTTCGCGTCTCACCGGCTGGTACTCTTGAAAAGATTCGATACAGCGGTGTTCCCAGTTCACGACGAGCAGACCATCGCCATGACCTTCGAGCAGCGGTTCTGAATCCAGGTGGTGGCGAAAATACGACTCGAGTTCGGTGTCAACCGTGGTTGCCTTGGCCCAGAAGCTTTCGTGGCTATCCACGCCCTGTGATAACGCCCAGATGACCACCGCGAGACTGCGAGAGGGAATCAAACCGGAAACAGCCGCCTTGCTGTCGAGCAGAATCAGGCGAATCACGCTCATGTGGCCCGTCTTGAAGCGGGAGTCGGCCCCAGCTCATCGCCGATGCGATTTGCTTCGCGCCAGAAATACGCGAAGGGTTCGCCCAGAAAAGCTCCGAATAGAGACAGCACAAACACTGTCAAATAGGCGGTTTCAAAATCGATCAACATGTACACAAAAACACCGAGAATGATTCCGGCCAGCATGCCGATGAGACTGCCGACAACACTCGACTCATGCAGGGCAATGAACACGCCGAATACCGACCCAAGCAACAACCCGAGAATCGCGAGATTCGGCTCGAAGTATCCGACGATCAATGCGCCCAGACAGCCGAAAGCCACGACGAGTGTGCTCATCATGGCATAGACCAGCAGACGATTCGAGATACGCAGTGATTCAAAAAGATTCATGGTGGTCGGCAAATGCGGCGAGACAGAAAAGAAGCCGGCGAGCCGCCACGATCGGCGGCTCGCCGAGAAGTGCTGATTACGGGTTCAGGATGGTCTTTTCGTAGTAGTACTGATTGCGCGGATTTTCAGCCACGAAGGTCGAGAGTTCCCCGAGGTAGTTGATACCATTGACGCTTCCGACGACGTTGCAGATATCCTTGACCTGGCCGAGGTTCTTCTGAATTTCCTGATATCCGTTATTCGTCTTGAGGGGCCGCACCACGCGAATGACGGCGCGCACCTGCGGCGTGCCCAGATTCGGGGGCAGGTCGACCAGGTCGAGGCGACGAATGGCATAGCCGGCTTCCTGCAGAGCGGTTTCCAGCTTGCGCTTCAACTCGTTCTTGAACTCTTCAGAAAGCACCTGCGCCTTGGCGGTTTCGTCGGTCGTCATGCCCTGCCAATAGGTACCGATGCGCTCCTTGACTTCCTGTGAACGATCGGGAGTTTCAGCGGTCAGCGCACGGGTCTTGCCAAGCTCGGTCAGCTGTTCCTGCACGGCGGTTGCTTCTTCATACGCGCGATCACTGCGCACCTTCGGCAAAGGCTGGGCCGCGGTGGGCGGAGCTTCGGTTTCCCCCTTGTGGGTGGCGCGCACTTGTTCTTCCGAAAAATTAGCGATTTCATCAGAGTAGCCGAGGTATTTGAGTTCGTCCCGGCCGGCTGACCAGACGGGCGAAACATTCAAGGCGAGAACAGCGATTAGAATCCCTACAGATCTCTTCATGACTTATTCCTCCGGGGAATTTATGTTTCGGCGGGAAGTATACCACAATCTCCGTAGAAAACCAGAGATGATCATGTTGCGTTCTTCGGCGCTTCTGACAGCCGTACCGGATCGTCTTTCACCGCGTGGCGCAGTTTTTCCATGGTTACCTGCGGATCTTCGATCACGATCTTTGCGCCGGCGACGATATCGACGAAACCCAGTTCCTTTGGGTATCGAGGCACGATATGCTGATGAAAATGCTCGATGCTTGCTCCGGAAGCATCACCCATGTTGCAGCCGATATTGTAGCCGGCCGGTTCATACACATGATCGAGCAACTTCAGAAAGTGCCGGGTCAGTTCGAACATGCCGAGAACTTCGTCAGCATGCAGTTCGCGCAGATCGAAGATATGACGGGTCGGAAAGACGAGCAGGTGTCCGGCATTGTATGGGTACAAGTTCACCGAGACGGCAAACCGCTCGTCGCGCCATACCAGAAGGCTGTCGACCCGCGAATCGCCATTCAGGATCGCGCACAGAATGCAATCAACCGGCGGCCGACGGCGACCGCGAATATAATCGCGCTTGTTCGGAACGAAGATGTGCCGTCTGAATGCCATGGGTGCAGAATATTCACTCTGCAGCGCCCTGTCAAGAAAAGAGCGGACCGAAACCTCGGCAGCCTGATCTACCGCAGGACGATCGCCGCGGGAGACTGGCGCAGCTCATCTTTCAGGAAGGCCGGATAGAACTCAGACGCCAGCGCGAGCGGGATTCCGCCTTCGTAGATTACGGCATCGTGGAAAGCCCGATCGCGGAAATCACTGCCGAACTGACGGGCCAGATTTTCCTTCAGCCGATAGATCAGATGCTTGCCGGCCAGATAGCTGAGCGGGTATCCGGGTGACTGCACATACCATTTGATCTCGCTCTCCGCCGACTCCTGATCCATGGTGGTATTCTGACGCAGGAACTGTGCAGCCTGATCAGCACTCCAGGCTTTGAAATGAAGATTGACGTCGATGAGCACGCGCGCCGCGCGCCAGGCTTCATCGACGGTTTGAATGAACACGTTGTCATCGCCGTTCTCGAAGCCGAGCCGTTTCATTTCCTCTTCGCAGTAATGCGCCCAGCCCTCGACGGTCTCATTCCCCGACACCAGACCGCGAATGCGACTCGGGTGCAGGTTCTGGCCGGTCTGTTGCAGATGATGTCCAGGATATGCCTCATGCACGCTCGTATTCATGATGTCAGGATAATTGAACCTGGACATATCCGATTCGTCCTTCCCGCGCGTGACCACATAAATACCCTTCTGGGGTCGAGCGGTTCGTTCGGGAGAAATATACGCGGCAAAAGGAATCAGGTGCGCCATGTAGGATGGTGTTTCCATGATCTCGAGCGTCTCGTCGCCCGGCAGCGTCGCGAAACCATTGATTTCGATAAACGCCCGGCAGCGTGTCACGGCATCTCGATAGACATCAAGCGCATGGGTGAAGCTCTTCGGAGCGTTCTGCTGAATGCGACGCAGGGCGGCATCGCGATTCGGTTCACCGACCATCTTTCTGGCAAGACCCTGAATGCGCGATCGGCACTTCTGCAGCGTTGCTTCGCCGAGCTCGCGCAAGTCTCCGGGAGTGAGTCCGAGTTGGCGCATATTGAGAAGGCCTTGAAAAGCTGCCGGACCAAGCGCCCAATCTCCGGCGGCCTTGGGAGCGATCGCCTGTTCGAGCCAGTGGGTATGTTCATGCAGAGCCTTTTTCGCCTCAAGCGCCGCCTTGCGGAACTCATGCACCAGGAACTCGGGCACCCGCCCGGCGATGGAAGCCGATATGGCGTCGAACAGTTCGGGCAGACGCTGTGCCGATTCCAGATACACCCTCAGGAATAACGGCGGGACCGCCTGAAACAGCGACCGCCCTGACATGAAAAATGCCGGCGCAGCCTTCAAGCGGGAAACCATGCGTTCAACGCGCTGATGCCAGGGGGCGAAGTCGCGCACGAACAACGGAAAAAGGGAATCGCCGACGATGCGGGCAAGATCGCTGCCCAGACGCCAACGCCGCGCGTCTTCCAGCATGAAAAGTTCGTTCTGCAGATGATACAGCACCAGACGACGATCCAGTCGCTCATCGAGGCTCAACTCGCGCTCCGGCAGCTGTTCCCACAGCGCCCGCATCTCCTTCATGAAAGCGATGTCACGCTCGACCGCCTCGGCTCCGGATTCGGGCAGCAGATCATCATACGCATGTTCTCCCATCCAGGTCGCGGCGACCGGGTTCCGGCGCAGGTGTTCACGAACAAAGCGATCTTCCAGTTGCAGATAACCGGCATGGCGATACTGATGATTGCGACGCATGAGTTTTCCCTCCCGAGATGATGTTCAGCCGCAGTATACCACGTTCTTCACTTCGTGTACCAACCGCAAGCGTCGTTTCTCTTTCTGTCGCCGATGTTCTCGTTCTCTTGAAGGAGCGCGCGCAATGTGGCAGTATGTCAACGACAGGCGTGACACATGACCAGGAAGAGAGGTTCGCCACATGAAGAAATTTCTCGTCACCGGTGGAGCCGGATTCATTGGCTCCAATCTCGTCGATGCGCTGCTGGAAAACGGACTCGAAGTGAGAGTTCTCGATGATTTTTCCACCGGTCGCCGCGAGAATCTGCACCACGTGGAATCGCGGATCGAACTCATTGAGGGCGATGTCGGAAACCCTGAGATCTGCCGTCGCGCCGTCACCGGATGTGCCGGTGTCTTTCATCTGGCCGCCATGGTTTCGGTGCAGAAAACGATCGCCGAACCCGCACGCAGCCATTACGTCAATCTCGATTCGACGTTGAATCTGCTGATCGCCGCCCGCGAGGCCGGCACCCGCCGCTTTGTGTTCGCCAGCAGCGCGGCGATCTACGGCAACAATCCCGAGCTGCCGAAAATCGAGACCATGCGCCCCGAGCCGCTTTCTCCGTATGCCGTGCAAAAGAACGCCGGCGAACACTACCTCAAGGTTTTTCATGATCTCTACGGTCTCGAGACCCTGGCCCTGCGCTTCTTCAATGTTTTCGGGCCGCGCCAGAACCCGCATTCCGATTATGCAGCCGTGATTCCCCGTTTCATCGCGCTGATGCTCGCGGGAAAATCCCCGACCATTTTCGGTGACGGGCATCAGACCCGCGATTTCATTCATGTGTCCGAGGTTGTGCGTGCGTTGGTGCAGGCCGGCACTCTCAACGGCATCGGCGGCTTCACGTGCAATGTGGCCGGAGGCGAAAAGACGGATCTGATCCAGCTGGTGAGCACCATCAACCGCATTCTGGGCACCAGAATCGAACCCACATTCGGGCCGGCCGCCCCGGGCGACGTGCGCGACTCTCTCGCCGACATCGCTCACGCCCGACGCGTACTTGACTTTACCCCTGCAATCACCTTCGAGGAAGGCTTGCGCCGCACGATCGACTGGTACAAATCACAACCGGCATCGCATGGCTGATCGTCCGCGCAGCGGAACTCGCATTCGCGTTCTCCGCTTGCTGAGCCGGCTCAACGTCGGCGGGCCTTCGCATCATGTCATCGCCTTGACGCGCGATCTGCAAACGCACGGATATGACACAACGCTCGCCGTCGGTACACCTCACACTTCAGAAGGCGACATGTTCGCTGATGCCCGGCGTGAAGGGGTGGTGCCGCACCTCATCGCCGATCTCGATCGTCCCATTCATCCAATCTCCGATGCGCGTGCCTTCGCCGACATCCTTCGATTGATCAGGCAGACCCGCCCCCATATTGTGCATACGCACACCACCAAGGCCGGCGTTCTCGGACGATTGGCGGCGATGGCCTGCCGGGTGCCGATCATCGTGCACACCTTTCACGGCCACGTGTTCAGCGGCTACTTTTCCGAGATCGGCTCGCTGGCGGCTGTCACTCTCGAGCGAATTCTGGCCGCGAAGACCGATCGACTGGTCACACTCTCGCCATCGCTGCGCGAAGATTTGCTGCAACGCCTTCGCCCGGCACATCCGGAACGGGTGCGCGTCATTCCACTCGGACTGCCGCTGCAGAGACTGGTCGCAGCGGCGCGTCACACCGGCCGGTTTCGTCATCACCTCGGGTTGTCCGCTGAAGATTGCCTGTTCGGTATTATCGCGCGTCTGGTGCCCGTAAAAAATCATGCCCTGCTCATCGAAGCGATGTCTCATCTCGCCGCCCGACACCCTCGCCTGCATCTTGCCATTGTCGGCGGCGGAGAACAGTCATCAACACTGAAACACCACGCAAAAGAACTGGGACTTTCGGACCGAATTCACTTTACCGGCATTTTTCACCCGATCGAGGACGTTTATGCGGATCTTGATGTCCTCCTGCTCACTTCTTTGAATGAAGGCACGCCGGTCGTGCTGATGGAAGCGCTGGCTGCCGGCTGCCCGATCGCGGCCACCGTTGTCGGGGGCGTCGCAGATGTGCTTCAGCAAGCCGGATGCGGTACTCGCCTGCCAGGGGACATACTGGGACTGGTGGGCGTTTTGTCCGAGTTAGCTTCATCGCGACAACAGTGTTATTCACTTTCACCGGAAGTCAGAATAGCAACCGCGCAGCGTTACTCGCGTGAAAAGCTCGCCGAACGCACCGCCGATCTCTATCGCCCGCTGCTCGAGCAGCGAGTTTCTGAATACCTCACCGTTTGACGGGTCGAGCGACTCAGGGTCATTGCGTTCGTCTTCCTTGAGGTGAGTCCGGAAGCTCTCCAGACAGGTGATCGTTTTCATCGGCTCTGTCGACCCGCGGTTTCCGGTTGCCTGCCCGTCGTTCGTGCAGTAGCATAAGGCCATGGCAGATCTGTTCGACATCGCCGGTCCCCCGGATACCGTGCAATACAAGCCGCTGGCCGAGAGAGTACGTCCCGAAGGGTTGGAAGGACTTCTCGGTCAGGATCACATTCTCGGCGCGGGCAAACCCCTGCGTCAGCTTCTCGAGGGCGGGCGCTGTCCATCGCTTCTCTTCTGGGGTCCGCCCGGGTGCGGCAAAACAACGTTGGCCCGCATCATTTCACGTCTGGTTGACGCGGATTTCGTGCAGCTTTCGGCCGTGACCTCGGGCATACGCGAACTGAAGGATTGCTTCGAGCAGGCCCGCATACGGTTGAACCATCACGGCCGCAAGACGATCTTGTTCATTGACGAGATTCATCGTTTCAACAAGGCGCAACAGGATGCACTGCTGCCCTTCGTCGAATCCGGTATGGTGACCTTCATTGGAGCGACTACCGAGAATCCGAGTTTCGAAGTGGTTTCAGCGCTGCTGTCGCGATGTCAGGTCGTAGTGCTGAACCCGCTTACGCCCGATCATCTGGTTCCCCTGCTCGATCGGGCCGTGACGCAAGATGTCACGTTGATGCGGCCGCCGCAACCCTCACTCGATGCCGGAACGCTGGAACGGATCGCCCTGCTGGCCGCGGGAGACGCCCGCATCGCTCTCAATGGTCTTGAGACCTGCATGGAGGCGGCCCGGCAACAGAACCCGGAAACACCGCATCTGACGCTGGAACTGATTCAGGAAGTCTTTCAAAACAAGGCATTGCGGTATGACAAGGGCGGCGAGGAACACTACAACCTGATTTCCGCGTTACACAAATCGATGCGCGGTTCCGACCCCGATGCCAGCCTGTACTGGCTCTATCGCATGATCGACAGCGGCGAAGACTGCCTCTTCATTCTGCGGCGTATGGTTCGCTTTGCCTCTGAAGATATCGGCATGGCCGACCCGTTCGCACTGACGCTCGCCATGTCGACAACCCAGGCGTTTCAGTTCGTCGGCCCACCCGAGGGGCATCTGCATCTCGCGCAGCTCGCGGTCTATCTGGCCTGCGCTCCCAAGAGCAATGCGCTGTACATGGCCGAGAAGGCCGTGCGTGACGAGATTCATTCAGGTCGCGAGCCGGGAGTTCCTCTGCATTTGCGCAACGCCCCGACGAAGCTGATGAAAGATCTCGCCTACAGTCACGGGTATCGATATCCGCACGATTATCCGGGCGGATTCGTCCGAGTCGACTACTTCCCGCAAGAGGTTCACAAACGCTGTTTCTACGATCCGAAAGTCATCGGCAAGGAACGAGCCGTCCGCGAGCGACTGGTACAACTCTGGCCCGAGCGTTACGGCAAGCCCGGCAAAGGAAGCTGAGAGATGCGCCTCGGCTCATACGACATCACCTGGGCGCAGATCGTGTACCGCTGTCGACAGTTTCTCTCGGTTCTGCACCCACAGGTCGACCAGGGCCTGGTCGATGAAGCCTGCGCCTGCCTGCCCGAGCGTTGGCAACCGGCATTTCGCCGAATTCCGGCCTCGACCATGGCTCATATCATACGACTGTATCGGGCCATTCGAGACGACGACGCACTTGACGAACGGACTCGTTCCGAACTGTTGATTCTGGCTCTCACCCACGATATCGGCAAGAGCATCACGCGGCCGACCTTGTTCGAACGCGTCGCAAAAGTTCTTTTGCCGCTTCCCAACCACAGTCACGTCATCGCCGGGGCCTTGCTGATGAAGCGGCTCGGCGCCCCCCCGGAACTGGTTCGCAGAATCAGGCGGCATCACCAGCCTGCCGGCGACGACCAACTGCTCGAGCGCTTTCAAACCTACGACGACCGACTCTGAGTCGGGTGCGCAACACCGCCGCGTCTATCAGGCAAAGCGTTGTCGAAAATCCTCGTATGCAAGGGCAATACCCTGTTCAAGCGTGACAGCCGGTTTCCAGTCAAATCCTTGCCAGCGGCTCATGTCAACGAGTTTCCGGGGAGTGCCGTCAGGCTTGTCGCGGTTCCAGCGGATGGTGCCGGTGAAGCCGACGATCTTTTGTACCAGTTCGGCCAGTTCGCGAATGGTTTTTTCGTGACCTGAGCCGATATTGAACATCGCCTGACTGCCGCCGCGAAACAAGCGTTCGTCAGTCTGATTCATCAGATAGATGCAGGCTGCCGCCATGTCTTCACTGTACAGAAACTCACGTCTCGGCGTACCAGTCCCCCACACCTCAACAGTTGATGCACCAGCGGTTTTCGCTTCATGAAACTTACGAATCAGCGCCGGCAACACGTGCGAATTCTGCAGGTCGTAGTTATCTCCGGGGCCGTAGAGATTGTTCGGCATGACGCTGATGAATCGTGTTCCGTACTGGCGATTATAACTTTCGACCTGCACCAGACCTGCGATCTTGGCGATCGCATAAGGTTCGTTGGTCTTTTCGAGCGGACCGCTGAGCAGATATTCCTCGCGAATCGGTTGCGGACAATCACGCGGATAAATGCAGGACGAACCGAGAAAGAGCAGGCGCTTGACGCCGTGCTTCCAGGCCTGATGAATGACATGACTTTGAATCATGAGATTGTCATAAATGAATTCGGCCGGATACGTGTTGTTGGCATGGATGCCGCCGACTTTGGCTGCGGCCAGAATGACGTATTCAGGCTTTTCGCGGGCAAACAATGCTTCCACCTGAGATCCGTCACGCAGATCGCATTCCTGAGCCGTTCTGCAAAGCAGATTGTCGTAGCCGAGTCGGTGCAGCGTCTTGCGCATCGCGGTACCGACAAGACCGGTATGTCCGGCCACGTAGATCTTCGCCTGTTTATCCATCATCATACCTTTTCATTTCGATCTTTAAATGCCATACAACGACAGAATCAACCGGTACAAAAATCGCACCGCCGGATTGAGAATCACGCCGAGAAATCCAAAAGCAACCACCATGAACAGCACGAATGACAGCATGCCGGCGTTCTGCCGCATCTTGAATCGCTGAGCCGGTGTCAAAAAGAAACTGAGCAGATGCGAACCATCGAGCGGATGAACCGGCAGCAGGTTGAACAGCGCCAAGCCGAGATTGATCGTCATGAGAGACTGGACAAATGATAGTAGAACGATCGCATGCATGCCCGGATGCGAGACAATTTCCGTGAACGAGGAACCCATGCCGACGATGCGGTTGAGAATGTATGAAAGCGGAAACCCCTGCACAAAAGCGGATTGCAGCGCACGGCCGACTTCGGGGTCGAACTGTCTTGACAGGATGCCGACCCCGATCACCGCCAGAAAGCCCCCCAGCACCGCCAGCAACAGATTCGATACCGGGCCGGCGGCTGAGACGAAAAACATGGCGCGATCGGGGACCCTGAAATAGCCAGGGTTCACTGGCACCGGTTTGGCCCATCCGAAACCCGCGGTAAAGAGAAGCAGCGTGCCGAGAAAATCGAGATGTCGACGCGGATCGATACTGACCCGGCCTTCCATGCGCGGTGTCGGGTCGCCGAGAAAGTCGGCAAGGCGCGCATGAGCATATTCATGAATCGTCAGCGACACCAGCACAATCGGGATCAGGAGGCCATATTCAATAAGCAGGCTGAACAGATAACCCGGGCCGCTGAGACCGACATGAATCACATACAGGGTAGCGATGACCCCGAGGATGATCCAGAGTTTTCGAAATCCACCCAGTCCGCCGGCGCCGCCGGGTTGCACGTCTTCGGCATCGGCACCGAAGCCGCCGCGACGAAAGGTAAAATCATAACGTGAAGAATTCATGGCTCTCTTTCATAGCACATTTTCCCCTTTCCGGAAAACCGCCCTCGTCTATCGCTGCAATTCTCGGCGAACCAAACGCGGTGTGACGACCGTCTCTGCTGAGACCGAACGTTGCCGCGCCGAACGCCCTTCTCAATCTGCTGAGGGTGCTTCCGGCGTTTCTGCGGAAAATCGCTGCAGCAGTTCACGAGCATAGGCAAGTTGTTCGGCGGCAGTCTGAATACCGCCGGCAATGCGAGCCCGCAAGACCCCGCGCAAAACGCGCCCCATCAGCGGCCCACGCGGAAACCCGGCGGCAATTAGGTCTTTCCCGGAAATCGCCGGTCGAATCGGGCGCAGACGGCCGAGGAACTCGAAGACTCGACGCACGGCATGCTTGTCGAGCGTGAAGGCCGTCAGTGCGACCAGAGACGTCAACGGATACGGCATCAGAACGTCGTATAGCCCGACATCATCATGCGGGGCAAGTCGCGCGAGTTGGGCAGGCACGGTACGCCAACCGCGCAGAGCCGCCACCGCCGCTTCGCGTCGTTCTCCGGGCTGGCCCATGGAAAGCAGCAGCTCTTCAGCCTGTTCGGCAGAAAGGGGTGACAGCAGGCCGGCCCAGAAGACCGCCTCGATATCGATCTTCTCCCCGAGCACCTGAAAACGGCGCACAATGCCCGGAATCAATCGAAAGCGCGTCGGCAGCAGAGAGGCGCGACTGAGATCGCGATGCAGAAACTTCAGCAACCCGGTCTCGAATAGCATTTCCAGAGCACGATACGCCTTTTCCTCTTGAAAGCAGCGGGTAATCTCGGCCCCCAGTCTCTTGTAGGAAAGCCGCGACACCACGCCGCGCTCGATCGCCAGGTCGAAAGCCCGGCGCGTCTCTTCTGAAAGTTCGAACGAGAAGCGGCTGGCAAAACGAATCGCCCGATACAGACGCGTCGGATCCTCCATGAAGCTGAACTGATGGAGAATGCGAATACATCGAGCCTTGAGATCGCGATAGCCGCCGAAAAAATCCTGAACCTGCAGAAATCGGTCCGGTAAAAGATCGATCGCCAAAGCATTCATGGTAAAATCACGCCGGTACAAATCGTTGGTCAGACCGGCGAGTTCGACCTTCGGCAACGCGGCCACTTCGGCGTAATGTTCGATACGTGCCGAGCTGAAGTCGATCTTCAAGCCTTCGACCACCCAGCGTGCGGTATGAAACTGGGCAAAATGTACCAGTTCACCCCCGAATTTTTCCTGCAGCGACCGCGCGAACTCGACGGCGTTTCCGACCACGACGACATCCATGTCGAGATTCTGTCTTTCGAGCAGAAGGTCGCGCACGCAACCGCCCACTAAAAACACCTTCTGTTTGCGTTCCTGCGCGTGTTCTCCGATACGTCGCAGGTGGAGCACGAGCGCAATCGAAAACACTCGCTTCAAAAGAGTTTCCATCTGCTCCGGGGTGGGAACCTCGCCGGTGCGCACCAGCGGCAGGAATCGACGCGGCAGCGGTACCGGGTCGGGTCGCCCACGCAGCAGTTCGCGACTGGTGATCAGGCCGACCACCAGTCCTTCGGCGACGACCGCCAGTCGCGTTTGGTTGTATTCGACCATCAGACGTTGCACGACACGCAACGGGGTGTCGGGGCTGATTCCCGGCACTTGCGCCGAGATATGCGGTCCGATCGGCGAATCCCAGAGATCCATTTGAATCGCGCGATCGACATCGCGTCTCGAGATCATTCCCGCAAACGTGCCTTCTCGCAGAACCGGCATGCCCATGATGTTGAACGTCAGCATCATGTCGTTGGCTTCCGCAATCGGCGTATTCCAATCAACACATCGCGGCGATGACGTCATGATCTCGGCCGCCGTCGGCTCCGGCTTGTACTCTCGTTCCAAGGCAAACAGTATTCTCTCTTTCACGCGCTCGGGGTCACCCTCGGGCAGCCGAAACGTGAGCCAGCGCCCCTTTTCGACGGGCGACCAGGCGCGAAAGCTCTTTTTCAATTCAGCGAGGCCGCTTTGTGATCGCGCCCAGACGCGCGTCCTTCCCGAGTCACAGATTCCCGCCACCAGGACGGGAGGCTCGATCGAAGACCACAGCGCATCCATGATCGGATCGACCTCCTGCACATGGCCGCTGCTGCGCACCAGGGCCAGGGTCATCGGCCAGTCGCGTATTTCCAGATCTTCCATGTGTCGCAGCAGATCGTTGAGCAGACCACGTTGCCCTTCTCGCCAACCCGGACGCACCAGGTTGCCGATTTTGAGCAGCGACAACGGTCGACGAAACAGCCAATCCATGGCCTGCCAATCGAGATCTGTCGTGCGTGACACCAAACCACCGCCGGTACGTTCCCAGACAGCGGCGGCCAGAAGCAGCGCATCTTCGCGCGAAAGCGACACCTTTCGTCGCGCCAGTTCCGCGGCAAAATGGGCAGTCAGCGAAAACGAGCGCGGATGCACGTGCCGCGAAGGCGCGGGCAACCTGGGTTCCTCGTGGCCGTAGGTGACGATTTCACCCGCGACACCGCCCAGCAGCGGTAATAAATCTGGAATATGTCTCCCCTGTGTCACGCCGACCAGATGGACCTGTTCGATGTCAGCCCACTGGACGCTTCCCGGTTCGACCGGACGGAACCAGTCAGCGCGTCGTATCAGTTCCCACGCGTTCGACTCGATGCGACGCGGCTTGAGCCAGCCGACAGCGGGGTCGAGCAACTGCAGACAGCGAATCGAGGCCACCTGATCGAGTCCCGCTCCCCAGGGGCTGACCGCAAGGCGCGCACTCACTCTTTACCCTTGCGTTCCCGCCGCAGAATCGCCAGAAACACGTCGACGAGATGCGGATCGAGCTGCGTCCCGGCGACCTTCTTCATCTCGCGAACCACGTAGTCGAACGGAAACGCCTTGCGGTACGGCCGGTCGGCGATCATCGAATCAAAGGTATCGGCGACCGACAGGATGCGTGCTCCGAGGGGAATCTTGTCCCCCTTCAGGCCGAGTGGATACCCGGATCCATCCCACTTTTCATGGTGATACAGCGTCAGCGGGGCAATATCCTTGAGAAACTCCACCTGTTCCATGATGAACGCGCCGTATTGCGGGTGATTCTTCAGTTCGGCACGTTCTTCCGGAGTAATCGGGCCTTCTTTGGAAAGAATGACATCGCGAATGCCGATCTTGCCGATGTCGTGCAGCAGACCCGCATACTTGATGGTTTCAATCTCTTCTTCAGAAAGTTCGAGTTCACGCGCAATCTTGATGGCGTATTCCATCACCTGTTTGCTGTGACCGTGCGTGTAGGCATCTTTGGTTTCAATGGCCGCCGCCAGTGCCATGACCATCGACAAATACTGATCTTTCATCTTTTCATACAGGCGTGCGTTTTCAATGGCGATGCTCGCCTGCGAAGCAAACGTGGTCAACAGATCGATTTCCGCCTGCGTGAAATCGCGCGGCTTGCTGGTATAGATGGAAATGACCCCGATCGGTTTCTGCCGCTGCATGATCGGCACCGCCAGCAACCCGGCCAGCTTCTCGCGTTTGACGACTTGCAGATGCTTGGTGCGCGGGTCTTTGCGCACATCAACGACACTGATCGGCTTGCGCTCGGAAACAACCTGTCCGAGGATGCCTTCCCCCACCTTGATGGGCGTGTGACTCAAAAACGACTTGGACAAACCACGAGCCGCCTTGATCTCGAGCAGCTGCCCGGCACTGTCGAGCAGACGCAGTTCGCAGCGCAGCGCGTTCGTCATTTCCATGGAGAAGTTGACGATCAGGTCGAGCACTTCCTCCTGCCGCAGGGTCGAGGTCAGAGACTGCGAAACCTCGAACAGCACCGACATTTCATCGACGCGACGCTCAAGGTAGAGCCTGATTTTCACATTCTCGATGGCGGTCGCGAGAAGGTTTGACAGCGTGGTAAACGCCCGCAGATGCTCGCGATTGAAGGAATTGTGCAGAATCGACGACAGATTGATCAGACCGATGTTCTTGCCCTGCACCGTCAAAGGAACCGTCAGAAAGCTCTGCAGTCGGCCGCGGAACATCCTTCCCATCGGCGACCCTTCCTTGGTCGGCAGAAAGATCTGCTGCGATCGTACCAGTTTGGCCGGACGTCCGCGCAGATTGTCGGCGATTTCCTTGATGTGCGATGTCAGATTGTCCAGGTTTGTCGGCGTCAGAACCCGGTTAGCCACGAAATAACGAGTCTCTTCAACTCCTGAAAACAGAACGACGACACCCAGTTCGTGCGAAATGATCTGCGACAGATATTCGAATGACAGTCCGATCAGCCCTTCCAGGGTCTGCACGGTTGAAAAGCGTTTGGCCAGCGTATTCAGCTTCTCCATCTCGCGAATGCGGGCTTCGCGTTCACGAATCAGCTTCATGTGCTCGACCGCCAGAGCCGCCAGATTGGCATACACCGTCGCTTCCTCGAGATCGGTGCTGGAGAATCCGTCAACCTTTTCCCAGTGAGTGACCACCAGCAGCCCTAACGCCTGAGAAGCCGTCAGCAACGGCATCACGAGTGCCGACTGATACGGCACGTCGCCGTATGCGGCGTCGAGATCACGGCGCTGAAACAACAGGCGGCGGCGCGACACGAACACGCTTCGGTACAACCTGGCCTCGCTGCTCAGTTCGTTCTCTGCCTGAGATTCGGCATGATGAACACACGGGGCAAAGCCGTATTCGCCGGGAGACGTAAGGCCCAGTCGGCGTTCCGGGCAAGGGATGTTCGTCGGTCGCTTGCGCGCCTTCCCTGAATAGACGCTTTTCACCAGCTCGAACGAATCGACATCGAGCAGAAGAAAAAACGACTCATCGGCACGAAAACTTTCACGCACCGATGCCGCGAGCTTCCGCAGCAGGGTTTCAAGATCCGTGCCGGTGGAAAGCGCCATCGACAGATCGGAAAGCCGCGTCAGACGATTGAGCGCGTCGCCGTTCTTTCTGTTCATCAGCATGGTTTCAGCGCTTCGTGGTTTTGTCATGTTCGATGGTTCCCTTCCGGTAGACCTGCACCTGATTGCGACCGCCGTCTTTGGCCTGATACAGCGCCTGATCAGCCGCGTCGATCAGGTCGCTCGGCTTCGTGCAGACCGTCTCGGCCGTACAGGCAACCCCGATCGAAATGGTGACTCGCAGATAACCGAATTCAGTAGTCAGCCCCTCTGATTCCAGAGCCTGCCGAATGCGTTCGGCAAAGCGTTGTGCGCCGTCGATGCCGGTTTCAGGCAACAGCACGGCGAATTCCTCGCCGCCGTAGCGAGCAACCGTGTCGATCTTTTCGCGGATGCTTCGCCGAAACACCTGCGATGCATGGATCAGCACTTTGTCGCCGATAAGATGTCCGTAGGTGTCGTTGAACCTCTTGAAGTGATCGATGTCGAGAATCATCAGCGACAACGGTTTTTCATAGCGTTTGGCGCGGGCGAATTCCTGCGCCAGCGTTTCCTGAAAATAGCGATGATTGAACTGACCGGTAAGCGGGTCGGTATAGGCCAGTTTTTCGGTGCGCCGATGAATCAGGGCATTCTTCACGCTGATCATCAGAGTCTTGTTCAGCTGTGACAGTCGGTCCTGATCATAGCGGTCAAAAGCCGGGCCGTTGCCGCGGGCCAACAGAAGAATGCCCTTGATCTTATCGTCAAGAATCAGCGGTTGATAGATCGAGTGGCGGTATTTCACCACGACGTTGCTGCTTTCGGCATTCGGCAGGTTCTGCTCGATCGGTACGTCTTTGAAGTCAGTCAGCGGCGGGTCCGGGGTGTACTCCTCGGTCACGATCCGTTGCAGCTGCGCCAGCAGTGCCCGACGATACGCAGGGGTAATGCGATAAGCCGCAAAAAGCATGATGCGATACTGTCGTTCGAGGTCATCGTAGATGAGAACCAAAGCCGTCGCATACGGAATAACCCGCTGAAACCCGTCAAACGCCTTGGTGAGAATCATGTGCGGATCGAGTGACGATGACAGGTCGTGGCCGATCTGCAGCGCCAGCTTGTCGGCATCCGCTTCCTGGGCGAGAATGTGCTGGTTTTCCTGGAGTTCCTGAATCATCTGTTCGCGTTCAATCGCAACGGCGATCTGCTTCGAGAGCATCCAAAGAAACCGATAATGGTGCGCCGTCGCGGTCTCATCGCCCAGATCAGCCTGACGACTGACGAGAAGAAAGTGTTTCGCGGCATCCTTCACAATCAGAGGCAGACAGAAAAGTTCCATCGGCTTGCCGCGTTCGGTGTAAGCCAGCGTCGCCGGCATTGCCGCATCTTCGACCTCGCTCACGCGTTCGCGCAGCTGACGTTCAAACCTCTCGCGGATCTCGGCAACGATTCTCTTCAACCCGCTTGATGAAAGCTGATGCGCCGCCAGCAACTCGTACTCTCTCTCTTCGTCGTCGGAGTGCGGATCGAAGTGTACCACCGCCGATCGTTCAAGATGAAGTTGTGTAGAGAGTTCTTCAAGGCAGCTTTGCAGAGAATGACGGAACGGACCACCCGAGAACAATTTGCCGATCATGACGTAAAGAGCCTCGAATTCGTTACGGGCGCGACGCATTTCTTCCAGATTGCGCCCCTTCTCGATGAAGGCGGCAATCTGCGCGGCAACCGCCTCGAGGTCGGTCAGCTCTCGCTTGCCGAATGCCTCTCGACCGCTATCGCGTTCCAGGTTCAGAACGCCGATCGTTCGACCGGCAACCTTCAGCGGCAGCGACATGAACGAACCGCCGCGCTCACGGCGCCACAGCGGCACCCCGGGTGGAGCCTGGCGCAGATCGCTGACCAGGATCGCCTTGCCCGTCTCAAACACCGTACCGGCAATGCCGACACCAGTCTTCACAAGCTTCGGTGCCGATGCTCCCGGATGATCGGCCGATCGAACCAGACGCAGTTTACGACTGACGGGGTCGAAAACCATGATGGAGCCATGATCAGCACCAACCAGTTCGAGGAGTTCGCCCAACACTGTCTGTTGCAGGCAATCGAGGTTTTCCATCGTCGCCGTGCGAATCGAAAGACGCGTGAAAAATTTCAGCAGATGCTGACAGGATCGAGGCGTCGCGTTCATGCTCAAGACCTCAGACGGTAGCGCATGGCCATGACGGTCAGATCGTCGTGGGCTTCTGCATGCCGGCGCCAGTTCGTCACCTTCTGGAAGATGCCGTCGACCAGATCTTCAACCGGTCGACGTTGATGCTCGCGCAGATAGGCCATCAGCCGCTCCGTGCCGAACTGTTCGCGGTTCGGCGCACGTTCTTCCGTGAGGCCGTCGGTATAGAGAAACAGCAGATCGCCGGACTTCAGCTGAAAACTGTTCTGCGAAAAGAACACCGGTTCGATCCCAAGCCCGAGCGGCTGTCCGCGGCCCGGGCCGATTTCCTGCACCTGACCGTCAAGACAGGCCATGACCGGGCCATGCCCCGCCGAAGCAAAGTCGGCCTTTCCGGTTTCAGGATCGACACTCACCAGAAGCAACGTGACCATGTGGTAGCCGTCGAGTTCCTGGGCCAGCAGCTTGTCGAGGTGTTTCAGAATCTCGGCCGGTTCCTGAGAATCGCGAATGGCACTGCGCAGCATAACCCGCGTCGTCGCCATGAGAATCGCTGCGGGCATGCCCTTCCCGGAGACATCGCCCATGGCGAGCAGCCATCGACCATTCGTCATGTGCAGCACATCGTAAAAATCGCCGCCCACTTCGCGCGCGGGTTCGCTCTTGGCGCTGAGCGTGAACACCGACGGCAGGTTCTTGAACGACTTGGGCAGCATGGCGCTCCAGACCTCTCGCGCATCGGCCATCTGCCGGTCCATCAGGTCTTTTTCCATTTTAGCGCCGAGCAGTTCCTTGTTGGCCAACGCCACCATGATCAGGTTGGCAATGGCCTCGAGGAGCTTCTGGTCCTGGTCGGTGAAGATCAGGCCGTTGATCTTGTTGTTCACATTGATGACCCACTTCACCGGCGACGTCCCGCTGCCGGAGATGGGCTTCAGCGGCACAGAAAGCAGAGAGCCGTTGAAATAGCGTTCCTGAGAGCGTTTTTGAAACTCTTCACTCTCTTCAATGTTCTTGATCTTGAGCGAACGCCCGGTCATGGCCACCGTGCCGGTGATTTCGCTGCCGAGCGGAATCTTCGTCTTCTCGACGACATCGGCGGGAATGCCGTAGGATTTGCGAATGCGGAAGTGCGTGCCGTCGTCATCCAGCGCCAGGAACGACACCCGGTTCACCTTCAGCAGCTGACGAATGATCTGAATCATTTCGCCGAGCAGCTGATCTTCGTCCTGCAGCATCAGGGTTCCGATCAAACCCTCGAGCGCCTTGATGGTTTCCAGCTTTTCCTGATAGTTGAAGGTTGCCTGCAGCGAGGTCTTGACCCGGTCGAGCAGAATCTGCAGCAGTTCGTGGTCGTCGTCACGCAGGTCGCGATTGCGCTGACTGTGAAAGAGAATCAGACCGCCCAGCGACTGCTGCGGCACGATTTCCATCGACTCGGGCAACACCTGCGGTGTAGAACTGAACGGAAAAATGTACCGAATCTGGTCGTGCGACCCTGCGACGTCACGCAAGGCTGCGCCTTCGAGAATCTGTTCACGCACCCACCCGTTCTCACCCAGCAAACCGGCGAGATCGACGCCGTCAGGCACCGACCCGAATTTGCGTTCGATGTCGGTGTTCTGCGACCCCGGCGGAATCAGCAGAATCAACCCGTCATTCTGACCGAAGATCCGGTGCAGATGTTCCTGCAACTGGTCAAAGATCGCCTTCGGGTTCTCGGCAATCGTCAGCACATCGCAGGCCATGTTGATGTTCTTCAGTTTCTGGGCGAACACTTCCTCTTTTCGCAACTGGTACAAATGCGCGAAACGAAAGGCGAGATGATTGGCCAGCAGAGCCATCAAACGATAGATCGGCTTCAAATCAGTCTCACGCTGCATACATACGCCCAGATAGCCGTAGCGGGTATCGCCGACCTCGCAGACGAACGATTGCGACGACGGCGTGCGCTGCTGATAATCGACAGGCAGACGACCGGCCTGGAACACCTTGATGCGCGCGTCTTCAAGGGTACCGGCCTGATCGTGCGACAGCAGGTCCTCGAGCATCTCGCGCACTCCCGGATGCAGAGATTCGACCTCTGCCACCCAGCTGAGCAGGATGACGTGATTGATTTCGGGAGACACGCGCTGAATCACGAACACCGTATCGAGATCAAACTGCGCCTGGAAGTTGGCCAACAGCCGATAGAGATAGGCCGCGTCCTCTTCGAACCATTGATCCTGGGGGTGGCGCGGCGACCAGTCCTGGCCGGTCAGACGCCATTGGGTCAGTCGGTGCAGATCGAGAACGAACTCGAGGGTCGATACCGGGTCGACACCGGTACGAGTCGTGGGAAAGCGTGAGGCCGGTAAAAAGCGGCTCAGCAGCAGCGAGGCAAAATGATCGCAGAAGAGACACCATTCGGCGTACAGCGCGGGAGTCAGGCCGCGAGCGGCGAACATGACTTCCCCGTAGTTCACATGGCCCTGAATGAACGGCGCGAAGAGAATCATCGCCTTGCCACCGTCGGGCAGTACGCAGTTGTAGACTTCGTCGCCGCCGTCATCGGCGTCATAAAGCACGTTTAGTTGGTCGGCCCAGTTGATGAGAGAAAGAAGTTCTTCCTGCGTGAAGGGCTGATGCAACACGAAAACCCGATCTTGTACCGGCTCGGTCTGCAGCAGACGCACGGCCCATCCGACAAAACCCGGCAATGATTTGAGAAAACTGAAGTCCGGTGTCTGCCAGGAGCGGATTTCGGGAAGCTCGCCCGTGCGCTGCAACGCCTCGACAAAAACCCGTTTCACGTCTTCGTCCTCCCCTGGGGTACCTGTCCGGGAATACTGGAGACAGGTCGAAGTAACTGCGATAAACGGCGTCATTATAATGGATGCGACAGGGGGTTTCAACTTTCTGCTCACTCACCGGAACCGGACGATCAACAAAAATCAGGAAAAGAAATGCTTGCCAAATCGGTGTGTACGTGTTACGATACGTCTCTAATTCTTAAGATTTCGTGGGGAAGGTGAACAATATGGCTAATACGAATTCCGCCGCCAAAAACGCCCGCAAGGCAGCCCGGCGTCACGCCCGGCGCGTGGCGGTCAAGTCCGAACTCAAGACGATCCGCAAGAAGACTATTGATGCCGCCCGCACGGGCACCTCAAAAGACGTCGTGAAAAACCTGGCCGCCGACGCGATTCGCAAGTTCGCCAAGGCCGGTTCGAACGGCTACATCCATCGCCGCACCGCCGCGCGCAAGATCGGTCGCCTCATGCGTCAGCTGCACAAGCTGCAGAATCAGGCCCCCGCACCCGCCAAGAAGTAAGCTTTTTCTCTCGATTCCCCGCCCGCAGGCGAAAAGCCTGCGGGTTTTTTGTCGTCAGTCTGTTTTCGAGTCGATACGTTGGGCGAGCCGTAAAGCAGGTCAGCGACTGTCTAGAGCACGCGCCACGGTCTGGCGGTGGAAAGCACAACGTCATTTATCGCGTATTGATGAGACGCCTGCTTCCTCAGCGCTGACGAGCGGTCTCCACCCGACTCCGTCCCACCCAGGGTCATTTCGTTCTCCTTCGTTTTTCCGTTGGCAAGAGCGAAACTTGTGAGCCGTTCGGCAAGAGGCGAACGAAGTCCGAGAGCAGGCTGCCGGATCGCAGGAGGCGATTCGGCCTTGTCGTCTTCGCATGGATGCGAAGTCGACAAGGTTTCAGCCTCGATCTCGAGACGAGTGAGCACTCCCTGCCGCAATGGCGAATCGTTGAGCGATGCCGGCGGA
>CAYYIY010000032.1:26936-60136 GCA_964472075.1 uncultured bacterium | reverse complement strand
TCACAAGTTTCGCTCTTGCCAACGGAAAAACGAAGGAGAACGAAATGACCCTGGTGGTTTGAGGTTCCTGTTCGACTCTTTTTGTAAGGTCGTGTATACTACACACAGATTGGAATTCGCCTCAGGGGGAATGATGATGATTCGTTTGCGTCGCATTCACATATTTTTACTCTGTCTGCTTACGCTTGCTGCGGGCACTTTGTTCGCACGCGACTGGGACAAAGATCCCGCTCGCATCGATGTGCCGTATGCGGCGAAGGTTGCCGCCGTCGGAGACATTCACGGTTCTTTCCCTGAAATGGCCGCTTCGCTCGAGTGCCTCGGTATGGCGAAGATCGCCGATGCCGAAAAGATGACCTTGACGTGGACGGGTGGTAAAGATCTGCTGATCTTTACCGGCGACTTCACCGATCGCGGCAAATACACGCGCGAAGTGTACGAAGCAGTGATGGATCTCGAGCAGCAGGCGGCGAAAGCCGGCGGTCGAGTCATTGCATTGTTCGGTAATCACGAAGCACTGCTGTTGAACGGTCAGACGGAAAAATGGGCGCTGACCCTGAAGCCGCCGAAGCAGCAGCACTATCAGAATACGATCGATTCATTCACCCGGGCCGGGCTTGATTTTCATCAGGCGATCTCGCCGAAAGGCAAGGTCGGTGCCTGGATTCGCCGCCGTCCGATACTGGCCGTGGTGAACGGGTTCCTGTTTGTGCACGGCGGGTTGCCCAGCCCTGCACGTTCTCTTTCCGATATCGTTGCGGACTTCCGTGAAGGTCTTGAAGCGGAGGCTTTTTCGAAAGGCATCTTCATGGAGGAAAAAGGCCCGCTCTGGCACCGCGAATGGTGGAAAGACCAGGGTTTGGTCGATGAGAATCTGCAGCGGATGGGGGTGCGCGGCGTCGTGTTCGGTCACACCATCGGCGCCCTCGGCACGCCGGGGGAGATTGCCTGCATCGGTGATCGTGTCATCAGCATCGACATCGGCATGTGTCCGGTGTACGGCAACAGCAAAGGCGGTGGCCTGTTGATCACGATCGATAAGAAAGGGCAGATGAGCTTTACCGCCAAATATCCCGATCGCCCGGAAAAAGATCTGATGACTGTTCCCGCACCTGTCGTCCCCGCCATCTGCCCGCGCCCTCGACCAGCCAATGAAGTCGTTCGTCCCACCGGAACCGACAACTGAGATAACCAGATTTCAGCCGACTCGGCCGATCAGCCGAGCATGCTGAACGGTTTAAAAACAGCCCCGGGCTTTGCCCGGGGTTTTTCGTTCTTGACAATTCCGCGTTTCCTGATCAGAAAATTGTGTACAGGATAATTGACTCGATATCCGGCCTATGATAATCTCGGTCGTTCTTGCCCCTGGACGGGGCTTTACATGCAGCTCTGAAGGAGTGAGAGATGAAACGGCTTTTCCTGACCCTCCAGCTCATGGTTCTTGTGCTGGTTCCCGCTTTTGCCAAAGATTCGGGAACACGATTCAACAGTATCTCCGGCACTGTCGAGGTCGCGGCCGACGAGGCTGCCAAGGCGAACCAATGGGGGTTTGCTCGACTCGAGACGGTCTTGAATGTCGACGACCACGTCAAGACCGGCGAAGAATCGAGCGCCATTCTCAGCTTTGCTGACATGTCGACCTTCGTCATGAAGGAAGAAACAGAGATCATCTTGAACTCTCCTCCCGAAAAGGACAGCAAGATTCAACTCGTGGCCGGAAAGATCTGGGCCAACGTCAAGAAAATGGCCAAAGACGGAACAATGGAAATTGAGATGAGCCAGGCCGTCGCTGGTATCAAGGGCACGAACATCACCTGTCACACCAGCCCCACGGAAGATCGCATCCAGGTTCTGCGTGGTCTTGCAGAAGTTCTGGTGAAAGAGACCGGCGAAAAGGTCAGCGTCCCCGAAGGTTTTGAGCTGGTGGTCAAAGCCGGCGGCAAGAGCGAAAAGCAGGAAGTGAGCGTCCAGGATGTCCAGAAGGAATGGGAGAAGCAGCTCGAAAAATTCGGCAGTTCGATTCAATTGAATGAGATTCCTGATCTGATCAAAGAGATCATGGAAGAAGAACTTGCAGCCTTTACCGAACTGTCGAACCAGTTCAAGGCCCTTACGTCAGGGGAAGCCAATGACCCGACCGTGGTCGCAGAGTTTAAAAAAGACGTTGAACGCTTCATCGGCGTTTTGCTCGAAGACGGCATGAGATTGGCCGCGGCTCGCGTAAAAATCGAAAACGAACTGAACACACCGGGCATTGCTGATGACGACCGCGATAGACTTCAGGGGATGATTCGACAGATCGGCGATGCCGGATCCAAGATTCAGGACTATCAGAATCAGATCGGCGGGTGGCTCAAGACCAACTTCCTGATCGGTGCCGTGACCGGCGGCGGCGCAGAGATCGAACAGATGACGGCTGCTCTTACTGAGACCTGGTCTTCTATCGAATCGCTCATCGCAGAAGTTGGGGCCAACCCAAGCGGTTTGTCGCAAGACTGGTTTTTCGCGGCACTCGATGTTTGCAATGAAGTCATGGCCGATCTTGACGCTCAGGCGGACCGCCTGAGCGCCTACCTCGACGAGCATCCGAATGATCAGGCCGCTTCGAATCTGCTGACCCAGATCGGCCAGTATCAGAACGAGATCGGCAATCTGTTGAAAGACTTCAATGTCGTCGAGATTGACGGGGCGATCCTGACCCAGCTTCAGGATTCTGATGATGTGTTGTCGCAATCCATCGCTGAACTGCAGGAACAGATCGATGCTTACAACGATGCGGTTTCCGGGCAAGCTGATGAAGTGAAGCTGGAACGCTCGCTCGGAATTCTCAGCAACTTCTCGAAGGCGCGTCGAACGTACCTGAGCAGCCAGCGACTGTATGATTCGGTGAAGCGCCAAACCAGCGGTCAGAAGTTCCGCACGGCGGAAATGGAAGAAATGGATATGACTTACGAACGTATCACGGAAACCTACAACCAGCTGGGCATTGTCGCGACTCAGCTCGAAAGTCGTTTGTCCGAGTTGCAGTCCCAGCTCGGCTCACAGCTTCAGTAAGCACTGAAAGGAAGAAACCGATATGAAAAACCTGAAATATGTCACCAGGATTCTGGCGATTCTGATCAGCCTGCTTACCCCGGCATCGACGGTCTGGGCGCTGTCACCGGCGAGTGCGAAGGCGCTTGATGCGTTCCGTCGCTACGAACCCGACTTCCGTCGCAGTCTGCAGACCCTGCAGGATCTCGCGCGCAAGGCTCATCAGCAGAAGCTGAACGCGACCGACAAGAAATGGTTTGCCATCAAGGATGATGCCGATGACACGATGGAATTCGTGCAGAAGCGCTTCGACCTGCTCGAAGACTTGTACAAGTCGACGCTGGCCGACAATCCGAACGACCGTGCGGCGCTCATGGACGGGTTCACCCGCATTGAAGACCTGTACCGCCGCTGCCGCGACCTGCATGTCGAAAAGTTTCAAGAGGGCGGAGCGCTGCTGAACGGTGCCGAGACCAAAGCAGAGCCTGCGCAAGTCGATCTGGCAAAAACCGAATATGAAAAGCCGTCTCAAACGCCTGCTCCGGCGAAGCCCGAAACTGCGAAAATCGAAACGCCGGCACCCGCACCAGACGGTACGAATGACACCGCTCTGAAGCCGGTCCCGCCCGTACCCGTTCGGATTGCGACAGAGGCTCCGGCCGGCGCTTCCGAAAAAGCCTCAGCGACAGAGGAAGAGAAGGTTCGCCTGCACGGAGTCTTCAAAGCGGATCTACGCAACCGCAACGAGAAGTACACCGCGACCGATCGTGTACTGCCGAACAACTTTAATCAGTTCAAGCTTTCGTTGAGCTATCAGGCGGATGAAAAGAACAAACTGTCACTTGATGACAAGTACATTCATCGTCGTCGCAACGAGCTGGTCAAGGAAAACATTCTGACCTTCGCCTGGCTGCACACGCAGAGCAAAGAAACGGCCTGGTCGCTGAAAGATACGCTGCATCACGTGTGGTATCCTGACGCCACGGTGAAAGAGTATCGTGACAACCTCATCGAAGGGTTCCTGAACCTCAAGGAAAAACGCTGGGAACGCGTGTACAACCTCGGATTCGATCGGCGCGTCTACCCGAACTATTCGCGTTCTGATTACAAACAGTGGAATCTGGGCGGTCAGACAACGCGGTTCATTCCGAACGGTACCGTGTTCTGGGATTCCGTGTATAACGGCCGAAACTATGATGACTCGCCGGCTCTCGACTATATCAACCAGTACTATAATCTCGAGTACAACCAGTCATTCAGCGGGAATGACTCCGAGGTGTCGGTGTCGAACTCATATGATACGCGGCACTATGGCAACGAAGCCGTGAACCTGTTCCGCGCCAACTACTGGGACAACTTCTTCCGCTTCCGGTACGAGTTGCCGGTGAACAAGAAGTGGACCTGGATCTTCGAAGACGACTATCAGAAGCGCTTGTATGGCAGCGATTTCAGTCGCGGGTATTCACAGTTCAACGCCAAGACCACGGCGAAGATCACGATTGACAAGAAGACCCGCGCCCGCTTCTGGCACAATTACACGATGAACCACGAGAACACCACGGCTCGTGCGCATCGCAACCACAAGTTCAACGGTATGTGGGAAAAGAAGTTTTCCGACTCCTTCAAGCTCAAGCTCGAAGACACGTTCCATCACCGCACGGCCATTGTCGGCAGCACGCTCGATTTCCACGAAAACGTCTTCAACGCGAAGGCGACCTGGAAGCTGCCGAGCAAGATTGAGTTGGTCTGGAGCAACGAGTATCTGACCCGCTACTACGAAGCGCTGTTCTATCGTGACTATCGCTATTTCGCGACCGGCCTCGATGCCACCTATGCGAAGGCGAGACAGTATGAGTGGAAGCTTGGGTACCAGCACCGAAACTTCTCTTATCGCAATGGAAACAATGTTGCGACCGGTTGGAACTCGAACGCGCAGCCGCTTACGGAAGCGAAGTTCACCAGGTTCATCAACAAAGATCTGAAAGCCTATATCGCCGGCAGCTACGAGAAGACATTCTACAAGACCTTCGACACGCTCTCTCAGGAACTGCTGTGGGATTTCACCCGGCCGCTCACCATCACGGAATTTACCGGCGGCCTGGAATACTCATTCTGAGAGGAAGCAGCGTATGAAATTGACTCCCATCCTGGTTATTTTCTTCGGGATTCTTCTGTCGATCGGTTTGCTCGGTTGCGGTGGCGGCGGAGGCGGTGGCGGCGGTGGAGCCGCGGCGCCCGACGCTCCCGCCATCACGGCACGCCTCAATGCCTTTGCTCAGGCCGTTGCGAAGGGCAACGTGGTAGAGGCGACAAAATACATGTCTCCACGCATTGCTGCGCTCGGCGGTGGTGGTACGCTCATCATTAAAACATTCGGTTCTGATATCAATGACCCGAATGATGACGATACCTTCACCTTCATCATTCCCAACGGCGGTATTCTGCAAGCTGGTGATGTCGCCACCGTACGGGCGGAATATACCACGACCGCCGGAGTAACCATCTCACTGCTTTTCGCATTATTGCGTGAAGACGGGGCTTGGTACATCGACGGCATTGAGGTGACGAATACCTCAACCACAGCTTATCGTCTGGCTCCGTGGTTTCAGGTGCGCCCCGGCAACAGCTGGACCTACAAAATCAAGTATGGCAATGGGCTTGAATCGTCATACAAGGTGCGGTATTCCGTGGCGGCAAGCACGCTTTCTCGCACGTTTCTCGACCCGACCACCTCGACGAACAAGACGGTGACAGCTTATTCGCTGGTCCCCGAAGCGCTGGACTCGAGCGGGAATCCGATCACTCCAATCTCCTCTCTGGTCGGAACCCCGGCTCAGGATGATCCGGAACCCCGCTTTTCGTGGAATTCGAGTTTCGCGCCTGAGACCTTTTCGGGTGATGCCGGCACCTTGTATTTCGGCATGACAGGCAGCGAAGTAGCCCCCTGGCAGATGATTCCGGAAGAAGTGGAGTTGGACAAATCGTATCCTGCTCCGGCTGATTTCGTTCCTGTGGCGAACGGGGCTGCCTGGTCTCCGACCACATACATTGGCGGCTGGGTGACGATCGGCAGTTTGAATGCGATCGAAGTGCGCATTGTTCTGGTTGCCGGGTCGCCGGGCGACAAGTTCTATCTGAATCAAAACTACGGCATCATCAAATTCGAGAAATACAATAGTTCCGGGCAGGTGATTTACGAGGAAATCCTCGATCAGACGACGATTGACGGCACGACCACCAATCCCCCGACCAGCTCCAGCAGCGGCGGCGCAGTTGCCACGCCGACGATGAACATACAAGCTCGGCAGATCGATTCGTCGCATCTCAAAGTGTCGTTCTGGAATCCGACCGACGGAACGCAGTTGGATCCTGAATCTGCTTCTGCACTCAACACGGACAATTATGTGCTGTACAAAAAGAAAACGTTGAAAACCGGAGGTGCAACGACCTTGGAGACCTACTCGGTGCAGGGAGCAACTCTTGATTCTTCGGGAGCGAAGAAGGAGGTCGAGATTTTGTCCGACACCGATCTTCGCGACCCGACGTTGCAGGTGGCAGTAACGGGCGTGTACAGCGCGGATCGAACGAGAATAACCGCCTCGAAACCGATCGACCTCGAAGATCACGTGAAGTTCTACTCATATAAACCCTGGAGCGATTTTGGTGTCGCGACTTTTGCCAGACGCATTGTCAGACCTTCGCTTTCCTCGTCGAATGGCACACTGTTCCTTGTCTTCCCCAGCGCGATCCGAACCGTGACCGTCTCTGAGACCACTGATGCAGCGGGTGAAAAAGTCTTGTCGTATGGGGCCGCACAGTCCTGGACCAGCGCCTTCACCGCTGGAGAAAGCTTTGTCGATCTGGCTCTGGCGACCAATGGTCTGTCTCCGGAAAGTGAAGTCGGTTACTGGGTGACCGGAAATGATACGGGTGGAGCGTTTATTGCCTTTCTGAATCAAAACGGGACAGGTTTGGTAAAGCATTATCTCTCGACCATGCCGGGAAACGCGGTGTTCGGCCGCGGGTTCACGTTCTCGAACGGACAGACGTATGTCGTCGTCGGTGACGATCAAGGCAATGTTCAGAGTTATCGTTGGTTCGGATCGGCTCCTGCGCCAAGCCTCATGGATTCCCGCAATCCGGCTGGATCAGGACCTGGGGTGAAATTGCCGGATATTCAGGCTTATAAGAACGGCGATTCCGTGCGTTTGATCATCTGGGGACAGAATTCATCACCCAGTTTGAACGACCTCGTCGAATACAATCTGACGACTGGCGGCTTATTCTCTGTGGTGGTTGACAGCTGGAGCAACTGGACCGGGTTGACTGATCCAGGGTCGATGCACTGGATGATCAACAATGAGTCGGCTGGGTTGACGAACTCGATGCTCTTCGTCAGCGGCGTGGCTGGTATCGGACAAATGGGACAAGTTGATATCTCTTCCAGCCCTGCAGTTAAGCACTCGAATCTCATTGTCGATAGTGCCACTGCCGGCCCCGGCCCAGATTACCAGGGCGGGATTCGCAACCTTTCCTCAGGCGATAATGCCGCGACGATCGAGGTTTTCAAATCCCCCAGCAGCAATGGCGCAGCAGAGAAGGATTATTGGATCCTTGTCGGCGACTACGATGGTCTGACTGTGTATCGTTACAGGTAGTCTCTCGTAGGCGTACAGCAAACCCCCCGCATCTTCGGATGCGGGGGTTTTGCTGTACGCCCAGCATGGGCAACATCCTGGAGGTGCAAGTCCTCCCGAAAGGAGTCCATCCCGATCGAAGCGAAGCGCAACTGCGGAAGGGTGACCAACCGTGGGGAGGAAGCGTGGAGCATAAACCACGGGCCGACGGACAGAAACCGAATAGAAGGCGCGGATCAGTGGGGTGAGGGGGCTGCTGACCCGGAAACTCCGATGGACAAAGCTCGATATCGCGTAAATTCGGCGGTCGTGTGGTGAAGGATGATGTCCCTTATCTGGGGAGATCTCGCCTTATGCCTGAAAGGGCAACGTGCAAACCACGGAGCGAGAAGTCAGCAGAAGCCGTAGTAGTCGGCACTCGCGCCGATGAAGGGCTGAACGTGAAGGAGGGTTGGTTCTTCTGAATCTCGAAAAAGCACGGCCACAGATGATCAGGCAACTGAAGCTCTCGTTCGACGAGGGAAGTGAAGCTTCCTATGACGAACGAAGCGTGGAAGCAATTTCGGCGGTTCAGAATACAACGAACCCGGGTACGAGTCGTCTGATGGAGGAAGTGGTGAACCCGCTGAACCTTCAGACGGCAATGAAGCGAGTGTTGGGGAACAAGGGGCGACCGGGCATAGACGGAATGACGGTTGAGGAACTCCCGACCTATCTACAGCGACACGGTATGGAAATCTCTCAGCAATTGCTGAATGGAACCTATCGTCCGCAACCGATATTGCGTCGAGAGATTCCGAAACCCGGTGGTGGAATGCGCGAGCTTGGCATTCCCACCGCCGTGGACCGGTACATTCAGCAGGCGATCCTTCAGATTCTACAACCACGAATCGATCCGCAGTTTTCCAGCCACAGTCATGGCTTTCGACCGGGAAGAAGCGCTCATCAGGCGGTTCGGCAGGCGCGAAAGTTCATACAGGAAGGAAAGCGCTGGGTTGTGGATGTTGATCTGGAGAAGTTCTTCGATCGAGTTAACCATGACATTCTCATGGATCGACTGGCAAGAAGAATCGAAGATCGCCGTTTGCTTCGGTTGATACGCCGCTACCTCGAAGCAGGAATCATGCTGAACGGGGTGGTTGTCGAACGATGGGAAGGCACTCCGCAAGGTGGGCCGCTCTCACCGTTTCTGGCAAACGTGCTTCTTGATGAAGTTGATAAGGAGCTTGAGCGGCGCGGCCATTCATTCGCCCGCTATGCAGACGACTGCAACGTTTACGTTCAGTCTCGGCGTGCCGGGGAACGAGTCATGACCGCTCTGCAAGAGATGTTCCAGGCTCTGCATCTCAAAATCAACGAATCAAAGAGCGCGGTGGCACGGGCGAACTCCCGAAAATTTCTTGGGTTCTCGTTCTGGTATGGGAAATCGGGATCCGTAGGCATACGGGTCGCCGACAAGGCCCGAGAAAAGATGAAGGAGGAGATTCGATTTCGGACAAGGCGTATGGTCGGCCGCAGTATGGCAATGGTCATCGAAGACTTGCGCCAATACCTCTGCGGGTGGAAGAACTATTTCAAACTGGCGAATACTCCGGGGGTCTTTCGCGAGCTCGACCAATGGATTCGCCATCGACTACGGGCCTTGCAACTGAAACACTGGAAGAGGGGCACAACGATGTTTCGCGAGTTGCGCAAACTTGGAGCGTCCGAGTCTCTTGCCGCCAAAATAGCCGCTCATGGACGACGTTGGTGGCACACTTCCGGCAAATACCTCCACATCGTCCTCAAGAATCGCTTCTTCGAAGAGATGGGGGTGCCCTCTCTTGCGACGTGACCTCAACTTCCGAACCGCCCGGTGCGGACCCGCATGCCGGGTGGTGTGGCAGGGGAATGCCGGGGATCACCCGGCACCCCTATGCCGATTAGGCTGGAGTCGCAGGCGCGGAACCCGGGCCGGGCCGTCGGCGTCTGCGGCGCTTGCGTGGGCTGCCGATCGGCATGGGACGCTGCAAAATCGGCAGGAAGACTTGTACAAGTTGCTCGGCCTGCCAGCGGCGCAGAGCGCGGCAGGCAAAAAAGGCTTCTGGGGTGTTCGGCTTCTCGCGGGCGAGTTCTTCGATCGAATGGTTCGGAGCCAGCAGCGGACCGCTCATACCCAGATCAACAGCGACCTTTTCGCGCGCCTCGCGCATGGCTTTCGCCAGTTCGCCCTCCCAACTCGACAACTGCTCGTGATCATGGTCGCGCGTGGGACGCGGCAGATAAAAGGGCGGACCCGACGAGCCGCGTTTGACGGCTTCAAGCACGTCGCGTCCGTACCGGTTGAAAAAGTCGCGACCCATGCAGGGAACCACCGATAATCCGACCGCCGTCAGCGGCATCATGCGGGCGATTTCGAGCAGCGCCTGATTGCTCAAGACCATATACGGCGCGCGGTCAATCTCGGCCGAGATGCGCTCGCGAAACTCCCACACTTCTTTCAAGACGGCCAATGAACGCGGCGACAAGCGATTCGACCCCTTGATCAGAAACGGAAACGGCCGGGTTTGCGGCGGCGCCGGATTGGCCAGAATCTCTTCGAGATGTTGAAACTCTTCTTTCGCCCATTGAAAGCGTTGTTTTTCGCGCAGTAATTCGGACAGACGATCGCGAATCGGAACCAGGCAGATGGCGTCGAGCAGCCCGTATCTGATCATGTCTGGTGTCAACGGTCGTCGTGACCAGTCGCAGCGCTGCAGCTTCTTGTCGAGCTTCACGCCCAGAAAGGCCTCGGCCAGCGAGCTGAGGCTCAGGTGTTCGAGACCGCACAGTTCGGCGGCGATACGCGTGTCAAAGACGTTTTTCACATGCACCTGAAAATCGCGGGCCAGCATGCGCAGATCGTAGTCCCCCCCATGGAAGATCCATTCACAGGTCGACTGCTCGGCGAACCGTTTCAGCGGCGAGAGATCTTTGACAGCCTGCGGGTCGAGAATGGCCGCGTGTGTTCGCGTGGAAATCTGTACCAGGTTGACGACCGCGTAGTACTTGTAGAACCCTGCCGATTCGGTGTCGACGGCGAACACATCGCACCCGCGCACCTCGCCCAGAAACGCCTCGAGCGCCTCGACGGTGCGAATGACCTGGGCGGTTTCGAGAAGCTGCTGTTGCGGCGCCGGAAGCATGGGAGAGTGACTCGTTTGATGACGTTGATGACGCGGTTGTGACAACACCGCCATATTACACTATTTATGCGTCAGATGGTAGCTGCCGTCCCAATTCTCGGGCGGCGGGTTCTCTTTGTACTCTTTGCAGCGGTTGATGTAGGTCTTGCTGGGGCCGTCGTCGGGCCAGCGCGCCAGCAGGGCCTCGAATGTTGCGATGGCGTCGTCCCACTGGCGGTCGAGATGCTGCTTGATGCCTTTGTCATACAAAGCGACGAATTCCTCCCAATCCGGTGGTTCCTTGCCTTTTTCGCAGACCAGGTGATGCACCTTGACCGGTTCCTTCTTGCCCTTGACGGCAAGGAAGTCGAGGAAGCGCGCGGTAACCTTATGCCTGGCCTGCTGGTAGCATGCGTCGCTGATCATCAGGTCGGTGCCGTATTCCTTGTTGGCGCCTTCGAGACGCGACGCCAGGTTGACGCCGTCCCCCATACAGGTGAAGTTCATCTGCGCTTTTTCTGACCCCATGTAGCCGACGACGACCTGCGCGGTGTTGATGCCGGCGCGGGCTGAAACTTTCGGCAGGCCGCGTTTTGCCCAGCCGATCTGCAGTTCGCGAATCTTTTCCTGCATGCGAATGGCGCACAGACAGGCGCGCACGGCATGGTCTTCCTGAGCGCGCGGGTAGTTCCAGAAACACATGACCGCATCGCCGATGAACTTGTCGAGTGTGCCGCCGTATTCAAAGAGAATGTCGGTCATGGCGCCGAGATACTCGTTCAGCAGCACGACCAGTTCTTCCGGGGTGAGCATCTCAGAGATCGAGGTGAAGCCCGCGACATCGGAAAAGAAGACGGTGAGTTCGACGCGCTGCCCGCCCGGAGCGACCTTTTCCGGGTGATCGATCATGTACTGTACGACGTCCTTCGATACGAATCTTTGAAACATCGATTTGATGCTGAGTGCCTTGGCCTGTTGCTGCAGGTAGCCGATCAAGGTCGACGAGAACCACGACATGGGAAAACTAATGATGAACGGGCTGATATAGAGAATCTGATTCTGTGAATAGAAGGCGTAGTAACTCAGCGCTGTGATGCCCGCAACTCCGCCGATAGTGAACAGGCCTCCGGCAAGCGGTTTGACATGATCGATGATGATACCCAGAAGCAGGGTGCCCAGAATCATGAGCAGAATTGTGTGTGCCGGCCGCGAGGCGTGCAGAAACTTTCGTTGCAGAATGGTCATGATCGCGTTCGCGTGAATCTCGATTCCCATGAGTTTCTCGGCTTCGAGTCGGAACGGGGTGCCGATGGTCAGGGGTGTTTCGTAAAAATCGAAATCGCTGCGTTCGAAAGTGCCGAGCAGACAGATCTTGTTTCCGAAGTTTCGATGGGGCTGATACCCCGTCGTATTGATATGAGCGTTCGCCGGTTTCAATTTCTCAGCAGCGCTCGGAGTGCGCTGGGCATAGAAATCAAGACCTTCTTCATCAAAACACTCATAGAAGCTCACGGAAGGAATGACCGGCCAGCTTTCCTTGATGCGCTGCGTGGAGCCGAAAAAGCGAACTTCCATATACCCGTGATAATCACAGGGAATCGTGATGTCATTCAATTGAAACCCGCCGGAATATGTTCCTGAGGCGATCTCTTGAGCAACGCGTACGAGTTCCTGTTCCATGAAACGCTGATACGGCTTGTGTGTGCCGATGGGAGACTTTCGGTCCAGCGCCAGAGCGGAAATCAGAAGCGAAAAGGAGGGATGCGCACGTCGAGTGGATGGGTCGTACACAAATATGGGAAGGCGTCTGACGAAGCCCTTTCCCTGTTGCCCGACATCGATGAAAGCCACATGAGATGCTACTTCGAGAAATGATTGGTGCGGCAGGATCAGCGAGACCTGCTGTTCTCGTTCGTACTGTGTGCGAGTAGACGATGTTGCGCTGTCCTTGATCGCTTGATCGAGACGCGAGTCGATGCCCTGGCCGACCTCGACAGTGGATTGAGCCGCGAGGACCACCGGCGCATGAGACGACGCGAGAGCCGATCGCAGGGCCGCATCAATTTCGGGCATTCTGTCTTTGGCACCCTGCAACAGGAAATCGACGCCGATGACTCGGGCGGGCGGAATGAAGTAACTTTCCGGCAGCTTCAGGACAAGTCGCCACTGAAATTGAAACAAGGTGTCCGGTTTCGGAAAAATGCGGAACCGATACTCGGTTCTGAGCGCGAGAAGATACTGAAGCGAAAGAGCCCACAGCTCGAGCAGTTCGCCGGCCTCTCGACTGCCTTGAAACAGCTCTTCTCGTTGAAACAGTCGAGTCGACGAAGCAATGGTCTTCAGGGAAGGGAGTCCGGTGATGAAGAGGGGCGCTTTGTGCAGCTGTTCAGTGACGCGAAACAACCAGGTGGAATCCGGAGAAGGTATCAGCGGAGGACTGAACGACGTCTGAACCTGAGGATTCTTTCCGGCGGCAAACCAGCCGAGGCGAACGTCGAGCAGATCAAGAGAGGCTTCTCCGCTTCCCGGCATCGCCTGCTCTCGGGGTTGCCCGACGAAGCGGATGATCGAAGCGAATTCACGCCGGCGCTCCTCGGGGTCGGATTGGATGACCGAATATGTCCGCTCGTCCTTTTTCACGATCAGCAGTTCGCTTTGAAAGTTCCCGCGCTGGTACCCCCACTGAAAGATCAAAGCATTGAGATACTCGTCCAGATCCTGAAAAGCTCCGGTCAAGAACAGACCGGCGGAGAGCAGACCCCAGAGGCAGGCCATGAGGACGCCGAGATGCGCTTCCCAGAACTTCTTTGTTTTATCCGAACTCGTACTCATACACGTTCCTCTCTTCTTCAGCGACTGCGGTAAACCCGATAATCAATGTCCGGAAAAATGTTGTCGCGACTCTCGATTTCGGCCAGCCGATGCTCGTCGAGACAATTGCCGAAGATTTCTTCGTACAACCTGGTGAATCTGAGACAGTGGTCTTGCGTGCGTTTGACGGCGTACGGAACCGTGGTTCCGGTCTTCATGATGAACGCCCAGTCTGAAGACTGGGCCAGCAGTAACTCGCGTGCCGCCTGGTTCAGGGCACGCCGCAGCAACCCTTCTGCGTGCGGGTGTCGGTCGGCCAGTTCGATCATACGTTCGGCCGCTTTGTGCAGATGGCGGTAGATCCAGTCGTTGCTGCCCTCGAGCCAGACCTCGTGATATCCCTTGTGACCCCAGGACGACGCGGACGGAGTCGACGGCTGTATGCGACTTTCGCGGTCAAGATACTCGGACGGAGTCAGGAGTTCGAGTGTCGTGCTGTCGCGGGCGATCTTCGCCAGCAGAAAGCGCAGAAAGTCCGGGCCTTCATACCACCAATGGCCGAACAGTTCCGCATCATAGGGCGAAACAATGATCGGGCGCCGACCACCCATGATGCCGTGCAGGTGCTCGACCTGCTTTTCGCGGCACCAGAGAAAATGCCCCGCATGCGTATCGGCGCGGGCGAGGGCCCGTTGCGGATCATACGGCGCCTTGTCGACGCTCTGTCTGCCGGTGATGCGATGATACTTGATGCCCGTGTTGAGACGGATGCCGCTCTCGTGAATGTACGGTCTGATGTACTCGAGGTCGAGATCGAAGCCGATATCGCGGTAGAATTCGCGATAGTCCGGGTCGCCGGGGTAGCCTTCTTCCGCCGACCAGACCTGCTTGCTGCTCTCAAGGTCGCGACCGAACGCGCAGACGCCTGAGTTACAGCGAATCGGCGCGAAGACCCCGTACTTCGGCCGGGGTGTCGCATGCAGAATACCGTGCGCGTCGGTAAAAAAGTAGCGCAGGCCGTATTCGGCCAGCATGGCGTCGTCGCCCGGGTTATAGGCGCATTCGGCCAACCAGAGGCCGCGCGGAGGTCGACCGAAGTTGCGTTCGTAATCGCGCACCGCGACTTCAATCTGGGCGCGCACGGCCGGACGATACAGCTCCATCAGCGGCAGATACCCGTGCGTGGCACAGCAGGTCATGATCTCGAGCTTGCCGAGATCCTGGAAACGCCGAAAGCCGCGGACGATGTGACGTTGGTACACCTCTTCGAACAGATGTCGCACGCGCAGAAACTTTTCGTGATACATGCGTGCCGTCGCCTGAAACGCCGGTTCACGGCGGGTGCGATCGATTTCCTTCTCGGACAGTTCGATCATTTGTCCCAGGTGACGCATGTAACGTTCCTGCAGCAGAGCGTCGTTAAGCATGGTGGTTAGCGGTGGCGTCAGCGACATCGTGAGTCGGAAGTTGACGCCCGCCTGATCGAGTTGCTCGAAGGCATCGAGCAGCGGCACGTAGGTTTCCGTGATGGCCTCGAACAGCCAGCGCTCTTCCATCATGTCCTCGTGTTCCGGGTGCCGCACGAATGGCAGATGGGCGTGCAGAACCAGACAGATCGAACCGCGTCTCATGGTCGTCATCCTTTATCTCTCATGCTGCGGCTCAACGCTTCTCGTTGCCCGAGGAGGAACGAGAGAAAAAATGACTAGACATCCCCTGAGATGAGCCGGTACCAACTCGATGTCCTCCCGATGCCTTGTACATGCGGCGAAACTCCTCGTTGGAAGTTTCCCATTCTGGGTCGGTGATGTCTGACGGCGTGGCGCGCGGGGTGCGTATGATATTGCTGCGAACGATGAGATGAAATTGTCCGTCCGGGCTGACAAGTCCGAGATCCGCCAGGAATGAGCCGTCCGGCCGGTTGAGATGCAGATACCAGTTGCCCGTTTCTTCATAGACGGGAATGTCGGTGAAACGATGGGCATTGCGGCCGTCGAAGTCGATGTCCGTCACGTCATAGACCCGCAGAATCACCTGCGATCGTTGGTAGCGTTCGAGACCGAGCAGCTGCTGCAGCTCACGCCGGCGCTGTGGTCCCGTCTCCCAGTAGGCATGTGCCCACCACGGGTCGCGAGTCTGCAGGACCAGCCTGTTGTCGCCATACGCGGCGGGCAGGCTGCCGTTGTGTTCGTGTCCCGAAATCCGCCCTTCGTCCGCTTCTGTGCCTGTTGCCGACGTCCCGGTCGGTGTTCCGGCGGGGTGCGAAAAAACCTCTTCCATGGGCGGCGGCCGATGCAGAATGCGCGGACCCCTCTTCGGCATGCTTTCGGAATCGGTTGTCTCTGCCGACGGCGATTTCGATGCGTCGCGTTTCTTTCTTGATGCCCCCTTCTTTGCCGCTTCGGGCTTCGTCTCTGATTTCTGTGGACCAGGACTTTGACCCGCGAGAATCGCATCGATCAGTTCCTGTTTCGACAAGGCCGACCGCCCGGGAATCTCACGTTCGCGGGCAATGGCATAGAGATCGGCCTTGCTCAGTCTCTGCAGTTCTTTTTCCTGATAGGTCTTCATGAAACGGCTCCTTGCGAAAACTCCTCTCCGTCGGTTTCGCTTTCCTTGCTGGTCGCGGCTCTCAACTGATCAGCTGTCGTCACCCAGATAACGATCGATGATCGCGGGCAGCAGAACGAGCAGAAAGTAATAGTGCAGGCCCATGAACAATCCGAACAGACAGCCGAGAATCTGATAGATCATGGGACGTCCTTTCCTTTCGAACTACTGCTTGCGCTGGATGACCAGGCTCGTTTTAATGCGGGTGAACAGCGGCGACGGGCGAGACCCCTCGCCGTAGACATCCTGAATGTAGGCGGTCGTGGCATTCACTTCTTCAAAGGCGACCTGGTAGATGCAGGTGCCGTCGTCCCACGTCAGCTTCTGATCAGGAATGCCATCTTCGGCTTTGTAGAAAAACTCTTTCTGGTTCTCGCCCTTGCCGAGAATGACCGTGAACAGCTCGAATCGACCGCGCGGGACGTTCGGCTGTTCGTTCGAAGCCTTGAAGGTGAACGCGGCTTCGGGAAAATCTTTCGACACGGCACCGGGGTCGGAAAACTCGAAGTCGGAAGTGAACAGTACCCGCGTTGCCGGCTCGGCGACCTCACTCAGAGCGTTTGCCGGGCGCGAGAACTCGAGATACGAGTTTCGTTTGCTGGTGAAGAACGCGACCTTCTCTTCTGCTTCACGAGCTTGAGGCGACTTCGGATAAATGATGAGAATCTGCTTGAAGGTCTCGATCGCCTTTTCGGTTTCGCCCCGCAATTCGAGCAGAGAAGCGAGTTTCAGCAGGCGTGAGGGTTCCTGGTCTTTCGACTCGGAAAGCAGTGTGAGATACTGAATGGCGTCGTCCAGCAGGCCCGAGTTGTCCTGAGCCATCAGCGAGGGTTCGAGCCTGAGGCTCTTCAGATAATCGTCGATGGCGTCGCGCACGTTGCGTTTGCGATATGCGGTCATGGCTCGCTGGTACAAGCGCATGGCTTCTTCCTTCTGGGCCAGGCGGGGCAGCAGCTTCAGCTTGTTGGCTGCGCGTTCCATCAGACCGCGTCCGAGATTCAACTTGATGGCCAGTTTGTAGTGATAGGCCGCGAAATCGAAGCGTCGAATGCCTTCAAGACATTCACCGATACGGAAGTGCAGCTTGCCTCGAATCTCGCTTGCCTCGACCTGATCGAGTCCTTCATAGTAGAAGATGAGGGCCTCGCGGTAGTTGTTCTGAACGAACAGCTCCTCCGCGCGTCGTAGTGTTTCCTGAAGTGTGTAAGGTCGGCTTACCGCAGGTTCTTCGGTGGCTACGGCGTTGCGAAGCGGCGCGGCCGCCTGCGTCACGCGCGGCGTGAACGGCAGAATCAGGGCGCAGCAGAGGAAAACCGACAGACAGGCGATCGGCCGTTCGGCTCGGGGGCGACCGTCGGTGCGAGGGTGTTCAAGCCCGCTCTCAGATCGGCGCTGGAAGAATGTCGGAAACCACATAGCGTTCAAAAAACTCGAGGTTTTTCAGGTTCGGCACGGCCTCGAAGAAAATCGTCAGGTCGGTTCCCTGCTCCAGGAGCTGCTTGAAATACTTGAGAACCGGTACAAAATTGATGGCCCCATGCTGGAAGATGCCGAGATGCGTCGTGCTGTTCTGCCTCGCGTCGCGAAAGCTGAAGAATGCCTTGCGCAGCCGGCTGAGATAGTACTCGGCGTCTGCCGGGTCTTTGAGATGTTCGGGGTTCTGATAGTCGAGAACCGCGTCAATCGTCTGGTTGAGCGCCTTGCGCACCTGCCCGTTGTGCTCGTTGAGCACGTCGACCCCAGAAAGCGCCTGGTGCAGAAACAGCACGCCGATGTCGGCCTGGTGTTCGCGCAGCGTTTCGAGAAGATCGAGACGTTCGAAAAAGGCTGTACCCAGATTGAAGGCGAGCTTGCACCCGGTCTCTTTACGCAATCTGTGATACAGGTCTTTCGAGAGACCGCCGTTCTTGACCAGTAGAGCGATACCGCGTTTCTCGGCTTCAAGATGCAGACGAACGAATTTCTGCTGAAACAGCCGTTGTGACTGGGCGTCGAGAAACAGCCCCGGGTCTGACACCGGAACGATGACTCGCTTGATGCCGAACTTCTGAGCCAGATCGAGGAAAGGTAACAGCTCTTCCTCAGTGAGTTCATGGGCGGCACTCGTGTTGTCGAAACCGTGGGGAACGGCCAGAAAACAACGTTTGAAACGGGCGACCGACGTGTTGGCGGTACCCTGTTCCTTGCGGGTGGCGAACACCCGGCGCGAGGTGGATTCAGGACCTGACGGCGGCGGCAGGATCTCGACCGGCAGAGTGAAGAACTCAGGACTACACTCGGGAAGCGTGATAATGCAGTCGATGGCGAGGTTGCGCAGCTGCGTCAGCGTCTGCTCGACAGCCCTGCGGAAGCGCTGCAGGCCTGGGTCGTTGACACGCAGATCGAGAATCTGAATGCTTTTGCGCCATTTGGCCAACGCCCCGTTCAGACTGACCGAAATCGGGGGAAACGCCGGATCGTAACCGCCGGCTACTGCCTGTTCTACTGCGCCGATGAGATAAGAGCCTTGTGCATTCGTCATAACGGGCCAATGGTATCACATTTTTCCCTCAGGGGCTAAGGAAAACCCCGCAAAGTGACGATCTATAGGTTGGGGAAGAAAAACCCGATCATTCAGGGCGGAGGGAACGAATCCATGAGACTCAGTCGCGAACAGGCCTACTACATTCTGACCAACCTCAACACCTTTGTCACGCAGTTCGAATCGGCAACCCGGAAAAAGGTTACTCCCGGTGCGCTGCAGATCATTCAGGAAATCCTGACGGACATTTCATTCCCTCAGGAACAGAGCGAGGCGCCAGTGGTGCACGACACACTGCACTGATTCGGCCTCAGAAAAGTGAGGCGATAAACATCACGAGGCCGAAGCCGACCACCACCAGCAGGATCGGCAGCAGTTCGTCGAGTATTCCGCGCGGCCGCTGTTCGACTCGGACCTTGCCGGTCACTTCGTCACGGATGATGTGAGCCTCGCATTCGAGCTGCCCCGCGACATACGGGCAGCCGATGACATCCGCCAACAGGCGCGCTTTGGTGTTTGCCTGCAGCAGGTCTTCTTTCTCGTAGTCTGAAACGGGAAAGTGTGTGCCATCGTCGAGTGCGATGATTGTGGCATATTCCCACCACGTGCTGTGCTTCGACTTTTTCTTTACGCCATTCGAGGTGGCTGCGGCAATGCGGCGGAAAGGCGCGACCGTGTATTCCCCGTTATGGAAGATCGACTGATGATGAAACATCAGTTCTCGTCTCGGCAGGTCGAGAAAATAGTAGTTGTCGGTCGATCGATAGAGCATGAAAAATGAGAGAAGCCCCATGACCAGCGAAAACGGAATCCAACCGGGAGCTTCGCCGATGTTGATGACCGCGATTAACAGGCCGATGGCGCAGACCACCATGCCGCCGATGAATGCCTGCTCGAGTGGTGTAGTCAAGTCGACCTTGAGGCGACCGCGACCGGCGGAAGTGAACCCTTGAGCAGCCAGCTCTTCGAGATCCGGCAGACGGGACTTTTTCTGCTCAGGGTTTGCCGGGGTGTCCACGGTGTTCCACCTTCCTGACGCTGAACGCACTTTACGGCCGCGGTTTTCTGAAAACTCGTCGCGGTGTTCAAATTCTTCGTCGCGTCGATTCGTGTAGTCTTGAAATTCAACCATGATTCACTTCCTCTCCTACGATACTATACGTGAAAGAAACCCCGGTCAGATAAGGCGACCGATGACCAGATTGAAGAGGCCGAGTACGATTCCGCCCTTGAAAATACTGGTCAGGCTGTTGACGCGAACCCCTGGGGCAAGGTCGGTCGCAAAGCCAAGAATCAAGCCGTTCACGAGAATAAGACCAAACCCGAGAGTCAGAATCTCGAATGGAATGATGAACATTGCAAAGACTTTCTTTACAAGAAAATTGATAATCGAAAATATGACATACAGTCTCAAGGCGCTCTTGTAATCGTCGATTTCGATCCCTCCGACGATCTTGGGGAGTGCGAAAACGAGAGCGCCTCCGAGGAGAAATCCGGCGACAAACGAAAACATGATTTATCGATAAACCGATAGCTATAAAATGCCGCTGACGAGAATGATTCTCAGAGCGGTGTTGGCAAGCATGCCGGCGGCGACGTCATCCATGACGACCCCGAGTCCGCCGCGGAAATGTTCGAACAGGCGAATCGGATACACTTTGCTGATGTCGAAAAATCGAAACAGCAGAAACCCGAGAATCAGAACTGCCCAGTCGGTGCGCCAGCACAGAAACAGGGTGAGCCACATGCCGACGATCTCGTCGACGACAACAAAAGAGGGGTCTGAACATCGGGCAATGGCCTCACCGCGATCAGCGAGCGCGATGGCCGTGAAAAAACAGATCAGCAGAAGAATCACCTGGATCAGGATGGGGAGGTTCCAGGTGAGCAGAAAAAGCGGAATTCCCCAGAGACTGCCGAAGGTGGCAGGTGCGATCGGAATGAAACCGAGACCGGCCCCGGATGCAAAAAAGATGGCGGCTCGATCGAGCGGGGTTCTATTGGTCCAGCAAGTGCCAATTTTTTCGGAAATAGTCATATCCTGAAACCAGAGTCAGAATGACGGCCACCCAGGTGAGAACAAGGATGACGCCGTGGTTCCAGTTCAGGAACCCGTAACTTTGCTCATGCAGGCTGTAGGTCTCGATGCCGATGCGCACCGAGAGAAACACCAGAGCGGTGATGATCCAGGTGAGCTGAGCCGTGGTTTTCCATTTGGCCATCGACGTCGATTCCACCAGAACCCCTTTGTTAGTGCAGATCAGACGCAGACCGGTAACCGCAAACTCACGCCCGATGATGACGATAGCCGCCCACGAAGGGATGTCGGTCAGCGTGCGATATTCGACCATGGCGATCAGAGCCGTCGAGACCAGCAGTTTGTCGGCGATCGGATCCATGAACTTGCCGAGCGGTGTCTCTTCTTTGTACCAGCGGGCGACCGCACCGTCGTAATAGTCGGTGATGGCGGCAATGATGAAGACTACGGTCGCGGCGACCTTGCCCCAGTCTGCCTGAAGGTTGGTGCCGTTCCAGAGAAAGGCTGTCATGAAGACGGGAATGGCGACGATGCGCACCATGGTCAGTTGTGTCGCCAGGGTCACTTCACGCATTCTCCTTCAAAGTCGTAGGCATCCGCCGATGTGATTTTTACCTCGACGAAGCGGCCGGGAGCAACATCTTTCGTTCCATCGAAATGAACTTCGTTGTCGACTTCGGGAGCGTCGCCGAACGTACGCCCGTGCGCGCGCCCGTTTTCGACCCGATCAATCAGCACCTCGAAGGTTCTGCCGACCCACGCCTGATTGCGCTCGTTGATCAGCATCTGCTGCAACGTCATCAGCTCGTCGAGCCGTTGCCGGGCGACTTTTTTCGGGACCCGCGGGCGCATGCGGCTTGCCGGCGTGCGTTCTTCGGGCGAGTAAGGGAATGCGCCGATGCGGTCGATCGGCAGGTCCTCAATGAACTCCAGCAGCTGCTCGAAGTGTGCCTGCGTTTCGCCGGGAAACCCGACGATGAAGGTCGAGCGCAGCACCGAGAGCGGAAATCGCTCGCGAATGACCTGGACGATTCTCTCCAGGTGGTCCTGGGTGACGCCGCGGTTCATCCGCTCCAATAGCTCGTCTGCGACATGTTGAAAGGGAATGTCGAAATAGGGAAGAACCTTGGGCGTGGAAAAGAGTCGATCGATGATGCTCTCGGAAAGCCGCGCCGGATGCAGATACTGCAAACGGATCCAGTGAATCTCCGGCATGGCGGCAAGTTGCTTGAGCAGTTCCGGAAGATGGTTCTTTCCCGGTAGATCGGTGCCGTAGCGGGTGGTATCCTGGGCGACAACGATGATCTCGCGCGCTCCGGTGGCTGCAAGATGCGCGGCATCGGCGAGAACCGCTTCCATCGGCTTCGAGCGAAAGTCACCGCGAATGCCGGGAATGGCGCAATAGGTGCAACGATTGCTGCAGCCCTCGGAGATCTTGAGATACCCGACATGCGGCGCGGTGAACAGCCGCTTCGATCTCTCGCGATCGGTCGAGGTGTGTGACAGCGACGAGCCTTTTCGTCGGGGCGACGGAAAAGCCTGATGGAGCCACTCGCGCAGATGCGGCAGCGAGTGAAAATCGAACAGGTGGTCGAGCTCGGGAATGTCGCGGGCGATTTCCTCGTGATAGCGTTTGATCAGGCACCCGAAAGCGCATACCTTCAACCCCGGCTTCTGCTTCTTCCACTCGAGCATCTTCATGATCACCTCGAGCGATTCTTCCTTGGCTTCCTGAATGAAACCGCAGGTGTTGACGAAGAGCAGATCTGCTTCCTGTGGGTGTTCGGTATGGCTCCAGCCCAGTTGATGAAGATCGGCGGCCATGCCTTCCGAATCAACCAGATTCTTCGGGCATCCGAGCGAAACGAGATGAAACTTCATGGAAGGTTCGTGACTACGCTGCCTCACCGCGTGAGCGCTCGATGTGAATCAGCGATCGTTTGGCATCTTTGGCCAGCGGGCTGGTGGGGTCGAGTTCGATGACCTTGTTGTATTCCTCGACGGCCTTGTCGAACATGTTCTTCACACGCAGAATACTGGCGAGTCGGAAGTGCGCCTCGACGAAGTTCGGGTCGAGCTGCACGGCGCGCTTGTACTCTTCCAGCGCCTGATTCTTCATGTTCACGTCATAGTTCTCGTTGTAGGCTTCACCCAGCTCGTAGTGGGCGCGTGAATTGTTTTCATCGATCTTGAGTGCTTTCTTGCAGATCGCGATCGCTTCGTCATACATGTGTTTTCCGGACAGTGACTGCTTGTTATACACGAGTTTCAAACCCCAGTAGGGCCACAGGTTGTTCGGGTCAAGCGCGTTCGCCTGTTTGAAGTAGTACACCGACCATTGCATCTCTTCTTCCGAGGGGGTGTATCCGGCGGAAAGCATGATGTATGAATACCCGAGAGCATACGCCATCATGGCGTCCTTGGGGTTGGCCTCGACTTTCGACTTCATCTCATTGATAATCTGCTGATACTGTTTCGCCCGGTTCTCGTCTTTCGCATACATCTCCTTGTACAAATCGATGAGTCGCGTATAGTGATCGCCGTTTGACGCCTCGATTTCCATGAGCTGGCGAATTTCGGAAAGGGCAAGGTCGTATCTCTTCTGCTGCGCATACAGCTCGCTGAGCTTGCGATGGACCTGAGCGTTTTCCGGGTCGAGTTCGAGCACCTTCTTGTATGTTGCCTCGACCTGTTCGAACATGTTCTTGCGGAAGTACACCTTCGCCAGCTCGATCATCGCGAAGACATTGCCTGAATCAATCTCGAGGACCTTTTCAAAATAACTGATGGCCTGGTTGATGGCATCCTCTTCCGCAAGCGAGGCGTCCAGTCCCTTCGAGACGAAAAGTCCCAGTTCGAGCCAGTCATTGGCTGATTGATTCTTTTCGGCGGCGGCGCGAATCTCCTGCACGATCTCGGCCAGTTCATCGGGTGTTGAGAACTTGTTCAGTTCCTTGAACTTGACCTGAGTGATGAACTGAATGCGGACGTTGGTGTTGTCCGGGAAGAATTGCTTGGCCTTGCGCAGGACTTCGACGGATTCGACGATCTTGCCCTGGCGAGTGTACAAGTCGCCCAGCCGCACGGTGAGGTCCTTGTGCTTCCCTTCGGTGTCGACCTGCAAGGCGCGCTCGTATTCGAACGCCGCACTGTCGATCATGTGCTTCTGTTCATAAAGTCGACCGAGGTTGTACAGCGCTTCCAGATTTTTGCCATCCAGGTCGATGACACTGTCGAAGAACATGATGGCTGCGTCGATGTCACCCTTGGCTTCCGCTTCGTGAGCCCGTTGCAGGGCTTCGACGATATCGTTTTGCCGTTGCGAAGCGGTCAGGTTGGCAAAGAAGTCCGTTGCGATGGGGTTACCGGCATCGAGATCGATGACTTTGGCAAACCATTTTTTCGCCGTATCGAAATCACCCTTTTCCCGGTACAGGTTGCCGAGCTGTAGAACCGGCGTCAATTGCGTTGGATCGATGCCGTGAGCTGCTTCAAAACGTTCAATGGCTTCATCGGTCCAGCCCTTGGCCTGGAAAATTTCGCCCAGCATGATCATGCCGAACAGGTGATTCGGCTCGATACCGAGCAGTTCCTGCAGTTCCATCGAGGCGTTGTCAGGTTCGTTCCGGGCCAGATACGTCTGAGCCAGTGCCACATACGTTTCGAGGTAATCCTGCTTGACTTCTTTTGCCTTGGTGAGCGCTTCGAGTGCTTCGGGAAGCTGCTTCTGCTCGAGATGGACCTTGCCCAGTTCGTACCAGGCAAGATAATTGGTTGGCGTGATCTTGAGCACGTTCTGATACTCAAGAATTGCATTCTTGAACATGCCGCGCTCGTTGAAGATGCGCGCCTGGTTGATGCCTTCGCCGGCCATCGATTCGAGCTTGGTCTGAGAGAGTTCCTCATGTTGGGCTTTCGCTTCCGCGTGCAGAGGATCGACACGCAGCACCTTCTCGAACTCCGCGAGCGCTTCATCGACGCGCCCGCGTTCCTTCAGCACCAGACCGATTTGCAGATGCGCGTCGGGGCACATCGGATCAACCTTGATCGCCTCGGTGAACTCGGCCAACGCATTGTCGATCATGTTTTGATCTTCGAAGTTGTGCCCCATCGTCACATAGATCTTGCCGAGTTCGACATGGGCGATCGGCTCCTGCGGGGCGTCGCGAATGACGTCCTTGAAAGCCATGGTCGCCTGGTCGAGCATGTTGGCAATCGTATACACGCGTCCGAGTTGAATGCGGGCGAGAGTGTTCCCTGCGTCGCTGCTGATCAGCTGTTTCAACTCCGTGATCGCCGATTCGTGCTCGCCGGACTTGGCATAGGCCTCGGCGATGACACCGGTGATGCGTGGATCGAGCGGCGCCAGCGTCCGGGTTTCCTTCATGAGGGCGATGGCGTCGGCGTAGTTTTCCTGCAGGTTGTAGACCTGACCGATCTGAATGGCGATATCGAGGTTCTGGGGCGCGATCGTGCGCGCCTGGTTCAGCACCTCGAGAGCCTCGGCCAACATCCCGCGACCCTGATAAATGCGCGACAGGGTCAAATAGTTTTCCAGGTTTTCCGGGTCTCGCTGCCTGAGTTCCTCCAGTTCCTGGACGGCTGCCTCGTGGTCGTTGTTGGCCACGTAGATCTCGATGAGTCGACGCGAAATCGAGATGTCGTCCGGGGCGAGTTCTTTTGCCTGACGGATCACCTGCTTGGCCTCGTCGATGCGCTTCATCTGCTGCAGCACGTTCCCCAGTTCGAGGAACAGGCGGGCGTCCTGCGCGCCCAGGGAGATCGCGGTTTTTAACGATTCGACCTGTTCCTCCAGGCGTCCGAGTTGTTTGAAGAGTTCTCCCAGCTCCAGGTGCACGTTGACGTTGTTCGGTTCGATCTGCAGAATCGCCTTGTACGATTCGATGACCTTCTCGGTCTGCCCTTTTTCCTTGTATAAGGTCACCAGAGTGTAGTGAGGAGTCGGGTCTGACGGGTTCAGTTCGAGCGCTCGCCGCAGATAGGTCAGGCCTTCGTCGACCTGGCCGAGATTGCTGTAAGCCTGCCCGAGTCGGGCTGCCCAGGCGGGTGACGGATCGAGTCGCATGAGGTTGCGCAGGGTAGTGACCAGCTCGCGCTTGCGGCCGCTTTGTGTCTGCAGCAGTTCCAGATCTTTCCAGAGTTCGATATTGTCCGGGTCGTTTTCGAGTAAAAGCGTGATGGCATCGATCTCTTCGTTGACCATTCCCTTGCTGCGATACACGGAGCGCAACTCGGAACGAATGTCCGACCGCTTCGGATCGATCTCGATGATGCGTCCGTAGTAGGCGTTGGCTTCGTCCATCATGCCGCGGTCCCGGTAAGTGCGGGCCAGAATCAGCAGCAGATCCGTGTCATCGGCGCGAACGATCGAAAGCGTTTCCAGGGCGTCGATGACCGGTTCCGCGGTGCCGCCCTGCAGTACCAGTTCGTATACCTTCTCGGCAAACGTCGGGTTCTCGGGATCGGCGAGAAAGGCCTTATGCCAATAATCGAGCGCCTTATCGAGGTTGCCGGCATTCTCGTAGGCCGTGGCCAGCTGCATCAGTATCTCGAGTGAACTGGCATCGACCTGCGCGATGGCTTCGTATTCCTTGATCTGCTCTTCGTAGTTGCCGAGCGTTTCATATAATCGGGCCAGCTCATATCTGATTTCGAGCCAGTCGGGTTTGAGTTCCGCGACCGCCTTGAACTCGCCGATAGCCTTTTCAACCTGTTCCATGCGCTGGTACAATTTGCCGCAGCGGTAGTGGACTTCAAGATTGTTTTTCTCGATCTCCTTGACGGCTTCATACTTTTGCAGTGCTTCCTCGAATTTCCCCTTCGATTCGAGATCCTTGCCGATACGGAACAACACTTCCTGATTGTCCGGGTCGAGATACTCGGCTTTCTTATACTCCATCAGGGCCTCGTTATATTGGCCGCTGAGATTGTACGCTTCACCAAGCTCGAAATGCAGAACCGCATTGTCCGGATCTTCGAGCAATGCTTTCTGATACAGATCGATGGCGCCGGAAATGTCGTCGCGGGCGATGGCCAGACGTGCCAGCTCGAGAGCGGCTGCCGAGTAGGCGGGGTCGATCGCGAGAATCTGCTTGAACAGATCTTCCGCGGCCTCGAATTGATTCCGTACAAGTTCGATTCGGGCCATTTCGTGAAGAAGCTTGACATCCCGAGGGTTGAGTTCTCGAGCTTTTTTCATGATCTCGATGGCGCGGTTCTGGTTGCCGGCGTTCAAATACAGCTGTCCCAGGTGACCGTACGCGGCCGAATCGGCCGGATCGATTTCGATGATCTTTTCGAACGCCTGAATGGCCGATTCTGTCTGCCCGAGGGAAAGAAGGGCCTGGGCTTTCATGCGAATGGCTTCGATGCACTGCGGCGATTCTTCGAGAACCTTGTTCAGTGCCTGAAGAGCCTTTTCGTGCTCTCCCATTTCAAAATAGGTCTGCCCCTTCTCGAGCAGAATTTCCCATCGGCTTACCATGTTGTTCGTCTCCTTACGCCTTCGTCGGGGCGCGGTTTCTGTTCTGCCTCTGTGCCCCTGCTTCGTGTGTGACTGTTACCGCAATGGCTCAACCGTTCGCCGGCCGGCTATTCCTTGCCCTCCTCAAACGACTCCGCCTTTTCGATGGCAGCCAGAGCTTCCGATTTCATGCCGAGAGCTCGATAGGCCTTGCTCATCATCAGATACACGTCCGCGTTCGCGCCTTCCATGGCCGCAGCCTTCTTCAGTTCGGTCAGTGCTTCTTCAAACTTCTTCTTTTCCAGATAGTCGGCGGCGAGCTTCACGATGATCTCGACGTTATCCGTCATCTTCGAGCGGGCCTGCTGATAGGCGTGGGTCGCCTTGTCGCGGTCGCCGTTTTCCTCATACACCTTGCCGAGAAGGAAGAACGCTTCGCCGTTCTCCGGGTTCAGCGACGTCGCTTTCTTCAGGCACTCGAGGGCTTCGCCGGTTTCCCCGTTCTCGAGATGCAGGCTGCCGAGTTCGAAGTAGACCTCGGCATACCCCGAATCGATGTTGATGACCTTCTTGAACTCATCCATCGCTTCGGCGATCTTGAACTTGCGCCGGTAGGCCTTGCCCAGCTCGAAGTGTGCGCGCGTGTTCTGCGGATACAGGGCAATCGCTTTCTTGAACAGCGTGACCATCTTGTCGTAGAACTTTTTCTCCCAGTACAGGGAACCGAGCGCATAGATGCATTCGAGCAGGTCGGCGTTGAGTCCGAGGGCTTCTTCATACTTCACCATGGCCTGATCGATCTGGCCGAGATTCTTCATGGCTTCGCCCATCTCGAAATGGAACAGCGGATTGCGGGGCGAGAGTTCCACCGCTTTGGTGAAAAGCTCGAGCATCTTGGTGAAATCACCCTTCTGCTTGTACTTCGACCCCAGGCGATAATAGATGCTGACGTTGCCGGGCTTGAAGTGCAAGGCTCGTTCGAGGGCCCGAATCGCGCCGTCGGTGTCGCCCAGCTTTTCGCAGGCTTCGCCCAGGTCGTGATACACCGTGTAGTTGTCTGCTTCAAGCTCGATCGCTTTTTCATACAGTTCCCGAGCCTTTGCCCACTCTTCCTGGCTGGCATGAATGGCGCCCAGTTTCTGATAGACGTCGACGTAGTCAGGCTGCAGTTCCAAAGCGCGGTTGAAGACGCGCACGGCATGCGGGAACTGGCCTTCGCGATAGTACACATCACCGAGTTCGTAGTTGAGCACGGCGTTGTTCGGATCGAGTTCGAGGGCTCGCGACAACGCGCTGATCGCCTCGGGCATCTGCCCCTTCTCGCGCAGCAGGCGTCCCAGTTCCTGATGAGCGCGGGCATGCGAGGGGTTCAGTTGGATGACGTTGCGAAATGCCTTGAGTGCATCGTCCAGGTTGCCCTGGTTTGAATTGATCATGCCAAGCTCGAAATGGGCCGCTGCATTCTGCGGATCGATCTTGATGACGTTCTTGTACGCGTCGATGGCTTCGTCGAGAATGCCCTGGCTCATGTACGCTTTCGCGAGTTCCAGGTTCAGTTCGAGATTGTTCGGAGCCAGGCGCAGGGCATCCTGGAACTCCTGAATGGCCTTGTCGACACGCCCCTTGTGCAGATACGCCTTGCCGAGTTCCTGATGAGCCATGGGGTTGGACTGATCAATGTCGATAGCTCTCAGGAAACGCTCGATCGCGGCGTCCAGGTTGCCCTGCTTTTTGAGAATCAAACCCATATAGGTGACGATCTGAGCGTTCTTCGGGTCTTCCTTCAGGGCGGCTTCGAACTCGTTCAGGGCTTCCGCCAGCAGGTTCAGGCGATCAAAGACCTTGCCCAGCTCGAAATGAATTCTGGAATTCTGCGGATCATAGGCGAACACCTTCTTGTAGTATTTTGCCGCTTCCTGCCACTTTTCCTTGGCCGAATACAATTGTCCGAGTCGGATAAGCGCGTCAATGCGTTCTTCATTGATTTCGACGACCTTGAGATACTCGTCGAGAGCTTTTTCCGGCTCGCCCAGATGATTGTACGATTCAGCCAGGGCGTAACGCACCGTATGATTCTGCGGTTCCAGTTCAACGAGTCGGCGGTAGCAGTTGGCCGCCGAGTCGAACTGTTCGAGGTTGTAGTAGATTTCGCCCAGCGCCGTGAGAGCCTCGATCTGGTTCGGATCTATGTTCAGCGTGTTCGAGAACTCCTTCAGGGCGTCGGCCGTCTTGTCGAGCTGCAGATACACCTCGGCCAGCCGCAGATGCGCCGGCGCGGACTGCGGGTTGAGGGTGATCGCCGCCTTGTAGACCTGAATCGCCCGTTCGTGCGCCTGTTTCAGCGTGTAGATGCGACCCAGCTGCATGTGCGCTTCAAAGTGATCGGGTTCGATTTGTACCACCGCGTTAAGCGAATTCAGCGCCTTGTCAAGCAGGTCGCGGTTCATGTAAATCACAGCCAGGCTCATCTGCGCCGACAGATGTTTGGCGTCAAGACTGACGACGCGGTTGAATTCGTCTTCGGCTTTGTAGATCTGACCCGAGCGATCGTACAACTGTGCCAGTCGATAATGGGCTTCAAGGTTATCGGAATTGAGTTCGATGGCCTTCAGATACTCACGCTCGGCCTTGTCAGTCTGGTTCTGTGCCTCAAGCACGCGGGCATATTCCAGATGTGCCTCGACGAGATCGCTCTCAGCCTTGATGACCTCTTCCAGCAGGGTTTGCGCTTCGTTCCAGCGTGATTCGTTGCCGAGCAGGCGAGCCAGATCGAGCTTGATCGGAGTGGCGCGTGCGGCGGTGGCGATGGCCGACTTGTACTCGACGATCGCTTCGTTGATCTGCCGACGTTTTTCGAAGATGGCGGCGATGCGATAGTGAGCCGCCGAATGCTGAGCGTCCAGTTCCAGAACACGGCGGAAGCGGACCAGAGCGTTGTCCAGGCTGCCTTCAAGGAAGTGAATCTCGCCCATGGTCATGTGCGCGTCGAGATAATCCATGTCGAGTTCGACGGCCTTTTTCAGGTTGGCCAACGCCTTTTCATGCTGTGAAATTTCTTTATAGACCTTGCCCAGCTCAAAGTAGCCGCGGGCAAAGTTCGGGTTCAGCCTGATCACGCGCTGGTAAAGCTTGATCGCTTCATCGAACTGGCGGGCGTTGAAGCGAATCTCCGCCATCGCGAAGTAGGCGTTGATGAAGGTGACGTCTTTCTGCACGGCGGCGTTGAAGCATTCCAGTGCTTTGTCCACCTGTTCCATGCGCAGATAAACGTCGCCGAGTTCGAAGTAGGCGCGCGGGTCTTCCGGATCGCGTTCGACGACCTCATTACATTCGGCCAGCGCTTCTTCGAACTGAGGGGTACCGCCCGGCAACGGATTGATGTAGCAGTTCTTGAGGCCCCAGTTCGCGAACTTGAATTCCGGGTCGAGAATCTTCGCCATCTGATACCCGTTCATCGCCTGTTCGCGGCGATCTTCCTGCTTGTCGGTAACCTCGGTCAACAGCGTGTGACACGCGTAGGCGTGGCAGAACTGCGCGATCGGATTCTGTGACTCGAGCTTCGCGGCGCTGTGGTAGGTATCGATGATCTTGTCGTAGAGCGTTTCACGATCCCGATTATCCTGATACTGCGTACGATACAGGTTGATCTGCTCGATGATCGCCGCCGGACTGTTGCGATCGATCGCCAGGGCATTCTGATACGCTTCCATGGCTTCGGAATACAGCCGTTTGCGCGTGTAGATCTTGCCCAGTTCGATCCAGGCGCAGAGCGCGTTAGCTCCCTTGAAGAACCGCAGCTTGTTGAAGATGTACCCTTCCTGGTAGTTTTCGGTTCGATGCAGACGGGTCAGCTCGATGACTTTCTTGAATTCGCTCGAAGCCTGATCGAGCATGCCGTTCAGCAGGTGAATGCGACCCAGTCTGAAGTGGGCGAACACGTTCAACGGATTGAAGCCGAGCCCTTTTTGATAGTTTTCGACCGCCTGGTCGTAGTTGGCCTTCTGCTCATTCACGAACCCGAGCCGGAAATACGCCGGCGCATAACGGGAGCTGAGCTGCAACGCCCGCTGATAGGATTCTTCCGCTCCCTGCAGGGCGGCTTCGCTCATCATACTGTGCTCGACCTGCGACAACAGGTAACATTCGCCGAGTTCGAAGAACAGTCGCGGACTCTGTGAAATGCGATTCAGAGCCTGATGCAGCTGTTTGACGGCACGGTCGTACGCGCCGTCATAGATGTGAATATCCTTGACGCCGAGATGTGCCCACAGGTTTTCCGGGTTGAGATCGAGGGCTTCCTCGAATCGGGCCATCGCTTCTTTGCGTTCATCGGCAAACAGTTCGGCGACCGAGGAATGCAGAATCAGATGGCAGTGCCCCATGATGGCATGAGCCATCGACTGACTTTCGAGAGTATGCAGACTCTCTTTCAGCTTTTCCTTGAGTTCGTTGTACCGAGACGCTTTGTCCGGAAGATTCGCATACATGGCGCGATACTGCAGTACGAGTTTGATCCAGATCTCACCGTTTTCCGGATCGCGTTTCAGGGCACTTTTATACGAGGAAATTGCCTCGTCGAACACGCCCTGCAGGCTGTAGATGTCGCCCATGGCCTGATGAATGACCGGTTGTGTCGGGTCCAGAATCAGACCCTTGCGGTATTCGAGCAGGGCACGATTGAGGTCGCCTTTGGCGTGCGCGATCTGTGCATTGGAAACGCACAGGGAAACACGTTCCTGCCGGTCGCTCTCGGAAAGGTCGGCGGCGCGATCGGTGAGCATCTTGAGTTCATTCTGCTCATTGAGCTGCTTCAGAGAAGTCAGGTACTCCTGAGAAGCTTTGCTGATCTCCTGGAAGATGCATTGCGCCGTGGAGGTCTGGAAGAATTGGCACTTCTCGAGAAGGCAGGCTCTCTCAATGCGTTCGTCCCCTTTGATGAAGCCCAGAAACGGGCATACGGTTTTACTCATGCCTGTGAAATGCTCCTTTTCCCCAAAACGCGGCGTTTATTTGAGCCATCAGCCGGACTCACCATTCCCTTTTCTTCCAGAAGGTCCATGATTCGAGCGGCCCTATTATATCCGATCTTGAATCTTCTTTGTAGCATACTCGTTGAGGTTTTGTCCTGTGTTTGCAGGTAGTCCTGAATCGTTGACAGCAGACGGGCGTCTTCGTCGCCTTCTTCCGGTTCCGGAGCCGTTGTTTTGCCTTCTTCGTCATCGTCACTGGTGGGGGCGATATCGATGTAGTTCGGTGCCCCCTGCTGCTTCACCCAGGCAATGATGTTCTGCAGCTCACGATCGCTGATGAATGCCCCTTGCACGCGAATCGGTTTCTTGCCCTTCGGCACGAACAGCATGTCGCCCTTGCCGAGCAGCGACTCGGCGCCTTTGCCGTCGAGAATGGTGCGAGAATCGATCTGTGAGGTCACGGCAAACGCAATGCGGGAAGGCAGATTGGCCTTGATGATGCCGGTCAGCACATCGACGCTCGGGCGCTGCGTGGCAATGACCAGGTGCATTCCCACGGCGCGCGCCATCTGCGCCAGTCGGGTGATCGAGTTTTCGACGTCGGCCTGAGCTGTCATCATCAGGTCGGCCAGCTCATCGATGATGATCACCATGAAGGGCATCGGCTCCAGCATCGGATCAATCTCTTTTCGCAGCCGTTCCAGTTCCTGATTGTAAACGGTGATCTTCTTTACCTCGCAGCGCGCCATGACGCTGTAGCGGCGAGTCATCTCTTCGACGGCCCATAACAGTGCCGCCGATGCCTTCTTCGGGTCGGTCACGACGGGGCTGATCAGATGCGGAATGCCGTTATAGCTGGAAAGCTCAACCATCTTCGGGTCGATCATGACCATCTTCACCTGCTCGGCGGAAGCCTGGTAGAGAATGCTGGCGATAATGGTGTTGACGCAGAC
>CAYYIY010000032.1:0-26926 GCA_964472075.1 uncultured bacterium | reverse complement strand
TTGCCAGACCCGGTCGATCCCGCGATCAGCAGGTGCGGCATGTCACTCAGATCAGCAAATACCGGTCGCGCATCGATGGTGACCCCGAGCGCCAGGTTCAGGCAGGTATCATCATTCCTGAAACAGTCGTTTTTTACGAGATCATGGAAGAACACGGGCTGTGGGTGCGGGTTGGGTATCTCGATGCCGATGGCATTCTTCCCGTAGATCGGAGCCTCGATGCGAATCGACGTTGCTTCGCGATTCATGGCCAGGTTGGTTTCAAGAGAAGTGATCTTGGCGGCTTTCACGGCCGGCCCGGGTTTCAGCTCGAAGCGTGAAACCACCGGGCCTTCGACTACATCCATAATCTCCGCCTGAATACCGAATTCGCCCAGGGTGCGCAGAATCTTCTCTTTGCGCTCGCTGAGACGAGAATCATAGGTCTTCTCGCGGGCCGGCGGGACGATCAGTAGATCGAGAGGGGGAAGTTCCACTTTTTTCGTCGGCGGTTCGAGGTCTTCTGTTTCAACGCTCGGAGCCAGGTCTTTCAGATCCTTGTCGATCGGATGATGGTCGAGAGAGACCGGAGCGTTCGGGTCTTCCGGCTTTGTCGATGCTTCCGGTGTTTTCTCATCCGGAGCGTGTGTCTCTCGAATCGGCTCGAGAGAGGGGAGTTCAGAATCTTGGCAGTCCTTTTCAGAGTTATCCGTGTGACTTTCTTCAGAGCTGCTTTCGGAAAATACCGGCTGAGCTGGATTTGGCTGACTGCTGGTTGCAGGTTCTATGTGGACGGAAGAAACAAAAGAGACCTCCGGGACGCTGTCCGCATGTACCAGAATCTGTTGAGGAAGCACATACGTCTGCTCCGGGAGCGAAGAGGCTGTCGGAAACGCGGCAACGGATGAAATGTTTTCTGCGGTGCTGTTTGGGGATGTCGCGCGAGTTGCCGTCTCGACACGTTCCGGCTGCGCCCGCGGGCTTGCTTCCGGCAGGGCCTGCCGTTCCATGATCGTTTCATCGTTCTGGTCATACCCCAGCAGCTGCGAATCATCGAGTTCCGGAGTGGTTGAAGCGTAGGCTTCTCGCATGGAACCGACGGCCTCTTGAACGATGACGCAGGTCGTCTTCACGGCATCGATGCCCATCTGCAGCAGAGAAACGAAGATGGATCCGATGGAGCGTCCGCATCGCCAGGACAGTTCCAGAGCGGCAAAGACCCCGACGAGGAAGTCTTTATAGAGAATGTCGAGGGCGAAGATAAGTGAAGAGAGGGTTCCGAATACCATGATGACTGTCGTTGGGAGCGAGCCGACATTCCTGGAAAACAGTTGATAAACGCCCGTGCCGAGCTTTCCTCCCTCGGTGCCGAGCAGGGCGAGTCCGCAAAGCATCATTCCGATAATTCCCGCCAGACGGACTCGAAGGTTCTCAACCGGACGGTCGAAAAAGTGCTGAACTCCGATCAGACCGATGATTGCCGGGAGAATATACATGCCAATGCCGAGCCAGGCAGTGCAAATGTTGATCAAGTGGCTGGTTTTGGCGCCGGACAGATAGTTCATCAGGGTGAACGTGAATGCGCTTAGTCCAATGAGGATGAGTCCGACGGCTTCGTTTTTCTGGCGGCCGATCGGTTGAAGTTGAATGACCTTGGACCTTCCGGGGGCGCTCTTCGTAGGTCGCAGAGGTTTGCGAGACTTTCTCTTGATTTCCGGCATCAGAATGTTTTTGGGGTTCATTTTGGGCCTCCATCCGGAAAGGCGACGGTTCCGGACGCCGTTTGAACAACATCGGTCTGCGCTGCGTGATCCGAGCTGCGGGGTAGGGGAGGGGACTTCTGAATGTGCCAGGCGAAAAATGGCCCGGCGAGCAGAAGATAGAACGCAAACCACTGGAGATTCTGTTTCTTCAACACCATCATGAGCAGGCTGAGGCTCAGAAGTCCGACAACAAGACTGGTCAGCCATCCGGCAGCCAACGGCAGCAGCGTCCAATCGATGGTTGCGGCACTGCCGAAAAGTTTGCGTGACTCGAGCAACGTCGCTCCGCCGACCGAAATGATCATGAGCAGGAATGAGAATCTTCCGGCCTCTTCACCTTTCAAGCCGGAAAAAATGCCGGCGGCAATGGTGGTGCCTGAACGCGAGATACCGGGCGTTACGGCGATACCCTGCATGATCCCGATGAATACGGCCTGGCCGAGTGTGAGTTCGCTCAACGCTTTCCCGGCCTGATTTTTTGAGCGCCGGTGCGCGGCAAGCAGCAGAATGCCGGTCACGATGAGTGCGCCGCAGACGAGAAGTGGTGCGGCAAACATCGCCTCGAATTGTTTCTTGAACCCGACCCCGATCACGGCGGTCGGAATGCTGGCGATGGCGATCATGAGCGCCAGATGGCGATTGCCGGGCTTTGCTCTTCCCTCGGATGATGCAAATGACATCAGGTCGGAGCGGAAGAACCAGATGACAGCGATCAGGGTCGCCGAATGAAGCAGGATATCGAGAGCAAGGTTCGCTTCGGGGTCTTGTAGCCCGAACAGATGCTGAAAAATGGTCAGGTGTCCCGAACTTGAGACCGGCAAAAACTCGGTCAGGCCCTGGATCGCCCCTAAAATCGCGGAAGTAATGATCGAATGATCCATGTTGTTTGCCCCATGAAGTATGTCTCTACGGTCTATCGGCATCTCCTGGGTCGAGAATTAAAAACCAAACTTTCTCAGTGTATTAAAATTCCGATAAAATTGTCTTAGTAATATTAAAAGATTGTTCATGTTTTATAAAATATATTGATATTAACATAAATTAGAATTTAAGGTGTTGGGAATATTTTTGATGCAGAAATCGTGAAGAATATGTTATATTCTGTCGATACTCAGACCCCTAGGAGTCAGATATGCCGATCATCGCGAACGATTTGCGCAAAGGTATGATTATTCTGTTCAACAACGAGCTGTGTCAGGTCGTTGAAGTGGATTTTGTCCGACCAGGAAACTGGCGAGCCATGGCTCAAACCAAGTTGCGCAGCATCAAGACGGGGGCGATCTTTCTCCAGCGCTTCGGGACGACGGAAAAGCTTGACGAAGCAGCTGTCGAAACGCGAAATATGCAGTATCTCTATAATGCCGACAATATGTACTATTTCATGGACCATCAAACATACGAGCAGCTGGAAATCACGGAAGACTTCATCGGCGACGCCAAGAAATTCCTCAAAGAACAGATGGATGTCGTTGTGAAGTTGTATGAAGGGCGCCCTATCGGACTGGATCTCCCTTCGTCCGTCACGCTGCGCGTGGTCGAGTGTCCCCCGAACATCAAGGGCAACACCGCAAGTGGCGGTTCGAAGCCGGCGACGTGTGAGGGTGGGCATGTCTGCCAGGTGCCGTTCTTTGTCGAGACAGGAGAACTGATCCGGGTCGACACCCGGACAGGCGACTATCTCGAGCGCGCAGGAAAGTAAGCGAGCGCTTGCTTTTTTGCCAAGGATGGTTAGATTGTCCGAAATAGTCTTGGTGTCGAGCAGACGAAGAGAAGATAGGGGTTGATAATCATGAAAATGATAAAAACAACGCGAGAGTTCCCCTTCCTCTTCACGGTAGTGGCATTATTTGTTGTCGCTATCGTCCATCTCGGCATTCAAATCTGGGGGAGTCCTGATCAGAGATCTTCTCTGAATGCACTTGAAGCGCCTGTGAAAGCGCCGAAGATCTCCTCACCATCAATAGATCCAGATCCGGCCCCCGCCGAACCTGAAACCCCGCCGCCGGGCGATGAAACTGGCCCGGCCCCCGAAATGTTAGGCGAGAATCAGGAAGAGCCTGCCGCGGAACCGGATCAAGCATCGCCGACACCTGCTCCCGCTCCTGCCCCGGCTGCACCAGCGCCTGCTGCAAACGTTGAGTTGAAGGCTCCAGTGCATGTTGCGAAGCCGGCTGAACCTGCGAAGCCGGTGCCTGCTAAGCCTGCTGTGCCTGCGAAGTCAACGGCAAACCCGGAAAAGCCCGTTGTGAAGCCTGCTGAGACTTCGGAAGTCAAGGTCGTGAAGGCCGAGCCTCTGAAGCCGGCGAAGAAAACGGCCAAAAAGAAGAAAAAGCCCTCTACTGATGAGCCTGAACGGCCGGAATACGTGATTCCCGAAGAATGGAACTGGTTTTCGAAGCCGCTTACGATGAAGAACATCGGTTCCGGCTGGGTCATGACAGCAGAAGAGACAGTGGATTCCTCTGTTCAGGCTGCTGCGAAAGCACAGACCGAAGCGGTCGACAAAGAGAGTGAAATCACGGCGGAATCCGCTGCGATTGAAGACGCAGAGCCTGAAGCAAAACAGCCTGAAAAAAGCGAAGAAAAGGCCTCTGAAACGATTGCGCAGAAGGCTGAGTCGGTTGTGCCCCAGAACCTCGTAAAATCGGTTCAAGAGGTTCCTGCACCGGTTAGTTCCCAGTTGGCGCCTTTTGAGCGGGCACTGGCCAAGATGGCTGCTCGAAAAAGCAAGCGTAATGCTGAAGCCGCGCGTCTTTCGGTGACGTTGCCCAGTGGTGGCGGCGAAAGCAGAAAGGTGCCGGGTTCTCTGCTGAAGATGATCGATACGCTCGGCCAGATGGCCGGGTCAACCCAGGGCCAGTTGCACAACGCTGCAGACAAAGCCTCTCATGTGAACGAAAGCCTGAGAGATGCGACTCCGGCGGCAGATGAAGGTGTGGCACCGGCAGAGAAAGATGCGACCAGTGGGCCAGTCGCTCGCTAAGAGGGTCTTCATCGCTCTCAGAGCAGCTTTTCGCTAGAGCAATCAGCCGAAGCCCCCCGAATTCTCGGGGGGCTTCGGTGTTTCTAGCAGCTAATCTCTTCCGCGACTAATCTCAGATGCATGCCTCGGGAGAGATGGCCTTGTGTCGACTTCCCGAGATGGATCTTGCCTGATGAGGGGTGATTTTAATTATAAACTAAACTATATATGCTGGTAAATAATAAAAACAGATTTGTTTATATGTTGCAAATGTGTCTTTGGTATTGGCATTTTTGTATCGGCTAATAAATAAAAAATTTATGTTAATTGTTGAATGAGCGAAAGGGCGGTTGTTAGTGTGAGCTTCGTGAAGTGTCGTGTTGATTCTTGAGGCGTGGGTTGAGAAGCGTTTGTGCCCGCGGCTTGGATTGTCATCCTGTTGCCCCTTCCCTCCTTTTTTGGCATAACAGTGTGATCGCATCCGTGGATTCTCTTGCTTGCGATTGATCGTGTTCACTTGAATTCCCACCGGCGCCCTCTGTCATTGTGACTATTTATCCCGGATAGACACCTCGAATCCGCTGTCTGGTCCGTAGAACTGGCACTTTTCCTGGACCTTCATTCAGATGTCGCCTCTGGATTGGCTCTCTCTATCGAATGTTCGGTTCAAGATTCCCTTTCCAGGACTTGCACAGGGGTCGTTTAGAACTTTCAGTTCTTTCGTTCGTGCGGCCCCCGTGGGATAACAAAAAAAAGCACCTGGTCAGTAACCAGGTGCTTCTTCTTTAGGCTTCGATGGGTTATTCGTTTGATTCCGATTCCTCAGAGTTCGGCTCATCAGACTTGGGTTCGTCTTGTTTATCCGAATCTTCTCCCTCCGACTTTTCTGAACCCGAGTCATCCGTCGTCGCACCGTCGTCCGGACGCTCTTCGGTCAAGGAAATATTGCAGGCGGGGCAGTTTCCCGGCCCATCCATCGTGTAACCGCATTTCGGACAGACATACGTTTTGTTTTCGTCGCTTGCTGAATCCCGGGATTTTTCAGAATCAGAGCTTTCATCGGAGGTTTTTTCCGGGTTGTCCGAGGTGGTTTCGGAAGAGCCTTCAGAACCGCTTTCCGAGACGCCGCCTGAATTCTCTGTAGACTCAGAGCCTGTCGATGGGTCTGAGGTTCCGGAGTTTGATTCATCTGCGGGCGGTTGGGAGCTGAATTCCTGAGGAGGCTGATCGGTAACGGTTTCATCCTGAGCCCAGACACTTCTAATCATGGTGGAGCCGGCAAGAATGAGGAGAGAAGCCAAAAGGAAGACAAAAAAGCGTTTCATTTGAGAAACCCCCGAAAATGAGTTAATGTAAGATATTATAGGTGTTTTTTCGCTTCAAAGCAAGACGCCAACCCGAACACGAATATTCATGTCATTCACACCAACGTTTGCCCCAAAATTGTGGATTGCCATGATCCATCCCGATATTCCGCAAAATACCGGCAACATCGCTCGCCTGAGTGCGGTTTCCGGGTGCGGTCTCGCCTTAGTCAGGCCTCTTGGATTTCGTCTCACCGACCGTTTTCTCGAACGTTCCGGAATGGACTATTGGAATCGCGTGACCCGACTGGTTCTCGATTCAACGGAAGATTTCGAGGTCTGGGCACGGTCGAAACGAGTGTTCTGTCTGAGTTCAAAGGCAACGTCATCGATTTACGATACGGCTTTTCAAAACGGCGATGTGCTCTGTTTTGGTTCGGAAAGTCGCGGTCTCCCTCCCGATTTTCTCGCCCAATATCAACGAATTATCAAAATACCGATGATATCGGGCGAGAGGTGTTTGAACGTGGCGACGGCGGCAGGGATCGCCGTTTTCGAAGCTCTTCGTCAGATCGAAGGTTGGTGAGTCACATTTCTGTGTCGGTTCCGGGGAGCGCGGAAGGTGTCGCGGATGGTCCTGAGGAACCGGCATCCGGTTCATTTTCGCCGGGTTTGCCGGCTTTGGACAATTCCTCTTCTGCCATGGCTTCGATTTCATCGCCCATGTCCTCACCCATTTCCTTGGCCATTTTTTTCGCCCACCTGGCAATGGATCGTGGATCGTTTTCGTCGATTCCGGACAAGACCGATGGATCAGCCATGCTTTCCATGATCTGGTCTTCTGAACGAACCGTCTTAAACCGGGAAACCAGTCTTCTGGTGCTGGTGGAGCGGCATTTGTCGCACGGGGGATGCTCTTCCAGTTGCTGAATCTTGCAGAAGACGGTAAAACGATGATGACAATCTCCGCAGCAATATTCGTAAATGGGCATCATTTACCTCCTCTGGTTTTAATTCTTCAGGTTCCAGATTATAATAGATTAAAGTGCTGAGGGCAACACAACCGATAGTATGTACAGACATATATGGTCGAAAAATCGCCGTATGAGCTGATCAAGAGCTTCGATGAGTCGCTCTGGCGCCAGGGCCTCGAGGCTCTGGTGGTCGAGCGTTCGCCTGAATCGTGCAAAGCGATCATCGGTGTACTCTCAGACAAAGTCTGGAAGAAGCGCGAGACGGCCGCACGGTTTCTCGTCGAGTGGGGCAAGGACATCGCGCCCATCCTCTGCCAGCATACCTCTACTAAGAACTTCGATGAACTCTACTGGCTGCTTCATATTCTCGGACACTTCGATCACCCGCAGGCCGTTCAAGAGATCAAAAAGTTTTTAACGCACAGCGATCCCGAAGTTCGTGGCTATGCTGTCAGAGCCTTGGCTACGCAGAAAAAGGTGGAGCATAGTCGCTGGCTGTTGCCGTTGTTGAACGACCAAAACTGGGCCGTGCGCAAACTGACGTTTGAATGTTTGATGGCATTCGGCCAAGGTCTTATTCCAGAGCTTCGTCCTCTCTTGTTCGCAGACAAAGAAGAGCCGCTGCATTCTGTTGTCGCCCTCTACGTGAAGCTTGGCGGCGAAGCCGTTCTTCAGGATCTAAACCAGCTATACCGAGATAGCACGTTTGCCGTGCGGTACTCACTGATAAGCTCCATGGGCGAAATCGATTCCCCGGCTGGTGTCGATTTCATCATTCAGGGACTCTCGGACCCTTCGTGGGTGATCCGGAAAAGGGCCTCAGAGTGCTTGACAAACATGGGTCCAAAGATCTTTGACCGATTGTCGGCCTGGTTCCCGCATGGCGATTCGGTCATGAAGCATCAAATCGTCTCCATCATCGTCAGCTTCCTGGGTGAGCGGGCTTTACCTCTCGTCAAGCGTTTTCTCTCAAGCCCGGAAATCGAGTATCGGATTCTTGGAATCGACAGCCTCGGTAAATTGCCCGGGGACGAATCTTCTCGACTGCTGATGAAATGCCTTGGAGACCAGCAACGAATCGTTTCTGACTATGCCTGTGAAGTATTAGCGCGAAAGCAGAACTTGAAGATTGATTTGCTTCTCGAACAGCTTGAAACGGAAGATGAAAACGTTCGGTTTCAAGTGATCAAGACCATCGGGCAGATTGGGGGGCTGGCATTTAACCCTATTATCAGAATTTTGCAGGGAGGGAAAAAGGAGGAACGGCTGTTCCTTCTTGGAGTTCTCCAGAAAATTTCCCCCAATGAAAAGTTGATTGATGCCTTGGTTCAGCTCTTGGGAGACCCCGGATGGCCGATTCGAAACGCAGCAGCGAACTGTCTGCGTTCGTATGGTGAAAAGGCTGTATCAGCCGTCGTGCGCGTCCTGAATTCTCCGAATGAAGACATCCAGTTCTGGTCTCGGCGGGTCCTGCTGTCTATGGGTCCCGGGGCTGTTGCTGTTCTGACGCAGATCTTAACAGAGAATTCCGATCCGGGGATGACGCCGCATATTATTTCAGCCCTTCTTTCCATGACCCATTCCGAGGCTGTTCCAGCAGTACTGGCCTTCCTTGAAAACACAGATGACGCACGTATCAAGGAAGTCATGGCTGGAATAACCGATATCTCTTCTCGCGAAATCGTAGATACTATCTTAAATCTGATAAATCATCCCGTGGACAGGGTTGTAGGCTGGCTGGCCGAGATTCTGAAAAAAGTGACGAAGCCAAATCTGAGACGAATAGTGTTGTTGGGTCTCAACCACCAGGAAGACAGAAGTCGTCATTTTATTTTAGAAGCCTTATCAGGCTGGAAAAACATGAGCGAACCTGAGTTGAAGACCATCGTTCGACAGCTCGAGGTGGAAAAAGCGCCGCGAAATATTCTTGGCATTGCTCGAGTCATCGGCCGGAACCCGCTTCCTTCACTGGTAGAACCGCTTCGCAGCTTTCTCGCGGCCTGCGATCCCAATCTGATGCTTGAGTTCATGCTGGCGTTGATGGAATCAGAGAAATCCGGCTACGAGGGATTGCTGGCTGAGATTCTCAAGACACGCTCGCATGGCATCAAAATGGATGATGTCGAGAAAGTCGGAAGAATCCTCGGTCTTGTGTATAAAACGAAACCGGAGGGCATTATCTCGGGGTTGACTTCGCCCTCAATGGCGTTTCGACTTTGTTGCGTGGTGGCTCTCGATCAGATTCGAGAAAAGCGGATTGCGCTTGGATTGATGGAAAACCTGAATCCGCAGGATGACCCTGTGGTCGTGAAACGTGCGGTAAAAATTCTTTCGTTCCATTTCTTCTCTGAGGACTTCCGCCTCAAGGGGGCGGTCACCGACTACCTTCTCAGTCTCGGTCCGATCATTTCCGAGCCGTTATGTGAAGTGATCAGTGATATTGAGAACCCGATTGACCGCAAGGCAATCATTGATTTGATTGAAAGCGTCGGAGGGACCGTCGATCAGATGGCCTTGCGGAAGAAGGGCGAGCCGAAAGTCGTGCTCTCTGATTCGCTGCTCGACAATGTGCTCGACAAGCGCAAGAAGGCCCTCGAGGAACTCGAAAAGATCGATCGGATCATCCAGACCTCGCATACCCAGGATCTCACCATCATGTTTACGGATGTGAAAGGCTATACGGCATTCAGTTCGAAAGCCTCTCTTTCCGACGTCATGACCATGCTCAAACAGCATGATGACATTCTGATCCCGCTGATCGAGAAACACGGCGGCAAGATCCTGAAAAAGATCGGTGATGCGTTTCTGGTGATCTTCGAACAGCCGCAGAAGGCGCTGCTGACAGCCATCGAGATTCAGCGACAATTGAAGACATACAACGAAAAGTCAGGAGAAGAGCGAAAACTGGCGGTTCGTATCGCCATCAACACCGGGCCGGTCGTTCGTCGCGAAAACGATGTATTTGGCGACGCCGTCAATGTGGCTTCTCGCCTTGAAGGCATAGCCGATGCCGAAGAGATCGTAGTTTCCGCGGCAACCCACGCGTTGTGCGATGGGCAGATTTTTGAGATGGTGCCGGGGGGCCAGCATCGTCTGAAGGGTATCGATCAGCCCGTGACGGTCTTCAAGGTCAAATGGTGAGCTGATCGAAGCTCGCATCTTCGTCAGCGATGCGGTTCTTGTGTGTCGTCGGGAGTGAACCTGAACCCTTCCTCGGCATCTCTTTTCGGCTTGCGCATGAAGCCCAGGCTTGAGATTGCCGCAGTCTGAACCCCGACCTTGGGCTTTTCGAATCAGTGCGCTGGGGATTTGGCCGGCGCCTGACCTGGTTTTGCCTGCGTTCCAGTGCTCGCGAGCTTTTTGTCTCCCGCTGTGCGTTCGGCTATGCGTTTTTCGAACGTTTTCTTGTCTTCAGCGTTCTTCATGCCTTCTTCGAGCGAGATGCGCTTGCGGCAGACCAGGTCTTCGAGGCACATATCCATGGTGATCATGCCGTCGGTGCGGCTTGTCTGCATGATGGAGATAATCTGATCGATCTTGTCTTCCTTGATACAGCGGCGCACGGGTTGGTTGCCGACCAGAACTTCGTAGGCAAGAATGCGACCAGAGGAAAGATAAGCCGGCACGAGGCGCTGTGAAATGATGGCTCGCAGCGTTCCGGCGAGCTGCATGCGTACCAGATGCTGCTGATCACCGGGGAAGCTGCCGGTGATACGGTGAATTGACTCGTAGGCATTGATCGTGTGTAGGGTCGAAAAGACGAGGTGGCCGGTTTCGGCCGCGGCGATGGCCAGATGCATCGTGTCGAGATCGCGCATTTCGCCGACGAGAATGACGTCTGGATCTTCGCGCAAGGCGCTTCTCAACGCGTTGGAGAAGCTCAGGGTGTTGGTGCCGAGTTCGCGCTGCGTAATGACGCAACGCTTATGCATGTGAACGAATTCGATCGGGTCTTCGATCGTGATGATATGATCGTATCGGGTGCGATTCACGTGATCGATCATCGCCGCCAGCGTGGTTGATTTGCCTGATCCGGTGGCTCCGGTGACCAGAATCAACCCGGACTTGTGGTTGACGATCTTTTCCATGATGTCGCGATCGAGCGAGAGTTCTTCGAATGTGGGAACAACGTTCGGAATAATGCGGAAGACGCCGGCGACGCCGTTCTTCTGATTGAAGATGTTGGCGCGGAAGCGGGCGCAGTCCGGGATTTCGAAAGAAAAATCGATTTCCATCCGTTGATGGAAGATTTCCTTCTGTGCGTCGTTCAGTAAGGAATACAGAAGATACCGGCTTTTTTCAGGTGTGATGGTTTCGAAAGTGGTGCGTACGAGGTCGCCGTGATGGCGAATGCTCGGGGGGAGCCCGATAGAAATGTGAAGATCTGATCCGCCTTCTTCGTGCAGATAATACAGCAGTTCCTTGATATCCGTGATGTTTTCTTTGCTGTATTTACGCACCATGACGCGCGTTTCGACGTTTTGCGGTTGCAGGCTTTCAATGGTGATTTTCTCTTTGCGCAGAACCGCATCGATCTGTTCATTGGTCAGCTTCGACGTCAGCGATAGAATCTTTTCCTTTTCGAAATCGGTCGACTGTTCATACATCATCAAAAAAGAGGGAATTCCGGGGTAGTCACGCCTTTTCAAGATCTCTTTCGACCAGTATGAGACTTCGGAATTGCGGTCCATGCTGGCCATCAATAGATCTTTGATAAAAGCCTGTCGTTGGTGTTTGGAAAGATTTTCGACGATGGTGTGACGAATCGTGATGTCGCGATCATCGAGTTTCAGCAGCAGCAAGCCGGCAATCAGCTCAAACTTCTGAAGTTTCGCAATCGCTTCAATGGCACAGGTGCGAATCAAGGTATTTTTCGAGTTATCGATAATGAACAAAAGGGGCCGTAAGGCGTCTTTTGAGCCGATTTCCCCGATGACTTTCAAGACCGGCAGAATGAGCTTTTCATCATCCGTATCGAGCGAGGCCAGCAATGGATCGAGGGCGTGAACGCCGAGCCGGGCCATGATGCGAATCGTGTGTTCCTGAATGAATACTGACTCGTCTTTCAGTAATGGCAGTAACTCTTTGACCACCAACGGGTCTCGAACTTCCCCGAGGGCGGTGAGCAAGTAATACTTGCTTTCCTGGGTTGGTTCGCCGAAAAACTCCTGGATCTCTTTGACCACGTCGAGACCGAGAACTCGACCGAGCAATACCATGATGGACGCACGCGTGTCTTGATTGGCGGTTGGAAAGATAGCCGTCAGGGGGCGCACGACATCTCTTCCCCAGTTGGTGAGAGCCTTGATCGCTTCTTCGCGTACGACTCCCGACGGGTCTTCGAGCAGCGAAATAAGCGTGGACATCGCGGCCTCTGACCTGATTTCGCCCAGACCGGCGCAGATGTACGGGCGCACGACACCGTTTCTGTCCGCTTCGAGCATTCGCTGAAAGAGGGTTGATGCCTTGTCTTTCAGGATCAAGGGGATGATCTTGATACAGTCGTATTTCTGCCGGCTCGGGCAGGTCATGAAAAATTCCTGAATGATCTGGTAGATCGCGTCACCCTGATCAATCAGCAGTTTCTTGGCCTGTTTGCGGATGATCCAGCTGGGGTCGCTGATCTTTTCGAGTAGGCAGAGAATGACGGCCTTGTCGGGTTTGCGGGCCAATGCCTCGAGGACAAACTTACGAATCTCGTCGTTTTCCTTGCTGTCGGCTATCTCGTGAAGTTCGGTCTGGGTGAGGAAATTGAGCTCGACGAGCATGAAGAAAGCCCAGAACCGTACCGTCGTGTCTGTCGATAGTTTGAGGGCGGGAAGGATGTCGCGCAACACGCTGGGGTAGTTGCAGGCGACCTGAACCGCCTTCTTCTGAATCGACTCAAACTTGCTGGAAAGCGCCAGAGGCAGGGTTGTCGCAATGATCTTGCGCTGCTTTTCCGCGTTCTGCGATTGCAGCAAAGAACCAAGCTTGTCGACGGCGGTCTCACAGTCGAGATAGTCGGCACTTCGCAGCTTGTCTTGCAAACTGATCAGGATTTCTTCGATCATGGTCGCTCCCTGGCCACCTGAGTGTACTCATGGAATTATATCAGGAGTTATCGGAAAGTCCAGGAAAAGTGCAATCTTTCAAGGCAGATGAATTTGGAAATGTGAGGCCCATGTTGAGCAGGTTAAAACTCAGCGACTGAAAGGGGCATGAGAGCAAATGCGCACATTTTTCGCGTGGAACGGACTTTTCAGCTCACACTCGTCAGCGGGAACGATTACGGAGACATGACCAGCGCGCCGGGAGACTCGAGCAGAGCGGTGTTCCAGGTGGCAAACACGGCGGCACCGTGGGCAATGGCGGCACCGTAGCTGAGGGCTGGAATGTCGCCGATGGCCGGTGGAAGCTGGAGCAGTCTTGAAAGCGCTTCCTCGTGAAGCACGGCGGTTTCGAAGATGCCCGACTGAAACAGCAGATGGCGAATCTGTTCAAGAGCCGTAGGAAACCTGCGCAATCGGCGCAGCATCCAGCCGGCGGTGGGGAGAGGCAACACGAGACCTTCGGCCCGCCGTGCCAGACGTAGAATCCGCGGGGCTTCATCCGTGTTGGCGAGCCACGAGAGTAGAGGCGCGCCGTCGATGGCGAGAAGGCCGCCTCGAAACAGCGCGTCGGGAGATGATTCCGGGGGCGATTCGCTTTGGTAGGGAAGATTGAGACTGCCGCGGGCAGCCACGAACCGCTCGAACCAGTTCACCGAGCGTTCGCCGCCGGGCAGAGCGGATCTTGATGTTTGATGCTGTTCGAGCCAGTTTACCAGGTCGGCGGACCGGAACAAGGTCCGGCGCCCCGCCCGCAGGGCGAGTCGGGCAAATTCGGCTCGATGATTCGGCGACGAGGGAGACATCCATGATTGCAGCGTGTGCGGTGACAGCCGGAGCAGACGAGCCGCCTCGCGCAGCGTCAGCAAGCGGGTTTCAGGGGAAGAGTCGTTCGTGGGTCTGGATTGCATGTAATATGTGTAATTATATAACAATATATAACAATATGCAAGATGTGAAAATGGCCATTGAATAATGGATGCGACGGTCGTGCACTGGGAAATCCGCTATAGCAATGAATATTTGAGGCTGATGCCATGGAGATGTGCTTCGGAAGACAACTGCGATCGTTGAGAAAAATGTCTGGTCGGCATGGAATGAGGCTTGACGGTGGAATAATACTTGACCTGGAACGTAAGATGGCTTACAATAGGGACTCTTCCTGCGATAACGCCGGGATTTTGAATGGACATTTCTGGAGGGAAAGACAATGGCTCTGGTTTCTATGAAAGCGTTGCTTGAAGCGGGTGTACACTTTGGCCATCAGACTCGCCGGTGGAATCCCAAAATGGCGAAGTACATCTTCACCAGTCGCAATGGCATTTATATCATCGATCTGCAGAAGACGACCAAACTGCTCGATGACGCCTGCGAATTCGTGAAGAGCGTCGTGCGTCAGGGGCGTCCGATTCTGTTCGTTTCCACGAAACGGCAGGCTCAGGACATCATCAAAGCCGAAGCAGAACGCTGCGGCATGTACTACGTGAATTATCGTTGGCTGGGCGGTATGCTCACCAACTACGTCACCATCGAGAAGCGCATTCAGCGCCTTCGCGATCTCGACGATCTGATCGAAAGCGGCAAGATCGAGTCGTACCCCAAGAAAGAAGCGGCCGGTTTGCGCAAAGAACGCGAGAAGCTGAATCGCGCTCTGGGCGGCATCAAGAACATGAAGGGCATGCCTGGCGCGCTCTTCATCATCGATCCGCACAAAGAAGCCATTGCCGTGGCCGAAGCTCGCAAGGTCGGGGTTCCCATCGTGGCCGTGGTCGATACCAACTGCGATCCCGATCAGATCGATTATGTCATTCCGGGCAACGATGACGCGATTCGCGCCGTGAAGCTGGTGACCAGCCTCATCGCCGACGCCGTCATGGAATCGCTCGAAGGCCGGACCTTCAACGAGGCCCAGGCTGTTGCTGACGACCAGGCCGTGATGGCCGAAGCCGCCGGTGTCGCTCCTGCCGCCGTGGCCGCCAAGGTCGCTGAACAGGAAGAATCAGCCGAAAAGCTGGTCATCGGTTAAGACAACATGCCGGCGAGGGCGTGCCCTCGCCGGTTCTTTCGCCTCTGTTTTTTTCTCGAGGCGAGAGCCGTTCCTCCACTGAACAACCTTGAGTCCGTCTGATCGGACTCTATCTTTGAAATCTGCAACTGAGAAGGGTAATCGACATGGAAATTACTGCGAAAATGGTCAGTGAACTTCGTGAAAAAACCGGCGCCGGCATGATGAAATGCAAGGAAGCCCTGAAGGCCTGCAACTGCTCCATGGAAGAAGCCGTGGATTATCTGCGCAAGAAGGGTCTGGCGAGCGCTGACGGCAAGGCAGACCGCAAAGCCTCGATGGGTCTGGTGACCTTGATGGTTTCTGCTGACAAGCGTTCCGCTGCGATCATTGAAGCCAACTGCGAAACCGATTTCGTGGCCAAGAACGAAAACTTCATTGCATTCGCCCAGACACTGGCCGAACTGCAGTTGAACGACAAGAACATCAAGACACCCGCTGATCTGACCGCTCAGAAGACCAAAGACGGTCAGCCGGTGGAAGAAATGCGCAAGCTGTTGATCGCCAAAATCGGCGAAAACATGGTCGTCGGCCGCAACGAACGCCTCGAAATTCCGAGCGGTCATCATGGCCTGATCGATCTCTACGTCCACGGCGACAAGGAAATCACCAAGACCGGCAAAATCGGCAACAACCAGTTCGGCATGGGCGCCATCGGCGTGCTCGTGTGCGTCGAAGCCGCGAACCCGGATGCGGTGAAGCATGACGATCTGCACACCTTCGCACATGAAGTCGCGCTGCAGGCATGCGCCATGAAAGCCCGCTTCCTGTCTCGCGACCAGGTTCCCGCCGATGTCGTTGCCCGCGAAAAAGATGTCATTCTGGGCCAGATCAAGGAAGATCCGAAGAATGCCAACAAGCCCGAGAACGTACTTGCCAAGATCGTTGAAGGGCGCCTCGACAAGTTCTACAAAGAGCGGTGTATGTGAAAGATGACACCAAGACCATCAAGGATCTCATGAACGACATGAGCAAGAAGATGGGTGGCGACGTGAAGATTACGGCGTTCCGCCGCTGGGCGCTCGGCGAACAGGGCTGATCAATATTTCCGTTCATGACATAGCCGTGAGAGGGGAAACCCTCTCGCGGCTTTTGTTGCTTTCGGAGAGCTGTGAGGACTCATGGAAAAGAATCAACTGGTCTATCGTAAACCGCTTCTGAAGCTGAGCGGCGAAGTATTCGGCGGCGAATCGGGGTTTGGCTTTCATCGCCAGACGCTCGAGACATACGCGCAGAACATTGCTGCTCTGGTGAAGGCCGGAATCGTGCCGTCGCTGGTTATCGGCGGTGGAAACTTCTTTCGCGGCGCACGCGGAAACCTGCCCGCCATGCAGCGACACCACGCCGATTCGATCGGCATGCTGGCGACCCTGATGAATGCGCTGTGTTTCGCCGACCATCTGCGGGCGATCGGCGTTCCGTGCGAAGTATTCTCGGCGATCGCCATGCCGCAGGTGTGTCGCACGTATATCATCGACGATGTCATCGCTGCTCTGGCGGAAGGTAAGGTCTGTCTATTCGGCTGCGGCACCGGTCATCCGTATTTCAGCACTGATACGGGGGCCGCGCTGCGGGCCATCGAAGTCGGTTGTGATGTGCTGATCAAGGCCACGAAGGTCGATGGCGTCTACGACTCTGACCCGGCAAAAAATCCGGACGCGCGAAAATTTGACTGGATAACCTACAAAGAGGTTCTGGAACGCAATCTCGGCGTGATGGACATGGGCGCAATCTCGTTGTGCCGTGAAAATCATCTGCCACTTCTGATCTTGTCCATGAACGAAAAAGACAGTATCTTACGTGCATGCCGCGGCGAGAATTGTGGTTCCCGCGTCATGGAAGATTCTTGAGCGAGGTGAAACAACCATGTCAGTTGAAAAGATCGTGAAAGAGATCGAAGCGAAGATGGAACAGACCGTTGAAGTCATGCGCAAGGATTTTGCGACCATGCGCACGTCGCGCGCGACGCCATCGCTGCTCGATCGTATCAGCGTCAGCTACTACGGCTCGGAGACCCCGCTGCACCATCTGGCCTCCATTTCCGCACCCGACCCGAAAACCCTGGTCATTGCTCCGCACGACAAAACAGTGTTGGGCGAGATCGAAAAGGCCATTCAAAAGTCTGATCTGGGGCTGAACCCTCAGAATGACGGGCGCATCATTCGTCTGCCGGTGCCGGCGCTGACCGAAGAGCGCCGCAACGATCTGGTGAAGACCTGCAGGAAGAAGGCGGAAGAGTTCCGCGTGGCGATCCGCAACCTTCGCCGCGACGCCAATGATGCCGTGAAGGCGATTGAGAAAAAGAGCGAAATCACACAGGATGAAAGCAAGAAGGCGGTCGAGCGCATTCAAAAGCTGACCGATGCTTACATCGAGAAGCTGAACAAGCAGCTCGAGTCCAAAGAGCAGGAAATCCTGGGGAAGTAACGGCGTGTACCGGATCACTGAAGATTGCGTGTGCTGCGGGTCGTGCAAGCCCGTGTGCCCGGTCGGCGCGATTGTCGAGGATGACCCGTTCGTCATTACGGCGAAATGTACCGATTGCGGCAAGTGCGCTGACATCTGCCCGGTCGAGGCGATTGTTCCCGGTCCGAAAACGCCTCCGCGCAAGAGTACCCGTTCATGACACAGCAAACAAGCGTTCCGCCCGAGTTCAAGAGTCGCGAAGCATTTCAGGAGCATTTGAAACAGCAGGTGCTCAAGGGCCGTGTTCCCGTTCATGTCGGTTTGATCATGGACGGGAACGGCCGCTGGGCCAAAGAACGGGGTTACAGCCGTATTCGCGGACACCAGATGGGAGCCCGCAACATCAAGAGGCTGGTGCGCTTTGCCGACAAACTCGGCGTCAAGCACATCTCGCTCTACGTCTTTTCCTCGGAAAACTGGGGTCGACCGCGCCTCGAGGTTGTCGGGTTGATGAAACTGATTCGCGCCTATGTCATTCGTGAACGCGACGAGCTGCATGCCGAGGGGGTACGATTTCGACACCTTGGAAGACGCGATGAATTGCCGTCCGGGCTGGCGAACGACCTGGACATTGCTGAAAAGCTGACGGAAAACAACAGGCGCCTGTCCTTGAATCTTTGCCTGAACTACGGCGGTCGGGCGGAAATCGTGGATGCCGTCAAAAAGATCGTCCGCGAGGGAATTCCCCCCGAGCAGATCGACGAAACGACGATCGCCAAACGTTTGTACCACCCCGATATCCCCGACCCCGATCTCATCATTCGTACCAGCGGCGAAGTGCGTACAAGCAACTTTCTGCTCTGGCAGAGCGCTTACTCAGAACTGTTCGTGACGCCCATCTACTGGCCCGATTTCGATGAGGTCGAGTTCCTGATCGCGTTGCAGCATTTTCAGTCTCGCGAGCGCCGGTTCGGCAAGACCGGCGAACAGGTGCGGCAGACGAAAGCATGATCTCACGTTTCGTCGTCGTTCTCATCGGCATTCCGGTTGTGTATGGTCTGCTGGTCTGGCATGATATCAGTCGATTCGCCCTGTTTGCTCTCACGGCCCTGCTCGGGCAGCAGGAGCTTCACCGCTTGTTCGCTCACCCGGGGGCGCGCCCGCCGATTCTGGAATACGCCCTCGGCGTCTCCATGATGTGGGCGGCGGAAACTCAGGGAGAGCGCGGGTTGCTGCTTGCCATGGCTTTCGGCTTTATTCTGCCCGGTATCGCCATCGTTCTGCGCGGGCTTGATTATTCGGGATACAAAAGTTATTCGCTGGGTATGACGGGCCTGTTGTATCTCCCCTTTTCCCTGAGTTTTCTCATGATGGTGGCTCACATCACCGAGGCGGGCGGTCGCACGGTGTTTGCCATTCTCTGCCTGGTCTGGGCGCTCGATATCGGGGCCTACCTTGTCGGCTGCTCGCTGCGTGGGCCGCACCTGGCACCGCACATCAGTCCGAAAAAGACCGTATCGGGCGCCATTGGCGGCTTTCTGGCCTGCGCGGGCACCGCGTGGGGACTGCGACAGGTCGGCTGGCTGGCGCTTTCCGATCTGCGTCTGGCGGCCTTGATCGTCTGTGTCGGAGTGGTCGGTCAGATCTCCGATCTGTTTGAATCCGTTCTGAAACGTGAATCCGGCGTGAAGGATTCGGGAGCGTTGCTGGCGAGCCACGGCGGTATTCTCGATCGTATCGACAGTCTTTTGTTTGTCGGTCCGCTGGTGTATGCTATCTTTTCCATGTCGTCGCTGCGTTGAGGAGTCGCTGAATTTTTCATGATAACACTAGGAACTCTGATCACCCTCGTTAAGGGCTTTCTGGCCATCTGCTTCGTATTCGGCAGCATTGTACTCGTGCATGAACTGGGACATTTTCTCACGGCCAAATGGTCCGGCATCTGGGTTATCGAGTTTGCCCTTGGTTTTGGCAAGCGACTGATCAGGTTTCGGCTCGGCGATACCTTGTACTCTTTGCGACCGTTCCCGTTGGGCGGGTTTGTGAGACTGGCCGGCATGGACACCCCGGAAGACACGGAAGAGAAAAAGACCGAAGAAACGGAGGGTGGAAAAGCTGAAGACAGCGAGAAGCCGGAAGCGCCGCCTGAGCCGGTCGACCCCGATGACATCACTCCAGAACTGGCTCCCGACGATCCGCGCGGCTATCCGTCCAAACCGCGTCACCTGAAGATGCTCGTGCTTGCTGCAGGTTCGATCATGAATCTGGCCTGGGCGGTCGTGATCTTCTTCATCATGTTTACGGTTTTCGGCGGCCCACTCTCGAATATCTACGTCACCGACGTGACGCAGGGGGAACCTGCGGCACTCGCCGGAGTGCGTTCGGGTGACGTGATTACGGCCATCAATGGCAACAAGATTCGCGAATGGACCGATGGCATTCGCACGATTCAGGCGAACGCCGGCAATGAGATCGTGCTGGATGTCATACGCGATCACCCCGATCCGCGACCGGGCTTCGGCGGCGGGCTGCTGCAGATGAATCGGGCGACGGCACCGGGAATGTACGAGTTGTATCGACGCGAGACCCTGCAGATCAAGGTCGTGCCCAGCGGGAGCACCGGTGCCGGGCGTATCGGCATCAAGATCGGCGGCAATACCTACGACTTTCAGGTGCTGGCGCTCGATCACGCCATTGCCAAGGCGTTCGACAGCACCCGGGAAATCATCGCTCATACGCTGGGCGGGCTGCTGCGCATGATCTCGCGCCAGACCGAGGCCGACGTGGCCGGGCCGGTCAAGATCATGCAGATGATCACACAGCAGTCACAGAAAGGGTTTGTCGACCTGCTGCAGATGACGGCGTTGCTGTCAATCAACATCGGCCTGCTGAACCTGATGCCGTTTCCGGTACTCGACGGCGGTCGTATTCTGTTTCTGCTGATCGAAGCCTTTCTCGCGTTCATCAACTTTTTGACCGGTCTGAAACTGGCTCTCGACCCGAAATGGGAAGAGAATATCCATTTCGTCGGCATGTTGTTTCTGCTTTGTGTGCTGGTGCTGGTGACGGTCGGCGATATTCGCGGCCTGTTTCATTAACAACGGTGCGCTTTGCCAGGGCCTTGCATTCAGGTTATCTGAAAAAGTTCACTGGGACGATTGCCGTTCCTCTTCTCTTTTTCGGCGAGACCCGGTATAATCCTACCGCTCGAATTTTTGTCTCATTATCGTAGCCCGGAGGCGGAGAAAGCTTGGCTGAGCACGCGCTCGAAACCCTTGATGGTGGCGTACAACAGATCGTCATCAAAGGCGAAATCTCTGACAATGAGGAAGATCTGTATCGGCTGGTCGGGAAGGTGGCGCACAAATTTCCGACGCTGGTTCTGAACTGTCTTGAGGTGACCGCCGTAAGTCCGCTGTTTGCGCAGCGGCTCGAGGAATTTCGCTCGATGAGCCGTTTCAAGATCGTTGTCGGGCAGTCTCCGGTGAAAGATGCTTTGATCGACAAAGGGTATCTGCTGTTTCCTTCGATGAAAAGCGCGCAGCTGGCCATCACCGGAGAAGACACGCTGCGTACCATTCTCAATAAGTTGAAAGACGCTCCTATCCTGAGTGCTGAGGCTTACCAGGTGCTCGGATACATGAACTCGGCTGACGCGGACTTCAATGGGGTCGTGAAGAGAATCGAGAAAGATCAGAACATCTGCAGCCAGATCGTGAAGGTGGCCAATTCAGCACTTTTTTATCGCGGCGGCAAGGTTGATACGTTGTCGCAGGCCGTGTCGCGCATCGGCTTGCTGAATGTGCAGAACATTCTCGTTCGCAGTCTGTATAGCGGTTTGACGTCATTTTTTCAAAGCCAGAAAGACGTCATCGTGCATAGCCAGAAGTGTGCGATGCTGGCCAATTACATCGCCCAGGAAGGCGGTCGCCCTGTTGATGAGCGGGCGAAGATCTGGCTGGGGGCATTGATGCATGACATCGGTCGTCAGGCCATGGCTTTCGCCTTTCCTGAAAAGTATGCTCAGGTTTCTGAGCTGATGAAAAAGGAAAATCGTCCGTCGTATGTGGCTGAATTGTACGTGTTCGGCACCGAGCATCAGGTGATCGGGCGCCTGCTGGCCAAGAAATGGAATTTTCCAGACTATCTCACCCACATCATCGGCGATCATCATTCTTTGGCCGCCAAACAATGGAACACCATGACTCTGCCGGTTTTCTGCGCCAACTCATTCATGAACGAACAGGAAGGCATTCCGTTCGTGTCTTACTATCAGCGGCTTGAGGGCTACTACTTCATGCTCAAGAAAGACATGCCCTGGAAGGACGTGCCAGGCGCCTTCAAGGCGGTTATCGAAGCGCAGTTCAACGACCTGCTGTAACGCAGGCCCGAAAGGTCATGGTTGCCGGTCAGAAAATGACCTTGGCAGTTCACTCTTCCTGTGAGAGAAATCGAGAGTATCAACCAGGACTCAGCAGTGCGGTCGTCACCTGCAGATACATGAACTGGTCACTGATCAGAAAATGAAAGTATCTGCTTTCTCCGGAAAAGAGAATCGGCTCTCCGACGCCGGTGGCAGGCAGACTGAGTTTGTACGATTCGTCGGGTGACAGACGCCTGGCGACCAGACGCCCGGCAAGGGTGTTCAGAGTTTCGGCGAGTCCATCCATCAGCATTTCCTGTGAGATTTCTTCGGCCGGCAGAGACAGCACGCCTTCGGCAAAACGGACGACCAGCGGTTTGGGCACAAAGAGTGAGATGGGGCCGGTAAATGGATCGAGGACTTCCATGATCGCCCAACACCACGACTCATCGAAGGCGGGCGGCTTGTCGAGGATCTCCTTGAGGACGGCTTCTTCGAACAGCAGATTTTCGGTGGTGGCCGAAAGTTCCGAGACGACCGCTTCTTCGGGAGAACCGGGCGGGACCTGCATCATGGCTTGATCTCCGGGTTAAGAAGAGATTCGAGAACCGGCTGCAGCATGGCCGGAGTGAGCGGTTTGGGAATCACGGCATCGGCGCCGATATCCTTCAATTCCTTTTCCAGGGCGGGGTTCCCCATGCTGCTGATGACGACGACCCGGGTCTCATTCAATCGGGGATTGCTCTTGATGTGCATTAACAGACGCTTGCCGTCAAGAACCGGCATGTTGATGTCGGTCAGCACGATATCGACATGCTGCTGTCGAACCATATCGAGAGCCTGTTGACCGTCGCGGGCTTCGAGCAGGGTCGCATCAGCGCCGCCGGCGATTTCCACGCAGCGACGAATAATCAGGCGAGCGGTAGCGGAATCATCAGCGATCAGTATAACAGGCATGTTCAGACCTCCCAATCCGGCCTGCCCGGCGAAGAAAGGACAACTTTACGGGTTCCGACCTGTACGGTCACGGTGCGGCTGAACTCGCCGCCGACGTCCTCGACGGCAGGCCAGAGTTTCAGACCCCACAGGACCTTGCGAACGGCGAGCACGTTGCGTTTGCCGATGTTGAAGGTGTTCTGCGGGTCCATGACTGAGGCGCCGCCGACCAGCTTGATAACCAGTTCGGAACCGGCACAGCCGAGTTCCTGAAACCGGCGCAACATCAGCGGGATGCCGGTGTCAGCAAATGTCCCAGGTTTCGTTTGCGCTAGTTGCCTGTTGATCGAGCTTTCAGGCAATTGCACGTGAAGAAGGCCGGCGGCAGTTCGGATCTTGGAAAAAATGATGACCCCGACGCAGGAACCCAGCGCCATGGTCTTGATGCTTTCGGCGGCTTGATTCGATACCGCCCATTCCCCGACGCCGACATACTTTGTCATAAACTCAGCCGGTACTCAGGGAAAAACCAGATGGATCAGGCGCCAAGCACCTGTTGAATGGTGGCGATTACCTTATCGGCCTGTAACGGTTTCACCAGAAAGTTTTTGGCCCCCGCCAGAATGGCGGCTTTCACTTTGTCGACCGTGCCGACGGCGGAGCACATGACGATCTTGGCGTTCGGATCGACTTTCAGGATCTCCTGAACTGCGGTGATCCCGTCCATGTCGGGCATGGTGATGTCCATGGTGACGAGGTCGGGTTTTGCCTGTGGATACATGGCGACGGCTTCGGCACCGTTGGCGACCTCGGCGCAGATTTCATAGCCGCTCTTGGTGAGAAGCTGCTTGAGCATCAGCCGCATGACGGCGGCATCATCAACGATCATGATTCGTTTACCCATGGTCGGCGATCCTTTGGTGGAATTCTTGCTGGTTCGGCCCTCTCGATGGGGATCCGAGGCTTCTCCATTTCTCGTCGGCTCTCAGATTATCACGCAGAGACGGGAAAAGTCAAAAATCCTGCGGCAGGATTTCAAGGCGTTTCTGAGCTTCATCAGGCACTTCGCAGAATGCGCAACAAGTTCGGGACGATCTCATCGAGCGGCAGCAGCTTTTCCACGCCGCCTTTCTCCCAGGCAACTTTGGGCATGCCGAAGACGACGCAGGAAGCTTCATCCTGCCCCAGAGTTCGCGCTCCAGCCTTGCGCATGGCCAGCATGCCGTCGGCTCCGTCGCCGCCCATTCCGGTCAGAATCACGCCGAGCGCGTTGGCGCCGACATGCCGGGCAACCGATTGAAACAGCGCTTCAACCGAGGGAATATGGCCGCAGATCGGCGGCCCGGGAATGCAATCGACATAGTAGAAACCGCCCGAGCGGCGAACGGTCATCTGGTGCCCGCTTGGCGCCACGAGAACCCTTCCGGTGATGATGCGATCGCCATGTTTGGCTTCTTTGACTTGTACTGTTCCGATCTCATTGAGGCGCTCGGCGAACATCGTCGTAAACCCGGGCGTTATGTGTTGTACCAGAACCGTGCCGGGAAAATCAGCCGGCAACTGCGAAATGATGTCGCGAATCGCCGTGGTTCCGCCGGTTGAGGCACCAATGGCCACCACCTTGTCCGTGGTTTCGGCCAGAGCGGTCGGCCGAACACTCAACGGCGGCCTGGGTGCGGAAGGGACGACACGCGCCAGGGACTTGCGCAGCGTGGTCAGGTTGGCGCGCGCCGCTGTCTTGATCTTTTGCCTAAGATCCTGAAGCATGTCCTGAAGTCCCTGCGCTCCGTGGCTGCCGGAGGGCTTGTGTACGAAGTCGAAGGCGCCGGCATCGAGTGCTTCGAGCGTGATGCGCTTGCCCTTCTCGGTCAAAGCGCTGACCATGATGACGGGCAGAGGCATCGCCGCCATGAGACGGCGCAGAAACTCGATTCCATCCATGCGCGGCATTTCGACATCGAGGGTGATCACGTCGGGAGACAACTCGACGATCTTGTTGCGGGCGACATAGGGGTCGGGTGCGGTGCCGATTACTTCGATCTCGGGGTCGAGATTCAACCCCCTGCTCAGCAGCATCCGTATTGTAGCTGAATCATCGACAACCAGTACTTTTATCTTGGCCATGGCGGAAGGATCCTGTTCAGGGCTTGACGTACACCGAAGGCCCCAGGTTTTGCAGCTCGGTCTTCAGACCCGTCAGGCTCTCTGAAGAGCCGATGCAGAGAATGCCACCGCGCTTGAGCAGGCGATGGAATTCCGAGATCAGCGGTTGTCTGACCGCGTTGTCGAAGTAGATCATGACGTTGCGACAGAAGATGAAGTCCATGGGACCTTTCATCGGAAAGGGGATCTCACGCAGATTCAAGCGCCGAAACATCAGATGATCGCGAAGCACTGTTTTGGCATGATAGACCTTGTCGCCGGCGGCATCGCGAGAAGCGTCAAAATACTTCTGTCGTAATTGGGGCGGCACCACGTCAAGTTTTTCGCTGCGGTACACTCCGGCCTGGGCGAGTTCGAGCACTTTTGTGGAAATGTCGGTGGCCAGGATCTTCCAGTCGATGGATGGGTGTTGACAGATCTCGGCCATGGTCATGGCGATGGTATATGGCTCTTCGCCTGTCGAGGAGGCCGCGCACCAGACGCGAAAGCGCTTCTGACCTTCGTGTACCCAGCCGGAAAGAACCTTTTCCATCAGCCTGAAGTGATGAGACTCGCGGTAGAACGAGGTGACGTTGGTCGAGATGGCATCGAGCAGAAAGACGATCTCATTGCCCGAGGTGTCCTCCTCGAGAAAGGTCAGGTAGTCCTCAAAGGATGTAAGATGCAGGGCGCGCAATCTCTTGGAGACGCGCGCGGCCACGAGGGCTTCTTTTCCCTCTTTCAGGGTGATACCGCTTTTCTCGTAGACGATGCGACAAAACGCTTGAAAAGTTCCCGGTTGCATGAACGAAGAATGTACCTGTTGTCGCCGAACGATTCAGGCTCAGGAAGCTCCGGACAAATGTTGCAATTCGGCGAATGAGAGAATGCGATCGATGTCGAGCAGAATGCGCACGTCGCCTTTCACCTTGGCCATGCCGAGAATGAAACTTGTGTCGAGGCGCGAGCCGAGAGTCACGTTGCGATCAATATCCTCGTCGGCGATTTGTACAACTTCGCTCACGGTGTCGACGATGATGCCGACCAGCGCCGCCGTACCAGTCTGGACCGTATCAATGACGATAATACAGGTGTGCTTGGTGTCCTCGACACCGGGCAGCCCGAATTTGCGTCGCAGATCGATGACCGGCAGCACCTTGCCGCGCAGGTTGATGACGCCGCGCACGTAATCCGGCATGCGCGGAACCATCGTGGTCTCCATGATGCCGAGAATCTCTCGAATCTTCATGATCGTGATGCCGTATTCTTCCCTGGCAAGCTGAAAGGTGAGATACTTGCCTGCCAGACTGCCGGCCTGGCCTGAGTTTTTTTCCGTCGCCATAGCTCTCAACTCTCCTCTGCGTGTGCTAATTCCCTGTCAGATGCGGGTTCCGAGGAACAGGGGAATCAATCCGCCCAGATCAAGAATCAACCCGACTTTTCCATCCGGCATGACGGCTGCGCCGGCAATACCCTGCATGTACCCGAGAGTAGCGCCGAGACTCTTCACGACCGTCTGCTGCTGACCAAGAATCTGATCAACCATCAGACCGTAGGATTTTCCCTCGTGTTCGATGATCATGATGTTGGCCTGGGTTGGGTCGGAGATGGCATTATTGATACCGAAATAAGACGCAATGCGGAATAACGGAATCAAGTGCCCGCGAATATTGATGACCTCACCCTTGTCGATCACCGAGGCCAGCAGGTCGGGGGTCGGGCGAATGAACTCGAGAATCGCCTGCGTCGGCATGATGTATCGCTCTGAACCAACCTGAACCACCATGCCTTCAATAATGGCCAACGTCAGCGGAATGCGGATGATCATGGAAGACCCTTTGCCCGGGGTTGATTTGATATCCACACGCCCTTTCAGCTTCTCGATGTTGCGCTTCACGACGTCCATGCCGACGCCGCGCCCCGAAACCTCCGTCACTTTGTCC
>CAYYIY010000031.1:24803-62001 GCA_964472075.1 uncultured bacterium | reverse complement strand
TCGACGATCTCATACGCCGAGTGTTTCGGCTACACGCCAGTAGGGATCAGCGTTCGGCCTGTCCAGGCACCTCACCGAGAATTGCTGGTTCAGGTCAGGCGGCGGATGTTGTCGCGGCAGGCGGCAAGGCGAGAGTCGTCGGGCGGGACTGCATGGGCGTAGATCGCCTCGGCCCGACGCCAGTGGAACAATGCCTCGTCGGTGTCGCCATCGCTCTCGTAGCCACGCGCCAGTTCGACCAGAACAAGAGCCAGATCCGTGTTTCCGGGGCGTCGCGACAGCAGGTGAAGCTCTTCAGCCTGCCGCAGCAGCGGCTCGGCATCAACCCACCGCCCCTGCGCGTGCAGCGCACGGCCGATACCGCTCAGACAGCGAGCGTGAATCGCCGGCGGCAACGGTTTGTAGCGGGCCTGCTCCCGTTCGAGCAGTCGACGAAACAGGAACTCGGCAACCACCGGTCGACCGCGACGCAAACAATGTTCGCCACCCAGTTCCAGCATTTTCGGCAGATCGGGGCTGTGTTCGAGATACAGATGCAGCACCTGGCCCGCGAGTTCCCAGTCCGCCTGAACCTCGGACGACATGCGCCCGTGGCGAATCAAAAAATCAGCGACTCCCGCATGGCGAAAGATTCTGATCAGGCGCTGCGAGGCGCGGTTCTGCTGCAACGCCTCGGAAAGGCAGGTGATCGGGTCGGTTTTCCGCACCGGGTCTTCAAGCGCGAGAAACACGGGCAGGCACCGATCGCTGAACGGCAACGACTTCGGTAAAAAAGCCGCCACTTCGGCGCCCAGTTCACAAAGTCGGCGCAACAGGGGCGGTTCAGCGGGAAGCAGCGCAGGCTGCAAGGTTCCGGAAAGGAGAAAAGGTTCGAAAAACTCCTGCCACTCGGGGTCGAGTGCGCCGCCGACCGCCTCGGTCAACAGTTCGTGCGCCCGTTTTTCATCGACGATCTTGCCGCGCCACGTCACCGGAGCCGCAGGGTCCGAGCGACGAAGACGCAGAAACAGCTCCCAATCGTTCATTCCCTGGCAGCCAATTCGTCATAGCGTTTTTTCAGAGCCTGAATATCCTGCCACATCTGCCAGTTCGGACTGCCGACCGCGCGGGATTGATTCCGTAGCAGGTAGGACGGATGATACATCGGCATACAGGGAATACCGAGAATCGACTCGAACCATTGGCCGTGAATTTTGGTGATACCGGGCGCCTCGGGGCCGATCACGAACTTGACGGCGGTGTTGCCGAGCAACCCGATGATCTGCGGCTTGATGATCGCCAGCTGTCGGCGCAGGAATGGGGTACAGGCCTCCATTTCCTTGACGGTCGGTGTGCGGTTGTCCGGCGGGCGGTCCTTGAGAATGTTGCAGATGAACACCTCTTCGCGCTTGAACCCCGCCGCCGTGAGAATCTTGTCGAGATGTTGTCCGGCTCGCCCCACGAACGGTCGGCCCGAAGCATCTTCATCGGCCCCCGGCGCTTCGCCGATGAAGACCAGGCGAGCCTTCGGATTTCCCTCGCCGGGAACGATGTTGGTACGCGTCTTATAGAGTTCGCATCTGGTACAAGCAAGAATATCGGCACGAATCCGTTCGAACGAGTCGTTCTCAGGGGGCTGAAACCCGGGGCAGCTGCTGCCGCCACTCATCATTTGTACCGGTGCGGAAGAAGCTCCCTTTCGTCCAGCAGAATTTTCCGGCACTCCTGATTCCACAGTCGTAGATTTTCGCGGCATGACGGACTCCTTGGCAGACGTTGTTCGCATCGTGTCCGATGCGGCGTGGGCAGGGCCGGGGCCGGAAACCGTCGCGGAAGCACGTCGAACTCCTGCAGGTTCGGATGGCGACACCGGGCCGGCGGTGCCGGGAGCCGGCCGTTCAAGGACCGGCGGCGGGGCTTCTTCGATCGCCAGTTCCCAGGCCACCTGGTGCGGCCCGGTGTGCCCCGGCGGGACCAGCATGGCGAGCAGGTCGACGGCCCGTTTTTCAGATTCGGACGCTTGATCTTCCGTGGTCTTCTTTCTCTTCGCCATGTTCGCGATCCTTTGCGCAGGTGAGATGCGTTGGTTTGCTCCGGGGTGCTTCGCAGGCGAGTTCCGGCACCGATACCGGCCGCGGCTTCATCATACCGCGTCGAGCCGAAAAACAACAACCCCTGCAAGATCGTTGCAGGGGTCGTTGATCACGTTGCGGGCCGTCACGCTGAACGCGAGACACCGAAAGATCAGTTGAGCTTGTTGGCCTTGAGAATCTCTTGTACCGCGGTTGACGCCGCCTGGCGCACTTCGCGGCTCTGATCACGTTCGGCTTTCTTCAGAGCAACGAGAGCGCGAATATCGCGCAGGTTGCCGAGCGCTTCAGCCGTCGTGCGACGCACGGAAGAGGCGCGATCGCTCAACAGCTGCACCAGAGCATCAACCACGCGGCCGTCGCCGATGCGACCCAGAATGCGGGCGATGTTCTCGCGCAGGAAGTTGTTGCGGTCCATGACCAGGCGCAGCAGCTTCTGCACCAGGGTCTCTTCACCGATGCGCACCAGCAGATCGCAGGCATGGCGGCGAATGCGGTCTTCGTTGTGTTTGAGCGCTTCGATCAGCACCGGATACGAGCGGGTCTTGAAGCTGACGATCGCTTCGGAACAGGCCAGCGGCACCAGCGGCGACGGATCGTCGAGCCGTTCGAGCAGCGGCATGATCGCCTGCGTATCGCCGATCAGCGCGAGGGCCGAGGCGGTCTTTTCGCGCACCACTTCGGCGGCGTCTTCCAGCGTCTTGATCAGATGCGGAATCGCGACGCGATCCTTGCGGGTGCCGAGTGATTCGACCGCGGCACAGCGCACGGTTTCCGCCTTGTCCGTCAGCGACTGGATCAGGATATCCGGCACACGAGCGTCAGCCATGGCCGCCAGAGACTTGACCGCAATGCGGCGCACCAGTTCGGACGAATCCTTGGTCGTGCGTTCGAGGAACTCGACCGCGGCCGTATCGCGCAGCTCGCCGAGCACCTGGGCCGCCTTGGCGCGCACGGCTTCGATCGAGTCTCGCAGCGCCTCGATGGCCGGGGCCACCGCAGCCGTGGTGCCGATTTTGCCGATCGCCTCGATCGAGGCCGACCGAACCTTGTCGGCGGAATCCTTGACCAGCTGTGACAGGGTGCGAATGGCGCGCGGATCGCGGGTCTCGCCGAGTACAACGGCAATCGACATGCGCACGACATCGGACGGATGCGACGCGGACAGTACCAGTTTTTCGACCAGCTTGCGGCTCTTGTTGGCGATCAGCTGCTTCGAGAGCAGTTCGAGCGGTATCTGGTATTCAGGCCGTTTCAGAATGTCGATGAGCGCATCGAGCGCACCGTCGGTCTGAATGCCGCCGAGCGCTTCAACGCACCACTGACGCTGCTGGTTGTCGGTTTCGCCGAAGTATTTCATGATCACCGGAATCGCCTTGTCGTTGCCGACCTGAGCGAACAACCGGGCCACGTTCATGCGTATCAGATGCAGAATCTGACTGCTGCATTCCAGAATGCGCTTGTCGGGAATCCCGGCCAGTTTTTTCAGATCCTTGTCGTTGAGGGTTTCGCGGGCGATCTTGATCATGAGCGGGAAAGCGCGTTCATCGCCCATGGATGCCAGCGCCTGAGCCATCGAGAACTGCGACCAGGCATAGCCTTCCTTGAGGATGACCGAGATCGGATTTCCGTCGGTCAGATGCGTATCGATGGCCAGCAAACTGTCGGCGATCACCGGCTTCAGGCCGACTTCAGCGGTCTCGAGCACCTTCAACAGCGGGAAGATGGAGCGGATGCTGCCGATCTTGCCGAGCACGCGCACGATCGAGGGAATCACCTCAGCCGTCTCGGAAAGCAGCGCCTTGTTCAGCGGCTCCACCGCGAGATCCTGCATTTCGCACAAGGCCCACTCGGCCTTGGTGATGATCTGCGAATCCTGTTCGTGCAGAGCATTGATCAGCGGCGGAATCGCCTTCGCCCCTTTGATCAGCCCGAGTGCTTCGATGGCCTGCAGACGCACATCACGTTCTGAATCTGTCAGACGACCGACGAGCGGATCAATGGCAATCGGATTGCCGATCTTGCCGAGCGCTTTGGCGGCAGCCATCTTGACTTCAGGCTCGGGGCCTTCGAGGAACGGAATCATGTTGCCGGCCGTGGCCTTCTCGGCGATTTCACCAAGCGCTTCGATGGCCTTCAGGCGCAGCGCCTGATCTTTCCTGTCGAGAATGCCGAGAACGTACCGGCTGGCTTTGGCTGATTTGATCTTGGCAAAAGCTTCAAGGGCCAGATGAATCAACTTCTGAGTAAAATGTTGCGAGAGACCGAGCAGCGGCTCGACCGCCCGCTCGTTACCGATCTCGCCGAGCGCCCAGATGATCTTTTCCTTGATCTGCGGCGTTCCGGGGCCGAACACATCGATGAGGGCATCGACGGCGTTGGCGTTCTTGATCTGACCCAGAGCCTGAATCGTCGCCAGGCGCATGCGCTCGTTGTCTTCTCCGAGTACGACCAGCAGCTGATCGCAGGCGGCAACCGAACCGATCTTGCCGAGCGACTCGATGGTCTTGAGACGCACTTCGAAATCGGGGTCTTTCAGCATCGGCAGCAGCAGGCCGACGGTCTGGGCATCGCGCAGGTTGCCCAACGCTTCACAGGCAACGAAGCGCAGATCGTGATTGCGAGCCTTCAGGAAGGCGGCAACCGGCTTGAGAGCGATGGTCGAACCGATCTTGCCGAGGCTTTCGAGAGCGACATAGCGCAGATCGTCGTTATCCTCTTCAAGCAGCTTCACCAAGGGGGGTACAGCAGCCTCATCACGGATGTTCCCGAGAGAGCGGGCGGCAATGAACTTCAGAGAAGCATCGCCCGACCCGAGACAGCCGATCAGCGGCTTCACCGCATCTTTCGCGGCCGCATCGCCGAGATACTCGGCCGCGACCTCGCGAATATCTTTCAGTTCGTCGCCGAGCAGCTGAATGAAGGTCGCAATCACCGGCGCGAGCTTCAGTTCCTTCAGTTCGAGCACGACGGAATAGCGCTCATCGGGGTCTTTGGCTTCGGCCAGACGCTTGAGGCATTCCTCGAGATGTTCTTCCGGAGTCAGTTCAGGTACGGCCGCATCGGACGGTGCCATGCGAGCAGCGGCGGCCGATTCAGGAGCGGTCGGCTCTTCGCTCTCGCTTTCCGGCAGCGTGTCGATTTCGGGAATATGAATGCCCTCGAGTCCTTCGACTTCGGGCGCAGGCGCTGACGCCTCTTCGGGTGCCGTAGGCGCGGGCGGTGGCACTTCGCGGCGAGCGGCAGGCTTTGGCGCCGCCGACTTGGGCGCCGGTTTGCCTTCGATTCCCATGATCAGGCCGGCGAGGTCGTCATCAACATCACCCGCGGGGGTTTCCGCCGCAGGTTCGCTTCCCTGATCAAGACCGGGAAAGCTTCCGACCTCGGGTTCGGGAGTCGGAGCAGGTTCATCAAATGAGACAACGCTCTCCTCAATGCCCGAAGCTTTGGCTGCCGGCTTGGCTGCTGAATCGCCGCTCTTCGCCGGCTGAATCAGAAACTGGTTGAGGAACCCGTCGTCTTCACCCGAGCCGCTATCGACGGCCGGTTCTGACTTTGCCGCCGGTTTGGCCGGCGGAGGTGCGGCAGGACCGGAGGCATCGAGATCACCCAGATCGAAGGTCGTTGACTCACCGGTGCCGGAGCCGACTTCAATGGAGAAATCCTCGACTTTGATCTCTTCCCCGCCGCCAAGAGCCCCAATGTCTGACGCCGGGCCACTGTCGAGAGAGAAATCGACTTCCGGCTCTGGAGCAGGCGGAGGAGGTGGCGGAGGCGGGGGTGGTGGAGGCGGTGGGGGCGGCGCAACAGGCCTGGGTTCAGGCTTCGGCGCCGCGGCAACGGGTTTCGGTTCAGGTTTGGGCGCGAGAGCAGGAGCGGAAACCGGTTCGGGCGCCGGCGCAGCCTTTGCCGCCTGCTGCTTCATCGGGGGAAGATCAGGTTCGGAAAGATCGAGATTCAGATCACCACCGCTGGTTCCAAGATCGAGGTCGGGCGACGTCTGACCCCCGAGTCCGAGATCCATGGTGCCGGTGTCAGCCGTGCCAAGATCGAGATCAAGCCCCGCCGTCTGCGGAGCAGCCTCTGTTCCCGTATCAAGCCCGCCGGGTTGCGCATGCAGATCAAATGACAGATCACCCTCGGTGATCGGCTGTGACTCGAGATTCAACCCACCGGCGGAGGAAAGACCGGCTTCAGAAGAGCCGAGATCCAGGTCGAGACCACCTGGTTTTGTCTCAGCATCGATGTTGAGACCACCCAGGTCCAGTCCTCCCGATGGTTCGCTCGCCGCCGGAGTGCCGAGATCCAGATTGAGGTCAAAGCCTGGCGCAGACCCGCCGGAAGGTTGGGAGCCGTCACCGAGATCGAGCGACAAATCGAGCTCGAGGGGCGCTCGTTCCATGGGAGAACCGGCATCGCCGTCGGCCGGCAAGGCCATCCCACACATGTTGCAGAACTTGTTCCCGCCTTCATTTTCAAAACCACAAGCGCAGCGCATGTTTTCCTCCGATATACGGACTGAGCCTAAGAACAGATTATTCAATCGCAAAGCATAACAGAAAACGGCACCATTGTCTCACCCGGTGCATCAATTCCTTCCATCGGCATCCGGCGTCTCAGACCGTAGCTTTCTGAACACAACCCGACAAACACTTGGTTATTCGTCAACCGCCAGGTGCTCAAGAGAAAGGCGAGAAATCGGCACCTTCGTGAAACAGACGATCATACCTGCCTCCCGTTTTCAATACCGGTTCGTCACATTTTCAAGGGAAGACACAGTCGGAACGGCTGCAATGAGCGGTCTCAGGAGATATGCACACGATGCCAACGTGAACAGGCTTTTCCGCTCACTCGCGTCAGACCGTGTCAGAAGCGTTGTCAGTGGTCAATCGGGGCAGACAACCGAGGCGAGAGCGGGAAAAGCTCGAGCCATTTCGAGGCGGACGTCGGCACGGGCGCCACGGGCAAGCAGATCGTAGGACCAGGCGACCACGTCGCGACGATTCATTTTCGGTATCATATTCCAGATGGTGGGCAACGCTGCCGGGCGCATGCTGAATTCATCGATGCCGAGACCGGCAAGCATGACGAACCCGGCGGGGTCGCCCGCCATCTCGCCGCAGATGCCGACGGTGATGCCCTCGCCCTTCGCGGCCGCAACGCTGTAGAGCAGCAGGCGCAGGAAAGGCAGGCACAGTGGGTGAGCCAGCGTGTTCAGACGCTCGTTGGTGCGGTCCATGCCGTAGACGAACTGGAGAAGATCGTTGGTGCCGAGACTGATGTATTTGGTGTAGCGCGCGATTTCATCCATCATGAAGAGCGCAGACGGCACCTCGACCATGATTCCCCATTCGGGGGCACGCACCGGGCCGACCTGATCGAGAGCTCGGTCCCAGGTGTCTTTGATGGCTTGAAGTTCTTCGGGGGTCGACACCATCGGGAAAATGACGCGCGCGCGCCCCGCGGTGGAAGCGCGAATCATCGCCTTGAGCTGCGGCAGCAGCACATCAGGCCGCTGCAGCGCAAAGCGGATCGATCGAAAGCCCATCGCCGGGTTCACTTCTCGCGGAAACGGCAAATACTTCACCGGTTTGTCGGAACCGATGTCGATGGTACGCAACACCGCCATATCGCGGGCGGTCTGCACCACCTGGCGATATACCTGTTCCTGAAAAGCCTCAGACGGAAGATCGACGCTTTCCATGAACAGAAACTCGCTGCGGAAAAGCCCGATGCGCCGAATATTCTGCCGTTCGAGCATCGCCAGCTCTTCAACGCGGGCCACGTTCGCACCCAACGAGAATCGATAGCCGTCAAGCGTCTCCAGGCCGCCGGAAGGCATCTGCGGCGCTTCAGCTGCGGGGGCGATAGCGCCGGTCTGTTCCGGGGATGGATGGAGCACCACCAGTCCCTGCGAGCGGGTATCGACCAGAACCTGATCGCCGGTGTGAGCGGCACGAGACAGGTCGGTCAGCCCGAACACCGATGGAATGCCGAGTGCCCCCGCCAGAATGGCCACATGCGAGGTCGCGCCGCCGGAATCAAGGCAGATGCCCTTCAGCGGGCCTTTTGCGAACTCGAGAAGTTCCGTGGGGGTGACATCGCTCGCCATCAGGACGAACGGTTCGGCACCGATTTCGGCGGCCGGCCCCTCGAGACCGAGCAGATGCCGCAGAATGCGGTCGCCGACATCCTGCATATCGACCGCGCGCTCACGCAGATACTCGTCTTCGATCGCGAGAAATCGCTGCAGGAACGAGTTGACAACGTCCTGCACGATGACTTCGATATTCAGGCGCCGCTTCTGCACCTGTCTTTCGACTTCGGGGCGGAATGACGGGTCGGAAAGCATCAGCAGATGCGAATCAAAGATAGCGGCATACTTGGCGCCATGACGGCTCAGCGCTTCTTTTTGAACAGCAAGAATGTCGCGGCGAGTCAGTTCAATCGCTTCGTTCAGACGTTCGAGTTCACGGGGAACCGCTTCTTCGTCGATAGTGCGCCGCTCAATCTCGAGGCGGCGTCGAAAGACGTATGCACGGGCCACGCAGGTACCAACGGAGCCCGTGATCCCCACCAGGCGGAGGGGCGTGGGCCGCGTCATGCCGCTTCCTCTTCTCCGAAGCGCGAATCAACGAGAGCGGCGAGAGCTCGCACGGCGTCTTCTTCATCGGGGCCGTTGGCCACGATGGTGATGACGTTTCCGGGGCCGGCGGCAAGCATCATGACGCCGAGAATACTCTTCGCGTTCACTTCCATGTCTTCTTTGACCAGCTGCACCTCACTCTGAAACGAGGTGGCAAGCTTCACCAGCAGGGAAGCGGGGCGCGCATGGAGACCGAATTTGTTTTTAATTTCGACGTCTTGCCGTTTCATGACCGCAGTGACTTAGATGAGTATCCCCCAATGGTACAACAGAAGGGCCAGCAACATCAACAAAAAAGAAATGGTCAGTACATCAATTTTCGAACGATAGGCAAGCGCCGAGAGACCCACCAGCATGGTCGCCCCAACGCCCTGCACGATCTTTTCGCCCCAGTAGAAGTATTCCATGGGAAGATTCGTGATCAGCAACGGCGTGTGCAGATTGACGTGATTGGCCACCAGATACGCAAGCAGAGCCATCGTGGCATAGCGCAACGCAAGACGCACCCGCGGCAGCTGAAAGCGGCCGAGAATCCGAATGACATCTGTTCCCATTCTATAACCCCAAAACACTCCACGAAAGCGCAGATAGAGGTGAGGCAGGTTGTACAATGCCAGAAAAATGATCGGGGTCAGCAGAAAGTTGTTAAAGGCGAAAAGCAGCGCGAACGTCGCCACGAAGGGGCGCCAGGAATCCCAGAAAAAGCCGTCGCCGACCGCCGCGAAGGCGCTCATCAAACCTTCCTTGGTATCATCGACGATATCATCGGTAATCTCACGGCGGGCGACCCGCTCTTCGAGAGCCAGCACGACCCCCATCAGAATCGAGGAAAAATACGGATTGGTGTTGAAGTATTTCATGTGCCGCACGTAGGCCTGACGGCGTTGTTCCGGGTTGGTATAGATCTGGTCGAGCGCGGGCTTGATGGCATACAGAAAACCCATGCTCATCATGCCGCGAAAGTTCCAGGAGGCCTGCAGGAAGAAGCTGCGAAAGGCGACCTGCAACAGAGTGATGCGGCTCAGTTCAGGCATTGGAAGGTGTACGGCTGCCGAACCAGCCGATGCAGACACCGAAGACGATCGGCAGCCAGAACCAGGCGGGCAGGAGCGTGAAGACGACGATGCCGAGCAGAAAGATCTGCAACTCGCGCTGGGTCTGCAGGCAGCGACTGGCGAGCACCGCGAATCCGACCGCGGGCAACAACCCCTCGATAACGATGAACCCCGTGTTCTGGCTGATGTTGAGCGACTGCGTGAAGGTGCGCAGCGGCTCAACGCCGACCAGCACGGCGACGAAGCAGAACAGGAAGGCCTTGAGAAAGGTCAGGAATCCGCCAAGCGAATGGCCGATATCGAGGGCATGGAACTTGCCCAGCTCGAGTTTGCCGGCCACCCAGTGATCGATAGAGGTATTCAGGCGTCTGATCCAGATGTCGAGCGAACGCCCGAGCAGACCGAGACCGACCGCAATCAACAGGGCCGCGGTATTGCACACTTCACGTTCGACATACGACTCGAAGTACCGGCCGGCAAGATAGCCGAGCGCGACGGAAAGCACGGAAGCGAGGGCCGCATCGGGCGGAATATTCATGCCGAGCGGGAGCTGTTCGATCCAGACCAGCTGCAGAATCGTGCCGATCATGAGGCCCAGGCGCAGACCGCCGACCACGTCGCCGTGAAAATAGCCGAGGAACAGCCCGGTCAGCGGGGCGGCGACCACCGGTTGCGACACCATGAACTGCCAGGTAGCCGTGGAATCGAGGTCGACGATTCCTCCGATTACTGCTACCAGCAGGGCTGCCTGCCAGACGTCAATCATCCCGCGTGCCGACGGAACGAGAAAACTCGAAGCCGAAGGAAATTTCCGTCTTGGGTTCGAGATAGAGATACGTGGTGATGATCAGCGAAAGCCCCTGCAACAATCGGCGTTCGCTTCCTTCCACCATCAGACGCTGAATCATCGGCTGGTACCATGCCGTATACGGCTGTTCGGCTCTGATCAACAGGGTTTCGGCACCCGGAATCCCGACCTGCAGTTCCTGAATTCCGATGGCCTCGCCCTCGATCTGGTCATCGACACTTTCAACACCCAGTTCGGGAAACCCGGGTTCGGGCACCCAATCAGGGCGGGACGGGTGAACGGATACCGGGAGCCAGAACCCGAGAGCGGTCTCGATCGGGGCTTCCGACTCGTTGGTCAGGTGCCAGTTCACCTCGAACCTGCACCCTTTATCGGCAATCTTCACTTCTTTCCGCAGTCGCAGCGGAATTTCGCCTTCAGACAACCGGAGTTTCAGCGCCCAGACCAGTTCAATGCGCGCATTCGACGCATCCTGAGAGGTGGACGGATGCTCCGCCTGCAGAACCATCGGGATCACCCGGGCATCGGAATCGCCGCGAAACGGAATTCCGCTGAATCGTGCCGGCAGAAAAAAGGCCGCCAGCGGCTTGAGATGGGTCGGCAGCGCATCTTCGGTCTCGATACGCCCCTCTTCCTCCCACGCGTGCATGACCCCGAAGAGGTCGAATCCCGTGCGAGCGGCCTCCCAGCCGAGAACCGCACCGTCAGCGGGCTGTACGGCCAGCCACTGCGCCGGGGTATGCACGATCAATTCGGCTTCGCCGCACCCGTCGACATCTTCACGACTGATGGCAATTCCCTCCGGTGCCAGCGCCTCGTGCTCAGCCCGGGCGGCAGCCATGCGCGCACTCTGCCGCAGCACGGGGTCATAGGCCCCACCGAACCAGCCATGCCAGTACGCGCATGACGTCTGAGACTGCCACAACTGGTCGAGACGGGCCGCAGACGGGCGCGGGCGGGCATGCACGGCGCGACTGGCCGCCAGCATGCGTCGCTGCAGCAGCCGCACCTCGGGGTATCTGACCAGAAAATGCCGAGGGCTGCCTGAAGTGCCGGGGCGACCGCGAAGATACGGCGGCAGCGACCAGCGCAGGAACTCCGGATATGAGGTGGCGGGCAGATATGCCGGCCCGGCGAACTCACGCCGTGCCCAGATGGTGTCAAGCCGCTCCACTCGCAGCCAGGCGGTCGAAGCGGTCAATAGTTCGCAGAAATTCTCAAGCCATCCTTGTTCATGCATTCGTTCGTATGTTCCGGGCCAGGCCCCCATTTTTTCGATGTCATCGGCATACACCCAGACACCGCCGTTGCGGTGCGCCCGCTCGTAGAGACTGCCCATCAGAACGTCATGTTCGGCAAAGGGAATCAGATACCGCAACGCACGCGAGATCGGGAAAATGCCGATTTCGCTGCCTTGATCTTCGGTCAGAAACGGCCCCGTCAGCTGATGTTCAGCCCACCCGGTCTGCAAAAAGGCATGCTCGTCGAGCAACGTGTAGGCCGCACCGGCAGACACCAGGTCAACCGGGAAGGAAGGTTCCCACACACGCTCGGCCAGCCATACGCCATGCGGTGAGGCACCGAAGAGGCTTTTCAGTCGACGGGCCAGTTCCTTGAACTGCCCCTGACGATCGACCGACGGAATAAACGGCAACAGCGGCTCGTGCCAGCCTCCACCCAACAGTTCGATCAGACCGCGCTTCACTCCCGACTTGACCAGATCGAGCAGATCGGGGGCGAGGCTCTGCCAGCGTTGCAGCAGCGAACCGGACACGTGCAGCACCCACGGCAGCTTCGAGTGACGGGCGAGCGTGGTCAATACCGGGCGATAACAGCGATCGATCACTTCCTGAACGATCGAGTCCGGGTTGCTGATCGGCTGATGGGCGTGAAGAACCAGAACCAGAGAAAGCGGGTTCCGACTCACTTTTTTCCCTTCCAGGCGGCCGTCAGATCTTTCAAACCGTCTTCGGGCGTGACGTCGCCGCTGAGCACTCGCACGAGGTATTCGCCGATCAGGCCATACAGTTCGCCCCGGTCGGCATGATCATCGGGGTGCGGTCGGCATTCCTGCATCTGTCGCAGAAATGGGGCCAGGAAAGGATCTTTGCGCAGCTCGGGATCATTGAACAGCGATTGGCGAGCCGGAATCGCATAATTCTTCTTGCAGATGATCGCCATGGCCTCGGTCGATGAGAGAAACTTGATCAGTTCGACGGCCTCTTTCCGGTTTCTGCACGACGTGGGAATCACCCAGGTCTGGCACCCAACCGGAGTATAAAAGCCGGCCGGCCCCTTCGGCAGAGGTGCGACCAGGAGATTCGCGGTGTTTTCCTTGAACGACGGGCCGGAAAAAGCCTCGCGAATGGCCCACGGGCCGTTGATCACCATGCTGACCTGACCATTCTTGAAGCTGGTCATCATGACATCATACGAGCTGGTTCGCAGGTTCACCGGCGGCAGTGCTCGCACGGTCTCTTTGAGATCGATGAGAAAGTGCGTCGCCTTGATGGTCGCCTCGCTCTGAAAGCTGAGTTTATCGTTTTCGAAATAGGACCCGCCAAACCCGAAGAAAAACGGCTCGAACCACCAGCCGTCGGGGGTCATGAAAAACCCATATCGCCCCTTTGAGCTGTTGGTGAGCTTTGCCGCCACGTCACGAAACTGATCGAAGGTTTCAGGGGGGGTCGCGCCGGCCTCTTCAAAATGCGACCGATTGCAGAGCAGGGCAAGGCAATCGACCTTCTGAGGAATGGCGTAGACTTTGTCTTCGACGCGACCGACATCGCGAATCAACGGCAGCAGGTCGTTCAGTTCTTCGTTGAAAAGCGCCTGTTCAAGTTCCTGAAGATACCCGGACTTCACGAACTGGGGCACCCAGAAGCGATCGGCCCGAAAAATATCGGGGCCGGCTCCGGCTTTCATGGCGGTCTCGAAGCGCGAGCGACCGCCGAGGAAGGAAACATTCTCGACCTGAACGTTGATGCTCGGCTTCTTCTCGTGATAGAGACGCAGCACCTCGCTCAAACCCTCGGTTTCGAGCGGCCCCATGGTATTCCAGAGGGTCAGGGTCACCTTTTTCTCGCTCGACGAGCTGCCGGGCGAACTGCCGCAGCCGGGCACCAACAGTGCTACCAGCAGCAGAACGGTCGGAACCAGCGCGTGCAGAAGAGGCATGGTGAACGTTCCTACCGGTCGGCATCACCGCCCTGCGGCTCGCCGAACCGGTCGGTTTCCTACTCCTCGGTGCGGGGAATACGGACCGTATCGCTATCGCGGAACAGATGAACCTTGTTCACCGGAATATGCAGGGTCACGGATTGATTGACTTCGACGCGGAATGTCGGATCGACGCGGGCGACAAGAGTATGCCCACCCATGGTGACCAGATACAGGTAGGTTTCGGCCCCCATCGGCTCGGTCAGATCGACGCGGCACGGCAGCGGCAGGGTCGGCGTGCCGCTTTTGGCTTCGAGCATCAGATGTTCGGGGCGAATGCCCAGGACCAGATTCTCTTCGCCGTCGACGTTCTTGAAATGCTGTTTCAGATTGAGTTCCCAGGTCTGCGGTGATGCCGAGTTCTGCGGGGGCAACGTCAGGCCCGAAGCCGTGCGGCTGACTTTGAGAAAGTTCATCGGCGGCGAACCGATAAACCCGGCAACAAACACATTGGCCGGGCGGTCGTAGATCACGTTCGGTTCGTCATACTGTTGAATGATGCCGTTATGCAACAGGCAGATGCGGTCAGCCATGGTCATGGCCTCGACCTGATCATGCGTCACATACACAAACGTGGTCTGCAGGCGCTGATGAAGCTTCTTGATCTCGGCGCGCATCTGAACGCGCAGCTTGGCATCAAGATTCGACAGGGGTTCATCCATCAGAAACACCTTCGGTTCGCGCACAATCGCGCGGCCCAGGGCCACGCGCTGCCGCTGACCACCCGAAAGAGCTTTGGGCAGACGCTCGAGGTATTCCTGCAAACCGAGAATGCGAGCGGCTTCTTCCACGCGCTTGTCGATTTCCGATTGGGGGAAGTGGCGGAGCTTGAGCCCGAATGAGAGGTTCTCGCGCACATTCATGTGCGGGTACAAAGCGTAGTTCTGAAACACCATGGCGATGTCGCGATCTTTCGGCGGCAGATTATTGACGACCACGTCACCGATGCGAATCTCACCGTCAGTGATGTCTTCGAGTCCGGCGATCATGCGCAGCGTCGTGCTCTTGCCGCAGCCCGAAGGCCCGACCAGAACGACGAATTCCTTGTCGCGCATCTGCAGGTCGATGCCGCGAACTGTTGCGGCGGCTGCGCCTTCATACTGTTTGACCACCTTGGTTAACGTGATGGATGCCATGGTTATCCTCGTGATTGTAAGATTTCGCTCAAGGGTTCAGGTTCGTTCTGCGGAGTCGGTTGAAACACGGGCATTATGCCCGCATCGATGATTTTCTGCAAATGTTCACGATCGTCGGCGTCGAGATGCAGAGCTTCACGGACTTCTTCACGACCGGCCCTGGAATGAAGCCCGCCGACGTTGAGAACTTCGGGGGCAAGCCCGGACTGTATCGCGGCCCAGGCGTCACGCGGCGAGCCGACGACGGCCAGTGTCTGCAGCGGAAACTCAGGTGCCTGCTCGATGGCTGCCGGAGCGGCAAACAGCAGTCGAACCGACCCGGGCACGGACAGGCTCATCATTTCCTGGCGCATGGAGTCGGCGGCCGTTTTATCGTTGATGACCAGCAGATGCGAGGTCTGAAGATGCGGCAACCAGCCGACAATGACCTGGCCGTGCACGAGGCGATCGTCAATGCGCAGAAAGCGGATCGGGCGCGTCATGCCTTCTTCTTCATCCTCTGCTGGTAAAATTCCTTCAGATCGATAATGGCACGTGCCGCGCCATCGCGCACCTTGTGGGACAGATTGGCCAGATCAAGGTTCGGGCGATTCTGCAGGGCTTCCATAACCATCGGAAGATTCACCCCGGTGATGACGCGGAGCCAGTCTTCCTGTAGCAGTTCGACACATACGTTCGTCGCGCTGCCGCCGAGAACGTCGGTGAGTATCAGGCAGCCGGTGCCGCGAAACTTCTCAATCGCCTCACGAGCCTTGGCGCGCAGGGCGTCAAGCGACTCGCGAGCGGTGAAGGTCACGGTGACGAAGTCTTCCTGGTCTCCCATGATCAGGCGAGCGGTTTCCTTGAGTTCTTCTGAAAGCTTGCCGTGAGTGATGACAACAATGCCGATCATGACTAATCCTCGAAGTAATGATACAGAGTCCGGGCCATGGAAACCTCGTAATCGACATCCATGCCGGGAATACCCAGCTTGCCGGACATCCCCATGGCGAGATCGTGATGCATGACGGCGAGACCGATCTTGAGACCGCCTCCGGCCACATCGAGCAACGGGCTGTCGAAGGCCCGCATCAGTTCTTCGACCAGAAGGGTGATGCCGTATCGGTTGCGTGGGGTCGGTGCCAGCAGCCCGCTTTTCTCGGCGGCCCCGAAAGCGTTGCGCAGAATCTTGCTTTTCAGATTGTCGCCGCTGCCGCCGGCACGGGTAATGACCGCCCGAATCTGACGCTGAGCCAGAAACGCTGTGAGTTCGTCATCGAACTCGTTGCCAATCATGCTGCACAACAGGGCAGCCTTGGACAACGAGATTTTTCCTTCCTGGGTGAGAAGGCTCTCGAAATGGGCCTGGTTCATGATGACCTCTGGTCTGATCTCCGTCAGAAACAAGTCATTATAGGAAGGCGGTTTCCGCTTGTCAATGAAAACACGGGGGTTTGGCGGCGCAACCAATCTCGTTCAGGAAAACGGGCCTGGTCCGGCAACTTTGATTCCCTTCGGCTTCGAGTGAACCACTTCGGCAACTTCGATGATCGACCGCGTGAGCGAACGAAGAATCGGACGACTCGGCGATCTTATACGCCGAGCGCTTCGACTGCACGCCAGTAGGCATCTGCGTTCGGCATGTCCAGGCATCTTGCCGATAATTCCCGAGTCACGAACCAATGCGAATCTTCCTGCCTGCAGGTGTAAAACACGCAGACGAAAGCTAAGGAAACGCGTGGAACGTGACGATAACGAGGCGGGGAGAAACTATCATGAAACAATGGAAACAGCTGCTGATCGGCGCGGGAATCGCTTTTCTGAGCGCGTTGCCGCCGGCGAATGGTTTCGAGGTCGGTCAGTATCAAAGCATTCTCCGCCAGAAGAACCCGACGGCTCAAACGAGCAACACCGGTTCGCTTCTGCCGCCGTCGCCGGAACCTCGTCGACAGGCCGCTCCGGCACGCGCCATTCAGGATGACGCGGATGCCGCCTACAAGGATTCACAGCTGGTCACACTCGGCGGACCAGCCGGCCGGCAGAAACTCGATGGGTTCTCTCTGCCGCCCGATACGCGCATTCCCGAGGGGTTGAAGCCGTTGCTGAATGATCGACGCTATCCGCGTCAGGGCGTCTCGATGACCGGCTACTCCGGGTCATTGCAGGTTCCGTCACCCGGCGTGCTCGAACCGGGCAAAAGCGCGGTGGGTCTGCACATGACGGCGTTCGATCTGTACGGCATCAACGACCAGCGGTATGACGACGATTCCTACTTCGATACCAACGTCAGCCTGCTCTACGGGGCATTCGACGGGTTCGAGATCGGCATCGACAAGACCTTCAGCAACCAGGACCGCTTCGATGTTCCGGAACCGGCCTTCGTGAACTGCAAGTATCAGGTTCCGGGCAATGTCACGATCGGCGGAAACTTCAGCACCGACTCACAGGCCGCGTATCACAGCGCCTGGATCAGCGCCGGCGTGCCGGTGTTGTGGGTCGGCGCCGGAGTCAACCTGGGCGCGGGTGATTACCAGTTCACCTATTCCGGGCGTGACAAGCTGAAGAGAGCGAAGTTCGGCGGGTACAATTACGACTACAACAAGGCCCGCGGCTACGCCGACCCGGCCTTTTTCTTCGTGGGTGGCGCGGTTCCCCTGAACCGCTACTTGAATTTCGCGTATGACTTCAACGGCGACAAGTTCAGTCTCGGCTTTCGGTTCAACTATCAAAACACGTTGTATTTCGATGCCGCCTATCTCGCCGACGGCGATTACGAGCGTCTGCCCGGCGCCATCGCCCACAAACGACTGCGGAACTTCGTGTTCGGGACCAGCGTCCGCTACTGAAAGAGTACCGGTTTATCGAACGCCGGAATCGCGTCTGACGCGTGACCGGCGTTTGTCCTTTTTCAGGAAAGCGTAAGCGCTGTGCGCGTGGATGCTCTCGAGATTCTCGGTTTCCACGGTGAACCAGGTGATCTCGGGGTGCGCGTCGAGTCGCAGCGCGACCTCTCGCACCAGATCCTCGGCGAATCGCGGACGCTCATAGGCACGCTCGGTCAGTTCCTTTTCATCGGAGCGTTTCAACAGGGTGTAGACTTCGGCGCTGGCAGAGGCTTCAACGCAGGCGATCACCTCTTCGATCCAGACCATGCGACGAAACCGGACGGCAACCGTGACCAGACTGCGCTGATTGTGCGCCGACGCCTTGCTGATCGCTTTGCTGCACGGGCACAACGTCGTCACCGGTACGGTCACGGTCAGCACAAAGTCGAGAGTACGAGCGAGCGAGGCCCAGAAGCGGCAATCATAGCGCATCAGGCTGGCCTCGCCCGATACCGGAGCATGTTTCTCGACGAAGTAGGGAAAGCTGACGGCCAGTTCGGCTCTTCGCGCCTGCAGGCGTTTCCTGACGTCTTTCAGAATGCTTTCGATGGTGTTGGATGTGACTTCGCCGCGATGGTGATTGATGATCTCAACGAAGCGACTCATGTGAGTCGCCCGCTCGGTATGGGTGAGATCGACGTAGACCTCGAACTCGCCTGTGACATCCTGAAAGTGACGACGGCGGTCGAGCACCCGGAACGGATAATAGAGACGCTTGATGCCGACGCGGGCAATCGGCAATCGCCGGTGATCGGGGTGGCTCTGCAGATCGACGAGATTATCCGCGGCCGGCGCGGGCTTTGAGGCGGCTCTGACAGCCGAACGACGTGTCATAACCCGAAGCTCGTTCCCCAGCGGTCTTTGTGAATGCGCAGCGGCTGATACCGATCAGCCGACGGCTTTTCCTCGGCCGGTCGACCGACGGGAATGAGCGCGAGGGGAATGACGTGGTCCGGGAGTTCGAACAGCTTTCGCATTCCGGCTTCGCGATCAGGCATCGGGTGCACGCCAAGCCAGACGGCACCCAATCCAAGCGCATGAGCCGCAACAAGCAGGTTCTCGACGGCGGCAGAGCAGTCCTGCACCCAGAAACCGGGGAACTTCTCGAGCGTCAGATCACCGCAGACCAGAATGGCCAGAGCCGCGGAAGGAACCATCGACGCATAGGGGTGATAAGCCGGAACGCGGGCAAGAGTCGCCGGGTCCTCGGTCACCACGAAGTGCCAGAGTTGCTGATTCCCCGCGGATGGAGCACTCATCGCAGCCGTCAAAAGCATCTTGACCTGATCGGCGCCCACAGGGCCGGGGGTGAATCGCCGAATACTGCGCCTGCCGACGATCGCGTTCAGAGCGTCCATGTTTTCCTCCAGGGCCGGAATGTGGTACTTACGTAGGGAATCCCGCACGAGGGTAGCACAAGCATGAACACTCCGAAAAGCATTCTTCGAGTCATCGGCTTCATCTCGGCCCTTTTCTGGTTCGTGCCGGTGGTCGACGCTCTGACGCTGTATTCGTATCAGGATGACGCCGGCAATCTCATTGTCGTTGACGATCTCGAGAAAGTACCAGCGGCAAAACGCGCTTCAGCGTATCAACAGAAGATTCGAACGTATTCGTCGTCACAGAAGCCGGCGACACCGGCAAACACGGAAACCGGTTCAGAAGCCCCGGTTGTCGAGACGCTTCCCGAAACGCCGACTTTCGAGTCAGGCCCGCCGGCACAAGATCTGCCGCCGGGCACACTCGTTGTGGAGCAGTTTGACGAGCAGGTCGGCTCGGACACTGCTGCACCCGCCGCGCCGCCGGAACTGGCTTCTCTGACCATCTGGCTGTCGCAGCTCAAGGCTCTTCAAAGCAACGTCGAAGAGATGTGGCATGTGGGCAAGGCCGGATACACACAGCATCCGCGCATCAGGATTATTCAAGTTCTCTCGTTGAAAATACTTGATGATGTCAAGGTTTTCGAGTCGATCGTCTGGGACAAAGCAGGAGACTGGCTGTCGCGCGCCCGAGTGCTCACCGACCAGTTTCGCACGCTTTTCTGGTCGCTCAGCAGATGGATACTTGAAAAACCTCCGACCTGGGTCGACCGCCTGCCCCCCCTCTCGATCAGAACCAGATTCAACCTCGAAACCCTGGAACGCGAACTGACAAAGATAGAGGCGGCCGTCGCTTCAGAGACTCGCCGTTCTTCAGGCACACGAGGGTCTCAGCCTTCTTCCTCGAACAACCGATAAATGGAGGGATGGAACATCAACACGCACAAACCACTCCCAGGGAGAAAGGCATGGACTGCAAGAACTGCCCCGACCGCCTGTTCTGCTATACCGCTCCGACCACCTGGCCGATCTCCGATCAGCGCGAATCGGCCGCGATTCTTCTGCGCGTGCTTCGCTGCCGCAAAGGACTGGGTAGGCGCTGAAGCCGAAGGCGCGTGGGGAGCCGACCGGAACCCCGCGTTTTTCGCGCCCCTGCAGGTGTATGCCCGAGTACGGGCGTTGTTCGTCTGCGCGGTAATCTGGTTCGCGCTCGTTTTCGCCGTCGAACCTCTCCTCGCTTCACACCCTCTGAGCGGCCTTTACAGCGGGTATCGCTACACGCTCACTCGCGAATACGATCGTGAGATCCCGCAGCGGCGGGAAAACGCCGAACTTCAGATTCTTGCAGACGGTCGTTTTCGATTCGTCGCCCTGCAGCGGGGAAAACCAGGGATATGGACACGCGGAACCATGCGTCGATCGACACTTCCGAAGGATTTCGACTGGGACTTTCTCTGCGAAGATCTTCACGGCACGCTGCGCGGACGCATGGTCAGAGAATCTCTCGATCTCGTCTGGCAACCTGACCCGCTCTCCGTCGAGCGATTCAGGTTCGACCCGTCAGCTGTCATGCCCGAGTTCGAAACCGGGCATCCGGCCGTGCTGCCTCCCGAGCGCCTCCCCCCCGCCACGTCCGATACCGACCCTGAAATCGGCCCCATTTCGTTGATCTGGCGCGGCCTGCTGACCGCGCCTGGCGATCTGCCGAAAGCGACCGGCAGAACCGCTCCTGGTGCGGCTCTCATGATTCAATGCGGAAACGACCAATTATCGGGAGTCTGTTTTCTTCCTGCGGCAACCCCCGGCCATCCGTATGTGTTGTCGCCGTTTTCCGCTGAACTGCAGTTCGCGTCTGATCGCCGAACCGGCGTTCTGCGCTGGGCCACCCCTCGGCCGAAGACAACGTATGACCGCTGCCTGATCAGCGGACCAAGCCCTGAACCCGGATCGGCGTGGAGCGGAGAAACCAGCTTCGGCGGCCTGGTGCGCAGCACGTTCCGATTCGAGCCGATCGGCCGTCCTTCGCCCATCACGGCCTACCAGCCGCCGGCAGCTTCGCCGCGCATGTATGCCCTGGTCGCGGCCCTGGAACAGTCGGAGCAGGACTTTCCGTTTGCCGTCTCTCGTCTGTTTCCGCTTGCCATCAGCTTCAGCGACAACCGTCTGTGGTTTCGCAGCCCCGACGACCCACAGTTCCAGATCGCCGTTCCGTTCGAAGCCGACGACGAAGGTTTTCTGAACGTGAATGCCGACGGCCGAACCGGGCATTTGTTTCGAACGAGCGATCGGCGTGTCTCCGCTCTGGTCATTCGCTCGATCAGCAGCGATCAGGCGGGTTTCCGCTCTCGCCGACTCGGACCCGAGCACCTCTGGCTGGCTCTCGATCTCACCGTGCAGACGTTCGGCGAACCGGCACGTACCCATCGCAATCGACTGGTACTCTTTCTGCGCTGGAGTTCATGACCCAACTGTGATAGGCATTATCTGTGGCGACAGCGAAAACGGCGGCCGAGATCTCGGCCTGGATTGAGCAACACCGACGCAAACTGACACAGGGCGGCGTCTGGCTGCTGGGCGGAGAACCGAACCTGCAGCCCGCCTCTCAGTTTTCGAAGGCGGCGGTGCGGGTGCTGATTGCTCGACTGTCTTCGTATCATGATGTCGCGGCCGGCATCACGCATTCTTTTCTCTGGCAGCTGACGAAAGAGGTCGACTCGACGTTTGCCGATCTGGCCTACTTTCCGCCGGCCGCTGAGGAACGAGCCTTCGCGACCGACGGCATCCCCCTCTGGTTCGGCACGACGACGCGCGAGCCGGCGACCTCCTTTGACATCCTGGCCATCAGCAATTCCGTGGTTCAGGAGCTGCTGAACCTGCCGGCGGCGCTCGCCGGTTCGGGCATCGCGCTCGATGCGGCGACTCGCGAGCGACAAGAGGTACCTCTGGTGGTTCTCGGCGGCAGCAACAGCTATGCGACGGCGATTCTGCAGGGCGCCCATGATGATGGCGGCAAGGAAGGGCTTGTCGATGTCATTCTCGTCGGCGATGCTGAAGAAGCCTGGCCCCGATTTCTCGACTTGTACTCTCAGCACCGCCGAACCGGCAAGCTGCATCGTAGAACTTTTCTCGTCGAGGCGGCTCGCACCATCCCAGGCTGTCTGGTTCCATCATTGTACAAGGAGATATACGACGATACCGGCTTATTGTCAGGTTTTCATACCGACGAGAATGTGATACTTCCGGTGAAAGCGGCACGAGCCGACCTCGCGCGCGCCGTCACGTTTCACGAAGGCCCGCTGTTCTTCGATGAGGAGACCGCCGGTTGCTCGCACCTGCTGATCTCGGCCGGATGTCCGTATTTCTGTTCGTTCTGCAAGGAATCGTGGGAACAAAAGCCCTATCGCGAACGAACGCCGACCGATCTGCGCAAAGCAGCTCTTGAACTGAAGGCGCATCTGGGGCTGCGCGAGATCAGTCTGATGACCTTCAACGTCAACACGGTAACCTCTCTGTACGAGTTGCTGGCAGATCTCGAACCGCAGTTCGAGCGGGTGGCAATCAAGAGTCAACGATTCGATGCCATCGCGACGGCCCCTCATCTGCTCGATCGCCAGCTCGAGGCCGGCAAGCGCACCTACACCTGTGCCATGGAAGGAATCAGCGACCGCCTGCGGCGCTATCTGCAGAAGGGGTTGCCTGAACACGTGCTGTTGGAAGGGTTTCGCCAACTATTGCAACGGAACCTGCGTCAGATGAAGATTTTTCTGATCGTGACCGGGGACGAGCAGGAGGCGGATCTGAGAGAATTCTCCGAGTTCCTCGGCAAACTCAAGGCGCAGATGGCGCAACTGCGCGGCAAGCCTGTGATCACGTTCTCGCTCGCGGCCCTGTTTCGCCCGCCGTTCACGCCGCTGCAGTTCGAGCCGATGCGTACCGGCGGAGAAGCTTTGGAAACCTGGTCGCGCCGCATCGAAGACACCGTGAGAAAAGGCGGATTCGAGTGCCGCACCTCTGCCGGCCCCTGGGATGCCCTGGTCTCGGAGTTTCTCGCCTATGCAGACCGACGTTCGACCCCCATTCTGGTCAAAGCCTCGGTGCAGCAAGGATTTCGTTATCGCGGAGAGATCGAGCGTTCGGTCTACGTGTTCTGGCAGAAGGAGTTGTCCGCCCGCTTTGCAAAACCACCTTTTCCCCCGCCAACTCGTACCGAAAAAACCGTTTTTCCCTGGGAATCGGTCGATACGGGGATCAGCCGCGCCACGCTGTTTCGACAGTATCAATCTTTGATCGCCGGTGAAGAACAGCCCAGTTGCATCGCCCCGCCTCTGGGCAGCGGCACCTGTCTCGGCTGCGGGGCCTGCTCCGACGCGGCATCGCGCCGTCGCCTCACCCGATTGTCTCCCGCGCCGCCCCGCGTCGCTCGTGCTACCGCACTCCCGCCGACGCGCCTCTTTCACCTGTATGGCCAGGTGAATCGGCGCCTGGCTGCCGTCGGCAACCGGTTTCTCGAAGCTGCTTTCGCCCGCATGCTCATGCTCGGCGCGCAGAAGACCATACCGTCATTCACGACTGACTTTCGCGGCTTCCGCAGCTCGCTTCCCCGGGGCGGAGCGTTCGGCCTGTTCGTCGGCGAGTTCACCGTGGCGGCAGCCGTACCGCCCGATTTCGAAAAGCTGATTCCCTCGGCGAATCGGCTTTCGTCCGATCTCAAAATCATGCAGATTCGCCCGGCAACCGGGTCGATCGACAAGGCAATTCACGGCGAGCAGATCTCTCGATTTCATCTGTTTCCGCACATGCAGGTTGAGGGAGTCGCCCGCGACATCGACGGGCTGCTGCAGAAGTATCGTCTCAAACACCAGAAACGCTGGGAAGGCGATGTACTCGTCTGGCAGATTGCCCCCGGGCAGGCGAAGAAATGCGGTTTTTCCCGCTTGCATCTGCCGCGTTCTTCCGGCATGCTGACAGTGACATTTCTCGCCGAACCTGAACTGCATCTGCTCGCCTTCTTCCTCAGGCTCGGAGAACGTGAGATCCAGGTTCCTCCGGACATGATCTGAATTTATCTTTGTCGAGGCTTCTCTTGCATCAGAGTCGATCGGATCCTCAATCGCTGTCTGCCTGGTTCTGTGCCGAAGGCTGGGAGGCCGGATTGGCGGAAGAGCTTGGACGGCGATTTCCCGGGCACAGCTTCGACAGGCTTGATTCAGGGGTTGTCGGCTGCTTCGACTTTCACCCCCCACGCCCCGGGGCGGAGATCTTTCCGCGGTTCTTTATGGCCGATGCCGCGCTGGTTTCCGGGGCATCGCATCGCGAGATCATTCGTCAGGTCGGCCCGGTCATCGACGCGCTCATCGACAAGGCCCCGGAACGCTGGACCCTGCATGTCTCGACGCCCGGCGTTTTCACGCTTGACGGTGAGCATTATCGCGAAGCATCGGCTCGCGCCGCACTGCTCGAAGAATTGCTGCTCGAGCGCATGAAGACGTTTCGCAAGCGAACCATGGAACGTTACGTCCCACCTGCCAAATTTCGAGGTGGGCTGGTGGTGCAGGTATGGGTGCTTTCTCAACAGCAGGTGATCAGCACGGTCACGCGTGAACGCCCGGCCCGCGGCGGTGATTTTCGTTCACCATTCGCACCGGCCGCGGCAAGGCTTCCCATCGACCCACTCGCGCCGTGTCGCTCGTACTACAAACTCGAAGAGGCCCTGCTGCATGCTCGTCAGACACCGCGCCCCGGCGACCTCTGCGTCGATCTCGGCGCGGCGCCCGGAGGCTGGACCTGGTCGGCTCTCAAGCGGGGAGCACGGGTCATTGCCGTCGACGCTGCCGATCTGGCGGAACAGGTCGCCGCGCACCCGCGCTGCGAACATCGGCGTGACAACGGGTTCGAGTTCATGCCCCCCCAGCCTGTCGACTGGCTGTTCTGCGATATGATCGTCAAGCCGCTGGCCGCCATCGGACTGCTCGAACGCTGGCTGCAGGCAAGCGCCTGCAGGTCTTTTGTCATGAACGTGAAGTTTCGCGGACGTGAACCCGGGTCGTTTCTGCCCGAGATCGAACGACTCAGATCGACGTTCGGTCTGAGGAACCTGAAGATCAGACATTTGTACTATGATCGAAGTGAAATTACCCTGATCAGCACTGCCGCACCGCAGCAAGCATCATGATGCGACAAACGGCCGGTTTCTGGAGTGTCCTGCTCTGCCTCGCGTGCATGTGGCACAGCGCACCTCACGTCGGGGCTGCCGACATGTGCGATTCATCCACAGCCGTCATCACGAAGTATTCAACTTCCAGCGGCCTCCCATCAAAATATCCACGTGCTCTGACCCGGACTCCCGCCGGTCGCATCATCGCTTGCTTCATGTCCGAGACCGGCGGCAATCAGTGGCTGGGCGCCTCTGAACTCGACCCCGTCAGCGGAACGTCAACCATGCTGCCGACACAGGGGTTGCCCTCGCTTCACGTCCGTCAATTCCACGTTTCTTCCGCGTATCTGCTGGCGGCGACGGAACGTGGTTTGCATCGGTATGACGGCAAGGCCTGGCAAGCCATCGGGCCTCACGTGTCCTGGCAGCGGATAACCCTGGCCGACGACGGCACGATCTGGGTCGCCGGCATCGACGATCGCGGTTGCCTGGTCGCGGGTCGAAAACACGACTCTCCCCTGCAGATCTATTCGTGCCGCGAGCACGGGCGCGATATCCTGGGCTTGTTCCCTATCGCCACCGAGGCGGCACTGGTCTTCACCGGCACCGGAATGTATCTCGCCTCTCAAAACACGCTGCGCGAGGTCAATCTGCAGAACACCCCGATCTGGGCCCCCTCTTCGCACGAAGTGGAGCGGCGTGCGCCCCCGGTGTATCTGTATGATGTCTGTCGCACCGGCTCAAATGACCTGCTTCTGATCGGCTTTTTCAAGAAATTGGTGCGATTCACCCCTGATCTGCAAGCTCTGAAGCGCAGCGCCACCGGCAGGAAACCGCCGCCTGTGCCGACGAAGTTTTTCGAGGTCGTCTCGGAAGGGCACTTTCAAGCCGTCGAAACTTCAACAGGTCAATCGCCGATCGTCGTCTCGGACTTTGCCGGGGTTTTGTCCTATCTGTCGGGCAATAAACTCGTCTCGTGGAAATCGTTTTCACCGGCAAGACTTGGCAATACCCTCGTCGATCAACTCGGACGCATCTGGGTCGAGGTTTGTCCGCATGGACTTCCGCACGAACTCCATTTATATCAGAAACCGGGAGATCTGCTTCCGAAAAGAGTATGGAGCCTCGGCAACACGGACGGTTTTCTCAGCCCGGGCCTGATCACTCTGTGTGCCGACCCGGCAGAAGTTGCCAACCCCGGCTTGTGGGCCGCCACCAACGAAGGAATCTGGCACTTCGTTCCGTGATTCGGCGACACAGCATGCCATGCGAACTATCTCAGTCGATCACTCGGACAAACACGAGCCTCTCTTTTTGTTCCATCCAGGTAAACCCTATCGCCATCAGCCGGCAGTCGTTCAGGCGTTGAAGTGCAGGCATCCTCTCACATCAACGCCGGCAAGACTGTCGAGTTCGGAATCACACATCGAACACACGACGCGCGGAATTCCCCGCGGCCTAAAGAGCGACACCGCCGAGCTTCGATAGCCCGGCGGTGTCTGAAGTTCTTGAAAACTTACTCGGGAACGGTGACGACCACCCCGTTCTGCTTTTCGATGCGGAACTTGAACATGACTTCGGGAGAGGTCTTGCCGTAGTCGTCCGCCAGGCGCACGGCCCAGATGTAGTGATGATGCTTCAGCCAGCCCTCATCGACCGCCACGTGCTTGTGGTTCACGGCAACGCGTTCGAGCACGGTGGCATTTTCATCGACATCATACAGAGTCACGTGCGCAAAGCGGGGCGCACCCTTCCAGGTGATGACCGGGCGCAACGCCGGGGCCACTTCAGCCAGCTTGAGATCGGTGGGAGCGGCGACAGCGGCGGTCGACGGCGGCAGATCGTTCGCGTCGATCTTCACGGTCACGGCACCGTACATCGGCTCTTCGAAGTGCTTGGGCAAACGTACTTTGATGTAATAGGAGGTTCGCGTCAACACTTCCTGTTCGATGACCAGGCGGCCGACCACCTGCAGATTGCGCTTCTGAAAGTAGATGCCCTGCTGCATCAGATTCTCAGGCAGATCGATGCGGTGTTCCCAGCTCTGCGGGTTCGAGTTCACCAGCAGCTGATGCTCAAAAGTCTTCGTGATCTCTTCAGCACGAACCACCGACCCGACGAGAAGCAAACCGACCAACACGACGAACGACAACAGGGAAACGCGTTTCATTCCTCTTACCTCCAACAATAATGACTACCGGTTCAGCGTATCACCAACCGCGCCGCAGCGACAAGAATAAGACTGCCTGGTTCACACATCGGCACCGCGAGAGCGAGAGCATCGGCCCCGATTCGCTATGTCACACAAAATATGCAGCCACCTCTGACAGGCAAACAGGCGACGTGATACGCTATGCTCCTCACCCTGAACTGCGAGAGCACTTCTGATGGAATTTTTTCTCGAGCTTCTGTTCCAACTCTTCGGAGAACTGATTCTGCAGCTCTTCGTCGAACTCTTCTTCCGGCCGTTCCTGCCCGAGGCTCCAACGTATAAGGACGACGCTTCGCCCCTCTCGAACACGATTGCCTTCGGCATCATGGGAGCCGTCTGCGGCGGAGTCTCTCTGCTTTTGTTCCGGCATCTGCTGATTCGCAACCGGATGCTGCAACTGGCGAACCTGTTTGGAACTCCGCTTATTCTGGGCGCCCTCGTCAGCTATCTGGGGAGGCGCCGCGCGAACAAGGGCCTGGAGCCGTTCCCTATCGACAAGTTTCTCTACGGTTTCATCTTCGCGCTCGCCTTCGGGGTGATTCGCTACATTGGCGGCCGCTGAGGCAGAGATCTTACGTCCCCGGCTCAAACGTCGTTTCATGCCTTGAATCAAGACGTTGGTCCGCGACGCATTGTACGTTACCATATCACCGGCAAAGGAACGGAAGATTCAGGGGGAGGTTCACATGTCGAAAAAATCTCATCGAGGGTCGGCCATTCTCGGGTTACTCATGGGAGTGATTCTGATCGCGCTGCTCAGCACCATGTACTTTTCAGGCTCAGGCGGCACCAGCGTGCCTCAGGCCATTCAACATGTTGATGACGGGAAGAAGGCCGCCTGCGGAATGATTCGGCAGACACTCGAAACCCAGGTCCAGATGTGGCAGATTCAGAACCCGGGCCAGAAACCGACCATCGAGCAGCTCACGGGCAGCACCATCGGAGCCGCCAAATGCCCAGGCAACGGGACGTTCACCATCGGCCCGGATAATCGGATCCACTGCAGCAAACATCAATAGCCCGCGCCGGTTCGCTCGCATTTCACCCCGCAGGAGACGATGATGACAACGGAAACCAACCGATCCTATCACGGCTACTGGGCTTTGATCGTCTCTCAGTTTCAGGGGGCCTTCAACGATCACGCCTTCAAGAACCTGCTGCTACTCGTCGCCTTGAGCCTCGACCCAAGCGTCGAACACTCGAACAAGTGGAGTTCGCTGATTCCGGCGGTCTTCATCGCGCCGTTTCTGCTGTTCGCCATGCACAGCGGCTTTCTCGCCGATCGCTACAGCAAGCGTTCGATCATCGTCGGCACCAAGTGGCTCGAGATCGCCATCATGCTCGGTGCCGGCCTGGCCTTTCTGTCAGGACAACTCTATCTCGGGCTGCTGATGCTGTTTCTGGCAGGCACGCAGGCGGCCTACTACGGCCCTTCGAAGTATGGCATTCTGCCTGAACTGGTCGCGGAAAAACATCTTTCGTGGGCCAACGGCATCATCGAGCTGACCACCTTTGCCGCCATCATCCTCGGCACCTATGCGGGCACGCTGTTCTTCGTGCATTTCAAGGAATCACTGCACTACGCGGCACTGGTCCTGACGGGGTTGTCCATCGTCGGTCTGGCCGCTTCCTATCGCATCGATGAAGTCCCTCCCGCCGCTCCCGACAAGGAATGGAAACTCTCGTTCTTTTCGGATCTGATGAAGTATGGGCGACTCGCGTATCAGGACCGCGCTCTCCGGCTCTCGGTACTCGGCAACACCTTTTTCTGGTTTCTCGCCTCGCTCTTCTTCACGAATATTCCCGTTTTCGGCATGACCGTGCTGGGACTCGCGAAAGAGTCTCTGGCCGCCCTGTTTGTCGCACTCACCGTCGGCATCGGCCTCGGCAGCTTCTTCGCCGGCCATCTTTCCGGAAACAAGATCGAATACGGCCTGATTCCGCTCGGGGCCATTCTGATGACCGTCTTCTCGTTTTACCTTTCCTTTTGTACAACCTGCTGACACACCATATTCGCCATGGCAGAGGTCGGATTTGGAGCCGGATTCTTCGTCGTCCCGATACAGGCGTTGATTCAGTATCGCCCTGAGCCGGCCAACAAGGGCGGTCTGCAGGGGCTTTCGTATTTCATGAGCAACGTGGGCACCATCTCAGCCTCGCTGTTCTTCTACGTCATCACGGTCGGCTTCAAGGTTTCGGCATCGGCCATCTTTCTGATCAGCGGCACGCTGACGGTCGCGGTCACCGCGTATGTACTCCGGCTGCTGCCGGACTCGCTGATTCGCATGCTGCTGTGGCTGCTGACTCACACGTTCTATCGTATTCGAGTCGTCGGACGCGACAACATTCCCGATCGCGGCGGCGCCCTCTTTGTCGCCAACCACCTCTCGTTCGTCGATTCGCTGCTGGTCATCGCGTCAACCGACCGGTTCGTGCGCTTCATCATGCATCGCGAATACTACGAACAGATCTGGATCAAACCGCTGGCGAAAATCATGGGTGTGATTCCGATTGCCGGCAACGACGGGCCGCGTGCCTTGCTGCAGTCATTGCGCGAGGCGACGAAGTCGATCGAAAACGGCGATGTCGTCTGCATCTTCGCCGAAGGTCAGATGACGCGCACCGGTCTGATGCTCCCCTTCCGACGCGGGTATGAACGCATCATGAAGGGGCTGAGCAACCCGATCATTCCCATTCATCTCGATCGCATCTGGGGTTCGATTCACACCTTCGAGCGAGGCCGGTTCTTCTGGAAGTGGCCCCGCACGTTCCCGTTCCCCTACCCCATCACGGTTTCGTACGGCAAGCCGATGCCGGCCGACACTTCGGCTCCCGAGCTGAGAGCCGTGGTTCAGGAACTGTCGACCGAGGCGTTTCAATATCGCAAGGATGAAATGCAGCCGCTGCATCGCGCATTCATCAGCGAAGCACGCCTGCACCCGCTGCGTCTTGCCATGGCAGACATGCATAACGAGTATGTTTCGGCCTTCGGTGCCCTGGTACGATCGATCGCACTGGCCCGCGCTCTGCGCGACACATGGCGCGGTCAGGAGATGATCGGCCTGATGCTGCCCACCAGCGTATCGGCCGCGATCGCCAACATCGCCGTCCTGATGGCCGGCAAGGTACCGGTTAATCTGAATTACACAGCCTCACAGGATTCGGTGAACTACGCGGCAAAGCTGTGCGGCATCAAGACCGTGCTGACCGCCCGCGCCCTGCTCGAGAAGGTGAAGGTCGGAGTTCCGGCAGAGACGAATGCCGTGATACTGGAAGATCTGGCACCGACGATCACGCGCGGCGACAAAGCGATCGCCACCGTCATGGCGTTGTGTTTCCCGAAGTCGTTGATCGAATGGGCTCTAGGCTCGACGAAAACCTGGACACTCGAAGACATGGCGACGGTCATCTTTTCGAGCGGCAGCACCGGCGAACCCAAGGGCGTCATGCTCAGCCATTACAACATCTACGCCAATCTCGAGGGCATCGCGCAGATTCTGCGGGTCGACAAGGAAGACGGTATTCTCGGTGCCCTGCCGCTGTTTCACTCGCTCGGGTTCACCGGCACCTTCTGGTTTCCGCTGTTAAAGGGATTCCGCGTTGCCTATCACCCGAACCCGATCGACGCGAAGACGATCGGCTATCTGGTCGAAAAGTACTGGCTCACGATTCTTTGTGCCACGCCGACCTTTCTGCAGGCCTATATGCGGCGCATCACGCCTGAACAGTTCGGCTCACTGCGCTATGTCATGGTCGGGGCCGAGAAGATGCCGGAACGCGTCGCCACGGCATTCGAGGACAAGTACGGCATACGTCCGCACGAGGCCTACGGCTGCACCGAGTGCGCTCCAGCCGTTACCATGAGCGTGCCCGGGTTCCGCGGCCCCGGCTTCTATCAGGTCGGCAGCAAGCGCGGCGCCATCGGGCACCCGCTGCCGGGTATCACCGTGCGCATCACCGACCCGGACACGGGCGCCCCGCTCGGCGTCGGCAAGCCCGGCCTGCTGTGGGTCAAAGGTCCGAATGTCATGATCGGATACCTCGGCAAGCCTGAAAAGACCGCCGAAGTATTGAAAGACGGCTGGTACATGACCGGCGACATCGCCGTGCTCGACGAGGACGGATTCCTGAAGATCACCGATCGTCTCTCACGCTTCTCGAAGATCGCCGGTGAAATGGTACCACACGTCAAAGTCGAAGAGAAGCTTCACGAGCTGGCCGGCATCGAGCAGCAATCATTCGCCGTGACCGGCGTGCCCTGCGAAAAAAAGGGGGAAAAGCTGGTCGTTCTGCACACACTCAATGACGACGCGCTGAAGGCGACCATCGAAAAGCTCGCCGCCTGCGGATTGCCCAACCTCTGGATTCCTCGTGCCGAAAACTTTCATCGCATCGACGCGATACCGGTTCTCGGCACCGGCAAGATGGATCTGCGCCGCATTCGCGAACTCGGTCTGGAAATGGAAAAGAGCGCCGCCTAGGACTTTCGCGTTCGCCTCGACAGGCGGAAGAGTTCGTCTATTCGGACATTCGGCGCGGTCGGCAGGTCGGGCGGATCAGTTTTGCTTCGGGCGCGCCATTTCGTCGAGTCTGGCCGAAAAATCCCTGAACAGGAAGGGCTTCTGCAGGTAGGCTACCCGCTCGGCACCGACAAAGCGGGCCATGGTTTCATTCTCGTCAAAGCCGCTCGAGATCAGAACGGGAACCTCGGGATCGAGACGGCGTATTGCCTGAAATGCCTCTTCCCCGCTCATGCGGGGCATAGTCAGATCAAGCACGACCAGGCTGATGTCCTGCTGCCGTTCTTCGAACAAGCGAACGGCTTCCTGGCCGTCCGTCGCGAGAATCAGATCGTAGCCGCAGCGCTTGAGCATCTTGACGGCCAGCGAGCGAATCGCCACTTCATCGTCCGCGAGCAGAATCAGCCCCTTCGCGTCTTGTACCGGTTCAGGAATCTGCGGAACGGCAGCAACAGCAGGAACAGGAGCAGGCGCAACCGACACCGGTGAGACCACCGGCTTTGCCGCAACCGCTTCAGTAGCCGGTATCAGCACGCGAAAGGTCGTACCCTTCCCTTCGACGCTTTTCACCGCAATCGCGCCCTTGTGACTGCGAATGATACCCAGCGTTGCCGCCAGGCCAAGCCCGCGACCGGTAAACTTGGTGGTGAAAAACGGGTCGAAGATGCGCTGCCGCGTGTCTTCGCTCATTCCGCAGCCGTTGTCTTCAACCTCGAAAAACACATACAGACCGTCGCTGATGCGTTCGAGAAAGTAGTTGTCATCCCAGATCTCATTTTCGACTTTCTGCAACCCGGTTCTGACCACCACCAGACCCGAACGATCGCCGATCGCATCAGAAGCGTTGATGATCAGGTTCATGACCACCTGGCGAATCTGCGTGGCATCGCCGCGGATCGCCGGCAGCGGTTCCGTGAAACGCAACTCAAGGGTGATCTTGCGAGAGATCGACGTTTCGAGCAGTTGCGACATCTCCCGAATCAGATCATTGACGTCGAAGGCCTGTATGAGAAAGCGCCCTTTTCCGGCATAGGCCAGCAGCTGCTTGGCGAGATCGGCCGCGCGCAGAGCCGCAATCTCGACTTCCTGCAGACCGGCTGCAGCCGGAGACTCGGCCGGAAGATCGCAGCGCAACATCTCCGCGTTGCCGAGAATGCCCATCAACAGATTGTTGAAATCATGGGCGATGCCGCCGGCAAGAACCCCCAGACTCTCGAGTTTCTGCGTCTGCTGAATCTGCAGTTCCAGACTGCGCTTTTCCTCCTCCGATCGTTTGAGGTCCGAAATGTCCTTGGCCACGGTGACGTAGCCGAAGTTGTTGCCGGCGGCATCGGTCATGATCGAAGCGGAAAAGAGAATCGGAATCCGGTGGCCGCCGCGAGCCGTCATCTCGTATTCCTGATTCACAATGCCGGCCTTCGGCCTGATCTCGCTCCAGGCAATGCCGCGACCGGCGCCGACTTCTGCCGGAAAGATCTGTTCAACCGCGCGCCCCATGAGTTCTTCAGAAGAATATCCGAGTCGTCGAGCTGCGGCAGCATTCACGCTGCGAATGCGCAGATCGGGAGTCACGACGACCAGGCAGTCATTCATCGAGCGAATGATGTTGTCCGCATAGTCTCTGGCCGCGATCAACTCATCCTGACTGTGGCGCAGAGCATCAATCATGGTGTTGAACGCCATCGCGAGGCTTTCGACCTCGTCACCGGTGCGAACCACCGGCCCGGGCGTGAGATCTCCGGCAGCAACCCGCCCCGCGAACGCCTGCAGCTGGCTGATCGGCCTGACCAGGCGGCTCGCAAAGTAAGCCGAGAGTCCCAGACCGACAAGTATTGAAAACAAGCCGATCTGCATCAGCGTTCGATAAATGGCACCCAGATCAGAGTCAAAGGCATCGATGCTCAGGCCCAGATGCAGCCAGCCCCACTCGATGCCGGAATAAGACAACGGATGCGCCTGGTGATACAACAGTTCTGAGGTAAACGGGCTTTGTCGGAATCGGCCCTGCACATCCGCTTCTGCGGGATCGGCCCAGTCTTTCCCCAGCGTTTCCTGGGTCCAGGTGTTGGGTTGCAGAAGCAGACAGAAGCCGTCATGCCGGGCCACTACGATGAAGCGAATCGTCGGCACGCGCTTGAGCACCTCGAGACAATGGTCAACAACCCCGCTGTATTCTTCCGCAAGAATGGATGAGGTGACGACCTGGGCGATCGACGCCGCCAGAGCCTTTCCCTGTGATTGCAGACTCTTTTCGAGGGTCTTGCGCAGAAGCGGCAACACCTGAAAGGCGAACAACGCCAGCACAATCAGCAGCACCAGGGCTGAAAGAAGAGCGGTTTTTCGCCGCAGGCCCCAGGGCGGCTGTCTCATTGAAGTGCCGTGATTTGCCTCGGATTGCGACAGTTTTATCTCTGCAGCAGGCAGTGTTGCCGTGCTAGCCATTGGTTCCGTGTTCCACGACTGGTACAATTTCCGCAATCACAATAGATAAAACAATGCTTTATCCACCACTGCGGTTTCGCATTCTATCACTCTCTATCCCTTTGCGTCACTGATCGACGCAGGACGAACAAGTGCGACCTGAAAGCGCTTCGGCAGGAAGATCGCGCAATGTTCCCTGTGAAACGTCATGTCTTCTGCGGGGGGGGCGAAGCGGGAGATGCTGGAGCAGATGCCGTATCCAGCCAGCGTCGCAGCGTGCGCGACAGATGATCGGGCTGAATCGGTTTCAGCAGGAAGTCATCCATGCCCGCCTCGAGGGCTTTCAGTCTGTCTTCTTCCGTTGCCCCCGCGGTCAGGGCGATGATCGGCGTGCGCATACCGCTCGAACGCTCGCGAATCGCTCTGGTGGCCATGAACCCATCCATTTCGGGCATCTGACAATCCATCAGAATGATATCAAACACGGCTTCCTGAGCCAGACGCAGCGCTTCTTTGCCGTTGGCGGCCAGCTTGACCTGCATGCCGAGTTTTTTCAGAATCGTGGTGGTGACAAGCTGGTTGACCGGGTTATCTTCCGCCAGCAACACCTGGCGGCCTTCAGCCCACACGGCCGGTCGCGCCCCTTCCTTGTCAGGTTCGGCCCGAGCGACCTGGCCCGAAACCGGCACCTGATCCACACCCAGCAACACGGTCTGCAGACAACGCAGCACGTCGGCCTGTTTGAAGGGGCGCCGCAGACAGCAGACCCCGCCGACTCGCTTCATGAAGTCCGCCGCGGCCGCGCGACGGAAGGCAGGAATCGAGATGACCACCGGTAAACGCCGACCCGTGGGGTGTTCGCGCAGGGTCTGCACGATCTCGACCGCGTCTTCGAGACCTGACGCAGGAATATGAATGATGACCGCAAGCCACGCTGTATCCGAGGGCTGCTCCTGGGCCAGGATCTGTTCGAGATCTGCCTGCCCGCGACATACGACCGGTTCGATGTTCCAGAGGCGGCACTGAATCGTGGTCGCTCGCGACGTGATTTCATGCCCGTCAACGATCAGCAGTCGGCGGCCTCGGCATTCATCAACCCATTTCGGGGGGGCATGCGCTTCCTCTACGACCGGCAATTCGACACGAACGCGGAAGGTCGTTCCCTTGTTCAACTCGCTCGCGATCTCAATGGTACCCCCCATCAACTCGGTCAACCGGCGGCAGATGGAAAGTCCCAGCCCGGTACCGCCGAACCGGCGTGTCGTCGAGGCATCGGCCTGCGAGAACGGCTTGAACAGCTTCAACGCCTGTTCGGGTGAGATGCCGATTCCCGAATCGATTACCTCGATTGTCATCCGACACCCCGCTCCCGGCGGACGTTCGGCGGCGACTCGCAAAGCGACATACCCTCGCGGCGAAAACTTGATGGCATTGCTCAGCAGGTTCAGCAGAATCTGCCGCAAACGACCGGGATCTCCCTGCAGGGCCGCCGGCAGCGGCGATTCCGCCAGGAATTCCAGCTCAAGCCCTTTGCTCTGCGCGGTATCAGTCACCAGACCAAGTGTTTCCTCGAAGAGATAACGGGGATCGAACACCACCTTCTCGAGTTCGATACGTCCCGCCTCGATCTTGGAAAAGTCGAGAATGTCATTGATCAGCGACAGCAACGTGGCACCGCACGAGTTGATGGTTTCAACATACTCTCGCTGTTCAGGCTTGAGTTCGGTACGTGACAGCAGCCCCGCGAGGCCGATGACGCCATTGAGCGGGGTACGAATCTCGTGACTCATGTTGGCCAGAAACTCGCTTTTGGCACGGTTCGCCGACTCGGCCTGATCTTTGGCGGCCCGCAACTCGTCGAGGCTGTGTCCGAGGGTTTCGGCCATGGAATTGAAGGTTTCTGCCAATGACTGCAGTTCGTCGCCGGTCTGAATGTTTGAGCGCAGCGTCAGTTCACCCTGACCGATCTTGCGAGCCGTTTCTTCAAGCGCGCGAATGGGTCGAATGAGCCTGTCCGCGAAATACCAGGCAAACAACAGACCGGCCGACACGCTGAAAAGACACAGCAGCAGCAGGCGCTGATTGATGTTGTCGAGATCGAGAGCATACGAGTCGAGAGAGATGCCGAGGTGGATCCAGCCCCATTCGATGCCGGAATACACCAGCGGAGCGGTATAGCGAAAAATTTTTTCGCTCATGGTCGCCAGACGATTGTCTTCCAGCAAACCGACGGGAAAATCAGCACCAATCGAGCGCCATTCAGAAGAGTTTTCCTGACTCCAGCCGCCGGGATGATGGATCAGTGAAAACCCGTCTTTGCGGGTGATGACGATGAATCGAATCGGCGGCTGGTCTGAAAGCACCTTGACGCAGTGATCGACCACCGTACTGAAGTCCTCAGAGACGATCGAAGTAATCGTGACCTGAGCGATGGAACTGGCAAGCACCTCACCATGTGACTGCAGACTCTTTTTCAGCGTTTCGCGCAGCAACGGCGTAACCAGCGCCAGAAAAAGACCGACGGCAATGACCACGACCAGGAAGGTAAGAGCCACGGTGCGAAAAAACAGACCGCGCCGTCCCTGTTGATGAGTATGATCTTTCAGGTCCGCCTCAGTCATGCACTCGCTCATCCTCCCCTGTCTTCTATTCTGTATTATCTCACAGTTCGCCGGTACAAACCACCGTTTCTGAGCGAAGTCGACCCGAATCTTTCTGAAGCCGGTCCCGGAAAAACGCCGGAAGGTGTCATGGAAAGAAGCCTTGAGCCGTCGC
>CAYYIY010000031.1:0-24793 GCA_964472075.1 uncultured bacterium | reverse complement strand
AGTTGGATCGTGGTCTGCAGATACTCTGGTTTCAAGATGATAATGCGGTCGACCTTGAACAGCGTCAGCACCTGTTGTCCACGCGCCGATTCATGCAGTTTCAAGGCAGATCGCTTGATCGTTTCCCGTTTGTCCTGGTCGAATCCTTTGCGGAACGCGATTACACCACGCACATAGGGAGGTGAAATCATAATCGATTTAAGTCTCTTCCCAATCTGCGGGTTCATTTCTGTCAGGGTTTGCAGGCCCTGTTCGCGAATAATGCAGGCGTCGGCTTTCTTGAAGAAGACCGGTAGTGCTGACTTAGCTGGATCTTTCACCACCGTCACACTTCGAAAAAAGGTCTCAGCCGACGGCAGACCGCGCTTCTTCAGCTCGAGCGCCAGCCAAAGCCCCGGGTTCTCACCCGCCAGACGTGTATCGATGATCAGACTCTTGCCCTGCAGCTGTTCGAGTTTTTCCACTCCGGAGTCGGTATGAACCAGCAGCTGCATGGTTTCCACCGGCAAGCCGCTGATCTCGGTTGTAAACTCTCCCTCAAGCTGCCCGTTCTGCGAAAGGTGCAGATATTCAAGCGTCGAAACTGCGGCGACATCCAACTTTTCCTCTTTGTATGCCTGGTACAATTCTTCCTTGGTATCGTAGACCTTGGTAGCGAATTCCCACGTCACACCCTCATTCTTCAGGATCTGTTCGAGCCAGACCCGCAGAGCAACTTCGGCATCGCGCGCATCGACATTCGACAGCGTCGTTGCCGAAAACCCGCACTTCACGCGCTCGGATTCGGCACCCACCGAAGCACCCACCGGCAATTGAACGACAAGGAAGAGACAGAGAAGGCCGAGAAGCCCACCGTACCGACCAAGTCGACGCAAGATGGTCTGACTTTCCGGGCAGCCGACGAGCACTTGCGTAGCAAGTCGAAAAAACGCGAACAGCCGAGCCGCCTGAAAACCCTGCTTCAGCAGCAGGATTTCAGGCGGGCTTCCGTACGTCTTCTCGTGACAGGACATCACGTGCCTGTTCTTTTCCCTTCCGCGTTCACTTCTTTGCGGTTTCCGGCTGCACCTTGTCAGCCCCCTGAGATGCAGACGCCTCGAGGCCCAGCAGGCCGGCCAGTTCGCGACCGACAACGAATTCGAGATTGAGGTGGTTTTCGATGCGATCGAAGCGCGCCTTTTCGAGACCGGCTTTGATGAATGCTTCGGTCAGCTGGGCTTCGATAACGTCTTTGGTTTCGACCAACTCGTTCTGATACGCGCGAATGTTCAGTTCACGATTTTCAACGGCGGCCTTCGCCGATTCTTCGAGGGCGCTGACCTGTTTCTGCGCGTAGTTCACCCCGTTGCAGTACTGCTGGACCATGAGCGCCAGCCCTTCGCGCAGCAGAATCTTCTCTTCCTGCAGTTTTTTCAGGCGGGCACGCGCCTCTCGCACCTTCTGCGTCGTCAGATTCCCGTCGAAGAGGCTGTATTCCATGCCGAGACCGATCGTCCAGTTGTGCTTGTTGCGCGGCGTGGTCATACCTTTGTCGTAGTCGTTGTCGATGGCCTGAATGTTCCCGAAGAGCGCCAGCTTGGGCAGATGCCCAGATTTCGATTCGCGGATCCTGCCCTCGGCAGCTTTGAGACCGGCATCGAGCCTGGCCCAATCGGGGTTGAACTGCAGCGTGGCGGGCACCATCTGCTCGGCACTCACGGTCTGTTTGTCAAACGGCAGGTTCTCGTCGGCCGGAATCACGCGTTCGGGCCAGTTGAGGCCCATCATCGTCGCCAGTGCCGACAAGGCCGTCTGTTCGAGACCCTGCATGGTCGCCAGCGATGACCGCAGGGCTTCGACGGTCAGCTTGTTGCGCAGGAAGTCGGTCTTCTTCACCTTGCCGCTGCCCGCGGTGTAGAGGCGCTCCGTCAGATCGAGCGTGGTTTCCATGCGATCGAAGGTATCCTGCAGAATCGTGACCAGATTGTGGGTCATGACGCAGGTCCAGTAGGCCTTGCGCACATCCATCACCACCTGCATGTCGGTCTTGCGGGCTTCTTCGCGCGCGGCGGTCAGACCGGCACGTGCCTGCCTGGTCAACCCTTCGAGCTGTCCACCGGTATACAGCGGAAACTTCATGCCGACTTCATTGACCCAGCTGGTACGATCGCCGAGCTTCACATCTTTTTCAGGAATGGTGACGTTCAGAGGAATAGGGGTCCCCGGCGGAGTGCCCTGTGGCAGTAGGGCATCGAGTCCCTTAACCTGATAGAACGAAGACTCTTCCGGGAAAATGAAGTTACCCGGCTCGTCCTGGCGCAGATACGTCGAGCGGGCGAGGAACTGCGGCATGTAGCCGGATTTCACCTGCCGAAGCTGCGCGTCGGCGGCTTCAACGGCGAACTTCGAGGCCGGCTGACGATGGTTGCGCTCGAGAGCGATTTTCAGACACTCGTCGAGCGTCAGCTTCTGCGGTGCAGCCGGGGCAGTCGTTTCCGACTTCGCAGCCGGTTCCGTTTTCACCGCATCATCCTTTGCCTGCTGAGCCGCGGCAGATTCCGCGGCTGAAACCACGCCGGTCACGAGCATGACCAGAGCCGCCACCAGCAACAACTTCAAACGCATGATTTCCCTCCCACCCAGAGAATCAAGAAGTCGATCGGTTCATCGAAAACAAGACGAACCCCTAGGATCGAGGTTCATCATACTCTTCCCCTTCTTCGTCGTCTACTCGCATGTAATTGGGGGCAAATCTTCCTGCCTTCCCATATTTTCGCTAGTAGGAATTCCTCCGAATAAGCAGGGCCTGATTTGAGCGAGTTCACCCGGCAATAAATCCGACTGTTCACCGAACGCGGGCAGTGGTAGAATCGGCCTGATCGATCTACCCCGTGTTGCAGCTGTCAGCGCAACCGGCAAACGCCTTCAAGAAGGAGCCGCGCATGAGCACCTCATTTGCCGAGTATCCGTTCCATATCGAACTCAGAACCCAGGGACACCTGATCGATTCGGGCATCATGTCCTCGATCATGAACCTGATCATTCGCAGCGGTGGAGCGTATCAGATTCTCGAGTTCACCATGGGGAAGTCGCATGACGAATATTCAAAGACCCGCTTCGTCGTGTACGCGCGCACCGAATCTCAGTTGCGGCGCATTCAGGAAGGACTGTATGAATTCGGCTGCCAGACGCAGGAAGAGCCGGAAGCCTGCCTGAAGGCGGCGGAAAAGGATTGCGTCGTTCCCGACGAGTTTTACTCAACTACCAACCACAGAACCGAGGTCAAGCTCGACGGCCATTGGGTCGAAGCCGCCAATCAGCGCATGGATGCCATTCTGGTCTGCCGCAAGGATTCGAGCGGCTGGACGGCAACCTGCCGCAAGCTGCGTCAGATCAAGGCCGGAGACCTGGTGGTCTGCGGGTATCAGGGTATTCGCATTCATCCGGAATTCAAGGAACGCGACCACGAGGAGTTCGGGTTCATGAACAGCGACGTAAGCTCTGAGCGGCGCGTACGCATCGCCGTCGGCAAGATCGCCCGCATTCTGTTAGAGAAACGCCGGCAGGGGAAGCGCATCGGCGTCACCGCCGGGCCGGTCGTGGTTCACACCGGTGGAGCCGAGTATCTGGCCGGGTTGATCCGCGACGGTTTCATCGACTTCATGCTGGCCGGCAACGCAGTCGCCGTGCACGATATCGAGTCGAATCTGTTCAACACCTCTCTCGGCATCGATATTCACAGCGGCGACCCGGTCTCTGAAGGTCATCGCAACCACATGCGCGCCATTAACGCGGTCTTCAAACACGGGTCGATCAAGGCCGCGGTCGAAGCAGGAACGATCACGTCAGGTATCATGTATGAACTGACCCGGAAGAATGTGCCGTATGTCCTCGCCGGCAGCATTCGCGACGACGGCCCGCTGCCCGAGGTGGTCACCGATATGGTCGCCGCGCAGGAAGCCTACGCCCGCGAACTGAAAGACTGCGGTATGATGCTGCTGTTAAGCTCCATGCTGCACGGCATCGGCGTCGGCAACATGCTGCCGGGGTGGGTCAAAACCATCTGCGTCGACATCAACCCGGCCGTCGTGACCAAGCTGGCTGATCGCGGATCGCATCAGACCATCGGCATCGTCACCGACGTCGGCACTTTTCTGGCCGCGCTGCATCAAGAGCTGAGATCTCTCACCCAGAACTGATTTTATTCGCCGACAACCTGGACAAACACTTCGCGACGGCGAGGCCGGTTGTCATGATCGACCACCACGATCTGCTGCCAGGTTCCCAGCACCGGCTCACCTTCACTGACCGGCAGGGTCAGCGACGGGCCCATCAGACTGGCCCGCAGGTGAGAAAAGCCGTTGTCGTCGCCCCAGGTCTCTGAGTGCCGCGTGGGGAGCGACTGCGAGGCCAGACGCTCGAGAAAGTCTCGCAGGTCCTGGTTCAGTGCGGGTTCAAACTCGATCGTCGTGACCGACGCAGTTGAACCGATGGCACTGACGACCAGCAATCCCTCGCGAATCTTCGCCTCTCGAACAATGCCGCGTACCTGTTCGGTCAGGTCGTGCACGTCGGAAAACCCCTGTGTCTGCAGCGAAAGCCGGCGACCGAAGACGGTCATCTTCACGCTCACCCAGGCAGAATGTCGAGAAACCCGATGAAATTGAGGGCGATGAACGGCAGGGTCAGAAAGGCCATGGCAAAGAGCAGAGCGCTCCACTCTTCGAGGCGACCGAACTCGTCGAGCGTCACCTCGTCATGCGGCAACATGGCGCGTCGCCAGGCCAAAGGCAGCATGGCCCGCCAGAACAGGCGGCCGGTATGCCGCATGAACGCAGCCTGAGCCGCTCCAAGTACGATGAGCGCAATGGTGATGAACAAGACGAGACCGATGAACATGGCAACCCTCCACCAGTTTCATCGGCAAATCCCTGCCGGTTATCCAGCCTTCGCCCCCGCCCCGCGTGCCTTCCAGGAAAACACGGCCAGCGTGATATCGTCTTCGAGAGGCCGGCCCGCAGCGAAACGCCGCACTTCGTGCTGTATGGCAGCAATCAGATCTTCTGCCGAGCGCCCGGACGAATGAGCAAGCATGCGCTGAAAGCCTTCGATGCTCACTCGTTCTCCAGCCGGGTTCATCTGCTCGACGATGCCGTCGGTGAAGAGCACCATCGCCCCGCCGTTCGCGCCAAGTTCGACAGTCACTTCCTCAAAGCGAGGCTTCGTCGTCACGCCGAGCACCATGCCGCGCGCAGTCACGGGTTTCAACGGCTGCGACGGAACAAGCAGATACGGGTACGGATGTCCGGCATTGGCGAACACGAGCCTGCCGCCGGGTTTGTACCAGCCGATCTGCATCGAAAGCGCCTTCTTCTTGCTCAGAGAGCGTACGATCATGGTGTTCATCTGCTTCAGCATCTCGGCGGGTTCGCGCACCCCGCGCCGGTGAATGAAATGAAACGCCGACTTCACCATGCCCACGACCAGAGCCGCTGAGACGCCGTGCCCGGTGACGTCACCGATCACGAAACTCAGACTGCCGTCTTCATTGGCGACCGCATCGAAATAGTCGCCCCCGACCTGGCCCGTCATCAGGCTACGCCCGAGAAAGCCGGCCTCGGCAACCTCGATCGCCTGCTGCGGCAGAATCTGTGTTTGCACCACCTTCGCCACTTCCAGTTCCTCGAGGCTCCCGATCGTCTGGTTGAACGACTGTGCCAATTCATCCCACTCATCGCCCGTGACCAGCGGAATGCGATGGTCATACCGTTTCGCCTCGATCGCTCGAATGCCTTCCATCAGGCGTTCGGCGGGAGCAATGATGCTCTGATACAGACGCCACGAGATCGCAACAATGAGCAGCGCCATCATCACGGCGATCACCGACATTTCGCGGCGCAGTCGGGTTTGCTGCGCTTCAACAACACTCCACGGCGATGCGGCAAACACGACGAAGTGGCGCATGTTCTTGCCCGCGAGACCGCTCAGCAGCATTTTGCGCCCGTTCAGCCACGTCGTCTCGCTGATCAGACGGCGGGGCGGCTGCAATCGCTCGAGAAAACGTCGCAACTTCTCGGGGCGCCCCTGGCGCGGGAACAATGTCGGACAGTACCAGCTATCGGTAAAGAATTCAATGTTCTCAGGCCATGTTTGCGGATTCGCAAATAGCTCGTTGAAAAAATGCCCCTGAATCGATCGCAGATCCATGAAGAAGAGCAGAAAATACTGGCCGCGGGCGAACGCATCTCTGAGAATGTCGACATAGATATACGAAGAAATCTCGCCGGCACCAAGCGCAATCGCACGTCTCAGATTGGCGATGGCTCCTTGAATCATGTCGCCGGTCTGTGAATCGATCATCGCCCCATAGACGAGGTCCTGCTTGCCGCCGCCAGAAGTGTCGATGTCAGCCACCCCGTGCTCCTGGTTATAGCGTTGCAGAATCACCTTCCCCAGCACGGAAATGCCTGATTCCATCTTCGCCTGGTGAGCCTTCGAAATCGTACAGTCCCAGATGCGTTTAACCGAATCAGGCTCCAGGTCCTGCTCCAAGGCTGTCTTCAACCACTTCACGGGGGTGAAAAGACCATTTTCGAGAAACTCCTGAATGCGGCGGCGGCGGTCATCTCGCGACATCAGAGCAGTCTGCCGCAGAGAGGTTTCCTGAAACCCGAACCCTCGCAGATGAACGCCCGCCGAGCTGACGAAAAAACCGCTTTCGAATACCTGGTTCTCGATCTCCATTCGGTTGAGATCGCGAATGACCGGTTCCAGATGATCGATCGATCGTTCGAGACGCTCGGAAACGCCGTGCAAAACGCGTTCTCGACGCCGAATCACTTCGGGCAGCGAACGATCGAGATTGATCAGACACTGTTCAAGGCGCCTGAACTGTTCACTTTCCAGACTGCGGGTACGGTTTTCTTCGAAGAGCGACCAGAACACGAAGGTCAGCCCCAATGGCAAGCCGGCTGCCACACACAGGCTGAGACCGATAAATCGTCGCAGGGTCAGTGAATGTTCTGCAGATGATCGCTGCAGGCCGAACCAGCCGAACAGCAGCAGACAGAATGCGGCATGCAGCCACCCAGGCAGCTGCAGCGGCGGTTTGCGGGCCACTCCGACAAGAACTCCGCTGCGTTCCATGGGAACCAGAACCACCTGAGTTCCGGCGACCGAAATCTCGGTTTTCTGCTGCCGCGAAAAACGCCTCAGCAGGTACGGCATCTTCGCCGACGAGATCTCGGTCGGCAGTTGAAAAGACGCTCCGGTCAGGCGATTCCAGTAACCGAACCGTTCGCCCGACTCGGCACGACGAGCGAGAAGCAGCGCCACCAGAGCCTGCGGATGCAGGATGCGCTTGTCGATGAGATACAGCACGCCGGCAACACAGCCGGTCGTCACCCGCCGGTCAAGACGCCACACTGCGACCATATGAGGCTTGGCGGCCAGGCGATGCAGACGCCACACTGGCGCACGCAACCCCAGGGAAGGTAACTGCGTCGAACCCAGGCGAGCGCGAACCAGATCAAACAATTCTCTTCCCGCCCCGCTGCTCCAAATAAGGTTTTCGTCTCTGTCTGTCAGGTACACTTCAATTGCCCCGGAAGCGACTCCGCGCAGTTCGCGGCTTACCAGCACAGGGATCTCGGGGTCGGCGGCCGCTTTTCCCCGAATCTGCCTGAAGAGACTGCGAATCAGCGTTTGTCCGATATTGCGGGCATCAATGCCGCCGGCGATGGTGTCAAGACGCCGGCGAACCGTTTCGGCCCGGCGCCGCTGCGAACGGGTTGCCGTGGTCTCTGCCTCGATGACGGCAAACGCAAAGAGCGACAGCGCGATCAGCAGCGTCGGAATCAGCCGGCGATCAGACATGGCCGCCCTCCACATGCAGAATGACCAGGGTCTGATCGTCATCGGGCACGGTCTGCCCCGACCAGGCACGCGCCTCATCGAACAGCGCCGCAATCGATTCGGAGACTCCGAGAGTCAGACAACGCACAGCCCCGGCCTCGAAACGGCTGTAGTCGAACGGCCCCCGGGTCGCATGCTGCGCCTCGATGATGCCGTCAGAATAGGCATAGACACGGCCTCCGCGTGTCAGGTCGAGAGTACCCGACACGTAGGCCGTCTTCTGTCGGCTGCCCAGCGGGTATCCCTTGCCCTCGAGCATGCACGGCTTCTCCCCGTTCACCACGGCGAGCGGAAAGTTGTGACCGGCATTGGCGTAGTGCAGCTGTCGCGTCGCCGGATCGAACAGACCGAGCCAGAACGTCATCGGGCGCTTGCGACCGACCTGTTTCATGAACGCAGCATTGATCGAAGCGAGAATCACCGCCGGATCTCGCTCATACTCGGTATTCATGGCGAGTTCAACTTTCGCCGCCGCCGCCACAAGTGCGGATGGGATGCCATGACCGGCGACATCTCCGACGGCCACTACCAGTCGCCCGTCGGCCAGCAGAAACCAGTCGTAAAAGTCGCCTCCGAGTGCCGCGGCCGTCACGCATCGCCCCTCGACGCGCCAACCCGGGCCGGTCAGGCCGGCGGCCGGCCAGAGCGTTTCCTGCACCGATCTCGCCATTTCCAGATCCTGAAGATTGTCCAGCAACAGATTGAATCGCTCGGCAACCAAGGCCAACTCTCGTATTTCGCCCGACCTTACTCGTACGGAAAAGTCACGATTCTGCAGAGCAACCAGACCGACGCCCAGATCGTTCAGGGGGCGAAGCAGCATGCGCGAGGTCATGATGCCGGTGATGCAGGTCAGTGCCAACATCAGTAACGAGGCGGCGACCGCACGGTACAAGATGGCACGCGAGGGACCTTTGATGGTTTCTTCAGGACGAGCCATCATCAAGACATAACCGTCAAGGGAACTCCCCTTCATGGCCGACACCAGCATCATGCGATTATGCAGCCAAAGCCGCTGATGCTGGGGCATGCCGGTCGAAACCACCAGGTCTTTCAGTTTGCGTATCATCGGGTCACGATCGATCGTCTCATCAGGAAAAGCGGGCCACGCACCGGGAGCGGCCGGCAATGCCCACACCTGCGGTCGGCGACTGAAGGTGACTTTCCGTCTTCCCAACCTGGACTGAAGGTAACGAATCTGCCCTTTGTGCCCGTCGTGCATGGCCATGAGAATCGCCCCATAGCCGGCCTTTTGCTCGGGAAACAGCTTCGTGAACGACAGAACGTTCTCGTTCTGCAGATGATTGCTGTTGATCTGACCGTCTTCGTCGATCCATTGAGGTGCATACTTCGTCTGCACCAGCATGCTCATGATCGGGTTGTTGAGACCGGCCGTCGAGCTGCTGGGCGGTTCGAGATTCACGTTCTGCAGCACGCTCAGCGCCGCGTGCGGCAGAGTCTCCTGCCCTTCGACCGTCGGCGAAGCGCCGTAGCGCCCGAAGAAGAGTACCCGTTCGCTCCGGTCGACGACGACCAGACGAGTGATCAACCCGTGCATACGCTCGATCAAGCCATGCAGGTCGGGTGCCACGCGTTTGATCAAACCGGCCGGATCGGCGCTGATGCTTTTGTAGACCATCTCATACTGTCGCAGAGCCGGGACAAACACAGACTGGAAATCCGCATCGAACTTGGCCAGAAAAGCGAGGTGCGAGGCGCAGAAGTCCTGTTCGACGAGATAGGCGCGATTTTCACGGTCAATCGTCACCATCGACAGAAACACCAGCAAAGGGAACCCGCCGGCGATGGCGAAGTGCCAGATCAACCGGGCACGCAGACGGCGCAGCGAAACATGGCACCAGGTGGCGATGACCAGACCGACCAGCAGCACCGCCAGCAGGCGATCACGCCACCGGTGCCGCAGGGATTCCTCTTCAGAGGGTCGACCGGCCACGGCAAACAGACGTTCACCTGCTTCCGTGGTATAGGTGACCAGCCAGTCGGAACCCCACTCACAGAATGATCGACCGGCCGTCATGGATCGCAACGCCTCTTCAAGCCCCGGCTTCGTCGGCATGCCGGCAGGGCGGATTCCGGTGCGGGATGATGGTTCGAACCAGCCGCAGAAGAACCGCCCCTGGACGAGCCGATTCGACTCGTTCACGGCGCGGTCAAGCAATGTCTCAGGGGGGACGGCCCCGCGATGCACGAAGACCAGCAGATGCCCGGTGGTCACCCCCTGCCGGTCGCGCAGAGACCACCAGCCGCCGTAGGTGTTGCGATCACCGTTCATCAGTTCCACCAGACTGTTCGGGGAATTGGCCAGCAACGTCGGCACATTGGCATTGCCGCAGAACGAGCGAACGATTTTCTCGGACACCCCGCTCCCCGGTTGCTGAATCGCTTTCAGCACCTGCTGTGATGCGAAAACGAGGTTGTCCGGGCAGTCGGGAATGGAAACCCGCTTGCCATCTGCAGCAAAGAGATAGACATCGAGCATGGACGGATGTGACTGGAGAATTTTGCGCAAACGCGGAATGAGTGTCGCGGGAGTCCAGGGCATTTGCATCTGACGATCGATCAGGGCCTGCAAGCGATGTCGCAGATTGCCGCGAACCGCCGTCTGTTCGAGCACCTCGCGCATGTCGGCTTCCTGACTGCGGCGGCGTTCTTCGCGCAGGCTCGCATCGAGATGGTCAAGCAGAAACGCGCAGAATACGCCCGGAATGCCGAGCAGCAGGAGCATGGCAAACAGCCATGAAACGATTTTCGACCCCCAGAGTACTATAGCAGACCTGCTTGATTCAGGCTGCATCTAGTTTTCTCTCGGCGCGCACTCGGACTCAGTGAGATAGCAGGCCGGGTCATGCATCCAGGGGTCCTCGAAGACCCGCCACGCCCGCACGCGCATGGCCCCGCCGCACATCGCCAGGAATCGGCAGTCGCGGCATTTGCCCTTGAGCAGCGGCAGGCGGTTCTTCAGACCGGCCATCAGCGGATCAGACGTATCAAGCCAGATCTGCGAAAACGGTTTTTGCCGGATATTGCCGAACGTGTGATCCTGCCAGAACTGATCCGGGTGGACATTCCCAGCCCAGTCGACGTCAGCGATCCCCACCCCGGTCGACCACGCGCCGCCGCCGTTCCATTCGAGCATCTGCCGCACGCGTTCGGCCCGTTCCGGGTCTTCCTGTAACAGCTTCAGATAGATGTACGGGCCGTCGACATGATTGTCGACGGTCAGAATATCGAGATCACGACCCGATTCGACGGCCTGGCGTGTCCGCCGGCAGATCAGGTCGATCGCGCGGCGACTCTCGTCATGTGTCAGGTCTTCATCCGACAAACCGCGCCCGCGCCCTGAATACACGAGATGATAGAAACAGGCACGCGGAATGCCTTCATCGAGGATAAAGTCGAAAATGCGGTCGAGATCAAGCACATTGCGACGGGTCAGGGTCAGACGCAGGCCGACCCTTTGTCCTACCTCGCGACAGTGGCGAAACCCTCGCAAAGCATCTTCGAAGGCCCCCGAACGGCCGCGAAAACGATCATTGGTTTCACCGATGCCGTCGAGCGAAATACCGACGTAGATAAAACCGAGGTCTTTGAGACGTTGCGCGCACGACCGATCGATCAGCACACCGTTGGTCGAAAGTACCGGTCGCAATCCAAAAGACACCGCTTTCTGAGCCAGATCAAAGAGATCAGGTCTGGTCAGCGGCTCACCGCCGGAGAACAGGATGGCGGGCACCTTGAAGGTCGCCAGATCTTCGAGAAAGCTTACGCCCTCATCATATGTCAGTTCGTCGGGAGCCGGATTCGTACAACTGTCGGTGTAGCAGTGAACGCATTTCAGGTTGCAGCGCTTCGTGACGTTCCAGACCGTGACCGGTCGACGCTCTGCGGCTGTCTGTGCACGCCCATGGCCGTGAAAGTGGTGGCGATGCTGAACCTGCTTCGGCCCGTCTTCGCCGTAGCGAAGCGGGTCACCCGTGGTAGCCCGATCGCCGTAGATGCGCGTGATGTTGATCATGGGTTGCGAGGCGAAAGCGCCGCTACTCGACCGTGACCGACTTCGCCAGATTGCGGGGCTGATCAACATCGTAGCCGCGCAGATCGGCCACGTAGTAGGCGAACAGCTGCAACGGCACGACGTTCAGCAACGGCGACAAAATCTCGGAACATCGCGGCAGACGAATGACATGTTCGACAAACTTGTCGAGATGATCTTCTTCGCCTTCGGTAGCCAGGACGATCAACACACCCGAGCGCGCCTGCACTTCCTTGAGATTCGACAGAATCTTCTCGTTCAGCGCCGAGGCGGTGGCGATGGCGAATACCGGCATGTCCTTGTCGATCAGGGCGATCGGCCCGTGCTTCATCTCGCCGGCGGCATACGCCTCGGCATGAATATAGCTGATCTCCTTGAGCTTGAGCGCTCCTTCCATCGCCGTCGGGTAATTGATGCCCCGACCCAGAAAGAGAAAGTCGCGATAATGTTGAAACCGCTTGGCCAGCTCGCGAATGGATTCGGCCTGAGCCAGCACCTTCTCGATGTCCTGCGGAATGCGCTTGAGTTCGCCGATCACTTCGGTGACATACTTCGGAGTCAGGGTGCCGCGAATCTTGCCGAACAACAGGGCCATCAGCACTTGAGCGGTCAGCATGGCAATGTAGGCTTTGGTTGACGCCACGCCGATCTCGGGACCGGCATGAATGTAAACCAGTCCGTCAACCTCGCGCGTCAGTGAGGAATCTTTCGCATTGACGATGCCGAGCACCTTCGCGCCGCGCACCTTGGCTTCACGCACGGCCGCGAGCGTATCGGCGGTCTCTCCTGATTGGCTGATGGCGATGACCAAGGTGTTCGCATCGACAAGCGGCTCACGATACCGAAACTCACTGGCCAGATCACACTCGACCGGAATGCGTACCAGTTTCTCGATGAGATACTTGCCGACGCAGCCCGAATAATAGGCTGTGCCGCACGCCACCATGACGATGCGCTGCACCTTGAACAGATCAGGGCCCGAGAGTCCGAGTTCGTTCAGGTAGATCTTGCCGTCTTCTTCGGCGGTGCGCCCACCGATCGTATTGCGAATGACCTGCGGTTGCTCATAGATTTCCTTGAGCATGAAGTGCGAGAAACCGCCCTTCTCCGCCGCAATCGGGTTCCAGTCGACATGGACTGACGGTTTTTCGATCGGGTTCCCCTGCAGATCGAAAAACTCGACTCCGTCTCGGCGCACCACCGCGCCTTCGAAATTTCTGAGATACACGACCTCGCGTGTGTGCCGCAGAATGGCAGGCACGTCTGAGGCCACGAAGTTCTCGTGGCGTCCGAGACCGATGATCAGCGGGCTTTCCTTGCGATAGCAGATCAGCTCACCCGGGTGCGCTTCGTGAATCACGACCACCGCATACGCGCCCTCAACCTCGCGCAGGGCCGCCCGCACCGCTTCGGCGAGATTCCCGCGATAGTGCGATTCGACCAGATGCGCCAGAACCTCTGAGTCTGTTTCAGAGGCAAACTTATGCCCGGCAGCCATCAAACGTTGTTTCAAGGGAATATAGTTTTCGATGATACCGTTATGCGCAACCTGGATTGTTCCCTTGCAGTCGCCATGAGGATGAGCGTTGAAAGTCGACGGTCGCCCGTGCGTCGCCCAGCGCGTGTGGCCGATCCCCGTGCCGGCCGCTGATCCGAACTCGTCGAGCAGGGACTTCTGCAGATGCCGCAGCTTGCCGACATCCTTCTTCACCAGCAGCTTCCCGTTTTCGTTCACGGCGATGCCGGCCGAGTCATACCCGCGATATTCGAGGCGAGTCAGACCTTCGAAAATGATCTCATTCGCCGGCTTGTCGCCGACGTATCCAATGATTCCGCACATGGGGCTACCTCAATCTTCTGTGAATTGTTGCCGCTTCAATATTTGACTTTGCCCGGGGCCGGCTTCGGGGCCGGAGGTGGTGCCGGCTCCGGCTCGGCCGGCATTCTCGCCTTCACGCCGGCGAGACGATTGTCCGCCTGCACGGCAAACGAGGTACCCGAAAACTTCTGTTTGACGGTCTCATACACTTCTGCCGCCATTTTCAGGTTGCCCACCTCATCCAGGAATTGTCCGAACTCAAGAAGGGCGGGACCGCTGTTTCCTTCGGCCGCAACGTAGGCCTGAAACATCTCCGTCGCCTTTTCCACTTCTCCCTCGCGGCGGGTCAGCTTCGCCCGGGCCAGCATCACCTTGGGGCCGTTATAGACCTTTTCCGCTTCCGAGATCTGATCGCGTGCGTTCTCATTATCGCCGGTCTGCATCAGCGCTTCGGCAAGAATCAGCCGGGCTTCCCAGCTGTTCGGGTTGATCTTCAGCACTTCGTTGGCAGCATCGAGCGCTTCGGCAAACTTCTGCTGGCTCAACAGCACGCGACCGAGATACGCGCCGATCGTCTCGTTTTCACGACTTTCCGTCATGGCCGACTTCAGCTCGACAATGGCGTCATCAATCAGATCGCTGCGATAGAGAATCTTTCCCTTCACGAAGTGAGCGGAAGAATTGGTCGGCTCAGAGGTCAGCACCTCGTTCACCAGATTGATCGCATCCTCTGTCTTGCCTTCCTCGAGATGCGTATCGGCGAGAGCCAGCTTGGCGTCGACCAGGTTCGCATCGATCGCCAGGGCCTTCTTCAGCGTCTCGACTGATTCCTTGAGCTTGCCGAGACGCCTTTTCACTTCGCCGAGATTGATGAGAGCGAACTGGTCCTGTTTCTTGGCGACCGCCTTGGTGAAAGCCTCTTCGGCCTCTTTCAACTTGCCCTGCCGCGAACAGGCTTCGCCGAGCAGGAACAGCGTATCGAAGGCATCCGGCTTTTCTTTCAGGGCCTTTTCCAGCCAGGTTCGCGCTTTTTCATAGTCTCCGACTTGTACTGCGACCATACCACGCGCATGGAGAGCGGTAAAATCTTTGGGTTTCTTGGCCAGATGCTCTTCCAGAATCTTTGCGGCCTCTTCGTAGTTTTGATTGTCCAGGGCCTCCATGGCCTTTTCGACCATTGGGTCCGCTTTTTCTTTGGGTTCTTTCGGAGGTGCCGGCTTCGGCTTCGACTCCGTCCTCGGCTCTGCCGGTTTCGAGACCGGTTCCAATGTCTGATACCCACCGAACTCCACTTCCTTGGGCGGGCGCACCGACTGGGCCGCCTGGGTCTGAATCACCCCGATGTGCTTTTCCAGTTCCGCTTTCAACGTCTGGTAACTCATGTTGCCAGGGTCTTTCTCAGCGAGAACTTTCGCGTGTTTCAGCGCCTCCTGATGCTTCCCGACCCCGATGTAGGAATACACCAGGTAGAACCTCGCCTGCAGATTTGCCGGGGCCATGTCGCACACCTGACCGAGATAATCGATGGCGGCAAGGTAATTTTTCTGTGCATACAGGTTCATTCCCTGCTGATACAATACGGCAGCGGCATCCTGTGCACTTGCACTGACGCCCATCAACAGGCACAGGAGAACGGGAACCAACACTCGAACAGTCGCTGAACGACTCATAGATAGCCTCCTCATGATCCGGGACAATCGCAGGATTCTACCCGATTCCACAACCGTGCATCAAGACGTGCACGGTTTTTTCTTTCCCACCCCATCAGCACCGACCTTCTCCACCGCTTTCCATGAGCCGCCGCATTACCTGCGAAACTTCCCCTGCCGCAGCAATTCTCGGTGAGGTGCCTGAACAGGCCGAACGCTGATCCCTCCTGGCGTGTAGCCGAAACACTCGGCGTATGAGATCGTCGAGTCATCCGATTCTGCGTTGGCTCGCCCCACGATGGGGCGAGCCCTCTGAGCGCGCCCAGGGATGGGCGCTCGAAGAGGTTCGACGAAGAAGCGAGATGAGTCGATGATCGAAGTTGCCGAAGTGGTTCGTGCGAAGCGACAGGGGATCAAAGTGGCCTGACCAGGCACGTTTTTATCACCGAGAACTGCCGGCCCTGCCGGCGGTACTTGACTGATCTCGACGTGTACCCTACGATGCCGACAGCAGATATTCTTATCACTCAGGAGGGTCCTCTCTCATCATGCATTCATGTCTCAGATTCTCAATTCTTTTCCTTCTCGTCGCCTTGCTTTTCCATTCGTCGAGTCTGGCGGTGCAGGCGGCCGATACTCTTTCAGCCGTCATCGAGACGAACGACGGCCAGACCATTGATGTAACCTCGATTGCCCCCACCGGCTGGATCGAATACACGCCGCAGGGCGGCAAGAAAACCAAGGTGCTGTTCAAGGATATCGAGCAGATCACCTGGAACAAATCGACCCGCGAGCATACTGTCACTCAGCGCGACGGAACCACGTTGAAAGTCCAGCGCGCCTGGATCTTCACCGGAAGCAGCGGCGCTTATCTGCAGTTCACCGGCAAAAACCGCAAGACCGGCGAAGATGCCGGTGGTTCGATCTCCGGCTCTGACATCGCTGTCATCAAGTTTACCGCGCCGGCACCCGCGACAACCGAGACGCAGAAGGTCTCTGAACCCCAGGCAAACAAGGCGCAGACTCAACCTGAGACTACACCGACCGATACAGCAAAACCGGAAACAACGCCGGTCACCCCTGAACCCACGCCGGCTGCCGAACCTGCCCAGAGTCCGACAACCTCGGAACCTGTTGCCGATCCTGCCCCAGCCCCCACTTCCACCGAACCGCCCAAACCAACACGTCCTGCCAAGCGTCTGCCGACCAGCAATCTCGAGTATGCCCGCGATGCGGCCAAAGATCTCAAGGAGAAACTGCCGAATCTGCTCGAACTGGTCGCAAAGGCAAAAGCAGACGGATCTTTTACCAAAGATGACGACGAAGAAGGTCTTGTCGGATTGACCTTGTACAAGAAGATTCACAAACTCTTTGAGAACCTGCCTCGGTATTACTATCTCGCCATGCAAGACGGCTGGGAAGTCAGCGATCCAGAGTTTGCTCCCTTGAAAGAGCAGTTCCAGAAACTGGCCAAACTGGCTGCCCAGGCCGATTACTGGACATGTGCCTCACCGGATGAATTCCCCGAATCGGTCACCGAACGGCAGTTCGAGTATTGGGACCGCATGCGCATGAAAGCCTATGCGGCCATGATCTGGACCAACCAGCGTAAAGACCTGCAGAAGGGCCGGGAAATGATGGAGCAGGTGGTTCAGGAACTCGAGAAAATGGAAAAGCATTTCACTGAATCCAAGACCAAACTTCACCCGGCGTTTCTGAGACTGAAGGCCGAGGTGGCTCGTCTGCAAAAAGAGTGCGAATCGGGGTTCAAGACCGCCGGCGACGAAAAGCAGAAGGCTCTTGCCGCCTGGAAAGCCTTGCATGACGAAACAGAACGGCTGCAGGAATTCATCGGCAAGATTGAGATGAATCAGTTTCACCCGAACATGTTTCCGGAGTTCATCCAGGAAATTGAGAAGTTTGAAAAGACTGATTCAGCGGTTATTCGCGAGAAGCTCGAGTATCTCGGCAAGAACTACGGCACAACTCCGGAAGCGCTGGATGCGTCGATGCAGAAACTTGCCGGCGGTGACAAGCCAGAGGGCGTCGTCAACGATCTCAGCTACCTGGTCAAACGATTTGAAGAGATCTTCGCCGCCGTTCCGCGTGTTCGTCGCGAGATCGCCGAATCTGTCGTGGCCCAGACGAATCAGATGATCACGGCCATGGAAAGCTTCTCTGAAGACATTCGAGCCAAGAAGTACGAAGAACTCAAGAACGATGTTGAGCTCGGCCTGCGATATGATTCGCACAATGCCGATCTCATCAATCTGAAGGCCAAGATCGAAGAACAGGCCGCGAAATCATCGGCCGACATTCAGAAGCAGATCGAAGAACGGCAGTGGCCCGGGCACCACAAAGGCTTTTCAGGCCCCGGCAACCCGGACGATCTCGCCAAGGCCGCTCTCGAGTATTTCAACTCTACCTGCAAGCCAGGTGAGAAGGCTCTCGCCGCCTGCGTCATCGAACCTGAGTGGTACTGTTTCAAACGCAACATCTTCGGACAACCGATTCAGTGGGCGCTCACCTTTCAGGTAGCCGTCGATGTCGAAGGCGAAACGACCCCTGATCTCATCTACACGTGGAGCATCTCGTTCCTGACTGAAGAGAATGTCGGCGTTGAAAAGAAACCCCCGTTCAAGTCGGCCGCTTTCAACTTCAAACAGAAAATGAAGCGAGCGAATGTCCCAGGGCTGAAGTAACGCTTCGCCCTTCACAGGATCGTTTGCGTCTGTCTGAAAGACAACGGCCGGGCATCAGTGCCCGGCCGTTGTTTCTTTTCGAAAGAGAATCAGGGAATGCCCATGGCTTTGCGCACATTGATCGGCTTGATCAATTCGCGCAGTGAACGCGGTTCGGGAATCAGCGGGATCTTTTTCGCCGCGTCGGCCTGTGAAATCTGCGTCACCGGGCGCTCGTCGAAGACCTTGCGCACGAGCGGAGACCCCTTGCGCTGCAGATACACTTCGACTCGATACGACTCGCCGATCGTCAGTTTTTTCGCTAACGGCAGCCTGACGCGGGTTTCCGTCTGTGCGGCCAGAGGTTTGGTTTCATGCATGAATGACGTCGTTGCCGCCAGATACTTGCCCTGGAACACCCGAGCCATCAGCGAGTATTTTTCCCAGGCGATGTTGTTCTCATTGCGAACCGTCAATTCCACATGTTGTTCCGACAGTTGGCAGGAACTCCAGCTGGCGGCCGTTCGGTCCACGCCGATCGCATTCGCAACCGCCCACAGCGCTATCAGCCCGAGCAGGGTAGACAGGGTGAGTCTTCGCATAAGCCGCCTCCTGAGTGGTTTTTTTCTTCCTCAGTACATCTATCGGCATTTTGCGCAGAAAAGTTGAGCCACCCGCCCCGCCTTCAGCAATTCTCGGTGAGAAAAACCTGCCTGGTCAGGCCGTTTTGATCCCCTGTCGCTTCGCACGAACCACTTCGGCAACTTCGATCATCGACTCATCTCGCTTCTTCGTCGAACCGCAGGAACAGCCGCAGTGCTAAGGCTGCTTTCGGGGCGAACGTCGACGGGGTTCGGCAGGTTTCTCGCCGAATGACGAGAGCCCTTCCGGCTGAGTTTCCAGGCTGATTGCCTCGACCTCGCGAACAAACCCGCCGAACAGGGCCCGCGACAGCGCATCGGAGTCGAAAAGTTCTTCCGGGTGCCACTGGACCCCGACATACACCTGCTGGGTATCAACGGCCTCAATGGCCTCGATCTGCCGGTCGGGGGCATACGCCGTGACTCGACAGCCTTCCGGAACAACCTTCACTGTCTGATGGTGAAAGGAATTCACGCGAATTTTTCGCGTCGACTGTTCGTACGCTTCCTTTCTCGTGGTCCGTCGCGGAATCCGGGAAGCCTCACGAGGCGTGCTGAACAGCCAGGAAGAGAGCAGCGAAGGCGATTCGACCTCAACCTCGTGGCTCGGATACCAGCGCGGAGCCTGCTGTTCATGCTTCAACACCTCGGGCAACGTTTTGATATCCTGATGCAACTTTCCGCCGAGCGCCACGGCCATCACCTGAATGCCGCGGCAGATTCCGAGCAACGGAATGCTGCAATCATAGCAGGTTTTGGCCAGACGCAACTCGTACTCGTCGCGCCACGGATTCACCAGACCAAGCCCCGGAACCGGCGCTTCCCCCTGCCAGATCGGATCGATATCCTCGCCGCCCGGCAGCAGCACGCCGTCAACCATGAGCAGCGCGTTCTCAAAATCAGTGTCATCGCTGACCGGCGGCAGCAGAATCACCTGCGCCCCCGCCTTCTGCAGCGCCTGGTAATACTTGTGCGTGCAGTAGGTTCTCACCCTCATCTCATGATCGCGCGTCGCGCAATCTGAATACGCCATGCCGATCACCGGTTTTCTCATGTCATCTGCCCTTTTCGGCCCGGGTCGAGCAGATCGCGCAGTTCGTCCCCGAGCACATTGAAGAGAATCACAACCAGCCCGATACACAGGCCGGGATACAACGACAGGCGGGGGTGCGGAATAAGGTAGTCGCGGCCGAGAGACACCATCGAACCCCAGGTAGGCTGTGACAGATCGACCCCCAGACCGAGGAAACTCAGACTCGCCTCGCTGAGAATCGCTGTCGCCATGCCCATGGCGAAGATGACCGTGATCAGCGGCAGGCAGTTGGGCAGAATGTGGGTCAGCATGATACGCAGATCAGAAGCACCCAACGTTCGCGCCGCCATGACGAACTCGGCGCCGCGAATCTCGAGTGCCGCTCCACGCACGATACGTGCAGTCTCGGCCCACCCGACCACGGCAATCGCCAGAATGACGGTCGTCACGCCCTGACCGAGCACCATCGAGATGGCGATGGCCAGAAGCAGGCTCGGAAACGCAAGAAAGACATCGACCACCCGCATCAGCAGCCAGTCGATCCAGCCGCCCCAGAAACCGGCCGCGAGACCGATACCCACGCCCACGAGCAGAGCCAGACCACGCGCCAGAAAGCCGATCAGCAGCGTCAGGCGTGTGCCGTAGACCAGACGCGAAAACAGGCATTGGCCATCCTGATCACACCCCAGCGGATACCCGGGAGCCTGCGCCAGGCGTAGATGCAGATTGGTCTCGGTCGGATCGTGCGGCGCGATAAGCGGCGCAAATATCGCGACAAGAAACAGCAGCACCAAAGCTACCAGACTCAATCGGCCGATCAGAGTGAACCGTTGCCACAGAGAAGGCATGTCAGGCGTTCCCCCGTGTATGCAGCATTTCATCGCGAACCCGCGGGTTCAGAAACGCATACAGCAGATCGACCAGCAGATTAACGCCGACAAAAACAATAGCCGAGAACAGCACCACCCCCTGAATGACGGGGTAATCTCGTTTGGAAATGGCTTCCATGGCAAAGCGGCCGAGTCCGGGCAGCTCGAAGATCGTCTCGACGATGACCGACCCGCTCAGAAAACTCGATAAATCGAGGGCCACGACGGTCACGATCGGAATCAGAGCGTTGAACAACGCATGGCGCCAGAGAATGCGAAACGGGGTCAACCCTTTCGCGCGAGCCGTGCGAATGTAGTCTTCATTGAATACTTCGATCATGGTGCTGCGCGTGATACGGGCTAGAAACGCCCCTGAGCGAATTCCGAGCGTCAATGCCGGAAGAAAAAGAGCCATCAGCATGCTGCTCGCGCCGAAGGCCGAAGTCGGAAACCAGCGCAGTTGCACCGCGAACACATACAGAAGAATCAACCCGGTCAGGAAAATGGGAACACTGATGCCGGCAACAGAAAGCATGGTAATCAGGCGGTCCCAGATCGTGCGCTGCAACAGAGCGCTCATCGTGCCGGCGACCAGACCGCTCACGACCGAGATGCACAACGCGAGCAGTGCCAGGCGGAGCGTATAAGGAAATTTCTCAAGAATCGAGGTCATCACCGGTCGGTCATTCACCATCGATGTGCCCAGATCACCGCGCATGATGCGACCGAGATACCGCACAAACCGCTCATGCAGCGGCTGATCCAGGCCCATGTCGCGAGCGATGCGCTGCACGGTTTCTTCGCTCGCGCGCGGCCCGGCCAGGGTTTTTGCCGGGTTTCCCGGGATCAGATACAGTACGACGAACGCGATGAAGAGAATCCCCAGCAAAACGGGGATCGTTCCTACCAGTCGTCTGATCGTATATTCAAGCATGGTTAGAAAATGGCAAACCGGCCGCCAGAAACGTTTTCCGGGGCCGGTGTGACAGGCAACGGGACGTCAGGGGCGCATGCGAATGCTCAGCCCTTTATCTACCGAAAAGAGGGGGGAAAAAGCAATAGTTTCCACTTTCGGGCCGACAATGTAGCTTTCTGACGCATACCACAGATACAACCACGGTGACTGCTGCAGCACCAGACGGTTGATCTGATCGTAGGCTTCAGCACGTTTGGCCTGGTCCTGAATTTTCAGGGCTTTCTCGAGCATGGCATCGACGTTTTCATCCTTGAAACGGGCTCGATTGCCGCCCGAGCCCCAGTTTTTCGAATGAAACAGCGGATACAGGAAGTTCTCACCATCCGGATAATCACCGTACCAGCTCAGATAGAAGGCTTCAGCTTCGCCCTTGTCGATGGCATCCTTGAGAGCGCTCCATTCCATCGGCTTCAGGCTCACCTCAACTCCATGCTTCTTCAGCTCGCCCTGCAGCAGACGAGTGATCTCGAAAGCCGCCTGTGAAGACTTCTGATACAGAGAAAACTTCAGCGGTTTCTTCGCATCATAACCGGCTTCTTTCAGCAGGCGACGGCCTTCCGCGGGGTTGTAGCCATAGCCGGTCACCTGGTCCGAATACCCCAGAATGCCGGGCGGAATGCTGCCGCGGGCAGGAACGCCGCGACCCTTGAAAACAGCCTTGATCAGTGCTTCGCGGTCGACCAGCAGATTCAGCGCCTTACGCACGCGCACGTCGTTGAACGGGGCCGCCTGGTTGTTGAAACCGACATAAAAAATGTTCATGGCCGGAATATCGGTCACCTTCCCCGCCTCTTCGCCGCGAGCTTTGAAGCGCTCGTAGTTTGACGGGTGCAACTGAAGAATATCGAGATTGCCGGTCTCATATTCCATCTCGGCCTTCATGCTCTCAGGAATGACACGCATTTCCAGGGTTCCGACCCCGGGTTTGTCGCCGAAATAATCGGGGTTCGCCGTGAGCCGCAGATAGCTGTCGCGCTCACGCCCGATCAGCTTGAACGGGCCGGTACCGGCCGGTTTCTCGAAGAAACTGCGATCGGCAATGGCCGCGGCATGCGCAACGGGCAGAATGTAAGCCGCCGGCATCGACAGCATGCTGAGGAACGGGGCAAACGGCTCAGAAAGCGTGATTTTGAGCGTTTTCTCATCGATCACCGCAATTCCGCTCACCGTTTCACTCTTTCCGTCAAGGCGATCCCGCGATCCCACGACTTTTTCCAGAATCCAGGCACGCGGCGAGCGCACCGCCGGATCGAGCAGGCGATTCAGCGAAAACACGACATCGGCCGACGTCAGCGGTGAACCATCATGAAAGGTGACGCCCGGGCGCAGGTGAAACACATAGGAACGCCCTTCGTCGACAATTTCCCAGCTTTCCGCCAGATCGCCGACAAGCTTCATGTTCTCGTCGTAGCGCACCAGGCCGTCGAAGATCTTGGCCTGCACCAGACCTTCGCTGACATCGACTCCGCGGGCCGGGTCAAGATTTGCCGGTTCGCTGGTCAGGTAGCTGCGAAACATCCCCCCGGAAATTTCCTGGGCTGTCGTGGCCGGTCGGTGCACGAGCACCCCGATCACGGTCAGAATGGCCATTACCGCTGAAATGGGAAGAAACCAACGTTTCATGTGCACGCCCTCGCTGATGGAGTTACATCTTATCCATCGGCCGCAGAGGGCGGGAACTTGAATTCTCCTTTACAGATCGGTGCATTTCCCTGTGTATGAACCTCGACGATCAGAACCGACGGACGGTTTCCGCCTCGCGGCGACGAGGGGCTGCCCGGATTCGCCACCCAGAAGTGGGCCTCGTTCTCAAAACACGGCTCGTGCGTGTGACCGTGCACCGCCAGCAGGGTTCGCGGTGTCACCAGACCCATCACGTTTTCCGGTCGATGCGCCACGACAATTTCATGCCCATTCCAGTCGATTCGGCGAAACGGAGGAAGATCGGGATAAAACGGGTCGCAGTTTCCGCGCACACCGAACGTCGGAGCGACCGTCTGCAGCTCGATCAGCACATTGTCACTGATCATGTCGCCCGCATGCAGAATCAGATCGACGCCCTCAAAGGCTTCGAGAATCCATGGATGGAGAGAGTGGGAATGAGTGTCTGAAATCAATCCGATCTTCATGATGTATCAGGCTCGTTTCGGTATTCTTGACAACGGCGTACCAGTTCCCTACATTATATCGCCATGACTACCCCGACAACAGGACCAAAGCCGCCCTCTTTTTCCGCATCGCCCAAACCCGGCGCCGCCCCGGCGCCGTCCGCAAGTGCGCCCGCCAACGCGCCGGCACAGGGGCAGGCCAAACCCGGCACCCCACCTGCCGCTCCGAGCGCTTCCAAACCGGCAACCGGCGCTCCGGCGGCGACTCCGCCGCAATCAGCTGCAGACCCAGCTGAGAACAAGACGGAGATTCTGAAGCGACGTCTGCAGGCCGCCGTCATCGACGGCGGAACTATCGGCTTCACGTTCATTCTGCTCGAGATCATTCCGTATGTGCTTCTCGTGAAGGTTTCGTTTCTTCTCGCCCAACTATTCCTGGTCTTCATTTGTCTCGTTTTCGGCGTCGTCACTCTTTTCAAAGATGGTCCGTATGTGTTCCGTTTTGCCGATATCGCCCTCGAAGCCCAGAGTATCGGGAAAAAGTTCATGGGTTTGCGGGTTCTGAAGCAGGACGGCAAAACACCGATCACCTGGAACGAGTCCGCCCAGCGCAACATGCCGCTCGCTGTCCCGTATTTCCTCGTTATGATCACCATTCTGATCACGGCGGCGACCAGTTTCATGCCGCTCGCTCTGCAGATCATTCCGTTTCTGATCAGCATTCTTGTCTTCTTTATCTGCGTCGGAATCATCGGCTTCGAGCTGTTCAACATCTGGAAGGATCCGCAGGGACGCCGCTGGGGCGATCGCGCCGCCGGCACCACGGTCTTCATGGATTGATCGCCTGCAACGAACAACACCCCCGCTGATTCGCTGAGAACGGCGGGGGTGTTGTCTGTACGGTAGCGGCAACGTTGATCGCAAGTCAGCGCCTGGTAATCCAGGGGCATTTCGTTTTCCTTCGTTTTTCCGCCGGCAAGAGCGAAACTTGTGAGCCGTTAGGCAAGAGGCGAATGGAGTCCGAGAGCAGGCTGCCGGATCGCAGGAGGCGATTCGGCCTTGTCGTCTTC
>CAYYIY010000030.1:45726-62448 GCA_964472075.1 uncultured bacterium | reverse complement strand
AGCAGGCTGCCGGATCGCAGGAGGCGATTCGGCCTTGTCGTCTTCGCATGGATGCAAAGTCGACAAGGTTTCAGTCTCGATCTCGACACGAGAGAGCACCCCCTGCCGCAATGGCGAATCGTTGAGCGATGCCGGCGGGAAAACAGAGTTTCTGGAGAAAGAAATGACCCTTTACCGAAACAAAACCCTTTCGTTTCTTTGTGATTTTATGTACATTTATGTCAGAGAGGCTTCGGAGGAAGATGCCTTAGGCCATGGGATATCGAAAAGAAAGATCATTTATCAAGCGTCGGGGGTTTCGCTACGGGCTGGCCCTGTTGGCGACCATGTCGCTTGCCCTGATCCTGGCCATTCTCGCCCATGCCCAGGATCTCCGGTCACGCCCCCCCCTTGTGCAACGTCCCGATTCGCGTCTCACCGAGAGTGAGTGGGTCATCGCCAATCTCACGCTGATACGGGCCGGCAAATCCCGCCCTGATGCGCAGGCTCTGTTTGCTGAGTTCCGCGAGTTCAGCGGCTGGTCACGCGAGGAATCATACGCGCGGGCACGGGCATTTGTTGCCGCAACCGATCTCACGGTTGACGACATGATCGACATCGGCGTGGTCATGCTGCTGCGATCTGATTACAACCCGTACCCCGTGTTCACCGAGGTCATGCAGGCCCTCAACCCGATTCCATCGATCGGCAGGTAATTGCAGAATCCTGTTGGGTCGATACCGCTTTTCTGATACTATGTCGACAAACACCCGCCGGGCCGAGGAATGATGGAACTCATTCGCGTCTGCATCGTTACCGAGGATAGGAACACCTTCGAAGCCTGTTCCGGTATGCTTTCGTCATTCAACCCGGGCGAGTTCAAAGTGGAATGGCTCGCCGGCTTCGAAAGCGCAGTTGAAGAGCTGAAAGCCTTTTCCGGCGGCGTCTTTCTGGTGGATGAGTATCTGAAAACCCTTACCTGCTGGGATCTCCTGACCACGATTCGCCAGTTCCCCGGCAGCCCGCCGATTATCATTCTGTCGCACACCGCACCCGAAAGCGAGCAGAGTGCCGCCGAACATTTTGCCGCACTCGAAGAACGTGCGGTTCGTGAAGGGGCGTTTGACGTGCTGCCGATGCGGCAACTCACGCCGGTTCTGATGGCGAAGATGGTTCGCTACGCGCATCGACACTCGCATACGATCGCCAGTCTGGCAACCAGTGAAGAGCGATATGCACTCGCCATGAAGGGAACGACCGACGGCATCTGGGACTGGGACCTGGAAACCGATGAGGTGTTCTTCTCGAGCCGTTGGAAGAGCCTGCTGGGGCTGGCCGAAGACAGTATCGGCAGCCGGCCCGACGAATGGTTTCAGCGCGTGCACCCCGCCGACGTGCTGCGCCTGAAGGGGCAACTGGCCTCGCATCTGGCCGGGCACACCCCGCACTTCGAAAGTGAGTACCGGGTACTGCACCACGACGGCACGTATCGCTGGGTCATCAGCCGCGGCGCCTCGGTGCGCGGCCCCGACGGCAAAGCCTATCGCATGGTCGGCTCGCAGACCGACATCTCGGGCCGCAAGAAGGTCGAACAGGAAATTCTGCATCGCACCGTCTTCGAAATGCTCATTCGCAGCATTTCCACCAAGTTCATCAACTGCCCTTCGAAACAGATTCGGGAAGCCATCGCGGAAAGTCTGAAATCGATCGGCGAGTTCACGGGCGTCGACAGCTGCCTTGTGTATCAGTACAAGCCGGGAGAAGAAACATTCGTCTGCCTGAGCCAGTGGGCGCTCGATGGATTGTCGCCGCTCGACACGAAACACGAACGTCTGCCCCGCGCGAGCATTCCGCATATTTCGCGCATGCTCGAGGTTGAAGAGGATGTCGCTGTCTTCTCGGCCGCCTATCTGCCCGAAGATGCACAGAAAGACCGTGACTGGCTGAATCGGGCGGGGGTTAAGTCCTTTCTCGCCGTACCGATGTCCTACAACAAGGACCTGCTCGGCTTTCTGGCCCTTTTGAACCTGCGCCAGCCGCGCGAATGGAAGCACCAGCACATCAGTCTGCTGCACATTCTCGGCGAGATCTTCGTCAACGCGCTCGTACGCCAGCACAGCGAAGAGGAACTGACCCGCATTCGTGAACAGGAAGTCGGCATCGCCTCACGTATTCAGCAGTCCCTGCTGCTCGGGGCCATTCCCGAAACTCTCTCGAACGCTCATATTGCCGGCCTGACCATTCCCTCGATGAAGGTCGACGGCGATTTCTACGATCTGATTCAGCATTCGCCCGAATGTTTCGATCTGCTCATCGGCGACGTCATGGGCAAGGGCGTTCCGGCCGCCCTGATGGGCGCGGCGACCAAGAGCCAGTTTCTGCGCGCTATCGTGAGGCTGATTCCCGGCTCGGCCGCCGGCACCTATCCCGCCCCCGAGGCCATTGTCACCAGTGTACACCACGAGATGACCGCACAGCTGCTCGAACTCGAAAGCTTCGTCACCCTGTGCTACGCCAGATTCGATCTGGCCCGCCAGGAACTCACCCTGGTCAACTGCGGACACCCGCGAGCGCTGCACTTCACCGCCGATACCGGTATCTGCTCGAGTCCGACCGCCAACAATATGCCGCTGGGCATCAGCGAGCACGCGACCTATTCGCAGGTGGTGATTCCCTTTGCACGCGGCGATCTCTTCCTGTTCTATTCAGACGGCATCACGGAAGCACGCAACGCAGACCGTCAGCCGTTCGGCGACCTGCGGCTCGCGCAAATCATCGAGAAACACGCCCCGGGCCACTCCCCCGAGGAGCTGGTCGAGAAGATTCGCAGCCAGGTGGTCGAGTTCTGCCAGGACGAGCATTTCGGCGACGATCTGACCTGTCTGGCCGTCAAGATCAAGGAAATCGAGCCGCATCACGCGCTTTTCAAAAGCGAACTCGAGATCCCGAGTCACCCCGAAGAGCTGGCACTCGCCCGCACCTGGATCCGGGAATTCTGGGTGCAGGTCACCGGCCGTTCCGCCGATGACCTCGAATGCATGGCGCTTCTCATGGCTCTCAACGAGGCGGTGGCCAACATCATCAAGCACGCGTATCACGGTCGCCACGACAAGCGCATTCTGCTTGAAGCGGAAGGATTCGTCGACAACATCGTGCTGCGCATGTACCATCACGGCGATCCGTACATTCCCGGGTCCGCTCCACCCCCTTCATTCGATGGTTCACGCGAAAACGGATTCGGACTCTATCTCATCAAACATTCGGTCGATGAGGTCTGCTTCTTCCGTGACGGGCACGGCCGTCACACCATTCGCCTCGAAAAACGTTTCAAGCCGCGCCCACCCTCAGACTCTTCTCCAGCTGAGCCTTCAAGAGATAATAGTCCAGGTTAAATCTGAGCGACATTGTTTTGCTGAGCTGATTACAGCCTCTATTACGCAATCAATCGAGTTCCCGGATCCATCGAGAGCGGATCATTGTCGGGGGCTTTTCAAAAACAGTACGAGTTTGCGAAGGTCACTTTTCGCTTTTTAAGACTATTCAGCTGACTATCTACTGCATTCTCTGCGTTTCCTGGTCATGCAACGCGTATGGCATCGCATCGTTCAGTCGACTTCCCTCGAGATATTCAGCTACCGGTATCGCTGTATTCACCTGCTGTTTTCTGGTTGCGCTCATGGACAAGGCGCATCTCAATCGCGCCGAAAGATAAGAAAGGGATGGTGCCGTATCCGGCCTGAACGCGAAAACGCCCGGCCTTTCGGCCGGGCGTTTTCGCGTTCTTATTGTTTGAGCTTAGAACGTCAGTTTCTGATCGACAACCGGCACCAGATCGCCGCCGGTGACGGTGTAGTAGATCGGAGTTTCGGCGTCGGCACCGATGGTGATGGTCGCCTTCCCCTGATCGTTGGTCAGAGCCGAACCCATGACGGTCGTGCCTTCGGTGTAAACGGCGACGCGAGCATCGCGAATCGGGTTGCCCGATGCATCAACGACCACGACTTCGGCAGTCACCACGCCTTCGGCGCGGGTGGCCTTGCTGTCAGCGCGCAGAGCGACCGGCTTGTTGGTGCGCACGTTGAGCGTCGCATCACCGAACAGATGCCACTGCTCATACATCATGACGCCGCTGCCCTTCTCGCTGGTACCATACTGCTCGAGACCTTTGATGATCCCGTTCATGAGAATGCCACCGGCGGTTTTGTACTCGTTCTTGGCAATGTAAACGCTGCTCATTTCCGCCTGAACGACGCACGGAGGCACCCATTCCATGTTGGTCGAGGCCGCGCAGATGCCGATGGCACCTGCCGGAGCTTCGATCGTACCGGCACGCATCCAGGCTTCGGCGAAGCATTCCGCGTTCTTCACAAAGTTGCCGTTCACGCACGCGACATCGATGATATAGGGCTGCATCGCGCCATTGGTGAGCTTCTTGCAGTCAGCGACGCCGAAGCGGCTGGTCACCCACATCATGTCGCTGCCGTGGCCGATGTAGTTGATCAGGCTGCGACCTTCGTTAGCGGCCTTGGCCACCTGAGCGGCCGTCGCGGAGGTTCCTTTGTCCGGGGTCGGCGTGGAACCGCCGGGGGTCCAACCAGTGTCGTTTTCCCACGGAGCCATGACCATCATCGGCGGCAGATGCGGGTAGCCGGGCATACCAGGGAACCCTGGATTGTACGGAGGATAGGAAGGATAGTTCGGAGTCGTCGGGTTCGACGGAGCAACCGCTTCTTCGTCATCCGAGCCGCCCTTTCCATCATAGATCTGGTCGACGCTGGTGAAGCGGGCTTTCAGCAGAACATCGCGCAGCTCGTTGGCACGGGCGAAATCGGTCGGATTCCCTTCGGCGGAGGCGATACCCATGGCTTTCAAGTACCAGGCCGGGTTATCAACGGTCGGAAACTGTTCGTAATTGATGAACTTGGAAACCTGATAGGCCACGGCTTCGGCGGTCGTCGCGCTGATGCGGCTGATGATCGCATCAGGAACATGGTCGGCACCGGCGAGCTTGGTGTAGCACGGGTCTGAATCAGCGCCTTCCTTCACGCCCTTGAGCGTGGGCAGCTGCTGAGCATCGCCGACCAGAATGATATGGGTCAGGTTGCCCTTGTCGTACTCTTTCTGAATGAAATCCTTGATTGCGGTGGCGGCCACGGGGGCTTCACCAATTTCAGACAGCTTGACGACCTTGGTGTCGATGCCGCACTTCTTCTTCCAGACCATCAGGGGCAGCACGGAAGCTTCGAACTCATCGGGGGTGATGATCAGCAGGCGACCGTTTTCCGCCAGGCGCGGCAGACGGGAAGAAGCAGAGCGGAAGTTCAGGAAGAACTTCTCGTACATCGGCTCGAACGAAGGCGTGATGCTGGTCAGTCGGCGCACTTCGCCGCCGCGGTTGATCACCTTCACGCGGAAGGACTTGTAGACACGCAGCTGGTTCTTCACCGGGTTGTACTGAACCGGGCAAACCACCAGGCGCACGCCATGCACATCACGGAACTGGAAGGGAGCCTCGTTGAACACGATCTGGTTATCGGACGGATACCAGCCATCACGCTCGTAGACATCGGCCCAGGTGTAGGGTACGGTCTTCGGATCGATGTTGCGGGTGAGCGGACCCTTGCCGGGAACGATCCGGCCGGGCAGGTCGATGACCTGGAACTGGCCTTTGGTTACCTGCAGCTCGGGCTTCTTGCCGGGGGCAACCATAACGAAGGCCGACATGAGCGGCAGTTGCGGAAAGCCTTTGCTCTGGGTGAGCGTTCCCTCGCTCATGGTCACGGTGACGGCGGTCTTTCCGTCAATCGAGGTCTTGAGCGTCTTCACCTCGGGAATATCGATGGTCAGATCCGCATCGAACCCCTTGGTCGGATTCACCTTGAACCCGGCAAAAACCATGGACGACAGGGCGACAAAACAGGCCATCAAAACCAGAAATCGTGTATTGCGCACTCGCTACTCCTTTCCCGGACAAAGATTGATGAGCACGAAGACATAGCAAGTTTCATACCATTGAGAGACCCGCACGGCATCAACATCCCTCCGCCAGACTGCTGCTTTTCCGTCACCCGCCGCCGGAATCCCGGCACCGCCCTGCCGACGACTCGCCACGCTGCTCTCACTCACGTTCTCGGCACATATTTTGATTGCCCGCCGTCAAGCGGATGTGATACCTTGTCAGTGTACAAGTCACGATCAGAAAGCTTCGCATGCCGTTTTCCGTCGGAGCCGACGCTCCAAAAATCGATTCTGAGAGCCGACTTCACTGGGCCGTTCGTTGCCTTGAAACGGCCGGATCAGCCTTCGTCGCGAAGTTTCGCGCCGACCCCCTGACGTTCTTGGTCGATATGGCTATCGCGGTCGCTGTCTTTGTGTTGTTGGTCCTGGCAGGCAGATCAATGTTTTCACATTCCGTGAACCTGGACGCACTGGCACAGGACTGGAAGTTCAACCGCCCTGGCGCGGTTTTGATTGCGCAGCAGCTCGCCGAACAATCGAAGCGCTCTCCCTTCCCCTTTCCGTATGAACAGGCCTATCGCACGCTTGAGAGGCCGGATATGAGCGTGCCCGAAAACGCAGAGGGGAGCCTTCTCTTTCTCTTTTGGTACGCCTCGCAACGTGAAGCACTCGCCGAAGATCGCCGGGTCGCGGGTCATCTGTTTCTGTCACGCATTTCCCTGCATCCGCACTTCTCTGAGACCGCGCCGGCCGTGCTGGCCGCGATCAAGCGCGACTGGACTCGCGAGACCGTTCAAGCTCTGATCGCCCCCCTTCAGGGCTTGATGATGAGCCTTCGCGATGCCGCGACTGCTGCGGCCGATAACGAGCGTCGGCAACTTCTGGAAAGCCTGTGCACACCGGCCGGCGACTGGGGGTTTTTGAATTTGTACAACTCCGATTCTCCAACACTATCGTCAGAATCGGCATCTGCGAACGAAGAAATGAGCGCAAGCCCACCTGCCGCCTCAGCCACCACGGAGCGTTTTGAATGAAAAAGATCATCCATGTCGTCCTCGCTGTCGTTTTATGCCTGATGCTCTCTGTGGCTGCCGAGGCCGCATCGTTTCTCGTCACCTCGCAAGCGGATTTTCTGGCGGCCGGCACCACGCTCAGCAGCGTCGTCGCCTCGACCGCCGAAGGTCTGAACGCCGACTATCTTCGCATCTACAACACCAACCCCGGCATTGACGACGGCTTCCCCGCACGACGCTTCACGAATGGCGGCTTACGCACCTGGAACCGCAAACGCGCGATCTACCTCGATATTCCGATTGACGGCGCAGGCCGAGCGAACCGTTACAATGAAAAAGTCCAGGTTGAGATCTCGCGCATCGGTGGCGCCAAGAGTGATTGGTCTGATCTGCGATTGACGGACTTTCAAGGCGACCCGATTCAGTTCGGTCTGGTGGATTTTGAAACACCAATCGACAACCCCGATTCTCCTTTGAAGATCCTGTTTGAAGCTAACGCGACTGGGACTCTCGGATCAACCACTTACTGGCTCTACTACGGCAACAAGGACGCGATAAGCATCGCCACGAATACGATTTCCAGGTTTTACTTGAACAACCACGATTTCGAAGACGGCCTGACAAGCTGGAATGAGTGCATGGCATTGAATGCCCTGAATCCAAGCCCCGCAGACCGACCTCAAACTCGCAGTACCGTCCTGTATGTGAATATCGAGGACAATCTCTCGATGGTTCCACCGGGCTACGTCGGATTCAATAGCAAGAGCTGCCTTTCGGTCGGATACCCCAATGGCCTGAGTCTCGGTGGAGACAATCGCTGGCGGGCGATCTATCAGCGAGTTATCGGGCCGGCAACCGGCTCTTACGTGCTGAAGGCGTATCGGAAAAGCGTCTCACTGTCCTATACCCCGGCATTCTGGCATCTCATGTTCCTGCAAAATTCAAACGCCGGTTGCTGGTGGGATGCCTTCTTCGTCGCGGCCGGCGTTACCGACTGGACACCAGTCTACGTCGAGTTTTCGACCCCGGCAACTCGAACGGTGGACTGCGGCCTGGGATTCTTCGTCAGCGAGAGCGTTACCAATAACGGCTGGCGCGAGCGCCGCGGAGATTTCGACTGGGCGGAACTCAACCTAAAGTATCCACTGCGCCCGACTCTGGCAACGGAAACGACGGCCGGCTACTACCCTGTTGCCTCGTATGTATCGCGTATCTTCGACACGGGGGTGGCTACGCCAAGTTACACTCTGCTCACGTATGAAGGTAACACGACAGCCCCCGGAACCGGTATATCGATCTACACCCGCACGGGCAACGGGGTCGCCACTTCCGCCTGGCAACTCGTCGACAACAGCCGCATCATGAGTCCGAACAACCGGTACATTCAGTTTGCCGCTGTGCTTTCAGCCGATGATACCGCTTATTCACCGATTCTGGACGCCGTACAAATCTACTACGATCTTCCGACGACACAGCTGGCGATTTCCGCCCCCGCTACCGTCAATGCCGGAGACTACTTCGAGTTTTCCGTCACCGCTCTGAATGGCCTCAACGCCACCGACACCCTTTCCACCGCTACCATCTCGCTGACATCGACGACCGGAAACGCCGTTTTTCCAATCTCCAACTACACCTTCATTCCCGCCGATAAGGGAACGCATCGTTTTCTCGCCCGTAACCCCACGGCAGAGTCGTTCCGCATTCAAGCTACCAGCGGGACCGTTTCCTCACAGTCCGCGGACATCGTTTCTTCGGGGGCCAACACGACACAGATCACCCTCCTGGGAATTCCAACGCCGGTGACGGCCGGCACGAGTTTTACTTTGGGGGTTCAGGCGCGCGACATGTACGGCAACCGGGTCGTTAGCGATAATTCGCTGATCACGATTCAACACACCGATCCTTATCCAGCTTCTCTTCCCGTCAGCGTTACGCTCAGCGCTGGGCAGGCCAGCATCACCAACGTACTGTTCTATACAACCTCCACGCAGACCATAACCATCAAGGACCCCGCACGCGGTCTGACCAGCAGCGCGGCGGTCAGCATCATTCCAGCACCGGTCAACAAGCTCAAACTGGTTGGTACCAGCGACCCCTATCAAAGCGTGTCATTTCCGCTGACCGTCTATGCCGTCGACCAGTATGGAAATACGGTCGCCAGCTACAACAACCCGTCACTCTCACTCGGAATCTCGTCCGGAACCGCATCTTACTCCGCGTCTTCCGTGACGAACGGCAGTCGCACGTTGAACATTTCCTTGTCCGCGCCGGGCAATCTGACCCTCACGGCGACCACCACCACCCCGCTCAGCGGCACCCTCGGGGTAACGGTCCACCCCGTTTCTCCCCCGGCACTCGATCATTTCAGTGTCGACTGCGGGTATGTTCAGCGCGTCGGCACCCCATTCACCCTACTTATCGAAGCTCGCGACGCCTACGACAACATCGTGACAGGCTACAAGGGCGCCTGTGTGTTCAACACCAGTATTGGCTCCGCAACCCCCGGAGTGACGACAGGATACAGCTTTCTCGACGGTGTACTGGCCATGCCCGTTTCTCTGAGCGCGGCTTCGACCACCGTGAACCTACTGGTCAAGGATATGGCCGACCCCGGCATCATCGGCGGCATTCAACTGCAGGTACTGCCGGGCGGGATCGATCACTTCGATGTCGTCGCCTCGACTCCGGTCACGGCGGGAGCAAGCTGTTCCTTCTCCGTTACGGCACGCGACTCCGGGAACAATCTGCTGACCGGTTACACCGGCACGATCTCGTTGACGCATGATGCCGTCGGCGATACCACGCTGCCGAACATCTTCACCTTCAGCCTTTCCGACCAGGGAAAAAAGCTCTTCACGGCCACAGAGGCCGCACGTTTCACGCGGTCAGGCGCATTTCGCATCCGGGTCGAAGATTCCGGTCGCGTCGGTTTCTCGAACACGATTCAGGTACATCCTGACACGAGCGGCATCAGAGTAAGCGTATTGCCCGAAGACTATACCGTCGAACTCGGAGAATCCTTCAGTTATCGCGTATCGCTCGAAGATCGTTTTACCAACCCGCTCAGCGGCTTCACCGGCAACATCAACATTGCCTACCCCGGCTCTGCTTCAGCGTCCAGCCCACTCGTGTACACGTTTCAGTCGTTCGAAAACGGCGCACACCGCTTCCTCGAGCAGGTCTACCCGACAAAACTGGGAACCTTCTCGGTTCAGGTCACTGAGCCGGTCTCCGGCACCGTCGCCTCCTCCGCTGAGATTCAGGTCGTCAGCGGAGATACGCTGAATTTCAGCATGAATCCAGCTTCCATCACCATTTCAGCCGGTGACACGATCACTTTCCAGGTGACCGCTTCCGACTCTGCCGGCAACATCAATCAAAACTATGTCGGCAGCGTACGTTTCACGGCCACCGACCCGCTCGCCCTTGTCCCGCCTGATTACGCGCTGACGCTCGGGCAGGGGACGTTCAACACGACGTTTTACACTTCCGGAAGATATTTGTATACAGTTCGCGACACCCAGAACCCGTCGATTCTCGGCTCCATGACCGTCACGGTGATTGCCTCGAACCCCTCGAAACTGGAAGTCGATATTCGCGATTCAGATCTCGTGGCAGCGGCCGGTGACAGCATCTCGGTCTGGTTCCGGATCAAGGACGCCTACGGGAACCCGGCGACAACAACCGGAACTCTGGTGATGCGATCGACCGACACGAACCCGGCGGCATCTCCGACGCCGGCCACTCAAAATCTCGCGGTCGCTACGAGTCTCTATGCGAGAAACTGGACGGTCGCTTCAGCCGGAGTACAGTTCATTACGGCCAGCCTGACGCATCCACTTGGCACCATCGGTGAAACGTACAGCCTTCCGTTATTGGTCACCGCAAATACCCCGCAAACCATTACTGGCAATTTTCCGGCCAGTGTTTCAAGCGAACTGCCGGTTCCATTTGTTGTGAGAGTGATTGACGCTTACGGCAACCCGACTCCCTTGTTCACGGGGGGAATCCAGGCGACCTCGGCAGGTTCGGGGTTCACGACCGAACAGTATACATTTTCTCCTGAGGACAAAGGTGAACACACATATATTCTGCGCTGGGCCGCCAATCCGGTGGATACCGGCGCCAGCTTCAACACGACGGTGAACTTTGGGCGTTACACGGGCGGCGCAGGGGTTCCCGCAACCATCACTCTTCCCGTGTACGTCGACAACCCGCGCCGTACGACTGCGCCCCTGCCTCAATTACCGTTCATGACGATGCTGTTGAGCATGCCTGATCCGAACCCGATTGCGTCGATGCCTTTCCGCATGACGCTGTATACGCTTTCGATTCGTGAAACGCCGGCGTCGATCACCTCTGTTATCGACTTTGCCGCCAACAATGGCGACATCTTCGTCTCCACCGATGGCGTCAATTACGGCAGAACGCTCACCTTTGCCAATCAGTCGGTTCAGTCCTTCTGGGCTGTCGTGACGCGAACCGGATACATCACGGTAACGGCACGCGCCAGAATAGACCCGGTGAAAACCGGCACCGTTACCTTTGTGTCACGACCGAATGCTCTCGATTCGCTCACTTTGACGGCCGATTCCCCTCAAAAGGCCCGCAGTCTCTTCCCCTTCAAGGCAGAGTGGTGGGACGTCTGTCGCAACTATGCGGAGTTGGCGCAGACCCAGTTGGTCTTCAACGCTTCTGCCGCAGGAACGTTTCTCTATTCACCACCCACCCTTGAGACAGGCGGACGCGGCGGGAAATTCGACCCAAACAATAATTCGTCGTGGTTCGACACCACCTTCATTGCTTCAGTCAGCACGACGAACATCAAGAACGACCTCGTCCTGAACCAGATCAGCCTGTTCCCGGTATACGACAATGATTTTCGCAACGGCATCACCGACACACCCTGGAGAACCTGGCGTGTAGCGTCGATGACAGGCTCTGGTTTTATCTCCGGAAGTGCGGTATTCGAAAATGCGCTTCGCATACAGCATCTTGGTGCGGGGTATCTTGCCGACAACAACACCACGACAAACTACAACACCGGGGTGAACGACGGGTACTTCTACCTTTACTTCAACTGGCCGGGGTGGGACACGTTCAACTTCACGGCAGACATCTTTATTCGCCGGCTGATGTATGCTCCGGTTCAGATCAACAATGCTTACTCCGTCGGAATCATGGCCCGTGACGACAGCAATGCCGCCAGACCAGTGTATTTCTGTCCGATGCTGAATAACACGACGGACAACGACAACATGGGCTGTCGTGCTCAAATGACCTACCGAAATGCGGCGGGGGGGCAACACGTTTCGCCGATATCTGACCGGAGCCAGCATTACATCCTGGACCACGCATCCGAAATGGGTTCGCATGACCCGCACCGGAGGAACCTGGGAAGGATGGGTATCACCCGACGGCTCCCTTTGGCGTGACTTCACCTCCGGCTCCGGAACCGGTCCGACAGCCTGGGCCGTTGGGACAGCTCCAACCAAGCTCGGGATAGTGGCCTGCGCCGGTTCAGCCACGCAGCCGGGTGGCGCCTGGATCACGGAGTTCAGGATCAACCGCTTCACGGCGACGGGAACATTCGTTTCGACCGTCTATGACATCGGCACCACCCCAGTCTCGCTCGGGCCGGTCGCCATGACCGCATCCTTTTCCGGAGGCGCGGCGATTGCTTTTGATTTCAAGTCTGATGACACGACCGCCACCTTTACGGACATTCTGAACGGCTGGACAACGCTGACAGTCACCCCGGCAGGCGGCAACAATTATACGGTGACGATTCCGGCCGCCCGGCGCAAACGGTATATGCAATACCGACTTCGTCTTTCCGCACCGCAACTTTTGGCTGGAACCGGTATCGCGTCGGTCACTCCGATCGTGTATGACATTAACATTCCATACTCGATCACCAACCCGCTCGGTGTGACATTTGATCAGCGCGGCTGGGTTGATCTGCTGGCACAATCCACGTCTCCGGCCGCATCATGCTCGTTGCCCGTTGAGATCAAAGGCGGCCTCGTGGCCACGATCGCGATTACTGTACCAGCTTCGACGACGGCTGGAGCGCCGTTGACGCTGACAGTCAAAGCGGGTGACGGCGCGGGCGGCGGGTTCGGCAACGTGGCCGATGACGCAACCGGAACCTGGAGATTTACAACGTCTGACGGCGAACCGTTTTCAGGAACGGTTCCCGGAGATTACACTCTTGTACCGGCAGCCGACAAAGGGCAACGTACATTTTACAACTCATCGGTTCTTCGCAGTGGCGTGTATCAGACGATTACCGTAACCGACGGCACCAGAACAGCCACCTCGTCCCCGATTCTGGTAAACCCGGGGCCGATCAACAGTTTTCTCGCTTCTGCCACGACTCCGCAACCGGCGAGTACGAGTTTTCGTTTGTACATGGAGGCTCTGGATCAATATCTGAACCGAAAGACAGATTATTTCGGACTGATGAGCTTTTTCGACACGCACACCGGCGGCACAGCGGCGTATCTTCCGAGCCAGCTGCCGGCGGCATCCTGGAGTGCCGGTCTCGCCACACTGACCCCCGGCATCTCGTTCACCAAGGCCGAGACGGTCAAAGTCATTGTCCAGGGGGATAACCGCACAGGGACGTCGAACGACATCGTGATTCACGGCGCGACTGCCACCAGTCTGCTGCTTGCAGTCACAACCAATCAACCCGAAGCGGGAGTCCCATTCGGACTCACGTTGACCGCGCTCGACACCTTCGGGAACGTGGCCATCAATTATGCAGGCACGGTCGGATTCACTTGTACGGATGTCGCGTCCGGGGTCAAAGTTCCGGCAACGTACACATTCACTCCTGCCGACAAAGGCATCAGAACCTGGCCGGCAAGTACAACGCTCATGACCCCGGGGCCGGTCAACATTACCGCGAAAGACACCGTGATCGCGAGCATGACGAAAAGCTACCCGGTCACCGTCCTGCCCGGCCCAGCCGCACGGTTCGAGATCACGTGTTCGCCGATTGTCACCGCCGGGGTGCCGTTCAATATCGTTATTACTGCGTATGACGCCTACGGCAACAAGAAGACGAACTTCACCGAAACGGTAAATCTGGTCACAACCTTCACCTCGATTCTGCCCACTTCTGTGAGCGGGTTCTCGAATGGCGAACTGCTCGTTCCGTCAACAGAATTGACGCACAGCGGAGCACTGCCCGCCACGGGATTGATCACAGTCACATTCGGCGCCGGCGCCTCCGGGTCCATTCCTATCACCTTGTACCCGCCTTCCTCATCGTTCAGCCGTTTCGATCTCGAGGCGATTCCGGCATCGCCGACGGCGGGCGATGCGTTCAAGCTCGTGATCAAGGCGGTCGGGCCGGATGGCGCGGTCTACACTAACTACGCAGGGGTCGGAGTGTATCTCGATGCCAGCAATACCTCGGGTCTTGAAGTTGTGCCGCCGATGCTGCCAGACTCGGCCGCCGGGTTCACCATCGGTGTCAAAGAAGTCTACGCCCGCATCTGGGAAGCAGGTCAGATAACTATCTGGGCGCATGACCAGACGATTCCCGGCAAAGTAGGTTCGCTGACGTTAACGGTGCTGCCGACGAATCTGTCGTATTACACGGTTGTCCCAGGCACCTCGACCGTTGAGCCGTATCCGAACCCGTATTATCAGGTGGTGAATGGCTCATTTCCGTTGTATCTGTCTGCGTTCGATGCAATCGGCAATCTGAAGACGAATTACATTGGAACCGTCAACATCACGGAAAATGGAACTGGCACGCTCAACGCCACACAGGCGACGTTCGTCGGCGGCCTGGCGACAATCTCACAGGCGGTCTACAACTGGCCGGGCAAGATGCAGATCACAATCAATGACCCGATTCTCGACAAGTCGGGAACGTCAAGCAAGATTGCATTCTTCGGCCCCATTGCCTCCGTCGCCATCTCGTGCGGCACGACGCAGACCGACGAGGCTGCGTTCCTGACGCAGGTTACGGCATTCGACACCTACGGTCAGGTGAAGCTCAACGCGCTCGCGTCACTCACAAGCTCCGTGGCAAACTGGACTCTCGCACCAGGCGTGACCATGAGCCTGACTCCCGTGAGTCTGAACCCGGTGTCCTGGGTTGATGGAATTGCCTACCCGATTCTGACCGCCAACCGCGGTGATGCCGGTGCTGACATAGGCACGCTCACCTTCAGGCTCGGCGCCACGTCGACCACGACCGCTTCCGGGACCGCGACGATCAACGTGCTGCGCAAGGCTCTGGCCGGGCCGTTCGACCACTTTCTCATCGAAACGTTCTCGCCGCAAAAAGCGTCGACGAACTTCCCGATGCTCGTGAAAGCGGTCGACGTAAACAATGTCGTCGTTAGCACTTTCGCAAGCGCGACTTCTCTCATTGCGACCAGTACTCTCGGGGTTAACGGCGGCCTGACGCCTGCCGCCATTCCCGGCCCGAGCTTTACCGGGGGCGTGTTCTCGACAACAAACGCCCAGATCAGTCTGCCGGGCACCTATACCGTGTCCGCGGTTTCGGGCACGAATACAGGCAGCTTCTTCCCGCTGCTCATCCTTCCCGGCGGGCTGACCAGTCTGAAAGTGAACGTACCGACGTATGCGCCGCTCAATGCGCCGTTCACGATGTCGGTCTCGGGCATGTCAGACGCTCTGGTGAAAACCGATTACGTGCCGGAAGGCCCGATGCTTCTGCAGTTGAACGCCACTGCGACAGGATTTCTCGGGGTGCAGTATATCGACCCTTCCGTTTTCGTCGACGGGGTCGGCACCATCACGGTGCAAACCTATAACAAGAGCCAACTGATCTGGATCAAGGCGACCGACCCGACCACCCCGATCGCCAGCGGCATCGGCGGGCCGATCTCGGTCTTCGGCGCTCCCGCGAAACTCGTCGTGCAACCGCTGCCTGCCGCGACCGCAACGTTTTACTGGAACGCGTTCTTCCCGATTCGCATCACGGTGAAAGACGCCAACGGGTTCGTCGTGCCGACGTATGACGGAACGATCAACTTCGCGGTTGTCCCAGGCACCGCGCCGACAGCCACTGATCCGATCATCGTTTCCGGATTTCATAGTCAGTATTTGTCATCGGCGTATGAAGGAGTGCGCGACTTCCCGATGAAGGTCGATTACTCGACTCCCGATCCGGCCGTGTATCTGAAGTTCATTGCCAGTGATCCGCTGTTGCTGATCACCGGTCAGTCCGGCGATATTCTCTTCCGCAAGGATCATATCTTCGATCATTACGAGATCGTCAGCCCTGCCGTGAATGCCACACAGCGCAAGATCGCCCCGTTCAGCTTCAGAGTTCGTGCCATCGACAACTTCGGCCTGCCGCTGGTCCTGACGGCATCGTACCCGCAACTGATGATCTTCCCGGTCATTCCGACATCCCTGACCAATTTTGTCTCCAGTCCGAGCTCTCCGCTCGAGTTCCTCGGAACCGCTGAGATCACCACCACCGCTCGCGTCGACTACGACGAGTCGTGTACCTCGACCGTACGCATCAACGTCACGCCCGAGACGCCATTCGTGATCGGCTCCGCTACCCGAGACGTCCCGATCGTCCTGGAAGACCCCCGCGTTCGCACAGATTTGATCACAGTTTCCTCGAACACTCGTTACATTCTCAGTCTGTTTGCGCGCACCGGGCCGAACCCGTTGAACCCCATACCCACCGATGTCGGAACCGGCGTCGTCGAAGTCGCTGAATACAGCGTTGCTTCAGGCCCCTTTATGGCCACAGGGTTTGCGCTTC
>CAYYIY010000030.1:0-45702 GCA_964472075.1 uncultured bacterium | reverse complement strand
CGATCGCCCGCACGAACGGGAAACACAACTGGCGACGCTACTGGTGGTGGTTCGAAACCGCCCCCGATACCGCCTCGATTGCCATACGCCTCTCGGCCGATTACGGCGTCGTGTACTTCGATGCGGTGCAGCTCGAGAAAGCGCTCATCAACGGCCAGGAAGCACCGACCGCGTTTACGCCGCACCGAGTGAACGTCGCGCACCCGGCTTCACATACCGCTTCTGAGTTGAGCGGCGAAGAGGCATACTGGCAGTGGTAGCAGGGGTGCTTATCGTGTTCAGCGATACCTGAAACGCGCCGCATCACAAAGCAGGGGATCGGATTCCCGATCGTCATCGATCAAGACGGGAGACGATGGAAACGCCCTGTTCTCAGCACGCTGTTGGTCATCACGAGAATGATGAACAACCGAATGCGAGAGCGACAAAAGCACGTCCGAAAAGGCGAATACAGCGTTTTCTTCGCGAAGAGTTTCGCAGACTGAAAAGAGGCTCCGGTTGCTCCCGGAGCCTCTGGAGAGAAAACGAACCGGTGTGTTTCAACCTCTAGGGTTTTTTACTATTCTGGGCGGCGTCGAAAACCTGCTGTGCCCAGCGTTTGGCGATGCGCGACCCCTCGGTGCCCCAGTAGTGAACGCCGTCGCCGCCCGTCTCGGGGTAGTCAGTAAACGGTCGTGAGTCGATAAACGTTGCCTGGTCGCCGATGGCGCTCTTCAACGAGTTGTACAAGGCATTCTGCTTCGAGGTCGGCTTCCTGCTCTCGCGTCCGTCAGGCGGGCCGACCCAGACGATCGTCGTTCCAGCCGCTTTGGCGACATCGAGAAGCGATTGTACCTGTTGTTTGATCTGCGCATCGCCGGCGCCAAGCATGTTTGCGCCAAGTGAGATCACGATGACATTCGGTTTGAAGTCGGCAATCAACTTGCGAAAATCAGGCGTCTGGCGCGGGGTACGCCAGTCAGCCGGCTGGTCGACCTTGCCCTTGTCGTCTTTGGCATAATACCCGCATCGCGTCGTCGTGCCGTTCAGCCACCACGAAGGCGATGAACCGGCAACCCCGTAGGTCTGCACCTTGGCTCCGGTGTCGCGCATCATGCCGTCGATCGTGTGTCCATAGATGCCGACCGTGTGCGAGTCGCCGATGTGCAGAACCCGGCTGTTCTCGTTGAACAGAGGCCCCGAAGAAGGCTGCGCCGGTGCCTGCGCCGAAGTGCTCTGCTCGCCTGCCGGCGGAACCGGAGCGCGTGAAGGCGGTCGCGTCGCTGCGACTTCGGAAGAAGGCGCCGAACCTTCAGTCGTGCCGGAGGGACTCGTCGCGTCGGGGCGAGAGGTCGTCGCAACGGATGATGTCGATGCCGAAGAAGGTGAGGATGCCACAGCAGTCGCTCCCGGAAGTCTGAGTTTCCACCCGACGAGGATCAGGTTTGGATTCTTCAACAGGGAAGGATATCGATCGGCATTCAGCCGAATGATTTCCCAGAACCGGGTCGAATCGCCGAGAAGTTTGCGGGCAATAGCCGACAGGTTGTCGCCACGGCTGACCGTATACTCAGATGCCGCCTCCGACTGTGTCGGACCACTCGCGGCGCCATCCGGAGAGACGGTTGCTTCCGTGGTCGCACCGTTCGCTACCGATGTCGTGGAAAGCGTTCCTTCGATCGGCCGATCCTGGTATGGTTGTGACGAAGCCTCATCGAGGCTCTGCGCTCCGACAGCTCCCGTGAACAGCATGCCGCAGCACACGGCAAGAAATGTCTTGTTCTTCATGGGCCACTCCCTTCCGCAAATTCTCTGTGATTATACTACCACGCAAACCCAAACAAGTTTTCAACCAGTGAAACACGCCAGGGTCATCTCGTTCTCCTTCGTTTTTCCGTTGGCAAGAGCGAAACTTGTGAGCCGTTCGGCAAGAGGCGAACGGAGTCCGAGAGCAGGCTGCCGGATCGCAGGAGGCGATTCGGCCTTGTCGTCTTCGCATGGATGCGAAGTCGACAAGGTTTCAGCCTCGATCTTGAGACGAGTGAGCACTCCCTGCCGCAATGGCGAATCGTTGAGCGATGCCGGCGGAAAAACAAAGTATCGAGAGAACGAAATGACCCTGTTCCTCCACGAGTGTTTTTGACAAGCGGAGGGGCACCGCCTATACTGTGCCCGATCCGCTTCAAATCGATGATCAGCCTCTATGAGCGACGACAAGAAAAGTATCTACGAACGGTATAACGTCTACAATCCGTTTCAGGAGTGCCGACACAAGAAGCACCCCTGTACCGATTGCGGCTTCTGCCAATGGTGCAGCGATTCGCGCTGCAGCGAGTGCCTCGCCCGCAAGAAAGCTTCGGGAAGCCGCGTCGCAGAAGTTTCTCCCGCAACCGAAGAACCGAAGGAAATCTGCGTCAGATGCGGGCGCAAGCCGACACCTTCAGCGGCAACGACCGTCGAAGCCGAACACCCGGTCGAGACGCCGGCCGACAAGACCCGACCAAACCCTCCGAAGCCGAATCAGACCGACTGAAAGGACAACCCGCGTGCCTGCCGGAACCCCCTCTTCTCTTTCACGACCGTTGATGCGGTCTCTTTTCACCGGCAGCATCCGGCTTGTCTTCATGGTCGTTCTGGCTCACGTCCTGCCCGCTTTCGCGCAGGAAGGCATGATGGTGGAAATCGCAACGGCTCGTCATGGCGAGATTCAGCCGGTTCTGCGGCTTCCGGGAACCCTTGTTTCCCCTCATGTCGTCAGGCTCTCAGCCGAAGTCGGCGGCCGTCTCGACGTGGTCGCCGGAGAACCGGGGGCGACGCTCGCCTCGGGCACTATCGTCTTTCGCCTGAACCCCGAAAATCATCGCCTGGGTCTCGATTCGGCATTGGCGGCGCGCGAAACGGCTCGCCGACAGCTCGACGAGCTGCGCGCGGGTACCCGCCCCGAGGAGATCAGTCGCCTGCAGGCACTCGAACAGCATGCCACGGCGGCCCTGGCACAGATTCGCAACGACAAGAAGCGTCTCGCCGGGCTGAAAGCCGGTCAAGCCATCAGCAACGCACAATGGGATGACGTCGAGTTTCGCGAAAAGATGGCGATGCATCAGCTCGAAGCCGCACAACAAGCGCTGCAAGCCGCACGCCGCGGTCGCACCCCCGAGCAGATCGCCATCGCCGCCGCCCAGTTCGATCAGGCCCAGGTCCAGGTGCGCCAGGCCGAGAAAGCCCTGCGAGATACCCAGGTCGCGGCCCCGTTCGCGGCGGTTTTGGTGCAAAAGTATCGAGAACCCGGCGAAACCGTCGCTCCTGGTGAGCCGGTCGCGCAGATTCAGTGCCTCGACCCGCTTCGCGTGCGGTTTTTCGTCGGCGAGGCGCAGCTGCTTTCGCTTCGTTCATCGTTGCAGCTCGAGGTCTCCGTTCCCGCGTTGCAGGCTGTTTTCCCGGCGCGGCTGGTGTCCGTGACCCCGACCTGCGACGAAACCACGCGACGTTTTCCGTGCGAGGCTGAGTTTGCCAACGCCGATCATCGCGCCCTGCCCGGGCTATCCGCCGAAGTCTGCCTGCGCCTGCCGCCCATGAGCGGCACCATCATTCCGCTGACCGCTCTCGTTGATCGGAACGACGGAATCGGCGTCTTCGTCGTTGAAAGCGGGCTCGCCCGATTCAAGCCGGTACGAGAGGTTGCCCGAGAAGGCGACAGCGTGCTGGTTGAAGGCATCGGGCCGGAATCGACCGTCGTCAGCCGCGGGGCTCTCGGACTGCGCGACGGCGCAACCGTCCAGGTTCGTTCTGCCGAAGCTGCGCCGGTCAAGCCGCTCGAGACACCTGGCCAACCCACCCGATGAATCTGGCGCGCTTCTCGATTCGTCACCCCGTGACCGTGATCATGGGCATCTTCGTGATGCTGACGATCGGGTTGATGTCGCTGTGGGAACTTCCCACCGACATGTTTCCCGAGATCACCTTTCCGGTGCTGTCGATCGTCACCCGCTATGCCGCCGCCGCTCCCGAAGAGGTCGAGAATCTGGTCACCAAGCCGCTTGAAGAGGCGCTGGCCACGATCAACGGGGTCAAGAACATCACATCGACTTCGCAGCACGGGCGCTCGATGATCAATCTCGAATTCGATTGGGAATACGATCTCGACGCCGCCGCCAACGACGTGCGCGACAGTATTCAGTATGCCAAACGCTTTCTGCCCGAAGATTGCGAATTGCCGGTCGTCGTCAAGATCGATCTGTCGAAGATTCCGATCTGGGTCGGCACCATGCGCGGCAAACGCAGCTTTCCATCGCTGCAGCGGCTGGCCGAGCGCACCATTCAGCCACGTCTGAGTCGCATCGAGGGCGTCGCCGCCGTCGGCATTCTATCCTCGGAAGAAGAGGAAGTCGAGATCACCGCCGACCTTCAGGCGCTCGAACGGCACCGTCTCGGCTTCAATCGTTTGTACAAACTGCTCATGTCGGAGAACCGCAACATTCCGGCCGGAGACGTTCGCGTGGGCGGTCGAGTCTTCTCGCTGCGCACCATGGGCGAAACCGACAACGTGTCTCGCCTCGGCGATATTCCCATCGTCGCCGGCCCCGACGGCAGCGTACTCACCCTGTCGCGTCTGGCTTCCATCCGCCGCATCCCGCGTCGCGACGACGTCATCATCGAACGCAACGGGTACCCCGTCATCGCGCTGCAGGTCATGAAGCAAAGCGGCAAGAATACCGTCCAGGTTCTCGACAAGGTGAATGCTGAAATCGAGCGCATCAGGAAGACTCTTCCGGGCGATATCGTTCTGGAAAACGTGTTCGATCAGTCCGAGTTCATCAACAAATCGATCAGTGCCGTACGCGTGAATCTGGTTACCGGCGGACTGCTGGCCGTCTCGATTCTCTTCTTCTTTCTGCGCCGCCTCGGCCTGGTACTGATCATCGGCCTGGCGATTCCGCTCTCGGTGCTGATGTCGTTCATCCCGTTGTACTTTCTGCGGTATTCGCTCAACACCATGTCACTGGGCGGTTTGGCCCTGGGGGTCGGCATGCTGGTCGACAACGCCATCGTCGTGCTCGAGAACATCGAGCGGCATCTGCGTCTCGGCGCTCCGCCGGCCGAAGCCGCCGAACGCGGCACCCATGAGGTTCTCGGCGCCATCACCGGCTCGACGCTGACCACCCTGGCGGTCTTTATTCCGTTTCTGTTCTCGGTCGGCATCGCCGCGAAAATGTTTTCCCAGCTGGGGGTCGCCATCACGGCCTCGCTGCTGGCTTCACTGCTGCTGGCCGGAACTCTCGCCCCGATGATGGCGGCACGTCTGGCCACGGCCGGATCGACGGAGGTCGAGTCATACGTGCATCGCTGGTACAGACGCGTGCTGGCAGCCGCGCTCGCGTACCCGCGGCTGGTGTTCGTCGCGTTCATCGTCCTGTTCGCCGCTGTGATGGTCCTGATTCCGCCGCGTCTGGGCATCGAGTTTCTGCCGGTGCCTGACGACGGCATGATCGGCAGCCCGTTTCGTCTGCCGACCGGGATGTCGCTCGAGGAAAGCAACCAGGTCATTCGCCCTCTGGCGGCTCTTCTTGGCAGCGACTCACGAGTACTTTCCTGTTTTCACCGGGTCGGGTTTCCGGCCGGAGCCGAAGAAGCGGGCGCGGTCATTGGGTTGTCCGACCACAACGAGGGCGAGTTCTTCCTGCGCCTTAAGCCGAAGGCCGAGCGGAATGTCTCCACCAAAGACTTCATCGAGGAGATCCGCTCAGTCACGAAACGCATTCCGGGTCTCGAAATCAATCTTCGCCAGAGCGGCGAACAGTTATTCAACTCGGACAAAGCCGCGATTACCATTCAGGTGTTCGGCCCCGACCTGCCGACGCTCAAGGCACAATTGACGCGCATTCGCGAAGCAATTCGAACCGTGGACGGGGTGCGTGATCTCGACGTCGACCTGCTGGGCGGCAAACCTGAATTGCAGGTACACATCGATCGTCAGAAAGCCGTGCTTGCCGGACTGAATCTTCCCGATATCGCTTTCGCGCTGCGAACCGCCGTGCAAGGCCGACGCATCAGCCTGTTTCGCCAGGAAGGCGACGAGATGTACATTCGCCTGCGCGGCCCCCGAGAACTCGAGCGCAGCCCCGAAGCGATACTCGACATTCCGCTCGACACCAGCCCGGTCACCGCGACCGCAGGGCCGATACGGGCCGAGTCCGAAGCGCGCACCGTCGCCACCCTGCGCTCGTTCGCGCGTATCGAGCCGGGCAGCGGCGAGGAAAAACTCTTCCGCGAACGTCAGATGCGGCGCGGCATGGTGTATGCCAACTATGCCGGACGCTCGCTGGGCGAGGTCGTCGGCGATATTCAGAAACGCCTGTCTTCGCTCGAGATGCCCGAAGGGTATTTCTTCACCATCGGCGGCATGTATGAAGACACGGTCGAAGCCGGAAAACAGCTGCTCTATGTCTTCGTGCTCGGCGTGATTCTCGTTTACATGATCATGGCGTCCCAGTTCGAATCGTTCAAGGACCCATTTGTCGTCTTCTTTTCCGTGCCCCTGGCGGCCATCGGCATGTTCATCGGCTTGTACGGTTTTCGACAGACGATCAATATCAGTTCGGCGCTCGGGCTGGTCATTCTGCTCGGCATCGCCGTCAACAATGCAATTGTCCTGATCGATTTCATACGACAGCTGCGTCTGCAGGGCGTTTCACTGACCGAGGCTCTCGTTGACGGCCCGACCGCGCGCCTGCGCCCGGTCGCCATGACGACCCTGACCACCGTTCTCGGCCTGCTGCCGCTGGCTCTCGGTTACGGCGACGGCGCGGAACTGCAACAACCGCTTGCCATCTCGCTGATCTGCGGGCTGTCTTTTTCGACGCTGCTGACGCTGATCGTCGTGCCTTGTTTGTACAAGCTGTTGAATCACGACACGCTTTCCCAGATTGCGCAGGAAGAATAGTGTTTTCTCGACATTCCAAGCCCCTGCTCTTCGTCATCGGGTTCCTGATTCTGACGATTCCCCTGTTCTTCGCGCGTCTGAGCCTGACGAACATCGCCGCGCAGGAGCAGGAAGCGCTCATTTCCGATGCTCGCCGCATTCTGCTCACCGAGCAGAGCGATTTTCTTCGCGACCTCGACCCCGCACTCTTCCTGCAGTCGATTCATGACGAACTCGATCGCAAAGACGGGCTATGGAACGAACGAGAGGGAGCGGTGCGACAGGTCGAAAAGGGTCGAGACCCGCACTTTTTCACCGAAGCCTTTCTGCACAAGCGCTGGAAGCAGCTCGAACAGCAGTACGGCCTGTCACCCCTGTATTTGTATGTGACCGACACCGATCTGCTCACGGTCTGGTGGCGGGCATGCGGCGAGATGCGCGACAGGTATGCGGCCGACGATCTCGAATGGTTCGGCAGAGCGCACGCGAATCAGAGTCTTCAGGCCACCCTTTCCCCCCCGTGGCTTCCCGACTCTCGGCTCAGAATGCCGGCAGAACGGGCCAAACTTGAACGTCAGAGCGACCCCGGAACAATCTACGTAAAACTCTCCGAAGCTTTTTTCGGTCGCTACTGGAACAAGATCTCTCTCCTCGATGGCTGCATTCAAGGGTTTTCCGAGAAGTTCAACACGACCATATTTCTCTGCTCGCGCTTTCTCATCTCATCTCCATCGCGACGATCCAGCACGTTCGGCGGTTACGGAGCAGTTTTTTCTCTCGCAACCCTGCCGAAACAAGCCATTCTCTTGTGGGCATTGGCGAGAAGTCGGCAACCCGGAGTCGCAAGCCGCCTCGTCACCTGGGTTCCAGCCGGTGCCCCCCTGGGTTTCGAACAGGCTTCCCACGGCATCTGCCTCAAGACTCCCATTCCGCACGATTTCCGTTCGTGTCCTCCTCAGGGGGCACCCGGTTTCCAGCCGATTCTCACGTTTACCGTGACTTCGTCGCATCTACGCAACCTTTGGCGCGAAGCCGTGCCGCTGCTCGATGGCCTGTCAATCATCCTGCTGGTCGTAACCATGGTCTCCGGCTGGTTCTGGTGTCACACGCCGATGCGGCTCCCCCTTTCATCACGCTGGAAACTCACCGGAATTACGGTACTCGCCGGCGGTCTGCCGATCGCGTTTCTCGGCCTCATGTCGGTACGCCTGTTGTGGCTCAACGAACGCGATGTGTCGCGGCGCGTGCTCGAACTGACGCAGAGTCATGTGCGTTCGATCGCCTCGTCTCTCGAAGAGCAACTCAAGATCGGCACGCTTCAGTTACAAAGATTCAAACGGCAGTGCGAGCAGTTCTCCGCCGGCGGCAGCGAGGCTCCGCAAATCCCATTCGCGACCCTCATCAACTCCGTGAAGCTGGTCAAGACGGCATTCCTGTTCCGCCTGTCCGGAGGACATCTGTATTACCCTGAGCGAGAGGCTGACCGACAACTCGAGGATGTTCTGCAGCCGACCAGTCGACTCTTTTTTCAGGAACTGGGAGCGTTGCCCAAGCGTGACCAGGAAGGTTCGAAGGACCTGGCAATGGCCGACATGTTCGATTTCTACTGGGCAACGAATCGTGCCGACATCGGTTTTGCGCAGGAAGGCATGGAAACGCGATCGGTCATGTCGTTTCAAGAAGATCAGCGCATGCAGTTCTGGCTGCTCGCTTCTGATTCGATGCACGTGTCATCGGTATGGGGTGTGGGCTTCGTTCTGCTGCACACCGTCGATCGCCTGGTGTCACTTCTGATGAAACAGCAGGAAGATCGCAACACCTTTCATCTCTCACATCCGCTCGCCGACATTGACACCTGGGTCTTTCAGTTTACCTATACCGGCGGACTTCGCGGAGTCTGGCCCTTCGACGGCATCCGGGCCCGTGATCTGCCGGCGATCATCAGTCGATTGATTCTGGTCCAGAAATCAGGCTCGCTCTGGACCACCGGCACCGGCGAAACACGTCTGCAGGTATGGGAAAAACTCGGCGATCAACTCGTCATGGTCGCCGGGCAGGCTCGTCTGAAGCCTCGTCCGCTGTTTGCCACGCATGTGATGCTGCTTCTGGGAGGTCTTGGCGTCATCGCCCTCGTGCTGAACCTGCTGATGGCCGACCTGCTGTCGACGCTGTTTGTGGCTCCGTTGCGCGTTCTATCGCGAGCTGTCGACGACGTCGGCATCGGCGATTACACCGCGCGTGTCACCATTCGTTCATCAGATGAACTGGAAGACGTGGGTGACGCTTTCAATCGGATGATCGAGGCCCTGCGACAGCGCGAACGCTTGAAACGATTCGTTCCTGCACCGGTCGTACAGCGTCTGCAGGTCGGCACGGGCGCTTCCGGTCCGGCCGCGGCGACCTCCACCAACAACGAAGTCGAAGTGATCATTCTGGCCTCCGATATTCGCGGATTCACGCGCCTGAGCGAGAGCATTCCCCCGGACATTCTGGTACCGACTCTCAACGAGTATTTCACGCTGATGCAGGACGCGATCACCGACGCTGGCGGACGCGTTCTCAAACTCATCGGTGACGCGATTCTGGCGGTCTTCCTTCCGACTGCCGACGGTCGCGCTCCCGCTCTTGCGGCTCTGCAGGCGGCTCGTTCGATGCGCGAGCAACTGCGACGAATGAATGAGCAGCGTCGGGCGGCCGGCATTTTTCTTCTCGAGAACGGCATCGGACTGGCACTCGGGCCGGCGATTCCGATCGAACTTGGAACCGAACACAGTCGGCGTGAGTTCACACTGTTCGGCACACCTCTCACCGAATCTCAGTATCTCGAAAGTCTGTCGGCGCACGGACAACACTCGCGCATCGTCGGCAGTCGCGCTTTCGTCGAACGCCTGAATCTGCTCGATCAGTGTTTTGCCATCATCGGCGACTCGGACGATTCCGACACCGGTTTCGAGATCCCGGAGGTGCCGAATTGAGCGTACGAGTTGCCTCTCTGCATCCGCCGCCGATCATCATCATTCTCAGCTGGCTGTTCTTCGTCGCTCTGCCGACCACCTTCATCTGGAGTATCTGGACAAACGGCATCGCGTGGGAGGAACACCGACACGGCGAGCTGCGGCGGAACCTGTTATCTCAGGAACTTCAGGCCTTCGCTCGCGAACTGGAACTGCCCATTCTGATCGAACGGCATGCCGAGAGACTGATCGACAGCCTGTGGCACAGACAACTCGAGTCACAGACCGATATCAGCAGGCTCTCCCCCGAGGTTCTGTCAAGACTCCACCAGCGGCTCAATCTCGGGCTGCCATTTCCGGTAGCCGCAATGGTCTGGCACGATCAGGACACCCGAGATTGCCGGATCAGTACGAGTCGGTATTTCGACATTCAGCTTCCCAAGAGGGGTTTGTTGCAGCTCATGGCGCAGGCAAATGGACAAATCAGGCGACGCCCGGTTTCCGGCAATATTCCGGCCTGGCAGAAACAGCTTGCCGGTTTGTCCGAAGCCCAGGAAACCAATTTAATGAGGGGTCTCGGCAATACACTGTTCGGCGATGTAATCAGAGCACGACTTCGACCACGCCGCGACACCGTCATGCTGTCGCGTCTGTTCGGCGGCGGACGTCTGCATGCCTATTATCAGCCGTTCTACGCCGATTCTTCTTCTTCGAGTCCCGTGCTCGGCGGCTGCCTGCTTCTGATTCGCGAGCGTGATGTCGACCCCGATCGGCTGTGTCGCTGGATTGCCCGAACGCCGTTACATGCCGGGTTCAGGCGAACCGTTCGGTTGCATCCGCCGAAACCGGTGGTTGGTACGGCGTCCGAAACCTTTCCGATCTTTCGATCCGATGCCGTCGGCGACCATCTGGAAGGCAGGCCGGAAAACTGGTTCCTGGCACTGGCCAACGCTCGAGGGACCATCAGGTCGATGGCCGATGCTTCCCGATTCGTTCTACGGGTGACTTGTCCGTCATCAAACCGGCGCAGCCCGTTACGAACCTGGCTGCCGACGCTCGAACTCCTGATTCAAATCGCCTTTCTCGGCGGCACCGTCTTTTTCCTGCGTCTGGCCTTTTTCGGCTTCGGTCTGCCCCTGCGCCTGCGCGGCAAACTGCTGATCGGTGCGATGCTGGCACTCGGCGTGCCGCTCGGACTGCTGCTGCCGAATCTGGTGTTTCAACAGCGCCTGCAGCAGGATCGAATACGCGAGACCGTCGAGACTCGATTAAGATCGCAACAGTATCTGATCGAACGTTTGTACCAGTCCTATCTCGCGGAACTGCGTCTCGATCTGCTGCACCGGGCAGAGTCTCTGCGTTCACAGGCCGGAGACCCTCTTTCTCTGGGTTCAGCTCTGGCCGCGGCCTTCGCCGGCCTGCCCGTCCGTGATATGTTCGCCGTCGCCACCAACGGCACCGCGTTTCACTGGGCTCCGCCAAACACCCCGGCCCGTGACTGTTCAGCCATGGAGCGGACAGCGCTGCTGGCCATGGCCCAGGCTTTCCGGCTCGGATCTGATCCGCGCACCAGAACTGAGCGCCCGATCGTCAAGGTGCACGGCATCAGTATGAACCTGACTCCGGTCGGCGATCTGCTGGCGCGGCCCGGAACCCTGCTGACCTCGGACATGCTCGCCGGAGAGTCGATCACCGTCTCCGGTCTTCCCATTCCGTTGGCAACCAGTGCCGCAGCCTTGCTCGTGCGTTTTCGACCGGAACATCTGCTGAAGGATTTCTTCTCACGTCACACGGAAGTCCTCACGTCGGCCATCGAAGAGTCTGATGCATGGTCACTGTCCCTCGGTGCCGTGAGAATCGATTCAGACGGAGCACCGCGAATCGTCGATGCTTACTGGGAACCGAAACTCGGATTTCTCGAACGCGTTGCGCCCTTGATTGATCGTCCTCTGCGCCTCGGATTGAATGTTAACCGTCAGGACTTCGACGACACCTCGGTTTCGCGCATGCTCACCTCGTACGTGCTGCCGGGATTTCCCTGCCTGCTGGTCGGATATGCCGAGTCGACTGCCCATTCGTCACGGTGGTTGCTCTGGCTCGGTATCGCTTTTTACGCCGCCTTTCTGCTCGGGTTCATCATTCTGCTGCTCGAGTCGGTGTTTCGTCGACCGATCCTGTTCTTTCACGCTGCTGCACTCGAGATTGAAGCGGGTCGATATCCCGTTCAACCACCAGTTTCAGGCGGAGACGAACTCGGACAACTTGGCGACGCCTTCGGCGCCATGATCGAGGGGTTGAGACAACGTGACGCGATGTCCCGCTTCGTGTCCGATGAGGTGATTCAGGCGGTACAGGCTGATTCGGAAGAAGGTCTCAAGCCCGGGGGCGAGTTGATGCCCGTCACCATTCTGTTTGCCGGGCTGCGCGGCTTCAAGGGCGAAGCGGCTCGCCTGCCCGCCGCCGAGCGTCTGTCGATCATGAATGCGTTTCTCGAACTCGTCGGCCGCGAGCTGAAAACATACGGCGGCAGCCTGGACAAAATGATCGAGGATACCCTCATGGGAGTTTTCCGACCGCGTGCCGGCGGGGAAAACTCCACCGTCCGAGCAGTGCGGGCAGCTTTCGCTCTTCAGCAGTCGCTCAACGCCGTCTGGAATCGAAACGGGATCGCCTGCGATGTCGGTATCGCTCATGGAACCGTGCTCTCAGGGCGAATCGGCTCACATCACGGAACGCTCGACTTTTCGGTCATCGGCAACGCTGTCAATCTCGCCGCCCGCTTGAAAGCGGCAGCGAAATCGGCGCACACAACCGGCATTCTGATCGACCCGCAGGCGATTCATCAGAGCCGCGGCCTCGTGCGCGTCTCGTTTCTCGAGCGGCGCGAGATCAAGGGGCGCTCGCGCGCCTTCAATTTATACGAAGCGATCGGCCTGCGCGACGAAACACCAGAGTCCTAGCTGCGAATCTCGAACCAATAGAAACTGTGCGGCCCCAACGTCAGAAAATACGGTAATCTGCCGATCGCCGGAAACGGCTGTTCAGCGTAGACTTCAATCGGTTTCGAGCCGTCGAACTCGGAAAGATCAATCTCGCACGGCTGAGCGAAGCGTGAAAGGTTGGCCGCTACCAGCAGCTTCTGGTCTTCCCACTCGCGCAGAAAGGTGATCACCTTCGAACTCGAGTTCTTCAGGAAGCGAATGGTGCCGCGGCCGAAAGCCTTGTATCGTTTGCGAATCTTGATCAAGCGTTTTACCCAGTTCAAGAGCGAAGTCGGCACGCGCAACTGGGACTCGACATTGAGATGGCGATAATCATACACCGGGTCGACAATCACCGGGCTGTACAATCGAGCCGAGTCGGCGTGCGAAAAACCGGCATTGCGATCCATACTCCATTGCATCGGGGTGCGCACTCCGTTGCGATCGCCCAGATAGACGTTGTCGCCCATGCCGAGTTCATCGCCATAGTACAAGACCGGAGAACCGGGCAATGACAACAGCAGGGAATTCAGAAGTTCAATCTGACGACGCCCGTTCAACAGCAGTGGTGCCAGACGGCGGCGAATCCCGAGATTCAAGCGCATCACCGGGTCGGCCGCGTATTCCCGGTACAAGTAGTCGCGTTCGGCATCACTGACCATTTCCAGCGTCAGCTCGTCATGGTTACGCAGAAAGATCGCCCATTGGCAGTCTTCGGGCAGGGTGGGCAGATTGCGAATCACCTCTTCCACCGGCTCCTTGCATTCCTGCCGCAAAGCGATGAACAGACGCGGCATCAGCGGAAAATTGAACGCCATGTGAAACTCGTCGCCGTTGCCGAAATACGGCAGCAGGTCGACCGGCCACTGGTTCGCTTCGGCCAGCAGCACCCGATCGGGGAATCTCTCGTCGACCATCGCCCGCAGGCGCTTGCAGAACTGATGCGTTTCGGGAAGATTCTCGCAGGTGGTCCCTTCACGCTCGAACAGATACGGCACAGCGTCGACCCGAAAACCGTCGAGGCCCATCGAGAGCCAGAAGGCGACGACGTCGAGCATTGCCTGCTGAACGTCCGGGTTGTCGTAGTTCAGATCAGGCTGGTGACTGAAAAAGCGATGCCAGAAATACTGTTTGGCCACGGGGTCCCAGGTCCAGTTCGAGACTTCCGTATCCTTGAAGATGATCCGCGTCCCCTTGTAGCGATCATCCGTGTCGCTCCAGACATACCAGTTACGATACGGGGACTGCGGCGATCGGCGGGCTTCCTGAAACCATCGATGTTGATCAGACGTATGATTCACCACCAGATCGGCAAGCACCTTCAGTCCCATATCATGCGCCTCGTCGAGGAAGCAGCGAAAGTCGTCGAGGGTGCCGTAGTTCGGGTGAATGTCGCGAAAGTCGGCGATATCATATCCGTCATCCTTCAGCGGCGACGGGTAGAACGGCAGCAGCCAGATGCAGGTCACACCCAGATCGCGCAGATACGGCAGTTTCCGGCGCAGGCCGAGAAAATCACCGATGCCGTCACCGTTGCCGTCGAAGAAACAACGCACATGCGTCTCGTAGAAGATCGCGTCTTTGTACCATCTTTTCACCGATCAATCTCCCTTCACATCAGGGCTTCCGATTTCGAGTAATCGCTCGAGAAACGCTCTCACCGCCCACGGCGCCTCGAGACGATAGCGCGCTTCCGACGGTCCGCCGCCGACATGCAGACAGACGCCGTTCCCTGCCACGGCTTGAAACATGTCCTCGTCGGTTCGATCGTCCCCGATCGCCAGAAACTGTGCCGAGCCTCCGGCCTCCTCCTGCAGACGGTGCACGATAATGCCCTTGTTGATTCCGCGCGCGCGAACCTCCACGACCTTTTCACCGCTCAGAATGTCAATCGGCAGGTCCTTCAGTTCCTGCCTCAGCGCCCGTTCGAGAGCCACCGCGTGCGATCGACCGAACTCCACCTGAACCTGCCGAAAGTGCCAGGCGAATCCGAGACTCTTTTCCTCGATGAACGACCCGGGAGTATCGGTAGTTACTCGTTCAAGTCTGCTTCTTATCTGATCTTTCCAGGTCGGCAACTCGGACATGGCACACACCCAGGCCCGGGTTCGAGGCAGCCACGACCAGCCTCCGTGTTCCGCGTGCAGGCCGATGCCCAGGCCCGAAAACCACTGTTCCAGAAGCTCTCTCGGCCGTCCGCTGACGATGTGCACCTGGGTCCGAGGGCGCGCCGCCAGACGCCTCAGCAAATCCAGCAGACGGTTATCAGGTCTGGCCAGCTCAGGAGAGGCGGCAAACGGAACCAGCGTGCCGTCGTAATCAAGGATGACGTGCAGATGCTCGTATCCGGCGGTTTTCTCGAGAACACGACGGTATTCATCGTCACCGATAAAGGTGGCACGCGGCTGCTTCATACGCAGGGTTCCGGCCGATTCAAGGGTCTCGATGAACAATCTTGCCCAACAATAGGCATCGAAGCGCCTCACGCGCTCGCGCAGACGTTTCATGCGGGACCGCTGCTCATCGATCGGCATCTCAAGTGCCCTTCTGATCGTTTGTCCCAGTCGATCGACATCATAAGGGTTCACCAGCAGCGATTCCACGAGTTCGGCTGCGGCACCGGCGAACTCGCTCAATACCAGAACCCCATCTTCTCGATGACGGCAGGCGATGTATTCCTTGGCCACCAGATTCATGCCGTCACGCAGCGGCGTCACCAGCATCACATCCGCAGTCTGGTAGAGGGCCGTCAGCTTCTGCATCGACACGCCGCGATACAGACAGTGCACCGGCAGAGCCGAAACCGAACCGTAGATCGCATTGATCCGGCCGACCGTTTCATCAAGTTCGCGCCGCAGACGAGCATACGACGGCACTTTCTCGCGCGAAGGCACGATCAACTGGACAAACCGGACCTGTTCACGCAGATGCGGCTCACGTTCGAGAAGTCGCTCAAATCCCATCAGTCGACGCATCAACCCCTTGGTATAGTCGAGTCGATCGACCCCAAGCAGAATACGGCGGCCGCCGGCTTCGGCACGCATCTGAGCCGCCTCGCGTTCGACCTCGGCCGACGTCGTCAACGATTCGAAAGCGGCAACATCAATCCCGATGGGAAACACGCCGAGCAGAACCTGCCGTTCGGCCAGCCGCACAATGCCCTCGACCGCTTCGAGATCCAGCAGATGCAGCAGCGACCGGGCGAAATGATGCACGTATCCGTAGGTATGAAAACCGATCAGATCCGAACCGAGCATGCCTTCGAGAATTTCGTTGCGCCAGGGCAGAATGCGGAACACTTCGGACGAAGGAAACGGAATGTGCAGAAAGAATCCGATCACCGCCTCCGGGAGAGTCCGGCGAATCATGGACGGCACCAGCGAAAGCTGGTAGTCGTGAATCCAGATGATGTCACCCGGCTGATACTCGCGAACGACGGCATCAGCAAACTTCTGATTCACTTCCGTGTAGGTGCGCCAATTCATCCAGGCCGCGCGATCGACCTTGTCGGTGAGATAATGATACAGCGGCCAGAGCACACCGTTCGAAAACCCGTCGTAGAAATGCGCCGTCTCGGTCGGAGTCAGATAGACGGCTTTGGTTCTCAGGGCAGCCAGCCCCTTTTCGAGGGCCTCGAGCTGGGTCGCATCAAGGCGCGACGTATCGCCCGGCCAGCCGATCCACAGCGACTCCATGCGGGCATGAGGCCCTCGCAGAGCGGTCGCCAGGCCCCCCGTCGACTCGACGACGTTCACCTGACCATGCTCGACTTTCACCGTCACCGGCAGACGATTCGAAACGTTGAGCAGACGCGACATCGCAACCTCCTGAAACTGGAACCTTTGCGGATGGCGGCCCGACCATCTCTCTCAGCTTCGAGCATTCTCTCTTGCCCGAACCCACGTCCATGCTACCGTGTTCCGTCTCCCCCTTTCAACCCGACGCCACAAAATTCCGACAATTTTCGGCAAGAAAAAACGTCACCGGTCAAGCTACATTGCGGGCACCTCACCGAGAATTGCCGACTATGGTTTCGCCATCTTGGAATTCAGGGGGAAATACGGTAAGATGCCCGCGCATGAAAAAGCTCACGGCCATCGAGTTTCGCTCTGACAAAGCCAGGTCCGTTTCCGTCGCCGGTGATTTCAACGACTGGTGCGGGTCGGCGAAAGGGCGCTTCGACCCCGGCATCGGTCAGATGAGGCAGGAAGGGTTCGGGCGATGGCTGTTCCCGATTCACGGCATCAGCCAGGGTCGTCACGAGTTCAAGTACATCATCGACGGCAACTGGGAACCCGGACCGAACCGCGTCATGCACATCGACGAGCGCGGAAATCTCTACGACCCGGCGGGCGGCATCGAATCGGTCGAGCTTGAAACGCCCAGCACAATTCGTATTCGCATGGTGCCGCACCTCGGTCACAGCGAACTGCTGTCGCACGCCACGTTTTCAGTCAGGCCCCGCGGCGCCATCATGTCACAGAGCATCATCGAGGGCAAGGACGGGCAGGGCGACGAAATCGTTCTTCAGTGTCGCGGCATCGAACTGACCGAGTGCCTGACGCTCGAAGCCCACGGCCTGCTCGATCGCGCGGTCATTCGGCCGATTCTGCTCGATGGGCTGTTTCGCACGACCTTCGTCAGCGAAAAACCTCTCGGCGTCACCACCGATGGTCCCGGCATGGTCTTTCGCGTGTTCGCTCCGCGAGCGCGCAAGGTGACTCTCAAACTGTATTCCGACCCCGATCTGCACCACCCGCTGCGCAGCGTCGCTCTGGCTCGCGATCGCGACGGCGTCTGGGAAGCCCGCGTCGGCGAACTTCTCTGGGGAAAGTACTACCTGTATCAGGTCGACGGGCCGCACGGAGAAGGCGAAGGCTTTCGCAGTGACCGTCTCTGGGCCGACCCATGGTCACGCGCCACCATCTTTCATAACGGCCCGTCTTTGATTCTCAACCCGGCAGACACCTCAAAACTCGGCTTTTCCGGTTGGACCGACCAGGACTTTCGCACCCCCGACAAACGCGATCTCGTCATCTGGGAATGTTCCGTTCGCGACCTTTCTTCACATCCGTCCGTGAGAATTGATGCGAAACATCGGGGCAAATATCTCGGACTTATCGACACTATTGGTACGGGTACCGGCATCGATCACGCCCTGCACCTCGGTATCAACGCCGTCGAACTACTGCCGGTGCATGAGTTCGATGACGACCCGCCCGGAGCGTATCACTGGGGATACATGTCCGCGTTCTACTTCGCCCCCGAAGCCTCGTATGCCACGCACCCGCGCGGGGCGCAGGTCGCCGAATTCAAGGCCATGGTGAATGAACTGCATCGGCAGGGCATCGCCGTCATTCTCGATGTCGTCTACAACCACACCGGCAAACCCGATCACCTGATGGGGTTCGACCGCAAGTATTTCTATCGCCACAATCACGATCTGTCACTGCAGAACTTCAGCGGCTGCGGCAACGACTTCAAGAGCGAGAACCCGATGGCCCGCCGCCTGATTCTCGAAAGTCTCGAATACTGGGTCTGCGAGTATCACGTCGACGGCTTCCGCTTCGATTTGTCCGAGTTGATCGACGATGAAACTCTGCATCAGGTCGAGCGACGACTGCGCGCGATCAAACCCGACGTCATTCTCATCCACGAACCCTGGAGTTTCCGGGGCACCAATAAAGGGCGATTCCGCAATACGAGCTGGGCCAGCTGGAACGATGACTTCCGCAATCGCGTCAAAGGTGCCGCACTCGGCCGCTGTTCCGGACACGAGTTGCAGCAGGTGCTGCGCGGCAGCGTCGATCTCTGGTGCGCCCACCCGCTCGAGTCGGTCAACTATGTCGAATCGCACGACGACTATACGCTGACCGACAGCCTGACAGAACAGGCGAACCGCGACGGCTCTCGTCCTTCTCCGCTCGACGTGCGTCGCAATCTTTTTTGCGCCGCCGCCGTCCTGCTCAGCCCCGGTGTTCCCATGCTCGCTCAGGGCCAGGAAATGTTGCGCAGCAAACGCGGCAACGGCAACAGCTACAACGCCGGAGACGGCGTCAACGCCGTCGATTACACGCTGCGCGACCGACACCGCGAAGCCTATGCCTTTTATCGCGATCTGATCGCATTTCGCCACTCACGCGAAGGATCGGTTCTCAAGCGCATCAGCGCCGACATGTGTCGAAATGTCCAGGTTGTTCTCTGTAACAATCACAATGCCGTGGGGCTTTTCTGGCATGAACGTCCCGACGAGTATCCCGATGCCGAACCGGGCCGGCAGATCCTGGTTCTCTTCAATCCGAATTCGCATCAATCGGTACTGTTTCAACCTCGACTTCCCCCAGGGCGCTGGTTCCGCGTCGTTGCGGGCGGCAAGGTCGTCAGCCCCAACAGCGTGTTTTCGCGGCATCTCGAAGTCTGCTCAGGCGATACCGGCGGCATTCCCGTCGAAGTTTCACCGCTCGACGTCCAGGTCTGGGTTCCAACAGCATGAACGTCAGGCAGATCCGACCATGCCTCTCCCTCTTTTCCCGCCGGCCGCCCGCTGATTTTCTCTTTCCAACCAGTACGATTCATCTCTTCTTCCCTGCCTCATGAATCTGACGGTTCTCCGTTTCGCCCTGACGGCGTTTCTCGGATCTTTCCTGTCGTTCGCGATACAGCCGATGGCCGGAAAAGCCCTGCTGCCGGTGTTCGGCGGCAGTTTCATGGTCTGGGCCGCGACGCTCTGCTTCTTTCAGTTCGCCCTGCTCATCGGGTATGCCGTCGCCCACGCCCTGTTTGCCCGCCGGGTCACGCTCGCACGCTGCCTGTCCTGGCTGCTGCTGCTGGTCGCCGCAGTTCTGCTGCTGCCTCCGACGCCGGCGCCGCTCAGAAGCGAGCAACTTCTGAGCAACAGCCCGGGGCTGGATATCGTCAGGCGTCTGGCCTCGGGGTTCGGAGCCGCTGCCGTCGCCCTGTTCGCCGGCAGCATCATGTTGCAGCGTTTCTGGCGCTGCACTCCGGGGTCGGCCGGGCGCGAACCGCTGATCTACTACGCCGCCTCAAACGTCGGCTCACTCGGCGCTCTTCTCGGCTACCTCTTCCTGCTCGAACCGCTGCTTCCCCTGGCATCCCAGGAAGCCCTGATCCGTGTTCTCTTCCCGCTCTGGATCATCTGTTTCGCCTCCTGCATTCCCCTGAACCCGACCGAAGAACTGGACCCCGCGCTCCTGCTCGCCTCGGCCCCCGCTTCAGACACGCCTCCCCCGCCTCCAGGCTCGTCTGAAAAACCCGCACCGAAGGCGGCCGCCCCGACCTTCGCCGACGCAGGGAACGGCGTGCAGGCGCCGGATGACGCAGACGTTCCATCGATAGCAATCGCCGCTCCCGCGGCACGTTCCGAAGTGTCGGCACTCGCTCTCTTTCTGCAGGCCGGTGCCGGTTCGGCGCTGCTCGCCTCGACCACCACGCTGCTGACCCTCGACGTTTCGCCGATGCCGTTTCTCTGGGTCGCCCCGCTGACCCTCTACCTGCTGACGTTTATTCGCGTCTTCGGCAACATCGAGTCGGCGCTGCAGGCCGCCGAACACCGCTTCGTGCCCGCACTTGCCCTGGGCTTTTCGCTGGCTCTGATCCATCAACTGAACTTCGCGCTCGGTATCCTGCCGCGGCTGGCCCTGCATCTGTGGGTGCTCTACTATCTCTGCCTCGCCTGCCACTCACGCTTTCTGACCGCCGGCCCGCCGGCTCCGCACCAACTGACCCGCTTTTATCTGTTCATCGCCGCGGGCGGTGCTGTCGGCACGCTGTCCATGAATCTGCTGGCCGCCGTCGTCTTCGACCGGTTTCAGGAATTCAACCTCTGTCTGTTGCTGGCAACCCTGGTCTGGCGCGGCACCGCTCGGCCGGCCGGGTTCACCCCGACGATCGAGATGCCGAACCGCTTGCGTGCTCTGCTCGACCCCGGCGACCCGTTCTTTCTTATTCGCGCCACGGCACTGGTAACACTGTTTCTGGTGTTTCCGACCATCGTGAATCAGGGCATGCCGATCACCAGCTCGTTTCTGCCCCCGGTCGCCGCCGGAGCCATGGTCTACGGCTGGCTCGCCCTGCGTACCGCTGAGCGGCTGGGTGGGCGCGAAGCCGTAATCGCCCTGATCATGGCCGTCTGCATCATGCTTCTGCCCGACATCGGCGCGCCCGGCACCGACCGGCTCACCCGGCGAACCTGGTACGGGATGTATCGCGTCTACGATCAGGGCGACATCCGGTTTCTACAGATGGGAAGCACCTTTCATGGCGGCGTCTGGCTCGACCCGGCGCGGCACGGCAAGCCGTGTCTGTATTACCACCCGGAAACCACCATCGGCCGGTTTTTCTCGCAACCCGACCCTCTCTGGAAAAGCGCCGCGGTCATCGGTCTTGGTGCCGGCATGCTGGCGGCCTACACCCGCCCCGGCCAGGAACTCACCTATCTGGAACTGGACCCGGCCCAGGTCGACATCGCCCGCACCTGGTTTCCCTATCTCGCCTCAGCCCCAGGATCCATCCGCATCGAAACCGGTGACGGACGGCTGCTTCTGCGTCATGCGACCAGGACATTCGATCTGATCGTGTTCGATGCGTTCAGCAGCGATTCCATTCCAACCCACCTTCTCACGATCGAATCTATTGAAGAAGCAATTCACAAGCTGGCCTCGCCCGGAGTCATCTTGTACAATATCTCAAACCGCCACCTGAACCTGCTGCCGATTCTTCACGCCAACGCCGAGGCTCTGCATCTTTCCATGCTGGTTTCACGCAATCACGAGTCGGATGAATTGTACCGTCTGCCGACGCGCTGGGTCGTTCTCGGATCCCCTGCTGCGCTCGAGCATTTCTTCGGTGCGGCCGCAGACTGGCGGCCCCTGCCGAAGAAACCTCGTTCCTGCGCGCCGTGGTCTGACGACTTCGTCAACCCCTGGGTGCCGCTGCTGTCATTCGATCTTCTCGACGACCTCGATCCGCCGGGGTCGGAAAAACAAAAACCCGCCCTTTGAGGGGCGGGGATTCGTTTTCGTACTAGTCAGGCCATCATCGATAGCTCATCAAATGGCATTTTCAGCCGTTCAGCAACTCTGTTATTCCTTGTGGCACTCCGCGTAATCGGGGCAGCGCCCTTCCGTCGTCTCGCATTCAAGTTGCCCTTCGACCTTGCCGACACAGACCTGTTTCATGCCGGTCATGCGGCGAGAATGGCGGTTCAACGGAGTCTTCTCCGAGCGCAGTTTCACGACATCCTCTTCGGTCAGTTTCGGGGAAGGCATCATCGGACTCATATCTCACACTCCTTGCTGAGCAATATTCGCGAAAGCGCCGCCACTATACCCGAACTGCCCTCACACGGCAACCCCCGCCATCAGAGCGTTACGGAATCGTCACATAGCGCACCCCGGAACTGGCCGTCACACCGGCGCCGGTGCGGGCGTCGATGACGAAATAATAGTCGTTGCCGCTCACCGCACCGGGCAGAGAGATGATGACGTTGTGCGAAGTGCCCCACGGCAGACTGTCTTCCGGCTGCGGGCCGTTACCGGGCGGGTTCGTGTCACCGTACGTGATCTCGCAGTACGCCGGCGCGTTCGTCGTCCAGGTCAGACGGGCCGAGGTGCGCGACAACGAGGTCACCGTCACGTTCTGAATCAGCAGGGTATCGAGCGTCGTGAAGGTATAGTTCGGCGAGATCCGCTCGTTTCCAAGTGCATCTTTCGAACGCACCCGATACTGATACCTTGTGAACGGTTGCAGACCGCTGACGACCACCGTGTGATTCATCGTCCGGCTGCCGGGCACTTCGACGGTGTTGCCATACGTCGTCGTCAAGCCCCATTCCACCTTCGATGTCGCTTCTTCATCCGTATCCCACGTGATCGTCACGCTGCTTTCGAGCGCCGTCGCCACAACATTCGTGATGTCGGGCGGCGTGCGATCAAGGGTCGAGAATGAGTAGTTGTCCGAGACCGTGGTGTTTCCGGCCGCATCGGTCGACGACACCTGGAAGTTGTAGGTCAGGTTTTCGAGCAGCCCGGTGAGCGTAATCGCATGCGCGGTCGAGCGCGCCGTATTCGTCGCCGTCGCCCCGTACGGAATAAACGGCCCGTAGTTCACCGTCGAATCAGCCGGCTCGTTGGTGATCCAGACCACGGTTGCCGAAGTCGCCGTAAGGTTGGTCACGTTGATGCCGCTGATGTAAGGCGCGATCGTGTCCGCCGTCGTAAACGTGAAGTTCCGGAATGTCGCAAGATTTCCCGCGGCATCCGCGCATCTGATGCGGAAGTTGTAGGTCGTCTGCGGGTTCAGATTCACCAGATCGACCTGATGCACCGTGTTATACGACAGCGGGTACGGAAGCAGCGGTTCAATGTAGCCGTACCCGGTCGAAGTGCCGTATTCCACCTGTGACGTGCCCGCTTCCACCGTTGTCCAGCTGATGCGCGCCGAGGTCGAGGTGATGTTGGTCACATTGACGTTTTCGAGCACCGGCGCCGTGCGATCGAGCGTCGTCAGCACGCCGGTCGCCGAACCGACCTGATTGAACATATCCCGCGATTTGACGCGGAACAGATATGTCGTATTCTCCAGCAGCCCGGTCAGTGTCACCGAGTGATTCTTGAGCATGCTCGCATTCAGCCCCGTGATCTGGTCATACCCGAGCGTGCCGTATTCCACCTGCGTATCGCTGCTCTCATCCGTCTTCCAGACCAGAGTCGCGGAAGTGGCCGTCACGTTTTGAATGACCAGATCGTAGATGCGCGGCGGCGTCTGGTCCGGCGTCATGAACGTCTGCTCGATCGATACCGACTCGAGTCCGGCGGCGTTGCGCGAACGCACTCTGAACCGATACGTCGTGTACGGAATCAGATTGGTCAGAGCGACGACGTGATTCGTGATCAGCGTGGTATCAAGCGGCATCTGCACGAAGTTCTGTCCCGCCACGGCATACTCGACCTGCGTCGACGCCGGCTGATCGGTCAGCCAGGTGATGCTCGCCGTCGTATCGGTCGGCGTCACCACCTGAATCGTCGAGATCAGCGGTGCGCTCGACCCCGAGGTCTGGAAGGAATACTCGGGCGAGACGGTGGTATTCCCCGACGAGTCGCTCGATCGCACCCGATAGTAATACGTGCGACCGGCCTGCAGACCAGTGAGAGCCACCGACTGACTTGTACTCCAGACCAGAGTCGACACGACCTGAGACACGTACGTGCCCGAAATCGTGCCGTATTCGACCATCGCCGAGGTGTTCTTGTCGGTTGTCCAGGTCACGACAGCCGAAGAGTTCGATGTGACGCGCGCCGTCACCTGCGAGATGATGGGCGGGCCCGAATCGAGCGTGCGGAACGAGAACCCCTGCGACATCGCTTCGCGGCCGGTCGGGTCTTTCGAACGCACCCGAAAATAGTAGGTCGCAAACGGCACCAACCCGGACAAATCCACCGAATGGTTCCGCGTGCCGGTGTTCGGAAACGGCAGTGTATAGGCCTGATTGCCGTAGAGAGAGGTCAAGCCGTATTCGACCAGCGAGCTGGCCGTGGCGTTGCTGTTCCAGATGATCGTCGCGGAATTCGTTCCAATCGCCGTCACGTTGACATCATACAGGTACAAAGGCACCTGAAAGGTCTGATTGGTCGAGGTCGCGACATTCCCATTCGCGTCGGTCGACGACACCTGAAAGTTCCAGATCGGCACGCTGCTGTCGTCCAGGTTGATTCTGATCGAATGGTTCTTCAGAAGCGTCGAGTCAATGATCGGACCTTTGTCATACGCCGTCGTCGAACCCCAGATGACCTGCGACGTTGCGGCCTTGTCCGTCGTCCAGGCGATGGTTGCCGACGTGTTCGTGATGCTCGACACGATGATGCCCGTGATCACCGGCGGCACCGTATCGAGAGTGGTGAACGAGAGAATCGCCGAGATGCCGACGTTGCCCGACGAGTCGGTCGCATAGATCCGATACCGATAGGCACTCTTTGGTTGCAGCCCGGTGAGCAGAATCTCGTGGTTCGTCGCCGGTACGGTCGTCGAGGCCAGCGCCGAGAACAGACCGATGCCGTACTCGATCACGATTGTCGCCGACTTGCTGGTCGTGAAGGTGATGTTCGCGGTCGTACCGGTGATCGGCAGCACGCGAATGTTCGAAATCGTCGGCGGCTGCGAATCCCGGGTGGTGAAGGTATTGTTGCCCGAGACCGACTCGTTGCCGCTGACGTCCTTCGATTTGACACGATAATTGTACGTCGTGTTCGGAAGCAGCGCATTCAGTTTCACCAGATGACCGGTCAACTTGGTCGTGTCGATCGTCGTCGCCATGCCGTAAGCCGTCGTCAAACCATACTCGACCTGACTGGTCGCCGGTTCGTCGGTCAGCCACGTCACCTCCGCATTTGTCCCAGTCAACGTGGCCGCAGGAACGCTGATGTTCGAGATCGCAGGCGCAGCCGTATCAACAGTGGTGAATTGCAGATCGGCGGTGACCGTTTCATTTCCCGCCGCGTCGCGTGCTCGAATGCGATACTTGTAGACCACCTGCGGTGTCAGACCGGTCAGCACGATCGAAAACGTGGTATTCGTTTCCGGTGCCGTAATCGCCGTGAATGCGCCCGGCCCGTATTCAATCTGTACCGTGGCAGTCTCATTTGTGGTGAAATTGATCGTCGCCGTGGTTCCGGTAACCGGGCTGGTACGAATCGTCGACAGCACCGGCGGCACCGAATCGGGGGTCGTGAAAGTGCCGTCCGTGCTCGCGCCCTCGTTGCCGTTCGCGTCACGCGAACGCACCCGATAATGATAGGTCGTCTGCGGCAACAGGTTCGTCAGCACTACCTGGTGCCCATATGTCAGAGTCGGAACCAGATTGGTCAGTTGCCCGTAGGCCGGCGAGAAGCCGTATTCGACCTGCGACGTGGCCGGCTCGTCGGTCAGCCAGACGACCGCGGCACGCGTGCCCTGCAGGCTCGGCGTCGGCACCGAAACCTCGGTGATCACCGGCGGCGTGCTGTCGAGCGTCGTGAACAGATTCGTGTCAGAGAGAGACACCAGGCTCGTTCCCGACGCTTCCACATAAAAGGAATACGTCGTGCCGCCCTGCAGATTGCTGAGCGTGATCGAGTGCGCCGTTCGCATGCGCAGATCAGACGCGCTCGAGGCGATCGTGCCCGTGGTGTAATAGACCCGACCGGCCGCTATCTGATCAGTGTTCCAGCTGATCACGGCACTGGTCTTGGTCAACCCCGACACGTTCACGTTGAAAATCGCCGGAGCGGTCACCGGAGCGCTCGCCACCGACAGCGTAATGAAACTCTGGACATTCGACCGAATCGTCTGACCGGTCGGCGTCGTCGACGTCACCTGAAACTGATACGCGGTATTCTCGCTCAACCCGAGCAGCGGCAGCGAATGAGTAGCGGCCGGGTCGGTTTTCTGCGCGACCCGTGAAAAGGTCGGACCGGCGCCGTACTCGACCTGTGCCGTCGTCGACTGGTCGGTCGCCCAGCAGATCACCGCCGACGTCGCGGTGACTTCGCGCACGTACGGGCCGAGTTGCACGACCGGGTTCGGAAACCCGAGCATCGCTTCGTCGCTCCCGTTGGGGGTTTCCCCGGCTGCCTGCCCATTCGGCCCGACTGTCGACACCGAGAATTTCAGGCCCAGATCGTTGATCTGACCATACTTGATACGGAAGAACCCGTTCTCGCCCCACGAACTCGACCAGGAGTTCTGTGCGATCCAGCAGTTCTGATCGTCATCGTAGCCGATCAGCACGATGGCGTGATCGCCCAGTTCCCTGCCGGCCACCGGGGCGTAGATTCCCCCGCGATAGAAGCAGAAATCAGAGCGAACCCGCATGGCCGTGACCACCGGTCCGTCAAGCAACGCCTGCTTCAGCGCCGTGCGTCCGGAAACCACGTTCCAGCCGGCAATCGCAAAAGATCGTGCGTCAGCCGGCGGATTCGGAGCTGCCGGAATCGTCGAATACGGGCAGAGGTCCTCGCTGACAGCCCCGCGCGTCTTCAGATACTCAGCGGCACCCGAGAGAAACCACCCACCAGGCGACGGGCTTTTTCCCCTGGTGCCGGCATGCCAGAGATGCCACTCGGACAGATCGTATAACAACCCGCTCTGCTTCTGCGTGATTTTCAGCGACGTTTCCAGAGCGGTAATGGCGGCGAAGGCGACACAGGTTCCGTACCGACCCTGATTCTTTACCGGGCTGGTCCAGTCTTTTCCATCCTTTTCGCGCCACGAAAACCGACGGGGCAGAGAGACCTCGTTCGCACCCACCGCGGCAGCGGCACCGATGTCAGCTTTGACCGCCGTGGTGAAGCTCGACAACAGAGGGTCGGCAACCATACCGCAGAGTGCCGCGGCCTCATCTTCGCTGAAACCGAGACTGACGCTGGTTTCAGCGGCAGTCCAGGTGCCGCCGGCCGTCTTCAAGGCCTCCTGCACCTGCGAAAGCGAGGTAGACCAGACCGGGTCGCCGCCCACGGTCGCGACCGGCGAACTCGAGCCGCCGCCACCGCCGCCTCCACAACCGACGACGAAAATGGCGGCAAAACCCACCAGATGGGCCAGAAGAGACCAGGTCAGAATTGTTCGAGCTGCACGCATTCGGCATACCCCCGCCGCAAAGAGAAAATCCGCGCCAAAACAGAGATGTGGCTATCTCTCTTTCGGCATTTTCCCTACGGAAGAATAGGGGGCACTCCGAACGCGCTTCCAGGCACTCCGGCCAGGATCATTTCGTTCCCCTTCGTTTTTTCCGTCGGCAGGAGCGAAATGACCCTGCGCGCCGACAGGGTTACTTGCGGCGGATGATATGACAACCGGCTTCGGGGTGCTTCTCGAAGTAACGCTGGTGATATTCCTCGGCGCGATAGAACGGCGCCGCATCAGCGATCTGCGTGACAATCGGGCGGGGAAAGGTCTTCGCCTCTTCGTGCCGCTTTTTCGACGCTTCGGCGGCCTGCTTCTGGGCCGGAGAATGGCAGAAGATCGCCGACCGATACTGGTCGCCGACATCCGGTCCCTGCCGATTCAGCTGCGTCGGATCGTGGTTCTGCCAAAAGACGTCAAGAAGCTGCTCGTACGTGACCTGAGTCGGGTCGAACCTGACCAGCACGACTTCCGCATGCCCTGTCGCATGACTGCAGACGTCTTCATAGCTGGGCCACGGCACCGTGCCGCCCGAATAACCGCTCTCCGCTTCCACCACGCCGGGCACCGACCGGAACAGGGATTCGACGCCCCAGAAGCAGCCCATGCCGAACGTGGCAAGCTCGAGCTTTCGACCCGGCTGTTGCGGATCGACGGTCAGATCGTCGGGAATAAACGCCAGCGACTCGGAATTGAGGCAGTGCCGACGGCCGGTCGGCGGCGGCCCATCGTCGAAAACATGCCCCAGATGCGCGTCACACCGGGCGCACAGAATCTCGACGCGCACCATGCCGTGGCTGTGGTCAGGCTGTTCGGCCACATTTTCAGCCGCCACCGGCTCGAAAAAACTCGGCCAGCCGGTGCCCGAATCGAACTTCGAACGGGCATGATACAGCGGTAATCCGCAACAGATGCAGACATACAAGCCGCTTTGCTTGTGATCGTGAAAGGCCCCGCAAAAGGCCCGTTCCGTGCCTTTGCCGCGAGCGATACGATACTGTTCAGGGGACAACAAGCGCTGCCAGAGCGCATCTGATTTCACGACTTTCTTCATGGTTATCCTTTCGCTGAGACTTCCATCGGGCAACGGCACCCGTACGAGCGCCGTTCCGGGCCCTTCGGTGCGGGGTCGCTCGGCCGCCGTCGGCACCGCCTGATACAGGCCGGCGAATACGCAGAACAACGTCAGCCCGATGATCGGGGCGACAATCGGCACCTTCCAATACTGATTCAGCATGGTAACACGACCGCCTTCCCTGGGACTTCATGGATCTACACTCAAAAGTTATTAGGATACCATTGCAATGTCAATTATCATTTCACGTTGACACATCGCCGCGACGATGGTACGCTTGGGCCGAATCAAGGAACCGAGGGAGGAATTCGTGCACCTGTTTTCACCGCCGGCATCGGCATCTGAGTCCCGGCAACGCGCTCGGCGCGCCGGTCTGCGGAACGGGGCATTTCTTCGGTAATCTGCTGAGTCCGACCCCCGGGCCGCAACAGGCTCGGGGGTTTTTATTTCGATCTCTGAAGGAAGAATACGACATGGAACACATCACCATCACTCTCAAGGACGGCTCCCGCCACTCGATCGAGCGCGGTCAGCCTATCAGCGAAGTCGCGGCCAAACTCCCGCAGGATCAAGCCCTTCCCATTCTCTGCGCTCGCGTCAACAACGAGATCCGCTCGCTCGACTTCAAACCCGAGATCGACAGCACCGTCGAGTTTCTGACCTACAAGTCTTCCGACGGTCAGGATGCCTACCGCCGCAGTCTCACCTTCGTGCTGGCGCGGGCCGTGCTCGAACTGTATCGCAACGCCCGCCTCGTCATCGGGCATTCCATCGGCAACAGCTTCTATTACGACTTGTACACCGACGTTCCCGTATCGAATACGATTCTTAACTATATTCGCGAACGCATGCTCAAGATCATCGAGAAGAACGAGCCGTTCGACAAGAAAGTGATGACCCGCACCGAAGCCGCCTCGGTCTTCAAGAAGGAAGGATACCCCGAAAAGGCGCGTCTGGTGCAGAATCTCAACTCCGATCAGGTCGGCGTCATCAGCAGCTGGAAGTATCTCGATCTCGATCACGGCCCGATCGTCCCTTCCACCGGCTATCTCAAGGTCTGGGATCTCAAGCAGTATGCCAACGGGTTTGTTCTGCTCTTCCCCGATGCGAAGAACCCCTCTGAACCAGCTCCGATCAGCGACCAGCCGAAGATCTTCTCGGTCTATCGCGAGAGCAAGGAATGGGGCAAGATTCTCGAGGTCAACAACGTCGGTCGCCTCAACGCCTGCATTCAGAGCGGTGAGATCTCTGATTTCATCAAGGTTGCCGAAGCCCTGCACGAGAAAAAGATCGGCCAGATCGCCGACGAGATCACCCGTCGCAAAGATTGCCGCATCGTGCTCATCGCCGGGCCTTCCAGCTCAGGCAAGACCACGTTCAGCAAACGCCTCTGCATTCAGCTGCGCGTCAACGGCCTGCGCCCGATCGCGCTTTCCCTCGACAACTACTTCGTCAACCGCGAGCACACTCCGCGCGATGAAGACGGACACTACGATTTCGAAGACATTCACGCCCTCGACCTGCACCTGTTCAACGAGCATCTCAGCGAGCTGCTGAAGGGCCGCGAGATTCAGGTGCCGCGCTTCGACTTCGCCACCGGATCGCGCAAGAAGGAAAGCGACGCCCTGCGCATCACTGAAGGTCAGATCGTCATCATCGAAGGCATTCACGGCCTGAACGACGAACTCACCGAATCCGTCGAGTCCAGGTTCAAGTTCAAAGTCTACATCTCAGCTCTCACCCAGCTGGTCATCGACGACTACAACCGGCTCTCGACCACTGAGACCCGCCTGATCCGCCGCATGGTGCGCGACAAGAAGTATCGCGGCTACTCGGCCGACGAGACCATCTTGCGCTGGCCATCGGTGCGCCGAGGCGAAGAGCGCAACATCTTCCCGTTCCAGGAACACGCCGACATGGTCTTCAATTCGGCTGTGCCGTATGAACTCGCGGTATTGAAGGGTGTCGCTGAACCGCTGCTGACCGACATCAACTGCGATCAATCGTCATACGGAATGGCCCGTCGCCTGCTGAAGCTGCTGTCGCTGTTCCGCCCGCTCGACCCGAAAGAGGTGCCTCCGACCTCGATTCTACGCGAATTCATCGGCGGTTCCAGCTTCCACTACTGACCGCTTTCGCGTGTACACGGCCGCGCTCCGGCTCTTCCGGGGTGCGGCCTTTGTTTTCTCACCCGCCCGGTCCCGATCTCTCAACCCGCCGAAGACATCCTGTCACACCCGTTTATTCGCTGAACTGATCGCACATCGACTCACGGCTCCATCCTCCCGGAGCCGCGATGGTTTCCCGCGCTGATGCGTGCCTGCTCAGACAGTCGGCTTGACGACAGCATTGCAATGGCATATAGTTGCCTCACCCTCGCCGACGGAGAGTTTCAAAAGTGGACAAGCGCAAGATTGAAGCCCGACTCGAAACGTTTCGGGACAGATGTCGCCAGGCGGGTCTGAAGATCACGCATCAACGCCTCGAGATCTTCCGCCAGGCCGCCGCCTTTGAGCACCCTGACGCCGTCACCGTCTTTCGTGCGGTTCGTCGCCGCCTGCCCTCCGTGTCGCTCGACACCGTGTATCGGAATCTCTGGACGCTCATCGACCTCGGTCTGATGTACAACCTCGGCCCCGATTCCCGCAAGGTGCGGTTTGACGCCAATCTCGAAAATCATCACCATTTCGTCTGCACCGCCTGCGGCACCACCACCGATTTTCGGTCTCCGGCGTTCGATCGACTTCAGCCGCCCACCGCGGTCACCAGACTCGGCAAGGTCACACGCCTGCAGGTGGAGTGCCGCGGCATCTGCAAAGCCTGCGCCGCCGAACCCCGACCCCGCAGATAACCAACCGGGTTCAGATTTCGCCGGCAACCCGAACCCGCTTATCCCAGTCACCCGTGGTATGCTGGGGTCATGACTCCCAGAGCATCTCCGCCACGGCGCGCGCCGCTTGCGCCCCGGTCACGTTCGACCGGCAACCGGCCGTTGCAGCAGGAACTCGAGCGACTGGTTCAGACTTTCTCGGCGTCCTCGCGCCTGGCAAATGACCCGCTGCAGTTTGCCCGGCGGTATCTCGAAGAAGGGCGAACCAAAGCCGAGATCGAAGCCGTCGCCCTGTACAGCGCCATGCTGGCCTATGGCAAAGTCGATCTGTTTCTCACCGTCATTCGCCGCACTCTAACCCTGGCACACGATCGTTTTCTCGATTTCATTACCGGGCCGGCCGCACCAGAAAAGATGATCGGCATCATCCCACCCGGACATTCACCCATCAACAGGAATGACGACAGTCGAAAATCAACCACGGTCGGGAGTGTCATACCGCTCGTAACACCAGTCGGATTTCCCAACTACCGCCTGAGCACGGCCGACGAGATCTGGCTGTTCGCCCGTGCCATCGGCTGGGTCGTCCGAGTCGATGGCGGCTTGTTTGCCTGTTTTTATAAGGGTTTCAGCCGTGAGAAGTCAGTGCGCGACGGCCTCATCGCCCTGCGTCGTCGGTTACTCGACGGGGTCGACGCCTGTCACGGCGCCCTGACACCGGGTCTCGCGCATCTGCTCCCCGACCCCGCTCTCGGTGGTGCCTGCAAACGCTGGCTGATGTTCCTGCGCTGGATGGTGCGCCGCGACGACGGCCTCGATCTCGGCCTGTGGCGCAAGATTACAGCCTCGACCCTGTTGATTCCGATCGACCGGCACGTCAGCGCCATCGCCCGAGCGCTCGGCCTGACCACGCGAAAAACCGACGACTGGAAAACCGCCGAAGAGATCACCGCCGCGCTCGCCCGGTTCGCTCCCGACGACCCGGTGCGGTACGATTTCGCCCTCGCCCACCTCGGCATCAGCGGCGAGTGCACCCACGGCCGCGACCCCGCCGCCTGCCGCACCTGCCGCCTGCAATCACTCTGCCAAGACTCGAAGCGACAACCCCGCTCACATCTCCCGAAGCGATGGGCTGGCACGTAGAGCCCACGGATCGGGCGTCGCGCACCGTCTGACGAACGAGAACCTTCCTTCATGGACAGGGCGCAGTGGTCTGACGAACGAGAACCCCTGCGCCCGTCCCTCGCTGACAGCACACCGGCCCCACTCGAAGCCTGCCTTCATCTCTCGCCCTTCTGCTGTTTCCGTTGCCGGCATGCACTGATGCTCGGGTGTGATACACTGGTGTGAAAGACCGCAGAGCTTCTCATCGGGGAGTTCCACCGTATGCCGAAACGCCGGCAGAAGAAAAAAACGCAGACCTACACATACGCCGATTATTTGACGTGGGGTGAAGACGCGCGCTGCGAACTGATCGACGGGATCGTCTATTCCATGACGCCCGCCCCATCGCGCACACACGCCGACATCGCCAAAGCCCTCTTCAGACAGCTTGATTCGTTTTTCCTCGGCAAACCCTGTCAGGTCTACTTTGCCCCATTCGACGTGAGACTGCCGCGAGAAGATGCGGCTGACAGCGAGGCCGATACCGTCGTTCAGCCCGATATCATCGTCGTCTGCGATGAGACAAAACTGGACGAGAAGGGATGCCGCGGCGCCCCCGATCTCGCAATCGAGATCACCTCACCGTCGACTGCTTCCAAAGACCACATTACGAAGAAGCGGTTGTATGAGAAGGTGGGCGTGAAAGAGTACTGGCTGGTTTCTCCGGGTAACCGCATCATGACCGCCTATCGCAGGAACGACAACAACAAGTTCGACCCGGCTCACATCTATGGCGATACGGATGTCGTTCCATCATCGCTGTTTCCCGGTCTCAGAAGTAGACATGAAAGCCCTGTTTCCTCCCCTGCCCCCCGTGGTTCGCGAACCGGGCGTGCAGTATCTGTGAGCACAATGCAGAACCTGATTCCGCGCCGGGCGACGACCGCGGTTTCCCTGACCCTTTTGCTGATCATGGTCCTGATCTGGTGCGGCATCGCCCCGGTCACCGCCGAAGACGCCCCACCAATGGAAGTCGCCCGCAAAGCCGTCGTCGAGGGCGTGCCGACCGAACAGCCCTATAACGGCTGTCTGCTGGTGCGCATTGATGCCAGTACCACCTCGAAGGTCCTCGGCTTTGTCAAAAACGGCGACGTCGTCGTCATCGAAGAGATGAACGGCCTGTGGGCGCGCATCTCATCGCCCGAGAAGGGGTACTGCTGGGCGTCCTACCTCAAGGTCACTGAAACCCAAGCTCTGCCTGCGAATCAGCCGCAATCTCTACCGACCCTGCTCGAGATCAGCGATCCGGCCACACGCCTCGACCATCTCGAAAAAGGCAGGAAATCACAGCCCACGGCGAACTTTTCCGCCATCGCCACCCTGACCACACCGCCCACCGATCCCGCATCCATTCCAGGGTATTGACCGGTTCCCCCCGACATGATCGGACTCCCTTCCACCGCCTCTCGACTTCCCGCCCCGCAGCGAATAACCCCATCTCCGCGCCCGTCATCAAACGGGGGCGAAAATCCATGCGGGAATCTGACTCGGATGCACGCTGCATGAGGGCGTCCTCACCCCGCCGCACACGCCGCCGTTACGGCAGTGTCCTGGTTCTCGGACTCGGCGTGCTCATCTGTCTGATCCTCTTCTCCGTCCATTTTCTGCAGTACAGCCTGCGTCAGAAACGTCTCGGGCACCGACTCGGCGAGCACCGGCTGATGACCGCGCCCGCCCGCGCCCTGGCTGTGCTGGCCCTCCATAAACTCCAGTTCAGCCCGCTTCTGAATGCCAATACCGAGACGGGCGGCGGCCCCCTGCCGGCGATGACATCCCCACTCGGCCCGCTGTTTGAAATGTTGGCGCGGCCTCTCGATCAACTCGCAGACCTTCCGGAGTCGCCGCAAACCGAGATCGATCTGCAAGACCCCGCCACCGTCAGCCTCGCGTATGTCGTCGAACCCCTGTTACAGCCCCTACGCCAGCAGGGAACGGTGAGCGGGCACGTGTTCGCCTCTCTGCGACGCACCGATTTCACCGAGTGCGGGTTGAGCCGGCGCGGTTTTCCCCGTGAAAAACGAGGCATGATCAGACTGCGCGTCGCCATGCGCTTTGAGAAAACGGGAACGGCGCCGATCGAAGAGGAGTTTCGCTTTGCGGCACGGGTTAAGGTCACATCGGCTCTCAGCGCCGGTTTGTCGAAGTTCACGCTGTATCTCGAAAAAGCCGCGCCAACCGCTTCCGCCAATCCCTTCTACGGGTTCAACGTCGTGCAGACCGACGAGGTCGGCGACCTCAACCCCGGTTCACCTGCCAAACCCCTGGTGCTCGATCACGACGGTCCGACTCCCGTTCCGGCCGTAAGCGGCGGCCCAGGCGGAACGGCGATCCCCGTGACGTTTCAGGAGTTCGTCACCTCACCGCGCGGACTGGTCTATCTCGGCGGCCCCGGACAGATTCTGCTCAACCTGGCCCGCACGGACAAAACCAGATTCGGCACAGCGAACTCAGGCGAGAGTTTTCAGACCTTTCGCAACAGCCGGGGCGAAGGCTTCACCCCACGGCACCTCGGCACCGACAACCTCGGACATCAGGTCGTGGTTTCCGAGATGGAGTGCGGGTCTTCGAACAGCCCGGTGCCGATCAACAAGAGTTACTACGACGTCATCAATTCGGGCGCCTTCGGCCGCGCCATGGTCGGCATCTATCACATGGAGTACAACTCGATTTTTCGTCTGATGGGCGTCGAATGCGATCGTTCACCGACCATCGTTCTGGGAAACGTCATGCGTCATTCCCTGCTCGTGCGCAAGATGGATGTGCTTCTGCCGCCTCCCGGGCGGCTTTTTCGGGTTCTGCCCTGTCTCGACTTTCCGGTGTATCAGTCGAAGATCGGATTCGAGTTTCTGCCGCTCAACGAGGCGTTCGGTCTGGCCGCCGTCTATACCCCGGACTACCTGCGCTACCTGATGGAGTTCGGGTCAGCCGTGGCATCGCGGCCCTACAATGTGGGACTCGCCTTCTGCCGCGATCAGGCGAACCATCTGGCTTTCACCGCTTTTCCGCCCGGAGACCGCCTGAGACGTCTCATGGACTCGGACCCCTGCCCGAGTGAAGCCGACCAGCACGAACTGCCAGAGCCGTGGAAAACGGCTCTGGCAGAGGGTTTCCCTCCCTCCGCGACTTCCGGCGGCTCGAGCAGCGGTGATGGGTCCGATGCCGCAGGAATCACCAGTCTGCGCGCCATGGCTCCGTTCGCCGAGCTTCTGCGAAATTCGGGGCGCGAATGTCTGACCCTGCCCGCCGAAGGTGAGACCGGCTCCGCGCTCGAGCTGCTGCGACGCCGCGGTCTGCTGGTCGGCTCGAAGCTTCTGCTCAACGGCTGGGTCCGCTTCAAACCGGCGGTCGGACCGATCATTCTCGATCAACCGCTCGAGGTGCTCGGCAACGGCGGCGTGCTTCTCGAAAGCGGCGATATCGTGATTCGCGCGGCGCTCCAGCGTTCACCGAGCGGCCCCGAGCGTCGCACCTCGGCTCTCACTCTCGCCACCCTCGACGGCAATATCATTCTGGAAACGCCGGCCGGCACGAACATTCACGCTTCGCTGTTCGCGTTCGCTCCCGAAGGCTCGTCGGCCGGGCTGGTGCGGTTTCAGGCACCGGTCGCGATCGAAGGCTCGCTGGCCGCCCGCGGACTGTTTTCGTCGACCGCCGAGATCGCCCGGTTTCCGGGCGGGCGCCTGCAGTACAACCCATTGCTTGCCGCTCTCCCGAATTCACCTGACGAGACAGGCTCGGAAAAACCAAGCCTCTCGTTCGCGTTCGAACCCCTTCTCTGGAGTCTCGATTGATGAAACGATGCGGCTTTTCCTTTACCGAGATTCTGGTGACCGTCCTGGTCACGGCGCTGGGAGTGATCCCCGTGTTTCTGGTCTTTTCGAAGGGGTCGATGGGAACGATGCTCTCGCGGGACGAGATGACAGCGCACGTCTACGCCGCCGAACTCATTGACTGGTGTCAGACGCACCGGTACGATCAACTCGCCGAGTGTGAGAGCAAGCCCGTGCTCGAACTGAAGTTCAGCGACGATAGTACAAGTCGCATGGACGAGAAATATCAACGCCTGCTGACGGTCAAGGCTGTTGCAACTCCGGGCGGAGCAGGCAACTGGCCGATGCAGTACAAGATTCTCACCGTTAGTATTCGCTGGAAAAGCCAGGGAGTGGATCGTACATTCGTCATGACCGGGCTTCTCAGTCAAGGTCGAATGCCATGACGACCATGAATGGAAGAGACTTTCGCTCACACCTCACTCGGACGCATCAACCCGACGGTTCCGGCCGCGGCTTCACGCTGATCGAGATCGTCATGGCGGTTCTGCTCGGCAGCATTCTGTTTCTCGCGTTGACGCGCCTCTTGTCGAGCGGTATGCGGGTGAGTCAGAAAGGCTCGAGTCATCTCACCAATATGCAGTCCGCCGCCATTCTGCTCAGCCAGATCGAATCCGACCTCGCCCTCGCCGTCGCCCTCGATGCGGGCACCGCCGCATCAGCAGTCGACACGTTCTCACTCGAAGCCGCCGTCAGTCCCTCGAACTCCGGGGTGCCGCAGAGCGTCGTGCTTAAGTACCAGCCGGCTGCGCAACATCTCGGCTATGAGCGCCGACAAGCCGATGCAGAACCTTACCGTTTCTGTTCCGGATTGCTCACCCGCGTCACACTGCGCCGCGTCGTCGTTCCCACGACCGGGCATCAGGGCGCTCTGGTTGAAGTCCGCATCAAGACCCCGCCGCACGGCAGCGAAGAAGCCGTCGTCTCGCGTTTCGTCCCCTGCCCCAACCTGCCCACCAACCGCACCCGCGCCGCCCCCGGCTGGACCTGGTGACATCCGTCGCCATTCAATACCTCTGGTCGTCAATAATCGTGTCTCGCTGACTTACACTCCCCGAGTGCTGGTTGTATATTCAGAATTCGGCAGTCGCTTCGATACCTCCTGCTGGTTTGATCTCGCACTGCAGGAGCGATGCTGTTTTTCTCGGCGTATGATATCTCCAGGTGATCACCCGCTTTGCATCGCCCCATATCACTCTTTCCGCCATGTTCCATGCTTTTCCCATTATTCCCGCGGCGAATCAATCGTTCCAAGGCTCGAGGCAGGGAAGGCGTCAAACCCTGGTCTGCCTGTAATTCCCAACATCGCGTGTTTCATGAACCCGCCTCGCCCGGGGAAATTCTCCGTATGCTATAATTAGATAGAGAGGGGAATTCCTGAAACTATGGCTGTCTGTATCAGGTTGAGTCTGACACCGCGAAGACTTATCTCAAGTCTGCGCGCAGGTTTCACGTTCATGGAGATCATTACCGTGATCAGCCTGGTGGCCATTCTGGCGACGATCGGTGGACAGCCGGTGAACTCGTTCATGGTCGGCTCTAAACTGGCAGCAGAAGGAAAAAAATTGACATCGGACATTCGCATGTGTCGATACGAAGCAATTCGTACTCAACAGGTTCATCGTCTCGACCTCTCCGCGCTCACAACCGTGGGCACATATTCGTGTCACGTCTTTCTGCCGGTTGTCGAAGACGACCCGGCGACCATGAACATGAACAACCCGGCGAACTGGGCCTCAATACTCGATAACGAGTATCGAGAACTCGACCCCGATATCGGCGTCTCGATCAGCGGCCCGACGATCGTGTATTTTCAACCCGACGGCACCGTGACCACCCACTGGACCCCAGGCACCGCCGGAATGCCTGCCGTGCCGACCACGATCAACCTGGTGCTTGATCCGGCCACGCTGACCGTCACGATCACCAGCGGGGGCATTCTGACCAGCGAGTTGTTTTATGAAGAGTACTAGTTTTAATTCGCTCTTGACGTCTCGCACGAACGCTTTCACGTTAATGGAAGTCATGGTTGCGACGGTGCTGATTTCCGCCATGTTGATCAGTCTGTTGTCGTTTGTCCAGGTTGCCGCCGACAACTGGCGGCGCGCCGACCAGTCAATCAACCTCACGGCTGAACTGAACACGATCGATCAGCATTTCATCAACCAGGCAATCGAAGCGTTCGATATCACCTACCCACCCGTCGGTGTCACTTCGTATACGCTGAAGCTCAAGCGCCAGATCGCTTCGGGCACATTCGGCACCTCGGACTATCGTTCTGCCTGGATCGAAATGCGACACACCCTCTCCCCCGGAACCCGCATACTGTCAGCGAAACTCGGCAGTTCCTGGGCCACAGCACCTGTTACGGTCAGCGTGACCGACATCGGACCCAACAACATCAACTCGACCCGCTATATGGCCAGTCTGTCGAGTCATCTTGCCGTGGCCAGCTTTACCCGCACGGCAACTAACAGCGTGCGTCTGTTTGTCAGGCTCGAAGCCCCGGTGTATCAAGACACGAACGCGACCCCGACCCTCGAGGCCACCATGACTTACTACTTTCCGAACCTGCAATAGGAACAACGGATGAAGAACTCCAGCACCTCTCCTGACTGCCGGCAGCCTGCGCTCACCAACGCCCGCCGTGTCTACCGCTATGAAATCGGGCGAACCGGCACGGCGGGCATGATCGTCGTGATTCTCGTGCTGGGCTATCTGATGGCCGTCTCGACGAGTCAGAACGCCCTGATTATCTCTGAGAGCCGCGGCTCGGCGGCGGGCAGCAACCGCATCAAGGCACTTTCTGCCGCCTACGCCGGGCTGAACTTCTATCAGGGGTTGCTGCTGGCCACGAGCACAACCTTCGACCGCACCGACTGGAACTCGTGTCGCGAGCGGTTTCACTTTCTGGCAAAGTCGCCGATCTCGGCCTTGAACAATGCGCTGTATCCGGGGCGTCAGGTGGCGACCTCGACGGTCGGCGCTCTGGCGGCGGTCGGCAATGTCTGGTATGACGGCTTCATCTACGTCGCGACCTCTACCTGGCTCTTCGCCAGTGACCCGGCCATCGTGCCGACCGAGTATGACGTTCCCAGTTCGTCGCTGTTCATCATCAAGACGTATGTTGCCTCGCCGGCAGCCAGCATCGCTTCATACGTGTATGTGAAGTCGCTCGGGTGTTACCGGGACATTCAGAACAACGACGTCGTCGCCTCCTATTATGCCCAACTGCTGGCCCGCATCGAGATCAGCACCGTCACGAGCACCCTGAAGGTGAACCGTCTGATGCAGATGCCGCTCGAGTACCCGTTCTGCGCCACCGCCCCGTTCTTTGCCTCTATGCCTGTCCCTTGGAATTAATGGCGATGCGAGCATGCACGAACTCGAACTTTTTACCTGACATAACCAGGAAGGATGAAGATATGTCAAGAACCAGACTGAGCCCCCGTCATTGGCAACGCGGCTTTGCCTTCGCGGAAGCGATGGTGATGATCATGTTCGTCGGCACATTGATGATGCCGATGATGGGCTCGCTGACCAACACCGCCGGGCGCACCGTCGACATGCGCCACCAGCGTCTGGCCGAAGCCCACGCTCAGTCGGTGCAGGCGCAGTTGCTCGCGTCGGCCCCATTCCGCGATCCACCACCCGGCGGAACGTACGAGTTCCCGCTCGACGATCTCTCGACCAATACCGTTACGGTCACGATCAGAACCCTGAAAGGTGTCAGCAGCGTCAGTGTTCCCCCTGCGTTGCCGGCGACACCGACGTTCTATCACTACCGCATCGACGTGGTGCGCACTTCAGATGACAGTGCGGTGCAATCGCCGGCAACGATGACTTTTCTCACCGGCCTGCTGCCCGCCAAGCCGGTGAACACCAAAGACCCACCGATCTACGTCTGTGACAAAGTCAACAGCAAGATCCTGATCGTCACGATCGATGACAGTTCAGGTGTGCCGATCGGCACAATTATCGACGAGATTCCGTTCATCCGGGGCGCGAACTGCGGCGCGCTGAGCGGAGATGCTGCCAGCGTCGATTATGCCGGGCACTGCCCGGGTGAAATGGCCGTTCACCCTTCCGGCAGGTGGTTGTTCGGTGCAGGCAGCCAGTTCGCCTGGGTGATCGATGTCGATCCGGCGTCACCCAACTACAAGAAAGAGATCTGGCATCGGGATCCAGAAGCCAATGCTGACGGCACAGCGGTAGACAACCTGCTCGGGTTGGGAAACTCGGATGAAGGCTCTCACCTCGCCCTGTCGCCGTGCGGAAAATACTTTCATGTAATGACGAACTGTTCGTGTATCTACCACTATAAGTTCGATACCTCGACGGATCCACCGTCGGTGATATTCTTGTATAAGAACCACGATAGTGATGGGGGGCTCTGGACAGGTGTCAACAAGGGTGTCGCTTACAGCCGCACCGGGATTCTGGCGGTAACGCGTCAAGACTCGGCACAACACGGTGCCGGCACCGACAACACCTGGGTCGGAGACCCGAGATATGTGTTCGGCGGGCTTCGCCCCGCTGCGGCCAACCCGTCTCGCTGGCAGAAATACAAGGTTGACTCGGGACACCTCGATGGTTGTGCCTTTACTCTTTCACATGACGGCCGCTACGTATACCGACATCCAGATACCTGCGACTCAGGGTGGGGCGGATACAAGATCGATCTTGCCTTTGCCCGCATCGGTTCCCGTCTATCGCCAAGCATCAACTCGGACAATTGGACTCGCTGTTCGCTCAGCGCGGATGGACGTATCATGTTCGCACCCCGCTACGAAGGAACCAACCCGAGTTTTCATTGGTATTACACAGACCCGCCCTCGCATCTGCTGACTTTAAACACGGTGAATCAGGCGGCAAACGCCAAGAATTCGGGGTGGGCGACGACATCGGGCTGCGGCAAGTATTTCGTTCTCGCGAAACCTCTTGAAGTTTCCAACAACGACGAAATTCAGTTCGTGAACATCGCCAGTCTTACCTCTGGCGCTGCCCCATATAACCTCGACCCGGCACCGGTGCCCAAACTGAGTCTCGGAAACCGCGACCCTTCCGGGATGGTCTCAAGATGGGTGGAGCGCCTGATCGTCGGCGCGTCAGACGGCACCGAACACAAGGCGTACGTGCTCGACATGGGGGCACAGAAGTTGTACAAGACGATCGAACTGGCAAGCGAACCGCGTCTGATCGCGGCCGACCCCAGCGGCTGCTGGGCCATATCGGGGCCGCGCGGAGTAACGCCGACTTTCGATTCTCTCAACAATTTCTGTCTGCGGGTCATTGACGGGGTTTTGGCCACCAGTCCGATTGGTTTTACTGCGGGAGCACTTACCTCGATCAACGGCGGTGATCGTATCATCATTACATCGTCGTACACCGTGCAGATTCGCGAACCTCATTCAGGCCAGGTGCTGACAACGCCGTTCATTCAATCCGATCTCGGACCGCTGAATCTGGCCCAGGGCTTCTTTATCAGCGCCGCGTTGCGGCCATTGCTGACGGCCACTCCTACAGCCGTGTTAGGTCTGACCGGTATGTACTATGGCGATGCGATTCACAGCAGTCAAACCATGGCTCGCGCCATCGACCCAGTCATCGACTTCACCTGGCCCGGGGCCACCCCGCCGGGGATCTCCGCTCCCTACAGCGTTCGCTGGACCGGAGTCCTCAAGACGTCGGTAACGGACACCTATCTTTTGCGCGTCAACTCGGACGACGGCGCTCGAGTCTGGCTGAACGGGGATCTGATCATCGATGACTACTATCCGTGGCATGGCTCGCATAATGCAGATTCGACAGCTCTTTCGCTTACCGCCGGGCAAAGGTATCCCATCACGATCGAGATGTACAACCCGTGGTCACCCGCGAATGTGAACCTCTCATGGAAAATTGGAGCAGCCGCCTGGGTCGTGATTCCCTCGGCCAACCTTGAAACGACCATGCCGGAGCAACCTGCGGCATTCGCTCTGACCGTTCCCGACGGCGCTATTCCGCACGGAATATCGTATTTCAACGGCAGCGACACGCACGTGTTCCCCTATGTTCCGTACGCGTTCGATTTTCCCGCCTCACCCGGCTCGCAGATCGCGGTCAGCCCAGACGACGGAGTTCTCGCCGTGATGGTACCAAATCTCGGCACAGTGGGGAGCGGGCGACGCATCGACTTGTACGATATCAACCACGACATCACCACGGCCAAGTTCGGCCTGCGCAAGTGGGAGTTTAACCACTCCTCCGTCGTCCCCACGTTTCGACGTGGTACTCCAACCGGAGCTCCGACCACCATCAAAACGACCCCCATAAAGGATAGCACCATCAACACTGGGTGTCTCGGATGTGCAAGCACGAATTGTGCAAATGAATTCTGGAATGATGCACTCAACCATACAGCAGACGTCGCTTTTGGGAACAAAACGTGGCATTTTTTCGGGAAAGTGTTTTACAAAGCTGCGAACATTTATTCCATCGAGTGGCGCACCTCAGTGGATGACGGAGCTACAATCTCGGTCGATGAATTGACGCCTGTTTCTGACTGGAACATTCACCCTTTCACCTCAGTAATCGGTACCGAGACTTTTGCGGTACCGACTGCCGACGCAAGCTCTCAGAGAGAAGTTCGTCTTCGGAGATTTTCGTTGGAGTGCTTTGATGGTGGCGGCTGCGCCGGAATGTGGGCCGATTACATGGAGGTGAAAGCTGGAAACGCCTGGGGTTACGGGACAACACCTAACGTCGGGAACATCTACTTTCCAAATGCAGCCGATACGGTTCAGAAGTTCTTTCATGGGTACAACCCGCCGAAGTTCATTCGTTCGATTCCGATGCAGTTCGGTTCTTTTATACCACTCGGAACGGTTCCGCCCTCGACTCTTGCGAGCGACGCGTTGATCTTCCGCATGAACCCGAACGGGGAGTCGGTTGTTGTGCTTTGCAGAGTTGCAGGTTTCGGATACATCGGTGAGTTTAATCTCTACGACAACAGTTCGTGGTCAGCGCCTTTGCCGGCGGGCTATACCGCCGAGTCGGATGTTGCACTCAGCCCTGACGGGGAACGCATCTATGTCTCACTCCCGAGCACCAATCAGGTGGTGACGTTCGAAAACAGCCACTATCTACCGACGGCGAACAACCATAAGACCATCGCGACCATCACTCTGCCTTTGAAACCGATCTCGCTCGCCCAGGGCGAAGGCCGCGACCGCATTCAGCATGGTCGCTGGTGGGACCCGGGTGCAGGCGGTGTGGTCGGGCGTCATGGGCATGCGCAAGTGATGTACCGAGGCAAGATCTATTTTCTCGGCGGCCACGACAGTTCAAACGCCTGGGCGAATGTCAGGTGGTATGATCCGGTCTCGAATAGTTTCGGTTCAGGATGCGCGATGTCGGGGCATATGTATCCCGGTGCCGTCGTCTTCGATAACAAAATCTGGGTGATCGGCGGAGACGATCAGCTCACATCATCTCGTGGATCTTACAACAATCCAGGCGGAACCAATGTATCTATCTATGACCCTGTGTCGAATACAATCACCGCAGGTCCCGCTCTCGATACAGAGCGCAACTCGCCCGCCGTCTGCACGGACGGGGACGCAATCTATGCGTTTGGCGGACGCGGTTCAGCGAGCTTCTTGAATACCCTGTCGATGTATGTCGCCGGTCGCTGGGTCCCGGTTCCGCTATCCGGCACCGCCTTTACTAACGCACGCGGCTCTTCATTCATGTGTTACTATCGCGGCTTTCTGTATATCTTCGGTGGGTGTACCAGTTCAGCCTCCTACGCTGACTGCAAGAGAATCAATCTGCAGACACTCGCCTGGGACGGCCTGGCTATTCCCTCAGTTCCCGGAGGAACGAATCGCTACTCTATCGCCGGAGAGTTGATTGGAAGCCGCGTATACATTTTCGGGGGGGAGTCAGACGATTCAATTGTCATGCTGGATCTCGAGAACATCAGTTCCGGGTGGAGGGTTTTGGGGAGTCTTCCGTTCACTGGTTATGGTCATGAGGCATGCGCCATGGGTGGAAGAATATACATTTATGGAGGAACCAGTGTCAGCGTGCCGACGACCTGCCGAGCCGCAAATTTGTTGCAGGTTTTCACACCCTGAGAACCCCGCGCAGCTACTTGTTCAAAGCACTATCCATTTCACTCCATCAGCATTCCTCACTGGGACATTCTTTCATCCGGAGAACCCGGGATGCCGCCGGCAAAACAGAACCCTGCCCCGTGGAAAAAGTTTCCCCGTGCTGGTTACTGCACCAAGCCGGCAGACGTGCGATTGCCGAAGCAGAACGAGCGCGACGAAGAGATCAATACGGTCGTTCAGCCGGATATCGTCGTCGTGTGCGATGAAACGAAACTGGACGACAAGGGCTGCCGCGGCGCGCCCGACCTCGTCGTTGAGATACTCTCTCCGTCGACGGCGTCTCGTGACCACATCACGAAGAAGTCTTTGTATGAGAAACACGGCGTCAGGTAACACTGGCCGCTTCTGAACTTCGACAACAAGGTCGAAGTCTAGCGTTTGGATCGGCGAAAGGTTTTGGGCTTTTCCTGAACTTTCGGAGCCTTCGGTTCGGCGGGCACTTCAAATTCCACGGCACGGATTTCCTGTTCCGTTAAACCGGTCAGCTCGACAACTTCAGCCAGCGATGTTCCTTTCGCCAGCAGTTTGTGGGCGAGAGACAGCATTCCCTGTCTTCGACCCTGCTCGACGCCTTGTTTCAGGCCCTGCTCGACGCCTTGTTTCAGACCTTCTGCAAGACCGAGCACCTTGCCACGCAATTCGGCTTCGGCGAAGCGCGTGGCTTCGTCATGGCGGGCTTTTTCTCGCGCTTCGATCAATTGCCGCATCTCACGGTCGGAATTCACCTTCTGAAGCTCTGCGATGGCCATGTCGACACCCTCCTCCTGCTGAAGCTCGCGCGGTAAATCAGTGCTCGTCGAAAAACGACTGCCGAATTTCAGTATGTACAACCAGCGCTCAAACGGCGTTCGCAGCTGGCGAGGTTTTTCCTGAGTGAACTTGGGTAACTCAATGAAGTGCGCTTCGAGAAGATCGGTGAGATCTTCATTGGTCTTCACGTTTCGAAAGCGATAGATGCTTTGCAAATCAGGACTCTGTGGAAACAGCATGAACTCGAGAATCGAGACACTGGTCGCCCGGCAAAGATTTGAAAATGGTTCGCCTTCTCCAAGTTGCTCGGTAAACAACTTGCCGAGATAGTACAGCGAACGCGGGATGAACGCCGTCTGGGCGTTGACCTGCACCTCGACATTGT
>CAYYIY010000029.1:37058-62589 GCA_964472075.1 uncultured bacterium | reverse complement strand
GAACACCACTGCTGCTCCGGCTGCCGCTCCCGCCGCCCCGGCGACTCCGGCTCCCGCTGCCGACGCTCCTGCCGCTGCTCCCGCCGCCCCGGCGACTCCGGCTCCCGCTGCTGACGCTCCAGCCGCTGCTCCGGCCGCTCCGGCGACTCCAGCTCCCGCCGCTGACGCTCCAGCCGCTGCCCCGGCCGCTCCGGCGACTCCGGCTCCCGCCGCCGCGCCTACCGGCAACTAAGCCTTTCTTCGCACCCGAACGGGGTGCCGAGCCGCTTTTGCGGCCCGGTACCCCGTTTCTGCTTTTTCCGAAAAATCATGCTATACTTTCCGACGCATGTATCATTCGAATTTTGTACATCTGCATGTACACAGCCACTACAGCCTGCTTGATGGGGCCGCGAACGTAAAGTCGATCGTCGAGGCGGCGCGGCGGTACCGCATGCCCGCGATCGCCCTCACCGACCATGGCAACATGTTCGGGGCCATCGACTTCTATGGTACGGCCATGAAACGCGGCGTCAAACCGATTCTTGGGTTTGAATCCTACGTGGTCGAAGGCTCCCGCCACACCCGCGGCGAAAACAAAGAAAACAAATACTACCATCTTACGCTTCTCGCCCGCGATATGACTGGGTACAAGAACCTCATCAAACTCACGTCGTTCGGGTACACCGAGGGCTTCTACTACAAACCCCGCATCGACTGGGAAGTCCTCGAGAAGCATAATCAGGGCCTGATAGTGCTCAGCGGCTGTCTGCAGGGGCGCATTCCCCAGCTTCTTCTGCAGGGAAAACAGGACGAAGCCGACGCGACGGCCCGGCGTTACCAGGACATCTTCGGCCCCGAAAACTTCTACATCGAGATCATGAACCACGCGATCGAAGATGAGATGCGCGTTCTCGGGCCGCTGATCGAACTGGCGCGTCGGCTCGAGATTCCGCTCGTGGCCACCAACGACAGTCATTACGCCACCGCCGCCGACTGGGAAGCGCAGGACGCCCTGCTCTGCCTCGCCACCAACAAACTGCTCAACGACCCGACTCGCTGGCGCTTTGAGTCGCGCGACCTCTATGTGAAGTCGCCCCAGCAGATGGCCGAACTGTTTCGCGATGTGCCCGATGCGCTCACCAACACCTTGCGCATCGCCGACCGCTGTAACGTCATTCTGCCGATGGGCAAATCGATTCTGCCTCACTTCGAGCTTCCCGACGGACTCGACTCGAATGCCTACCTGGAAAAACTATGTCGCGAGGCGCTTCCTGGTCGCTACGGCGATCCGATCCCGGAAGAGATCAACAAACGGCTCGAGTATGAGCTGGGTGTCATCAAGCGCATGGGCTTTCCCGACTACTTTCTCATCGTCTGGGATTTCATCGCCGAAGCCCGGCGCATCGGTGTTCCGGTCGGCCCGGGGCGTGGGTCGGCCGCAGGCAGTATCGTTGCCTACCTGCTCGGCATCACTGATATCGACCCGCTGAAATACGGTCTGCTGTTCGAGCGTTTTCTCAACCCTGACCGCATCAGCATGCCCGATATCGACATCGATTTCTCTGACGAAGGCCGCGAACGCGTCATCGAATACGTGGTGAAAAAGTACGGTCGCGAGAAGGTCTCGCAGGTCATCACCTTCAACACCATGCTCGCCAAGATGGCCATTCGCGATATCGGCCGGGTCATGGGCATTCCCATTTCCGAGGTCGACAAGCTCGCCAAGCTGGTTCCCGAGAAGCCCGGCACGCATCTGAAAAAGGTGCTGTCCGAGGACGGCGAACTGAAAACCGTGAATGAGACCGGCACCGAGCAGGAACGTCAGCTTCTGCGCATCGCCGCCTCGGTCGACGGGATGGTACGGCATACGGGTGTGCATGCGGCCGGCGTCGTCATTTCCCGCGAACCGATCATGGATATCGTGCCGCTCTACAAAGACCCGAAATCCGGCGCGATCGTCACGCAGTATGAGAAGAATGCGATCGAGAAGATCGGTCTGCTCAAAATGGACTTCCTTGGTCTCAAAACCCTTTCGGTCATTCAGCGCGCACTCGATTACATCAAGGAAGGGCGCGGCGTCGAACTGAATCTCGGCAAGCTCGCCGTCGACGATCAGCCGACCTACGACCTGCTTTGCAAGGGCCTCACGATGGGGGTGTTCCAGCTTGAATCGGCGGGCATGCGCTCGCTGATCACCCGCCTGCGCCCGACCGTCTTCGAAGACATCATCGCGTTGCTTGCCATGTACCGCCCCGGTCCGCTCGGGTCGGGCATGGTCGACGACTTCGTCGAGTGCAAGCACGGCCGCAAGAAGATTGTCTATCCGCACCCGGAACTCGAATCCGTGCTCAAGGATACCTACGGTGTGTTCCTGTATCAGGAACAGTGCATGAAAACCGCGAACATCCTTGCCGGATTCACGATGGGCGAGGCTGATGCACTACGCAAAGCCATGGCCAAGAAGATTCCCGAAGCCATGGAAAAGATGGGCAAGCTCTTCGTTTCAGGCGCGGTCAAGAAGGGCATTCCGCAGGAACAGGCGCAATCGATCTTCGACATCATGGCCAGCTTCGGCGAATACGGCTTTAACAAGTCGCATTCGGCCGCATACGCGCTGGTGACCTATCATACCGCCTATCTCAAGGCCCATTACCCGGCAGAATTCATGGCCGCCGTGCTCTCTTCAGAAGTCAACGACACCGACAAGATCGCCGAATACATCGGCGAGTGCAAGGCCATGAACATCGAGGTTCTGCCCCCCGATATCAACAAGGCGAAGAAACGCTTCACTGTCGAGAACAAGCCAGGGACCCCGGCAACCAGAGCCATTCGCTTCGGGCTGGTCGCCATCAAGGGAGTTGGCGAAGCGGTGGTCGACGCCATTATCGCGGCGCGTGAGAAAGGCGGAGAATTCAAGAACCTGCTTGATTTTACCCGACGGGTCGATCGCAAGATCATTAACTCCAAGGCCGTCGAGTCGCTCGTCAAGGGCGGAGCCTTCGATATCTGGGGCATCAATCGCGGGGTTCTGCTGGCGATGGTTCCCGATGCCCTCAAGCTCGGCGCGCAGTCGCAAAGCGAAAAAGAGACCGGTCAGGCCACCTTCTTCGATCTGCTCGGCAACGAGTCCGACAGCTTCGGGGCCACCGAAATGCCTCTGCCGAAGGTGCCCGAGATGAGCCGCCGCGACGTGCTCGCCGCCGAAAAAGAGGCGCTTGGGTTCTATTTCTCGGGGAACCCTTTCGCCGAGGTCGCGCCGGTCGGCAGGTTGTTCGCCAACATCACTATCAAGGATCTCATCGAACGCACGCCGTCTGACCCGGTGCGCATCACCGGCATTCTGTTGTCGATGAAGAAGCATACGACGAAAAAGGGCGATCTGATGGCGTTCATGATCATCGAGGACGACACGGCCTCGCTAGACGTGACCATGTTTCCTGCGATGTACAGCGCCGTGGCCGCACGTCTGACCGTTGATCAGCCGCTGTTTCTGGTGGTGCGTGCCGAGCCCCCCGCCGGAGAGTCCGACAAGCCTCGGGTGAGCATCGAGGAACTCTACTTCGAGGACGATCTGGGGAAGGATGGGTTCGTAAACCTCGATCTGATCGTTCCCTTGGCCCAGAATAACCCGGACAACCTTAAGAAACTGCATTCAATCGTGCGCCGCTTCCCAGGCACGACGCCGTTCGGTCTGATCGTGCCGACGCCTTCCGGTGAACGGGTGCGACTCAAGCCGCCGACGCATCTGCGTGTGTCATTTTGCGCCGGTCTGGTGCGTGAGTGGGAGACCATCTGCGGCCCGCGTTCCGTCGCAGCACAGTTCCCCGAGGTCGGCAAGGCCTCGGCCCGAAACGCCAATCGTAACCAGTACCGCAATCGCCAGGCCGCCGGCTGACCATCCACGTGAGGTTCGCTTGCACGACCGCTCTCCCCGCAGCCTCGCCGGATTTCCCAGTTCATCGGCTACTTCGAATCAAAGTGCCTGCGCACGACATGCGATCCGCCGGTTTTCAAACCGCATAAAGCGGTCTGCCCCCCCCGAGAACCCCAACGCTCTGCGCTGTGAGATAAAGTTTGCCCTGGCTCCAACTCCGTTTTTTGTTTCCATTGGGTGCGGTCTGCGGTAACATGACCGGCGAATCGGGTTTGAGGGGCATGAACATGTTTTTGAAAGTGCTGTGTCGGCGTCGAACGACTGTGGCCGCGATCGGTCTGTGGGTTGTCGCCTGCCTGTTGGGCGTGACCCCGTCGAGGCTTGAAGCGGTCGAGCTTGACACCGTCTACCGCCTGCTCGGGGACTATCGCGTGAGTACGGTTCCCGGTCTGCGGGTCTATTATCCGGTGAGTTGTCAGCCCGTTCTTGGCCGGGTCATGGACGTATTTACACGGGTTCGTGACCGGTACAAACAGATTTTTCCCGAACTGAAAGACTACCCGGTCTCTGTTCTGTTGACCGATCATGATGATCGCGACACAAGTAAATCGGATGCGACCTTCGACCTTATTACCCTCAGTCTGGCAGAAGAGACCGGATCACTTTCCACACGCGGGTATTCTCTGGAACAGCGGTTTTCCCTGCGCCTTGCCTTCATCATGGTGCTGCGTTCGCTGGGGTCTTCTCACGCGGCTTTGAAGCGCCGCCTGGCTCTGCTGTCCATTCCGCCCTGGTTTCTCGAAGGTCTGGCCATGCACTATGCCTTCCCGATGGATGCACTGCACCAGGCTCGTTTGCTCGAACTGGCCAGGACTCACTCCCTTTTCGATCTGGACGATCTAGACACGATTCAGGATCAAAACATGATCGTCCAGGAAGAAATGCGCTTTCAGGCGCGCCAAATGCTGGACTACTGGCATGAGATATCCTCATCGACGGCCGGTCTCAAGTTTCTCGATCTGATTCGCAATCGCCCTGCCGGATTCGACCAGACGTTTCGCGACTCGTTCGGATTTCCGCTCAAGGAAGGTCTGCGCCGCTACAACACCTGGATCAGCGAGCGCTGCCGAGAGCGGGAGTGCGATAAACAACCACTTCCGGAGACGTTGGCCGGGTTTCAGGGCAAGCAGTATCAACAGAGTGTGCGCCTGCTGTCGAACGGAGAATATGCCTGGGTCTCATCAGGGCGGTATCGAGACGAGGTCTACGATCTCTGGGTAGGCTCACCCGGAAAAGCCCGCCCGGTGCTTAAGAATGTGCACCCCATCCTGTGGGTCGATGCGGCATCTCAAACGATCTATCTTGGAAAGTACGAGGTGAATGCGCGGCGACAGCGGCGTTTAAAGCTGTATGAGGTGCCGAAGAAGGGAAAGCCGCGGCGACTTGTCTCTGAAGACGGGAGTCATCACCCGCTTGGAATGTACCAGGGAAGGCTGATGTATGTCAGCACGCAGAGCGGTGTCACGTCGATCAAGTCAGTCACACTTGATGCTGACGCGACGGTGCGTCTCGAATGCGCCTTCCCGGTAGCCTGGCGGCCGCTCGAAATCGCCTGGGACGAGACGAACGAAACTCTCTATTTCGTGCTGCAGTTTTGTTCCTCCAGCCGCATCTGCCGCATGCGCCTTTCCGACACGCCTGAATCGGCACAGGTGATCCTCGAACAGGAAGGAAGAGTCCAGCGGTTGCACACCAGTCACGGCAGGTTGTATGCCGCGCGCGAAATTCGAGACCAATTCCCGCAGATCTACTGCATCGAATCAGCTTCGGCAACGCCTGATTGCCGGTCGATGAATCCTCAGGTTGCCGATTCCGGCGAGACCACCGTCGCGACCGCCACGTATCTGTCGCGCCGCGTGACTTCTGTTCCGGGCGGTGTGTGGGATTTTGCTCCGGCAACCGACACGTTCATCGTGACGACGGTGCGGGGTCGGGGATTTATACCGACGGTCGTGGCCGCCGGCGACAAGGACCTGCCAATGCATTACAAGTCGGAGGGTCCGGCGTCGAGCTGTGAGTGCCCGTCTCGGATTCAAGGGGCGGAGTGCATGGCCTCGCCGTCGCCGACGGAAACGCATGTGTCGAAGACCCTCGGTGTCGCTTCGATCACCGAGCCGCCCTGGCAACCATACGGTTCTGAGTTTCGCAGTTCCTACTGGTTGCCCAAGATCACGCGCGACGATCAGGGCGCCGTCGGCGGTTTCTACAGTTATCGCGCCGACCGGCTTGATCGACAGCGCATCATCGTGTCGCCCACCTACGGGTTCAAGAGCCGTGACTGGGGCTATCTCGCCGACTACCAGCGCCGCTGGGGCCTTTTCTCCGCGGGCCTGACCATGCAGGATCGCGTGGTTCGAAAGAGTTATCTCTCGAACAGTTACTACGAGCGCGTGCACTCCGCTGATCTGCACTTCGATTATCCGTTCAGTCTTTCGACGTCCGTGACCGTGGGCGGCAATCTGTCGAAGCGCGCCATTGCCGAGTTTCCGGACAATCCGACCGCGGCGGTCCCAACCGTCGGGCGCGATAACTCGGTCTATATCAACGTCAAGCGCCGATCGATTCGCAGTGAGCCGTTGTGGGAGGTTTTTCCGCGCCGCGGCCGGGAAATCGATGTGTCTTATCGCAAGGGTCTCGACATGTTCGACGGCAATCTCAAATACGATTCCATGTCGATTCGATGGAACGAGTATGTTCCGCTGCCGGCGGGCTTTGTCGGCACCATGCGGGTGTGGTTCGCTGAAGATGACAAGGAAGGCGGCATTCGACGCCCCGACGATCTGAGTCTCGGCGGGTCTGAATACCTGCGCGGATTTGCCGGTTCGGTGCGCTTCGGCGACTCGTTGCGCTATACCGGTCTGCATCTCGGACATCCGGTGAATCTCGAGATACCGTGGCTGCGCCGTTGGGTGCAGAAGGAAATCATCGTGCTTGAAGGATTCGCTGAACGCGGCGACGTGCGCTCCGAAGGGCGTTCGTTTGATTACCTTACCGACTACGGCGTCGAAGTGCGTGCCAAAGGCCTCTTGCTGCGCCGCCTGCCGGTGACGGTGCGCATGGGCCAGGCCTGGCCGCGGCACGGCGACGGCAAGAGCCACAGTTACTGGACCGTCGATTTTTCGACCCTGACGAGCCTGATCAAGTAAACAGGAGTTGCGAGATGCGTTTCACCTCTGAATCTGATGTCCGTTTTCCTCTGCGGGTCATGGTCGCTGTTCTGACGCTGCTGATCGTGCCGACGTTTGTTTGTCCCAGTTTCTCAGGTCGGCAGTGTGTTCTGGAAGCGGCGAAGGGAAAGGATGATTCGCTGAAGCCGCTGGTGCGAGCCATTTTCGGACAGCTCTCGCAGGCGTCTTCCGCGACCAGCACGACCAATCTACACGAAGGAATGCAGCTCATCAGGTTCACCGGGTGTACCGGCCTGTGTCTCGAACCTGAAAAGTTCGTCATTCGCCCCGAGATCTGGACCGACTACGAAGGGTTGATGGACCGTTTCCGGAAAGCCCAGGGGCGCCCCGTGCCACCCGTCGCAGCGATCAACGGCCTGTTCTACTCGGCTTCCGGCATCGTCGGTCAGATTCTGGTCGATGGCAAAATTCCGCCCAGATTTCAGCAGATGCATGGAACCAAGCCGCGCTGCTTCCTGGCGGTTTTGAAAAACGGCGACCGGCAGCGTTGGGTGATCGGTGAAACCACGCTGCCGCTGCGTGACTTCGAGGCGGAAGGCGCTCTCGGCCTGACCCGCTTCAACCGCCCCTGGAAAGCCGGCGAGACGTTGTACCAGATGATGCACGGCGGCGGCTGGATCATTCGCGACGGCCGCGATGTCCACATGGAATCATACAAGAAACAGGGGTTCCGTTTCCGCAAAGTTGATCAGGACAGCCGTCATACCGTCATTGCCATGGACCGCAAGGATCGTCTGTATCTGCTGGTCTTTGAAGCCGGCGCGAATCTCGAAGCCATCGTTGACATGCTGCTCAAGCGTCCTGAGTTCGCCGAGATCTCCGAAGCGATCTTCTTCGACGGCGGCTCGTCATCGACCATGGTGCTGAACGGCGAGTATCTGGTCGCGCCGTTGTACCTGCTCGACAAGGCGCGCTACTCGGCACTGTTTGTCACCCCGAACATCAAGCCGGTCGAAGGCGCGATCGAACTGCCGGCGAAGCCCTGACGGCGCTCGTTCCCTGATGCCCTGGTTTGCATACCCCGCTCTGCGCGCGGTCGGAAAAACCGATCGCCGAGGTCATGGCGGGGAATTTGATGTCGTCCTGGTCAGCGGCGACGCATACGTTGATCATCCGTCGTTTCCGACGGCGGTGATTGCACGCGTGCTCGAACAGGCGGGGCTGAGCGTCGCCGTTATCGCGCAGCCCGACTGGCAGAGTGAAGAGGATATCCGTGCCTTCGGGCGGCCGCGGTTGTTCTTCGGCGTCACCGCCGGAGCCATGGACAGTATGGTTGCCAACTACACGTCGATGCGTTGCCCGCGTCGGGAAGATCGTCTCTCGCCGGGTGGCAGAGCCGGTCTGCGACCGCGTCGCGCCGTGATGGTCTATACCCAGTTGATCAGAAAGTGTTTTCCGGGCACGCCGATTGTCCTGGGTGGCATCGAGGCATCGCTGCGCAGATTCACGCACTACGACTATTGGGAAAACCGCCTGCGCGACCCCATGCTCGTCGATGCCCCCGCCGATCTGCTGTTCTATGGCACCTCTGAAGCGCCGCTGACGCGGCTTGGCGTTCTACTGAAATCCGGACGATCGTTTCACGAGCTTGTGCGCGAGCGACTGCCGCAGACATGCGTTCGCGTCCCGTTCGGTCAGGGCGTAGAACTCGCCGGCCCGCAGGCGATCATTCTGCCGTCGGCGGCCGAGTGTCGGGCCGATCCGCGCGCCTTTCTGCGTCTGTCGATGGCTCTCGACACCGCGGTGCGTCCGGGTGGGGCGGTGCTGGTGCAGCCTCACCCGAAGGGCGATATCGTCTGTTTTCCGCCCGCTGGAGAAGATCCGGCCGAAGAGATTCGTCTGCTTTCTGCGCTGCCGTTCAATCGCCGCGCCCATCCGCTGTATGATGATCCGATTCCGGGTCTGGTTCCCGTTCAATTTTCGATGCAGAGCCATCGAGGATGTGCCGGAGCCTGTACGTTTTGCGCTTTGGCCATTCACCAGGGCCGCCGTCTTCGCTCACGTTCCCTGTCCGATCTCGTGCGCGAGGCGAAGTCGTTTCCGCAACACCCCGATTTTCGCGGCACGATTCCCGATCTCGGCGGACCTTCGGTGAATATGTACGGGTGGGATTGCGCAAAGAACGGCTGTAAGAGCGGTGTCTGCACGCATCCGAAACGCTGCGCGAATCTGCGGGGCGGCTTGAGGCCTCTGGTCGAGGTTCTACAGGCGGTGGCCGCCGTTCCCGGAATCAAACATGTCTTCCTCGGATCAGGCCTTCGCTTCGACCTGATACGTGAAAACGACTGGGACGATCTGGCAATCATTCTGCAGCATCATGTCTCCGGTCAGTTGAAGGTGGCGCCCGAGCATGTGGCACGAGACGTTCTGCGCCTGATGCGCAAAGGGGAAGGCTCCGATTTTGTCGGGTTTGTCGAGCGATTTCGCGACCTGACTGCGCGTCTGCGTCTGCCGCTCTACCTCGTTCCATACTTTATGACCGCTTTTCCAGGCTCAGGCAGTCGAGATTCTCTGCTTTCTCAACTTGTACGCGAGCAGAAACTCGTGCACGAACAGATTCAGGAATTCACCCCGACGCCCGGTTCGCTTGCGACCGCCATGTACTACACCGGTCTCGATCTCGACGGTCAACCGATCGAAGTGGCACGCACCGACCGCGAACGACGATCGGGCAGGGAAGAACTGCAGAAGCCGCAGCACAAACAGCAGACAGGATCGCCGAAACCACAGGGTCGGCCGCCGTACCGAGGCCCTGAATCGCCTCGACGGGACACGCGTGAGGCTGCCGATCGGCCACCGGCACTTCGGGGGGCATCGGGTGGTTCCGAAGCAGGCGACCGTCCGCGTAACCGCCCCGGCTTGCGTCGCCGCTGACTACCCCCGGTGTTGAACCCATGCAAGAGCAACTGCGCACCTTCCTCGAACGTCGTGAATTCGAGTTCAACGAGGAACTGCACGCGCTGCTGACCCGGGAACGCCGGCTGTGTGTCGTGCCTGAAGACGGCCTGCAGAGCGGTTCCGGGTGGCTGCTTCAGGAGGCGGACACCGAGGCCGGTGAGTGGAACCTGGCCCGTGCCTTCGGCACGCCGGATGCCTACCTGCCGATGATCGAGCAGTTGCCGGCCGAACGCGGGTATCACCTGCTTGTTCCGGATGCGCACGAAACGGTATTGCCAGAGTGTCTTCATGCGCGGATAAAGGATCGTCTTCACTGGTACAGAGACGATTGCGACATCGAACCGGAAGGTGGGGCAGGGCAGGGGACCGCGGCCGCGATGATGCCGGGAGAGCCTGTTCCGCCAGGGTTTTCGCTGATGTGGCGCGAAGCCGTTGAGCCGACCGGCGCTGACTGGCATCTACATGCCTATCTGATGCACGAGAACGCGATCGCCGCTTTGGTGCGACCAGTCCGGGTCACGCCGCATACCGTCGAAGTCTACGTCGAGACACTGCCACACCTGCGCGAGCGCGGCCTGGCAACGTGGCTGGTGAACGCCTATCGCCTGCGCTTGCGCGAAACCCGCCGGTGCCTGCTGTATGTGGTCAGTTCCGAAAACACTCCGTCGCTGCGGGTTGCCGCGCGTCTCGGCCTCACGTGCTACCAGACCCTGCTGCGTATTCCCACCTCAGAGTGAATACAAACTTTCGCTTGATCTGGAGGGCGTTCGGCTCACCCGAAGGAAGACAAGCGCAATGCCCCTGAGTGCCCCAGGAGCGAGAGTCGATGACACCGTTCGACGTTCAGGAGGGACGTCGCCGAGAGCGCCGTCAGGAGACGGCTCTCGAGGGAATTCGGTGTCATCACTCGAAGCGATTGGCAGGCAATGAGAGGGCATGGAGCGGTCTGACGCGGGTGAGCCGAAAAGCCCGCCCCACGCTCAGACAAGGATGCATTTGCTGATTCCAGCCTGAACGTGTTGCGGCTCCTGCGGGTTCCTGTTAGACTCGCACGAGAAAACCACGAGGAGCGTGAACGGCGATGAAGAAAGCCCTCATCTGCGGCGTTTCCGGGCAGGATGGCGCCTATCTCTCCCAGATTCTGCTGTCGCGCGATTACGAAGTCTGGGGCAGTTCGCGTGATGCCGCCGTCACTGATTTTGCCAATCTGCGCTTTCTCGGTGTTCGCGAACGGGTGAAGACGCTTTCGCTGCAGCCGACCGACTTTCGCTCGGTTCTGCAGGCCATCACCCGCGTTCAGCCCGATGAAATTTACAATCTCGCCGGTCAAAGCTCGGTCGGCCTGTCGTTTGAGCAGCCGGTCGAAACCTTCGAGAGCATCACCGTCGGGACCATGAACTTTCTCGAGGCGATTCGCTTCTCGAATCCGAAGATTCGCTTCTACAACGCATCTTCGAGCGAATGTTTCGGCAACCTGCACGGAGAGCCGGCCGTCGAGTCGACTCCGTTTCGCCCGCGCAGCCCGTATGCCGTGGCGAAGGCCGCCGCGTTCTGGGCTGTCTCGAATTATCGCGAGGCTTACAACCTGTTCGCCTGCTCCGGCATCCTCTTCAATCACGAGTCGCCGCTGCGCCCCAACCGTTTCGTCACCCGCAAGATCATGACGACCGCCTGCCGCATCGCTCAGGGCAGTGGTGAAAAACTGCGGCTCGGCAATCTTTCGGTCAAGCGCGACTGGGGCTGGGCGCCTGATTATGTCCAGGCCATGCATCTGATGATGCAGTTTGAGCGCCCCGAAGATTTCGTCATTGCAACGGGCGAGCTGCATTCGCTCGAAGAGTTCACCGCGCGCACGTTTCAGGCCTTCGGCCTCAACTGGAAGGACCATGTCGAAACCGACTCGGCTTTGCTGCGCCCGATCGACCTCGATGGCGGCTGCGGCAACGCTTTCAAAGCGCATTCCCTGCTGAACTGGAAGCCGACGCTCACCTTCGACGCGCTCATCGACCGCCTTGCCGAAGCCGAACGCGCCCGCGTCTGACCTCAACCTATCCCTCGAGGAAATAGTTGCCGCCTGCCCTGTATCTCGGGTTGACTTCCCCGCTCGACCTGCTAGAATGATGCACATGAGCCGCGCCGCGACCCTCAGAAATACAGGCGCCGCCACCAGGATTCAAGGAAAGCATTGAAGGAGCATCTCATGAACGCCGTCATCATGGCCGGAGGTTTCGGCACCCGTCTGCGTCCCATCACGTGCAATATTCCCAAGCCCATGGTTCCCGTGGCCGATGATGGAGCACATCGTCAACCTGCTCAAGAAATACGATTTGAAGAAGGTGCTGTCGATCCTCTACTTCCAGCCCGAAGCGATTACGCGATACTTCGGCGACGGCAGTGATTTCGGCATCTCAATGGATTACGTCATGGCGACTGCCGACTATGGAACCGCCGGCAGCGTCAAGAACTCCGAAGAGAAACTCAAGGGCAAGCCGTTCATCATCATCTCCGGCGACGTGCTCACGGACTTCGATCTCTCGGCGGCCATCGAGTTTCATCGCCGGCGCAAAGCCATGGCGACCATCGTGCTCACGCGCGTGGCGAACCCGCTTGAATACGGCGTTGTCATTACCGCCGAAGACGGCCGCATCATTCGCTTTCTGGAAAAACCCAGCTGGGGTGAGGTGTTCAGCGATACCATCAACACCGGAATCTACATTCTCGAACCCGAAATTTTCAATTACATTCCGGCACAGACCGAGTTCGATTTCAGCAAGAACCTGTATCCGCTCATGCTCAAAGAGAAGCTGCCGCTGTTCGGCTACATCGCCGAAGGCTACTGGAAAGATATCGGCGATCTCAACGAGTATCGCCTGGCTCACAAGAACGTGCTCGACGGCACGGTGCAGATCAACATTCCGGGTGAACGTCTCAATACCATCGGCCGCGATGTCTGGGTGGGAGCGCATTCCAATATCGGCAGCAAGGTCAAGATGAAGGGCGGCGTCATCATCGGTGCCAACTGCCAGATCGAAGATGGGGCCGACCTGCAGAACGTTATTCTCGGCGACGGCTGCGTGGTCAAGGCCGGAGCCCGCCTCTCTGATTCCGTACTTTGGGACCGCGTCTTCGTCGGTCGCAAGGTCGTCATCGATGAGGCCCTGATTGCAAGCGGAACGCAGATTCGTGACAGCGCCGATATCGAGAAAGGCGTCGTCATCAGCGAGGAATGCCGCATCGGCGAAGGCGCGGTCGTTCGACAGAACGTCAAGATCTGGCCGCGCAAGCAGGTCGAAGACGGCTCGACCGTCTACACCAGCCTGGTCTGGAGCGAAAAATGGACGAAGAACCTCTTCTCGAACCATGTCATCGCCGGCCTGGCCAATCTTGAAATCACTCCCGAACTCGCGTCGAAGGTCGGGGCCGCGCTCGGCGGCACGTTGCCCAAGGGCGCCAGCGTCACCACGTCGCGCGATGCCCACCGCGCCAGCCGCATGATCAACCGCGCCTTCATCTGCGGTCTGGTTTCCGCGGGGGTTCAGGTCGCTGATCTGCAGGTCACTCCGGCTCCGGTTGCCCGGTACAAACTCAGCGCCTTCGGTCGCGCGGGCGGTGTGCATGTGGCCTGCTCGTCCAGTGATCCGAACCAGATCGAGATCAAGATCTTCGATTCCGAAGGACGCGATCTGGCGACCGGTCAGCAGAAGAACATCGAACGCCTCTTCAACCGCGAGGATTTCCGGCGAGTGCCGATGAGCGAAGTCGGCGAGATCACCTTCCCCGCTCGCGTGGCCGAACGGTATCGTGACGAACTGCTCGGGCGTCTTGATCTCGAAACAATTCGGAAAAAGCACTTCAAGGTCGTGGTCGATTACGCATTCAGCGGCGCTTCCAGTGTTTTCCAGCAGGTACTCGGCAAACTCAACTGCGAAGTTATCTCCCTCAATTCCTATCAGCAGGAAGTCCCGGCCGTGCGCTCGGCGCAGGAAACCGTCGCGGCGCTCGATAACGTGGCGCAGATCGTGAAATCGCTCAGCGCAGATCTAGGTCTGATGCTTGATCCGAATGCCGAGCACTTGTACTTTGTTGATGATCGCGGTCACCCGGTTTACGGCGAAAAGAGTTTGCTGGCGTGGGTCTCGCTTGTGTTTGCCGCTCACCCGGGAACGCGCGTTTGCGTACCGGTATCGACCACGCATGTCGTCGAGCAGATCGCCGCCCGGACGCACGGCACGATCATTCGCACCAAGACCAGTTCGCGAGCGCTGATGGCCGCCGCGACCGGCGAAAAGGTGGCCTTCTGCGGCGACGGGTTCGGAGCCACCATCTTTCCGGATTTCCAGCCCGCTTTCGATGCGATGATGTCCGGCGCGAAACTGATCGAGTTCCTCGCTCGCAGCGAAAAGCCGCTGTCGAAGATCGTGGAGGATCTACCCCGCTTCCATATCGAGACCCGGCAGATCCCCTGCCCATGGGAAGCCAAGGGTGCCGTAATGCGTCAGGCGATGGATTATGCGCACAATCACGAGACCATTCTCATTGACGGTGTCAAGGTGGTGTTGGCAAAAGACGAGTGGGTGATGATTCTACCTGACCCTGACAAGCCATTCGTCAACCTCACGGTCGAAGCTGCCTCGGACAAACGTGTCAAGGAACTGCTCGAGGATCTGCAGGGCCGCATCAATTCCTGGAAGGGAAGCGGCACGCCCGAGTGAACTCACTGACCGGGCATCGTGACGCGGTTTTGGGCAATATCGCGCGCCGCCTGGCGGCGCGCGAGTTAAAGTCTTGGCCGGCGTGTCGTCCGGACCACGCGCTGTGCTCCGTTCGCTTCGGACCGAACCGAATGTCCCATGTCGTTTGACGTCAACTCCGGTGTCGATGCGCGTCGTCAGCCCTGTTTCTCGCTGGCCAACCGGACGAAACGCGCGTTCTGGAACATCGTGCAGGCGACGATCTTCCGGTGGTCGCCCCGCCCGGCGCATGCCTGGCGCGTGTTTCTGCTGCGACGTTTCGGTGCGACCATCGGGCGTGAGTGCCATGTGTATCCGACCGCCCGCGTCTGGGCGCCCTGGAACCTGGTCATGGATGATCAATCGTGTCTGGGTGACGATGTCATCTGTTACTCGATGGCGACGATCACCCTTGGCAAAAGAGCCATCATCAGCCAGGGTGCGCATCTGTGCGCTGGTACACATGACTTCGAGGATCCGAACTTCCCGCTGATCGCGAAGCCCATCACCATCGGCCCGGAAGTCTGGGTCTGCGCCGAAGCGTTCATTCATCCCGGCATTGCGATCGGCGACGGAGCGGTGATCGGTGCCAGGGCTGTGGTCACGAAAGACATGCCGGCCTGGCAGGTCTGCGCCGGCCACCCCTGCAAGCCGCTCAAACCCCGGGTGTTGCGACGCTAGAAAAATCAGAGGCAGGGTCGTCTTGTTTCTGCTAAGCTGTCACGCGATACGGAACCCTGCACTTGCGAGAGGTGTGCCATGAAGATGAAGCGAATCGGCGATGCGTTGATCGATGCGGGCGTTATTACGAACGCCCAGCTCCAGGAAGCCCTGGCGTATGTGAAGAAACGCGGGATTCGTCTCGGGGAAGCCCTGATCGAGATGGGGCTGATCGGCGAGAATGACCTGCTGCACTGCCTCAGCGACCAGCTCGGCATTCCCAGTATTCCTGACGAAGACCTGGTGGTCGACCCCAGTGTCATACACGAAGTGCCGTACGTCATGGCCAAAAAACACAACCTGATTCCGCTCGGGGTGCAGAACGGCAGGCTCGTCATCGCCACCTTCGACCCCCTGAACATCAATATCATCGACGATATCGAGAATCGCGCCCGCCGCCCGGTAACGCTGGTGCTGGCTTCTTCGCGGCGCATTGCCGAAGCGATTGAACAGTATTACAGCGGCGCTGAAAACATTGCGCAGACCCTGAAGCAGGTTCAGGACATGGAAGACGAGAGCCTGCTCGCGCGGCTCGACGACGAGGCACTCAACGTGCAGGACACCCCCGTCGTCAAGTTCGTGAACCAGATTCTGCAGAAAGCGGTCAAGGAAAACGCCTCGGACGTGCACATCGAAGTCGATCACGTCGACTTCCACATTCGCTTTCGCATCGACGGTCTGCTGCAGACGATGTTCCGCCCGAAGGTGCATCTGCACAGCCTCATCGTGTCGCGCCTGAAGGTCATGTCGCGCATGGATGTCAGCGAACATCGCCTGCCGCAGGATGGGCGCATCATGCTCAAGATCGAGAACGAGCTGGTCGACTTCCGCACCTCGACCATTCCCTGCATGCACGGGGAAAACATGGTCGTGCGCATTCTCAATCGCGGCCCGCAGTTTCGCCAGCTTTCCGAACTGGGTTTCTCGAACGAGGGGCTGAAACGCCTTGACGGTCTGATTGCCCGTTCTCATGGACTGGTACTCGTTGCGGGGCAGACCGGTTCGGGAAAAACCACCACGCTCTACTCGGTTCTCAAGCTGCTCAACGAAGAGAAGGTCAAGATCATCACTCTCGAAGACCCGGTCGAAATGCAGCTGCCGATGCTCAATCAGATTCAGGTCAACCCGAAGATCGACCTGACCTTCGCCACCGGCCTGCGCTCGATTCTGCGTATGGACCCTGACATCATCATGATCGGCGAAATTCGCGACCGCGAAACGGCGCATCTGGCCATCAATGCCGCAATGACCGGTCATCTGGTCTTCTCGACCATCCACACCGGCACCGCGGCCGAGGTCCCGGTGCGTCTGCGTGAAATGGGCATCGAGCCGTATCTCATCGCCAACACGCTCATCGGTTCCATCGCCCAGCGTCTCGTGCGCGTGAATTGTCCGGGTTGTCTCGAGGAAGAACAGCTGCCGCCACGCATTCTCGGCCGTTTCAAACCCGACTTCAAGAGCTATCGCGGCAAGGGCTGCCCGGCCTGCAATCGCATCGGCTATCGCGGGCGCACCTGTATCGAGGAAGTCATGCCGACGGACACCGTGCTGCGTCAGCAGATGCTGGCGGGTGCAACCACCGAGGAACTCGAGGAAACCGCGGTCAAGACTGGTATGCGCACCCTGTTCATGAACGGAGTCGAAAAAGTGAAGGCGAAACAGACCAGTTTCGAGGAACTCGCCCGCGTCATGTAACCGTCGTGATACATACGGTTCTTGACAACACAGTCGGGGCAAGCATCAGCGAGTAGTCAGACTCGTACCTTTAAGATACAGAAAACCGCCCGCGCCCCAGATGAGAATCGAGACGATCAAATGAAGCCACACGGTGAATCGGCTGCGAAAAGGCATGATCACTGATTCCTGCGGTTGATCAGGGTTGTAGTGAATCTCGACCTTGCAGTTTTGCATGCGTCGGCTGAAATCCCAGTATTCGCTGCTGGAAAGATCTGACGTGTCATACACACTGATTGTGCTGCTTTCATAGGTTTTGCCGTTGACAACGTACCGGTAGGAAACGTTCGGTGTCCACCATTCTTCCTTGTCGCGGTGCCCGTTATGCGTGGTCCACCGATAGTTCGGTTTGAACTCCCAGGTGAGCACCTGCGCCTTCGTGGTCGGCCATTGCGACTGTTTCCAGGCTGTGATGTTCAACCGTAAGGTGTGCAGAAAGAAAGCCATACCGGCGGCGATGAGTACCAGCCCGACCCACCGATACTGCTTTTTCGACCATCCTTTCAGCAAATCTGTCGTGTTGTTCAAGCTCCGTGCCCCTTCCGGAATCGAATCACCATACCGCGAAAAGAGCGACTCAGTGAAGTTGTTGCGTCGCTGTCGAAATGTTAACATGACGTGTTGTTTCAGGGAACCGTCTGTCTTGTTCCCGCATGAAATTTGTCACCCGCAAGAGGACATGACCTGTGATTTTTCACTATAAAGCCCGGACTGTCGATGGAGCCGAATCCATCGGAACGCTTGATGCGCCCGACGAACGCACCGCTCTCGCGGAACTTGCCGGCCGTAATCTGCTGGTGACAAAGATCTCCCGCAGTGGCAACGAGTGGGGACTCCAGTCCGATGTTCGCTTCCTGACCTGGATTCCGGCGCGCCTGTTCAACGCGTTTCTGCTGCAGTTGTCGGTGATGATTCGCGCGGGTGTCCCACTCGTTGAGGCCTTGTCTTCGCTCGAGACCGGCGAAACGCACCGAACGTTTCGTCGCATTATCGGCGACGTGCGCAAGGAGGTCGAGCAGGGTCGCATGTTCTCTGAAGCGCTCTCAACCCATCCCGAAGTGTTCGACACCTTCTTCGTCAATATGGTGCGCATCGGCGAGACCGGCGGCGTGCTCGACAAGGTGCTGGTGAAGCTCGCGAGCATGCAGCAGCGGACGATTGCTCTGCGTAATCAGATTCTCGGCGCGCTGGCCTACCCGACGTTGCTGGTCGTGGTGGCGAGCGTGGTGCTGTTCATTCTCTTTTCCTTTGCGCTGCCGAAGTTTGCCGAAGTCTTCAAACAGGCCCATTTTCCGATGCCGACCCCGACTCGTATCGTTCTCGCTGTGGGTGACTTCTGTCGTGATTACAATCGGTTCCTGATCGGCCTGGGAATCATTACCGTGCTGCTGGCGTTTCTGTCAGCGCTTACTGCTCGCGGGCGCGCGCTGGCTGGAGAAGTCGGCCTCAAGCTTCCTGTGATACGAGAAGTCGTGCGCAGTTATCTCATCGTGCATATCTCCGAATCTCTGGGCATGTTGCTCAATGCAGGGGTGCCGCTGCTCGAGCTGCTCGGTTCGGTTGAACAGACGCTCAACATGCCGACCGCGCGCGGCACCCTCGAATCGATGCGCAACTATGTCGAACGCGGCAGTACCATGCGCATGGCCCTCGAAGGCAGCGTCGTCTTCCCCGCTATGGCCCTGAAGCTCATCGAGACCGGCGAGAAGACCGGCACACTCGATCGCATGTTCAATGAGATCGCCGGCTACTACGATGACAACCTGCAGACCTCTCTCAAAGCCGCACTGAGCCTGCTCGAACCACTGCTCATTTTCGGCATGGCGTGCATCGTCGGGTTCATTATGCTGGCCGTCATCCTGCCTATCTTCCAGATGTCGCAAGCCTTCCGCGGCAGCATCAGCGGGTGACAGAAATGTCTGCGAAAAACCGCATGTCGCGTGACTGGATCCTGGACGTCATTCGGCGTGTAAAGCCCTCTCTTCAGCAGAAATATGGGGTCAAGTCGATCGGTCTTTTCGGATCATTCGCGAGAGAAGAGGCGACCACAGAGAGCGATATCGATCTCTTGGTGGAATTCGATCGACCAATCGGTATCGAGTTCGTTGATCTTGCTGATGAAATTGAATTGATTCTGCAGAGAAAGGTCGATCTGGTGTCTCGAAACGGCGTAAAAAAACCGTATCTGAAAGAAATCGAGAAAGATCTCCTGTATGCCTAAAAGATCCGACAAACTTCTTCTGAACGACATTCTGCAGTCGATTCGCAAGATTCAGAAATATGTGAACGGCTATTCGTTCGAGTCCTTTCGCCAGGACGACAAAACGATCGATGCGGTCACGCGAAACCTCGAGATCATCGGGGAAGCGGCACATCGCATCTCGGACGATTTCAAAGCGGCACACAGGGGCGTCGAGTGACATAAAATGGTTGGTTTGCGAAATCGGATCGTGCATGAGTATTTTGGTGTCGATCTCAGCATCGTCTGGGATACGATTGTGTCATACATTCCGGTCTTGAAGAAAACATTGTCAGGGTTGTGCCCAGGTCGTGTTGCGAGACGCGGCATGACGCTCATGGAACTGCTGCTCACCATCGCGTTGCTGGCCATCGTTGCCGCGATCGGTGCGCCGCAGGTCTACAACAATCTGACCGGCGGGGTCGAGAAACGCATCGTCTGGGCGGCGGCGACCGACTTCGAATATGCTCGCTCCATGGGACTGTCCGATGCGTCTGCGTATGCCGATGTCGAGATTACGGCGGGCAGCAGCGAGTACAAAGTCGCGACGCTGACGAAAATGCTTGATGGAAAGGCGAAGTTCGATGTTTCCGCCGTTTTTCGCTTTGGGGAAAACGGGGCTCCGAAAGCGATTCCCGGCAGAGAAGCTCTGTTCCCGACCCCGCCGATTGTCGTGAATGTCCAGTCTCCGGCGGGTGCAAAGATTGGCGAAATCACCATTTCCGACAAAGGTTTCATCACGTGGAAGTGAGACACATCCATGTCAGGCAAACCCCGTGGTGTCGAGATGCGAAAGAGGGGAGTGTGAGACGTTGAAGAAGGCGCAAACCGAACGGCGTCGAAGTGGTGTGACGCTCGTCGAACTCTTGCTCGTTGTCGCGCTGCTGGCCGTGGTCGCGGCGGTCGCGGCGCCGCAGTTCTTTCGCTCGAGCAGTGAAGCCGTCGCCGACGCACGGCTGGAGCGCTTCAAGCGCAGCTACGCCACCATTCGCGCGGCGGTATCGACGCAGATCTCCATGGCCGGCGACACCGAGATGCTGATGAATGCGACCTCCGATGGACCGGTCTCTGATTCAGACTCGCGCCTTGCGAAACTCGTCAGCTCGGGATATCTCGACCTTGCCTCGACTCAGATCGAGAACGCCAAAGGCGAGACCCTGATGATGAGCCTCTTTGACGCCGGGGCGACCGGTATCGACACCACGTTGCCGGCGAACAACCAGAAACTGCTGCGGCTGCACGTTCGGGTGCTGTATGCAAATCTCGGCAACAGCTTCGATGTTGATGCCTACCTGCGCACCGGCAAGACCCTCGACCAGGCCTGGGCAGATTACGTGAAAGATCTTAACCCATGAAAAACCTCTGCAGAACGATGATACGCGCTCTTGGCACTTGTACGAAGCTTCACGGAACATCAGCGTCTTGCCTCAAGACGATTCCCCGGCTCAGATCCTGTAAAGTGCGCCGGTCTCGCATTGGCTACACCCTTATGGAAATTCTGCTCGGCATCGCTCTGATTTCCATCTTCGCAGCAGGTGGTCTGTGGCTGCTCTTTCTGCAGCAGGGTGCGTACACGATGACGTCGCAGCGCAACGAAGCCGTCGCAAAACTGACTTCAACGTACCAGTTGATGTTTAAGGAAATTCACAAGACGAAGAGGTCGGAAATCGAGTTGCATACAACCATCGACCATGTGGCGACGGCTCCGTTGTCTCCCTCTACGCCCTATCTTTTCAGCTACGACGCCCCGAATGCCAAGGTGTTGTGGCTTGGAAATCCCATTCTGATCGACACCATGGCCACTTTCTCCTGGGACGGAACCTATAAGGTCGTCAAGGTCGAACTGCAGAGTCGCACCACCGGCGACCGTCTCAACTTCCTCGTCGCCCCCCGCAACCCGTAGAGCGTCTTTGATACCCTTGACAGACACAGACTGATATTGCAATGTATGTGTAGGAGTATGTGTAATGGCTACGAATCTTGCGATTGATGATAAGCTTCTGATTGAGGCGCAAAAGGTCGCCGGGCTGAAGACAAAGAAAGAGACTGTTAATCTCGCTCTGAAAGAGTTCGTCGATCGTCGCAAGCAGCTTAAAATCCTGGATTTGTTCGGAAAGTTCGATCCGGATCCGGACTATGATTACAAGAAAGCTCGCCGTCGATGAGATCTCTCGTTGATACGTGTGTCTGGTCCTGTGCGCTTCGCAAGCCGCAGCTCCAGACGTCCGCCATTGTCTTTGCCTTGAAGAAAATGATTCATTACGGCGATGCCTGCATGATCGGGCCGATAAAACAGGAGCTTCTGTCCGGATATCCGGATAAACGGAAATTTCAGGTTCTCAGGCAGGCGATGGAAGAATACCCGGTTCTCGATATTGTGGAAAGCGACTACATCAAAGCGGCAGAGTATTTCAACACCTGTCGTTCGCACGGAATCCTGGGGTCGCATACGGATTTCCTCATCTGCGCCGTCGCTTCTCGCTTCGAAATTCCCATCTTTACTCTTGATCGGGATTTCGATCGGTTTGTGGATCACCTTCCCATTGAATTAGTCTCTATTCCACGACCTGAAGGCAAGCATGCATAAACGACGTCATCAGACTCAATCTGGGTTCACGCTGATGGAGCTGTTGCTGGTTATCGCTGTTCTGGCCGTAGTTGCCGCGGTCGGCGCGCCGCAGTTCTTCCGTTCGTCGATCGGTCTGGCTGACGAAGCGCGACTCAATGGTCTCAAGTCAAACTATGCCCTGATCATGCAGGCCTGCAAGGCGCGGCTCGAACACGAACGCACCAACCCATCCGTCACTTCGCCCCTGAAAGACGCCTCCAGTGGCGACTACAATGATTCCGGATCGAGAGTACGCCTGCTGGTCGACAACGGCTTCCTGCCCAAAACGGCCGTCACCTGGGAAACCCGCACCGGCAAAGCGGGAACCCTCGTCGTCGTCTCGGTCTCGCCCTCAAACAAACTTCCCCCCTTTCTCCAGCCGTTCTCCGCTTTCCAGGTCGAAGCGATCAACCCCGAAGTCGGCAAAACCGTCAACATCACCTCGGTTCTTGATGCCCAGGCCGTCGCCGGCACCCCTGTTCCCGACACCTGGTCCGAAATCTGGGCTGACCTCCACTGACCGACTGAAGGACTGTGTCAGATGGCCGACCATCGCGCGTGTACGAAAGAGTGGTCCAGGACGAAAGCCTCTTTGTCGTGCACCTGAGAGCATTCGACGGGCGGTTCAGAGACCCATACCATCGGTAAAACCAGCTCGAAAGCAGGATAGGCCCTGTTGTTTCGCGTTCCCTGCTTGCGTTTCTCGGTTCGGCAAGTTACTATATAACTGGAAGATAGCCGCGGCAATCTTCCAGTTGGGTGTAAACATGCCGAAGCCGGAGCAAGCATGTCGATCGTGAAAAGATACCTTACGAGCATGGTCAGAAACGATGCGCTGACCCTCGGGAAAATGGCTTTCTTGTCGGGACCGCGACAGGCGGGGAAGACGACGATCGGGCGTGCGTTGCTCGAGAACGAGGCGAACGAGTTCACCTGGGATGACGAGGACTTCCGTCGCCAGTGGGTGAAAAGCCCGGCCGAAGCGATCGCGGCGCGTGAACCCGGGCCGGTTCTGCTTGATGAGATACACAAAGACGTTCGCTGGAAACAGAAACTCAAGGGGTTGTACGATGCCGCGCGAGGCCGATTTCCCATTGTCGTGACCGGTAGTGCGAGGTTGAACGTGTTTCGTAAAGGCGGTGACAGCCTGCTTGGCCGGTACCTGCCCTACCAGGTTCACCCGTTCTCGGTCGGTGAAACCGAGACTCCTCCCGGCCCTGACGTGATTTTCACCCGTACCGACGCAACATTTCCTCTCGCCGATGTTCTGCGGCTTGGTCTTTTCCCGGAACCGCTTCTCGGTGGCAGTGAAGCGAAAGCCCGCCGATGGAGCCGCCTGAGGCGTGAGCGCTTGATTACGGAAGATGTTCGTGATCTTAGAAACATCCAGAACCTGCGCCAACTGGAACTGCTCGTCGATCTTCTGCCGACTCGGGTTGGTTCTCTGCTTTCCATCAACAGTCTGCGCGAGGATCTGGGGGTGGCGCACGATACGGTGAGCGCCTGGCTCGAGACTCTTGCTGCGCTCTATCTGTGTTTTCGGATCAGCCCCTGGTCGAAGAAAATTTCGCGGGCAGTGAGAGCTGAGCCGAAACTGTACTTATTTGACCTTCTCCAGGTGCCCGAAGGTGCCCCCCGACAGGAGAACCTGATCGCCCTGCATCTGCTCAAGGCCTGCCACTTCTGGACGGACTCGGCACAGGGGGAGTTTTCGTTGCATTTCATCAGAAACCGCGATGGCAACGAAGTCGACTTCCTGGTTGCACGTGATCAGAAGCCCTGGATGCTGGTCGAGGTGAAAAGCAACGACGTCAACCCCTCGAGAGCACTCATGACATATTCCGCCACTCTCGCCACTCGGCTGAACTTTCAGGTGGTTTTCAAACCAGGCATTCGACGCCGATACCCCGATTCGAACCTCACGGTCATCTCTGCCGAACCCTTCCTCGCCGGCCTCGTGTAACGGCAGAAAAATCCATGTATGAGACGGAACTGAATCTTACGGTCGTTGATGTCCGACAAATAACGTACTACTCGAACGAAAGAATGAGCCGCTTCCCGAGCGCCGCCGCCGCCCGCTCAAGCCGGCGCAGGGTGGGGGAGTGCTTCGGGTTTTCCAGGCGCAACCCGATTCTTGTATCTTCTCCGTCTGTTCGCTTGACATTATCTGAATATCAGATAACCTGATAGTAGGATCTGCTGTCTGCAAAGGGAGACCGAAAGGGGGGCGGATGAAAACGAGCATTTCTGTCACCGACACAGCGCGGAACTTTTCCGACATCATCAATCGGGTCACCTATCGAGGTGAGCGATTCGTGCTCTATAAAGGGAAAAAGTCGGTCGCCGAGCTCAACCCGATCAAAGCTGGTCGACCGCTCTCTGAGCTGGCTGCTTTGCTCGAGAAACTGCCGTCGCTCACGGCTCGTGAAGCGGAGTCCTTTGCCGGTGATCTCGCTCGATACCGTGCGGAACAGGGCAGGGGCGACCAGGTGAGTGACCCATGGGAGTCCTGATCGACTCGAGTGTTCTGATCGAGTGGGAGCGTCAGCGCTTCGATGTGACTCCCTTCGTTGCGCGACGAGCAGACGAAGCGTTTTTCATCTCGGTGGTCACGGTCAGCGAGCTATTGCACGGTGTGTATCGAGCTCGCGATGAGCGGCAGAAACTGAGACGTTCGGCGTTTGTCGAGATGCTGATTGCCGAGTGCGAAGCTCTCGACATCGATGTGCGTGTCGCACGCCTGCACGGGGAACTCTCTGCTTCGCTGATTCGACAAGGTGTCGCGGTCGGCTCGCACGATCTCTGGATAGGCTGTACCGCGATCGCTCACGGCCTGACGCTGGTCACGTACAACCTGAAAGACTTTCAGAAGATCCCCGGCTTGCGTCTCGAGACCTGGGGGCGACCGCCGCATCAGGTTCGCGAACCTGCCCAACCGTTCGGAAAACCGCCGAGACACGCGAAATCCCCAAAACCAGTCAGGCCTGCGAACCGCCGGTCTACTCGAACGAGAGAATAAGCCGCTTCCAGAGCCAGGCTGCAGCCCGCACCAACGGAAGGCAGGCGGGATTCGTTTATGGAACCTGAATGAGTGTCGGAATGGTTTTCAGGTTGTTGTCTGTTCCGTCACCGAGAAGACCCATCAAATTGTCGCTGCCCCACGTGTAGATCAATCCATCGCTAATGCCGACACTGTGAGCCTCTCCGGTTCCGAAATGGGAAAAGCCTTTCGCGCCGTTGATGGGGGTCGGGTACGTGATACGAGTGCTCAGCGTGAAGCCTGCGCCGTCGCCAAGCTGCCGGGAATCATTGTTGCCCCATCCGACGAGGGTCTTGTCGGCATCACCTTTCTGTGCCAGCACCTGTTCATAACCGCCGCTGATGAGTCTTACATCGAGTAATGTGCTACCGCTCTGCCCTGACTCAGCATACACGAGCGTCGGATACCCGCCCTGCGAAGCCGCTCCGGTGGTGCCGTTGCCTCGCTCTCCCTTGGTT
>CAYYIY010000029.1:4631-37048 GCA_964472075.1 uncultured bacterium | reverse complement strand
CACACGCGACCGGTTGTGTCGACGGCGTACGAGTTTGCGGTGGTGGCGGCAACACGCTGAATATTCGATAGCGCTGTGGAAGAGGTTTGGCGAACTTTTTGCGGAACAGGGCAGTATTGCAGCAGGTATTCCGCTCCGATCTCTTCCTGCGGTGAGCCGCCCCAGGCCCATACGTAACCGTCACTTGTGCGGGCGAGGCTGTGCGCTTTTCCCGCGGCGATATCGGTGACCCCTGTCAGGTAGCCTACCATTCCAGATAATCCCGTGATTTCACGCGGAATTTTCCAGTTGATGGATGATCCGTCAGGGGCCGTGGTCGGTCCGAGTTGATTCCAGCGGTTGTCGCCCCAGCCGATCATTCTGCCGTTGCGCAGCAACGCCAGGCCGTGATATCGCCCGGCTTTGATGAACACGGGCTTTTCTTCATCAGTCTGGCCTTCATACACTTTGATGGGAACGCGAGAAAAGCCTGCCGGCCCGGCGTTGCCCAATTGTCCGAACTGGTTGTCGCCCCACGCCCAGATGACCGACCCGGAGGCAATGGCCATGGCCCAGTTCTCGCCGGCGGCGATCGCATTGACACGTTTGAGCGGTTGATTATCGTTTCCGTAGACGGTGACCAGATCCATGAAATACTTCGAATTTTCGGCTGTGACGTTGCTGTTTCCGAGTTGCCCGCGGTTGTTCAAACCGCACGACCTGATGGTTCCGTCACGTTGCAAAAAGAGGCTGAAAGAAGCGCCGAGAGCTGCATCAACCACATTATCGAAGGAACTTCCCGCGTTTTGAAACAACTCAACGAAATTACCGGAAAGCCAGGGACCCAGTTGCCCGCTTTCGTGAGCGCCTGCAGCCAGTACGCGGCCTGTTGAACCGAACACGATCACACTATGCGAATCTCCCGTTCGAACTTTTACCGATTGAGGGTTGAGATTTCTGATCGCTGGAAGTTGAAACCGACGAGCTTCGAACACCAAAGGCATCGAGGTTCTTAGCCACCCGAGTTGGCCGCTCGCATTGTTCCCCCAGGTGTAAAGCCATAATCCATCGCCGGCTTTTTGCAGGGCGATGGTGTGTGATGCGCCGGCACAAATTGCTACTATATCAGTCACATCCTGATTATCACTGTTCCCAGGTCCGGTGCGTACATTTACGATACTGGGCTTGTTTACGGTGTTCGGGACGTTTCCGCCCGGGTTGGATTTCGCACATTGGCTGAGGTTGTTTGCTCCCCAGGCGTACACGCGACCGTCCCCGGTCAGCGCCAGTGAAAATGCCTGCCCGCACGCGACGGCCTCAATCATCTTTGCGGGGGGAAGATCTGGAATTTCTGTCGGGAGCATCTGAGAGCTATCCAGACCGAGTTGCTTGCTTGAGTTGCTTCCCCAGGCATACACTTTTTTGTCAGGAGCGAGCGCGAGCGAGTGCGCTCCACCGCCGGCAAAATTGTTGCCGTGGTGAGTCAACACGGGCAGGGGTTCTCCCGAATCGGCGGGGCCGTTGTGTCCGAGTTGGCCGTTTTGTCCTTCGCCCCAGGCATACAAGCGCCCGTCGGTATGCAATCCAAGAGCGAAGTTACGGCCGACGGAAAGCTTTGTGAAACCGCTGAACTTTGATCCATCAAGCTTTTTCAGTGCGATCGGCTTGTACTGAACGCTATTAAGGGGGACCCCTTCTCCCAGCAGATGACTTTCAGATTGTCCCCAGCCGTAAATCTCTCCCTGACTGTTCAGTGCAAACGAAACATGGTTGAGATTCGCATATACTTTGGTCATCCCGATCAGTCGATCGTTTGCGTTCTGTTCGTTCAGCGGTGCCCGAACATACTCAGGTGTGTGTGCGATGTGCCCGCTGTCGTCTGATGATCCGAGAACACCCCAGGCATTGCGCCCCCATGCAACCACTGAGCCGTCATACTTGAGCGCGAGCGTGTGCTCTTTGCCGACAGCGAGATCAGTGATCAGGGGATTTCCGGGAGATGTGCCGCCACCGCCACCACCACCGGCCGGATCAATAAGAGCACCGGCTGGAACAAAAATGTGCCGATAACTTGCCTGGGTGCCGCTATTGGAGTTTTTGATCAGGACGGTGAACGATGAAGGATTATCAGGGTTCTCATCATCCATCAGGAGCTGCACGGTTGAAGTCGTCGTCCCACCTGACCAGAGTGGGGAAGAAGGTGGGATCTCGAGCGTCTTGCCGCCGGTATCCAGGTTGAACAGATGATCGAGTACGAGTTTCGGAGGACTCGAGGTGGCGATCATGATCTCCAACATACTGTTGCCGGTAATCACCGCGTGCATGTCGTTCTTCTGGCGGTCGGCTTCGATACCGACCTGTCCGGCGTGACCTGAAATGTACACGGTCAGAATGGCCAGAAGGCCGATCGATAGTACGATCTCCATCAGTAGAAAGCCGCTGCGGCTCAACCCTGAACAAAAGCGCTTTACCTGACTGTGCTCCTGGGACGGAAGCTGTCGCATACTTGAAAGAGCGGAATAGGCAGCGGCTGACTTCGCCTGGGCTTGTGCCGCGATTTCAACAACCACTGGCCGAGCGGACGATGATTTTTCAAACGCAGGAGAGGGGAGTTGTACGCTCGGCGAGATCTCAACGGTTACGCTCAACATGTCAGCTGAGATGTCCGTGTTGATCCTCTCGAAGACCTTCTTCTCAAATACCTCGTTAAATGGTTGATTCACACAATTCTCACTTGGGTGGAAACGTTGCGTATGTCCAAGAGGCATACTCTGAAGCCGGTGCCGTCCTGCTGACGGTAGCGACAAGCGCAATGATGTCAAAGCCTGACTTTTCCGAGCCGACAAACGAAGTTGCTGTTGCCTTTAACTGAACGTGATCATTGACAGGGGCTTCGCATTCGTAGGAGACGGTGATTGAAAAAGTTGCATTTGCTTGCAATGGGTATTCAAACTCCTCTGTCCCAGACTTCGCCGTTAGCGAGTCAAAAACCTCTCCTCGTTTCGAGTTTGCCAGCTGCAGGCCGCTTTCGGCGGCGTTCTGCAGGCGGCTCCAGAGATACAGCGTGCGGGCTCGGTAGAAGCCGCTTTCGGTCTGGCGAAAGAGCAGGGGGTAGGCGGCGACGAAGGCCATGAACAGAAACAGCACCAGCACCAGCGAAAACCCGCACCTTCGACCGGTGAACGACTGCCGGTCGAGTGGGGAACGAGAAGGCCGTGCGTGCGACCCTCTCCATGATGGGCGATGATCTCTCATGTAGAGAATGTTACTCTGACCACCCATTCCCTGCAACCCCAAATCAGGTCAACCCAATTCGATTCGACCGTTGGCTCAGAGATTCGCTAAACCCGGCTGACACTGAACCGCAACTTTGGTTCTGGCCGGGCACTTTCGATGATGATATGATGGAGTGGTTCGCGATGCGAGGTGCTGACTGTTACTGAAAGGAGACGAGAGATGATCAACCGACTCAATGATTATGCGTTCAAGCGCATCTTCGGCGACCCGGCCAACAAAGACATTCTGATCGATTTTCTCAACTCGATCATTCTCACCGATGTCACCGGGCCGCTCGTCGACCTCGAACTCGACAACCGTGAACTCGACCCCGAGTTCATCGGCGACAAGGCATCGCGACTCGACATTCTCGCCACCACCCGCAAGGGAACCCGCATCAACATCGAGGTCCAGATCGTCAACCTCGGCGGCACCGAGCGTCGCAGTCTGTTCTACTGGTCTCGCCTCTACTGCTCGCAACTCCAGTCCGGAAGCGAGTATGCAACGTTATCTCCGGTTATTGTGATCAACGTCGTCAACTTCGAGTTCCTTCCCGACCCCCAGCGGTTTCATCAGACGTTTCTTCTGCTCGAACGCGAGACGGGTGCACCTCTGACCCGAGACTGCGAGATTCACTTTCTCGAGCTGCCGAAGTTTCGCCGACAGGCCCGCACCCCGAAAACCAAACTGGACAAATGGCTCGCCTATCTGAGCAACGTCCAGGGCAAAACCATGGAGAATATTGCCATGAAAACCCCCGCCATCAGGAAAGCTCTCACGATTGAAGAGATCTTCGCCCAGAGCGAGCATGAACGTCGTCTCTACGAACTGCGCGAGAAAGGTCTGCACGACATCGCCCAGATGAGGGCGACCGGCCGCGCCGAAGGCCGTGAAGAAGGCCGCGCCGAAGGCCGTGAAGAAGGCCGCGCCGAAGGCCGTGAAGAAGGCCGTGAGGAAGGCCGCGAGGAAGGTGCACGGGAACAGAAGTGCGCGCTTGTGCGACGGTTACTGGCCAAAGGATATACGTATGAGCAGATCGCTGATCTTACCGGATTTTCTTCTGATGAAGTAAAAACCCTCGCTGAACCCAAGGTTCAGGAGCGTCCAGCCTCGTTTCGCGCTGAGAAGGGAATCCATGGAAAGACTCGTCGGGGAAAAGGCCCGAAGAAAGCGTGAAATCCTCGAGATGAAAAAAGCCCTGACGATCAAGGAAATGATCGAGCTGAGCGAGCATGAACGTCGTCTCTACGAACTGCGCGAGAAAGGTCTGCACGACATCGCCCAGATGAGGGCGACCGGCCGCGCCGAAGGCCGTGAAGAAGGCCGCGCCGAAGGCCGTGAAGAAGGCCGCGCCGAAGGCCGTGAAGAAGGCCGTGAGGAAGGCCGCGAGGAAGGTGCACGGGAACAGAAGTGCGCGCTTGTGCGACGGTTACTGGCCAAAGGATATACGTATGAGCAGATCGCTGATCTTACCGGTCTCTCGCTCGAAGAAGTGAAGGCGCTTGCCCAACCACGGGTCCAGGTACGCCCGGCCGACTTCAAAGCCACGAAGCATGCCCCAACGAAACCGCGACGCCGATCGCCACCGGCGAAAAAACCTGTGAGTTGATACTGCTCTCTCCGATTCTCGAGAGGGTGAACCGCCCGTGGATTTGCTCCGTCCGTGTTGACAGGTCATGCGAATGTAGATACATTATAATTACATCGAAGTTGTGAAGAAAGGCCGGCATCGTATGACAACATTAAAGACTTCACTGATCAAGATTGGCAATTCCCAGGGAATTCGTATTCCTAAGACCCTGATTGAGCAACTTGCTCTCGCAGGCGAGATCGAGCTCGAAGTGGTCGATCAATGCCTCGTCCTCAAATCCGCTCATACTCCGCGAAAAAACTGGGATTCTGCTTTTCAGGGGGCGAAAGGCGCAAGCGAGCCGGGCGGTGACGATTTCGATGTAGCCATTTCCGATTTCGACGGTGCCTGGAAGTGGAAGTAGCACGATTTCACGTGTTTCTGATCAATCTCGATCCGACCGTTGGCTCCGAGATTCGCAAAACCCGGCCGGCAGTGGTGGTTTCTCCCGACGAAATGAATCGGCACCTTCACACGGTCATCATTGCCCCCTTGACCTCCGCGACGAAGTCCTACCCGACACGCGTCGATATTCAGTTTTCAGGGAAAAAGGGGCAGGTCGCCCTTGATCAGATACGTACAGTCGACAAATCACGAGTAGGAAAACATCTGGGCAAGCTCGAAGCTCGCACCTGCTTCAAAATCCTGGCTATTTTGAAAGAGATGTTCGAGTAACGAAACTGTCTCTGCGTGGCCCGAACCCCGAAAACCATACTGGACAAATGGCTCACCTACCTGAGCAACGTCCAGGGCAAAGCCATGTAGACCATCGCCATGAAAACCCCCGCGAACAGGAAAGCTCTCACCATCGAAGAGATTTTCGCCCAGAGCGAACGCGCGCGTGAACCCTGTCTTACGTGATGTCAGGATGCGGTCCTTCGCTCTCGACTCCTGGTTTCCGAGCCACCTGATCTTGCCAATTCCGTCGTTGACATTTCTAAAGTTATAGTTTAGAAATATCATAATCTATGTACACGCCGCGAACGATCGAAAAACAGGTGAAACTGGGCGTCAGGACCTTCCCGGCCATTCTTCTGACCGGGGCGCGCAGAACCGGAAAAACCACGCTGTTGCGCCGTCTGTTCCCCAGGGCCGAGTATGTGCTTCTCGAAGAAGCAGACATGGTGGCCCGCGTTCGTGCTGATCCGCGCGGGTTTCTCGAGTCTCTGCATCCTCCGGTCATTCTCGACGAGATTCAAAACTGCCCCGAGCTGTTCACCTTCATCAGAGCGCGTATCGATGCCGAGCCTGACCGAAAAGGCAGGTGGCTGTTAACCGGTTCGCAGGAAGCTCCGCTCATGCTCGGTGTCTCGGAGTCTCTGGCCGGCCGGGTTGCGCTCTTCCAGCTTCTGCCGTTCTCGCTTGAAGAGCGGTCCGATATCACGGTGTTGTCCGGTGGATTTCCCGAGGTGGTGAATGCGCCGAAGGCGGCGGATCTCTGGTTTCGCTCGTATGTGCAAACCTATCTGGAACGGGACCTCCGCCAGGCCGCCGCGATTCGTGACCTGTCTACCTTTCGCCGGTTCATGGGTTTGCTCGCATCCCGCTGTGGCCAGATGCTGAACCGTACCGACCTGGCCGCGCCCCTCGGCGTGACGGTGCCTACCATTACGCACTGGCTCAACATTCTCGAGGCAACCGGGCAAATCATCCTGGTGCCGCCGTTTTTCGAGAACTTCGGAAAACGTCTGGTCAAGAGTCCGAAGCTGTACTTTGTCGATCCGGGGCTGGCGTGCTCCCTGCTGGGCATTCGCGAAACGCAAGCCTTGGCCGAATCACCGTTTCGAGGAGCTCTCTTCGAGGGTTTCGTCGCCGCGGAGATCGTGAAACACCGTCTCAATCGCGGTCTCGATCGTCGTCTTTTCTGGTTTCGAGACTGCCAGGGTCTGGAGGTCGATTTCATCGTCGAAGAACATACCGGCTCACTGATCCTGATCGAGGTAAAGGCCTGTAAGACCATTCGTCCGGAAGACGCTCGCAATCTCCTGCGGCTTTCCACTGTCGAACCCCGGCATCAGGTGTCACGGCTTCTGGTTCACGATACTCCGGTTCACCGTCCCGCGCCTCTGGTGTCCGGAGTGAAAGCAGTCAGCCTGCGTGGGCTTCACAGTCTCATGCACTCTTGAACGTCTCCAACCCGAACGGGTTCCGCTACATTCCGGCCGAGTCGCTCTTCGAGACAATCCGCCGGCGGAAGAATAGGAGATTCTTGAGAGAATGAAACGGCCCTGATACCTGACAGCGGCCCTGGCTGGGAACTTCTCGAGATGGTTTGATAGAGATCGTTTGACTGGTGAGCGAAAACCAAACTGGACAAATGGCTCGCGTATCTGAGCAACATCCAGGGCAAAGCCATGGGAACATTATGGTGATTGATTCTCCGCATGTGCCGGGCGAACGCGGTGATGGCGATCTTTTACTCTCGCGATTGTATCGCCTTTGCAATCAGGTCGGTCGCCCACTGGTTCAGGCTTTTTCCTTCGGCTTTCGCTGCGACGACCGCCCGCGCGTGCAGATCAGGCGGAACCCGTAGAACGAATCGCCCTGAATACGCCTTCTGCGGCTCGAAGAGAAATCATTTCGGTGCGGTGAGAAAAAATCCTGTTGCGAGCGGCGATGGTTGTGATATCTTCTAGGCTCAGTTCCCCCGTGTAAGAGAGGACGTGCTGTGAGCATCATGGAATGGCTGGTGACACCGCCCGAGGGTGTCATCGAGATCGAGGAAAACTACGTCCGGTTCCTGATTCCGTCGGGCACCGCCTGGAAATCCTGCTGGTTTTCGCTTGCCTCCGTCGATGTCTTCGAGTTGCTGCGCACGCAGATGTTGCCGGCGTTCGGCTCGCTGCGTCAGGCTTCAGTGGTGCTGAATGTCCAGGCCGGCGCGCGCATTCTTCCTTTTCCGATCACGATGCACGAGCCTGAGATTCTCGAGCACCTCGAACTCAAACGCGACGACTACTTCGGCGGCAACGCCGAGCTGGTCTATGCGCTGCGCCCGCTGGCGGGCACCGATGGCAAGACACGCGAGTATCTGGTTTCCCATGTGAATCGCATCTTCGTGAATCGCCTGCAGAGCCTGTTCGAATCGCTCGGCTTCACGTTGAACCGCGTGACCTCGGGCATCGAAGCCTTGATCGGGGCGTATCTGCGGCAACCGAAACCACGGGCCGAAAAGCAGGTCTGCCTCATCTCGCTCGGCTACACCAGCGTCAACATGGCCATTCTGCGCGACGGACAGGTAACCGCCGTGCGCACCAGTCTTTCCGGCGCGCTCAAAGAGGTCGAACTGCGCCTGATGACCAGCCTCAAGCTGAAGCAGAACGAGGTCGACGACCTGCTCACCGGCATTGCCGCGCAGGCCGATCAGCACTCGATCGAGATCATTCAACAGAATCAGCGCGAACTGCTCGCCCGCATCACGCCGTTCTTTGCCTACATTCGCGCCAAAGAGAAGGAACAGGGTGAGCAGACGATCTGGCTCTGCATGCCGTATCTCGAGGTCACCGGCATCAAGCCGCTGCTCGAAGAGACCTTCAAGATGCCGGTTCAGACGCTGACGGCCGGGGCGAAGACCGACGGCCCGCCCGCTCCCGGCCTTGCCGATGGTTCCTGGCTCGCCGGGGTGCTCGAGAAGGGCCTCGTCAGCCTTGTCGAGGGGCGTCCGCCGTTTCTGCGTTTCACGATGACGCCGCGTCTGGCGGTCATGTTCATGATCTTCTTTTTGATCGCGCCGCTCGCGTTTGTCCGAGTCAATCGTTCCGCCGTCTATCATCAGACCGAGGCGCTGAAACGTGAGAATGAACAGTTCCGGCCGATTCTGGAACAAACCCGTCTCAACCGGCAGCAGTTCGAGCGGTTGACCGCGCTCGGCGAAGTCGCCAAACGTGAAATGAACGGCCAGATCCTGCTTGCGCCCGTCATTGCCGACCTGGCGAAGAGCCTCAGTGGTGAGATCCGACTCGAGAAGGTGCAGATGAGCGCCGCCAATCGAACGCTGGCGATGAACGGTTTTTCGATCGACACCGAAACCGCGCTGCGCTTCTGGGATTCCCTGCAGAAACAGCCTGCCCTGCAGGATGTGAAGATCAGCTTTTCGGAAACCTCCGCGCAGGGTGCCGTCGGCTTCAATGTGCTGGCGACACTGAACCCATAGGATTCGACCATGCTGGAACGCTCACTGAAAATCATTCTCGGCCTCATGCTGATGGTACTGTATCTGCAGCGTGCGGTCATGCCGGGGATCGACGAGCTGCACCGCGAGCGGCGGCAGCTGTCGATGCTGCAGAGTACGGTCGGGCGCTTTCGCGGTAATGCCGAACTCGAGCGCAAACGTCTCGGCATGCAGCAGGCCATGATTCGCGACCATCTGGCCCGCTTGGCGACGCTGATTCCCGGGTTCGATGAGACCCGCACCAATCTTCAGGCCAAGTTTGAAGCGATCAAGGCCGCGGTTCCCGGTATCTGGAACGTGAAACCCGCCTCCAGTTTTTCCGATGATCGCACGGTGGTGCGCTGGCCGTTCAAGGTCGTCTACGAAGGCGAGCTGCAGGCCGCGTTGAAAGCAATCTCACTGATCGAAAACTCCGGGCAACTGGCCCGCATCAGCAGTCTGCAGATCAGCTCGCAGCCTCACGGCAGAGTGCGTGTCGATGCCGATCTCGAACTGCTGTATCAGCGGCAGAGCGCGATGTCCGGCGATGCCGCGCCGACCTCGGAGAAACGTCCATGAGTCAGGAACTCAAAGTTCTGGTCATCGGAGCGGTCTGCATCTGTCTGCTGGCGTTCGGCATGATGCTGAGCGGCCCGGCGGCGATCGCCGTGGTCGATGTCGATGCCGCGCCTGAGCTGTGGCAGATGCCCGGTTCCGGAGTGCCGCGCGACGGCAGAGAGCCGAAACTCGAGGGTGACGCCGTGAAAGCCTTTTCCCCGCGCGTCTTCGAGAGCATTCAGCTGAAGGGCTTCGTCCGCGGGCAGAACGGCGTCTGGTCCGCGATCTTTGCGACCCCTGACGGACGCCCGCTGATCCTCGCTCCCGGCATGACCCGCGAAGGCATCACCCTGGTCTTCGCCGACGGCAGAAGCGCCCAGGTTCGCTGCGGCGCCCTTCTCCGCGACCTCACCCTGATCAAACCCACCGAGAAGTAAAGTGGAAATTGTTTTATGACGGAGTGCAATGCATGAAGTTTCTCGTGACTATTACGCAAGGCGAAAGCGGTTACATCATCGCTGAGTGTCCAGCACTTCCTGGCTGTATGACGCAAGGCAGAACTCGTGAAGAGGTATTGGCCAACATTCGCGAGGCAATTGAAGTGAGTCTTGAGACAAGAAAAGCGAGGTCGATGCCGGTCTATGAAGTTGCCGAGTTGGACATCGCTGTTTGATGGCGAAGTTGCCTGTTTGCTCAGGAGGCGATGCGATACGCGTGTTTTCGAAGCTGGGTTGGCTTGAAGACCGCCGAAGAGGGAGTCATGTGACATTGGTGAAGGCCGGATCAATGCTTGTTCTGACGATTCCTCTTCACGATGAATTGGATAAAGGGCTGTTGAGAAGCTTGATTCGGAAGGCTGGTTTGAGTGTGAATAAGTTTGTTGAGTGCCTGGATGGTGAACCGCGATGAACGAGTATCATACCGTTACCGATGTGTTGTTCGTGGGAGACACCATGAAGATGACCATTGACGGAAAGGTGCATTATTTCAAGCTGAAAGACGTTTCGCTCGCGTTACTGCATGCATCTGAAACCGATCGTGCCCGCTTCGAGATTTCGCCGTCCGGCTATGGAATTCACTGGCCGCTGATCGATGAAGATCTGTCTATTGATGGCCTGCTGGGCATCGTTCACATGCCTCAGCAGTTGAAGAAAATCGCGTGATATCAAACATGAGTGAGATAAAGCCATGAAACGAACCTTAATTCTCCGTCTGAGCCGGCTTGTGCCCGTGTGCGTCCTGACACTGTGCATTCTCTGTCTGTCGTTCGCGCCCGCAGTTCAGGCCCAGAATGCCTCTTCCGAAGGGGTATCCGCGTCGATCGATCTGGTACTGAATGACACGTCGCTGGGTTCCGTGTTGCAGATCATGGCTGATCAGTCAGGAAAAAAACTTGAAGCCCACGCTCCGCTCGACGAGAAGGTGAATGTCGATCTGCGCGGGCTTGGGTTCGAAGACGCCGTCGCTCGCGTCCTGGCCGGCAAGCCCTACATGTACGCCGTCGACAACGAGACGCTGCACGTCTTCAAAGGGGCCGGTCAGCCCGCGCCCGTGACCGAAAATGTACCGGTCGTCCAGGCTCCGATGCAGCCTCAGATGCCGATGGTCGAACCACCGAAGCCGATGGGCAGCCGGATCTTTCTCTTGAAGATTCGTAAAGCCGAAGAGGTGGTTCAACTGCTGGCTCCGCTGGCCAAAGACGTCGGGCTGGTGCCCGATGTGCGCACCAACGCGATTCTTCTGCAGGGCACTGAAGACCGGGTTGCGGCGGTGGCCGGCCTGGCGGCGCAGATCGATCAGATGGCTCCGGTTCGCGAGCTTGAGGACAAGCGCGAGTTTCTCAGCGAAGTGTTCAGTCTCGAATACGTTGTTGACTTCAAGGATCTCGAAGACAATCTGAACTTGGTTCTCTACGGGCAGAAAGGTGCGCAGAGCCAGCAACAGACACAGGCTCAAAACACGAATCAGCAGGGTCTCGCCATAACGAATGAAATTCCGGTGACGCCGGTTCGTAAGGAGTACTACTTGCTCGATAAGCAGCGTCGGGTGCTGATGATAACTGCGAGCCGCGACAAGATGGAAATCATTCGAGAGTATTTCGCCCGTGTGAATACACCGATTCCGCAGGTTCAGATTGAAGCTCACATTGTTGCGATTGATGCCGGTTTTGAGCGCTCGCTCGGGATCAATTGGAACTTCCAGGGTGGGTATTCCGGTCCGACTAGACCGACTGACCGACCTCTGGGAACGCCTCAGTCAACGACAGGTACAGCCCTTGATCCAACACAGGACTTTGTATTCGGAAAGTACAACCTTTCAAATTTGAGTGCCGTGCTTCAATCGGCAGAGTCGAACAACAAGGGGCGCATCCTTTCCCAGCCGAGAATTATGACCCTTTCTGGGAATGAAGCGGCGATCCAGGTTGGTACGAAGTATCCATACAAGCAATCGACGACGCAGAATACGACGGGAACGACCGAGAATGTTCAGTTTATTGATGTTGGAATCATTCTGAACGTGACGCCGCAGGTCAATCAGAAAGCGAAATCGATTGTCATGAAGTTGCATCCTGAAGTGTCTGACGTCATCGGGTTCCGCAATGATGCTCCGATTATCACGACCAGGCAGACGGATACGCAGGTTGAAGTGAATGATGGGGAAACGGTTGTCATTGGCGGATTGTTGCGCGAAGAAAATCTCAGGCAACGCAATGATGTGCCGGTGTTACGCGACATTCCGATCATCGGCGAGTTTTTCCGTTTCTCAAAAAAGAGCAAGGGCCGCACAAACCTCATCATTTTGGTCACCCCAAAAATCATGGATCCGAAGGGAGACTGGGTGAACAAGCCGAAGCCGGTCGATGAACCGAAGATCGACCCAGCCAAAAAGTATGATCGTGCGAGCCGGTACAAGGAACTACTCGAAAAAGTGCGCACGGTGGCGAATTCAGAGAGTGGGGAAAAGGTCGAATACGTGGCACCGGGTGGGCGTTGAACGATGAAGTCACTCTTGTATCTGTGATCTGTTTTATGCTACTGTCTGTTCGTACATGTTATTCTCAGGAGGTTCTATGACGAAACGTTCTGGTTTTACGTTGATGGAGTTGTTGCTTGTCGTGGCCATTTTGGCCATCATTGCGGCCGTGGCCGCACCGCAGTTTTTCCGTGCATCGAATGTGGCAATGGATGACGCACGTGTCATGTTGATGAAAGCAAACTATCAGGCCGTTAAGAATGCGATCAACATGGCTGTCTGGGATGAAATGAACAATCAGGCGAATATTCCGGCTGCACAGAGAATTTTGAACAAGACATTTGCCAACACGGACACCGTGAAAGCTGCTGGATCTGCAATTCGCATACTCGTCGACCGAGGCTATTTGCAGGAAGCCGCTTGCTATATTGAAAATCAGAAAGGTCAGAAGTTGTTCATGACCGTCGCCAATCGTACGACCGGCCCTGCCACAACGATTACAGCCAATCCCTATGATCAGGTGGCTTCTGTTCCCATTTTCATGGAAAAAACTGATTTGTTCCAGGTTTTCGTGGTCGACGGAACTGGCGCTGTTGCCGCAAATGTGGACAATCAATTGCGCACTACCGGTCAGAACTCCTGGACACAGATCTACAATGTGATCAAGGACAACCCCGGAATCTAAGACTAAGAGTGAAAACCCCGGGCAACCGGGGTTTTTTTCTTCTCATTCTTGTTTCTCTTACCTCACAACAAACCGCATTATAACGTGTTAAACTGCATCCGAGGCGTCAGCATACTGACCGCCTACCTCAATGGCTCCGGGCAACCGGAGCTTTTTTTCGGAGCCGCATGCGCATACTTCACGTGATCCCCGGACTCGACCCGATGCTGGGCGGCCCCAGCGAGGCGGTGCGGCATCTGGCTCGCGAGACCGCGAAGCTCGGCCATGAGGTCGATGTGTATGCGACTGCTCTGAGCCTGGAACCGGGGTTCGAATTTTCCGCCGAAGCCGAGTTTGCTCCGGCACGGGTGAAAGTGTTTCCGGTGGTGAATGTGCCGCATGTCCTGGCGTTTTCTCTGCCGTTGCTGAAAGCGCTTGCCCGAAAGATTCCCCGGGTCGATGTTGTCCATATTCACTCATTGTACTTTCTGCAGAACGCCTGGGCGGCCCTCCTGTGTCGAAGACACGGCAAGCCTTATCTGGTGCGCCCGCACGGAACGCTCGACCCGTACATTCGTTCGAAGAAATGGTGGCTGAAAGCGCCGTATTATCATCTCATTGAACGATGGGTGCTCGATCACGCCGCCGCCCTGCATTTCACGACAGAAGAAGAGATGCGCCTGACGCAAGACTTGGGTCTGAAGGCCCCGGGCATCGTCGTCCCGAACGGCATTCCCGATGAAGCGTTCATTCCCGGCGACCCAGAACTTTTTCTGCAGAAATACCCTCAACTTCGCGGTCGTCGCATCATCCTCTTCCTGAGCCGCCTGCACGAAAAGAAAGGCCTCGATCTGCTGATCCCCGCATTTGCTCAGATCGCAAACACGCTCTCAGACGTCGATCTCGTCATCGCCGGCCCGGACGACGGCTACGAGGCAACGGCGAAACGTCTTGTGTCAGGCAACGGCTTAGAGAGTCGTTGTCACTTTCTTGGCATGCTGGCCGGCGCTTTGAAGCGCGCCGCGTTCGCGGCATCAACGTGTTTTGTTCTAACCTCATACTCAGAGAACTTCGGTATCGCGGTCACGGAAGCACTCGCACAAAGAGTCCCGGTGATCGTCTCGGACAAGGTGAATGTCGCCGGCGACCTGCTGAAAAACCATGCCGGGTTGGTTACGGCATGTGATAGCATGGCTGTTGAGGCTGTGTTGAAAAAAGTACTTGATGACGCGGAGCTGCGTTTGAAAATCTCAAACAGCGGATTTCAGCTCGTCGGAAAAAAGTACAAGTGGTCGGCGTGTGCGGTGAGCATGGAATCTGTGTATTGCGCGGTCGGGAGAAAAGAAAAACGTGATGTCAAAGGCTGATGAACGGCGATGAAGATCGTATTCTGTGTAAGCGAAGACAATCGTTCCGGTACGTATTTTCGTATTCATGGTCTGGCTGTTGCTCTCTCAAAGCGAGGACATCAAGTTACGGTTGTGTCACAGCATTCTACAAGGAACATGGCATGGACAGAGGAAGATCGCGATGGGATCCGTTACGAGCCGGCTCCTTCATTTTCAGCCCCACGGTATGTACCAAACACCGTCAATCCCGTGAACCTTGCGATCAGAAGCCTGCAAAGACTCCCGGAAGCTGACATCTGCCATTTGTTTCAACCGTTTTTACCCGGGTTCATTTCATGGTGGAAGGCGCGTTTTCGTCGACCGAAACCGGTACTGATCTACGACTGGGACGACATCTGGTGGAATGATTGGGAGCAACATCTCTACAGAACACGGGCGATTGGCGGTATGATGAAACGCCTTGGCGTTCGAATCCGCAACAGACTGGAGCAGAGGTTTCCGGCCCTGGCTGACGGTGTGACGGTGGTCAGCCGTGAATTGGCAAAAATGGCGGCCGATCGCGGTGCAAAACGGGTGCACCTTGTGCCGGTCGGGGCGAGCCGTCCGCCTGTCTATGACAAAAGTCAGGCGCGAAATCGGTTGAAGTTGAGTCAGACTCAGTTTTTGCTCGGTTTTGCCGGATGGACGTTAACAAGCGTGCATTGGTGTGTGGCTTTGTTGGAAAGAGTCAGAACGTTTTTACCAAATTCGAGTATTGCCTTCTGTGGTGCAAACCCGTCATCACTGGGCTTTCAAAAGCAGATGGAGGACGGCTCAATCCACTACCTTGGGATACTTTCCAAAGCTGATTGCGAAATGTTTTGTCAGGCTGTGGACGTCCTGCTCCTTCCATTGCAGGACATCGATGTTCATCGATGCGGCTTTGCGGGGAAATTCGGGGAATATGCCGCTTCCGGCACCCCCGTTCTCTGTTCTGCCGTTGGAGAGTGTGCGCGAGTGATCCCCGGGTTTGCGCAAATCGTGCCGGCGCCGCCGACACTGGAAGGATGGCTGGAAGCGGGAGAGAAAATGGTTCGAGAAGTGATCAGCGGACAGCGTGAAAGAGTTCGTGGAAACATCGATCTCGGGGAAATGGATTGGGCCACTATCGGTTACAATCTCGAGATCTTTTACACGAGTTCGATCCGGGAAACCCTGGCAGCACGGACAAGTTGATTCGATAACAAGCATGGTTCCCAAATAAAACAGGGCCTCAGGGAGCACACAGACAATGACAGTTGACACTGTTTTTCCGGCAATCATTATTCCTTGTATGCGCAGGCCGATTTCTCTTCACAGGCTGCTTTCATCGATTAATAATGCGACATTTGACTCAGCTTCGAATGTTAATCTTGTCATTTCCATTGATGGAGGGGGTGAACCGGAGGTCGAAAGAGTTGCTCGGTCATTTGCTTTCAAGCATGGTGCAAAGGAAATCCTGGTGAGAGATTCGAGACTGGGTCTGAAAAATCATCTCCTTTGGGCGGGCGACCAGAGCATGCGTTTCGGTTCCGTCATCGTTCTTGAAGAAGATTTGATGGTTGATCGAAACTTCTATTCCTACGCTGTACAGGCAATTCAATGTTATAAGAATAACGATTCCATAGCGGGTATCGCTCTTTACTCACCACGGTATCATTTCTTTTCCGATTTGCCCTTTGAACCGAAACGCACCGACTATGATGGATATTTTATGCAAATGTCCTGTTCATGGGGTCAGGCATGGACAGCTGAACAATGGAGAGAGTTTCGTCGATGGATTGAGGGAAAGTCCGATCAAGATGTATTGAATTGCAGCGGACTGCCGAGACTGGTCGCCAACTGGCCTGCCTCATCGTGGCTAAAGTTCCATTCTGCGTATGTCGTTGAAACCGGGAGATACTTTTTTTACCCGTATATGAGTTACACGACGAACTGCGCAGATTCCGGCGGGGAACATGTTCTTACAGGGACAGATTTGTTTCAGGTTCCATTGGCTTCGTATGCCGGCGCGCAAAAACAGCTGAAGTTTCCTTCATTCAATGAAAAAGCGGTGTTGTACGATGCCTTCATGGAGTACTGCGGGCCTTCACCCATTCCCGGTTATGATATGGTGCAGTTTGACATTCATGCAGTAAAGCCCTTGAGCCTTCTGGACAAGCAAACCCTGGTTATCACATCGAGGCCGACAAAAAAGGCCGTTCAAAAGTATCCGCTCAGGTTCAAACCAGTCGAAGTGAATGTGCTACAGCCACTGGAGCCGGCTTCTCCGGCGGGATTATATTTGACAAGGGTCGAGGACATTCAGGACGAGGGAAAAGTCGGCGCCTTCATGAGGTGGGCACGTCTGGCACAGTACTACAGCAATCTTCCTCTCTACAGCGAGAGATTTATCTTTGTTGTTTGCGTCTTCGTCTGGCGGCGTTTTATCGTAATGTTTCGTTCCTTCTGCAGAAGAATCATTCGCCGCTCCGGTGAAGGGCTGTGAAAGAGTGTTTGAAACGATCCGTCTCACGTTCCAATTCCGAAAGATTCTCACGCTTGTTTACTGGAACATTCTCACCACCGGTAAGCGATTGTGAGAAAGTACGCCCGATTCCCGGAGAATTAACTTGAGATGCTAGACTGCCGATGAACCTGAATGATTCTAGTCCTTCCCTCTCTTGAGTCGTATGTTTTTTGCCTTATCGCGCCGTTTCTGATATGCGGCGCGGGGCGCGCGTTTCGGTTCGACCTCATCAGCGGCGGGCGTCAGACGAAGCGCTGGGTGACGCCGTTGCTCGGGTGCTGCGTGTTCGGTATTGGCAGCGTCGCTGGTTTCATGGCCGGTATTGATCTGTCTGTACCTGTTGTGTTCGTATCCCTGGCCGGAATCTGGAGATGTCGAAAGCGGGAATGGCGTTTCTATGGGCCGTTTCTCACGTCATATCTGATTTTGCTGACGATTGCCTCGTCTGCCGCGTATCCCGGGCTTTTCGGGTGGGTCGGCGACTGGCTTGAACAGGTGCGAAATCTTTCGGCTTTGCGTGAGCAGACCATTTCATCCGGAATGATGGGCCGCACCCCAGTATTTGCCGCCGTCGGTTTGCCATTCTTCTGGAACATGCAACCCTACGAGGTTTTGCAAATCGTTGCCTGCCTCTGTGGGGCCGGAGCCATTTTCGTATTTTCGAAAATGGTGCACGTCATGTGGCGATCCGTTGCTTTGATGCGAATGACGTATCTGTACATGTCGTTGGCGCCCTTTTATTTCCTGCATGTACTCGCCCTGTGGAGCAAGTGTCTCGCTGCTGGCTGTGTCATTGCCAGTCTGCTCACTTTGTCGATAAAAAGCCGGTCAGAGAGACGATCCACTGTCACTTCGGCCTTCTGGCTCGGGTGTGGCATTGCTGTGCACCATTCGTCCGTCACGTTTTTTCCAATGCATCTTGCGATCTTCTTTATAAAGGGAATGTCGTGGCGATCCGCATTGCGGTAACTGATTCTCATGGCCATGGTAAGCACCGTTATCATTCTTCCTTACGAAGTGTGGATCGTGAAGGCTGTTGGTTGGGAAAAGCGTGTGATGAGCAATCCGGCCGTTTCCTGCCGCGGACAGGACAACATTGTGTGGAACGGGATCAAGGTCTTCGTTTCTCACTTCTGCGGTCTTCCCCCGTGGGGGTTGAGCAGAGGGTTCGAGTTGTTGGGGGCCGGCGGAGGAAAGAGCCTTTTAAGTCTTGCATACCTGACGACCGCATACGTTGCGTTGATCTCGAGTTGCTTTCTGGGGGTGATGCTGCCGTTTCTGATCAAAGGTATGACCGCCTTGCTCCGAATACGAGCCGATGTGCGAATTGAGATGGCTTGTGCCGTGTGTGCGACCCTCATGGTTCAATCCCCGTTGTCGCCTTATTCCACAGAATTCGGGAACATGGGAAGTGCTGCGTTGCCTTTCGCGATGTTTCTCTTTGCCTATCTGCTGCGATCTTCTTTTGAATCGAAACATGACACAACGATGGCGTTTTTCCTGTTGTGGTGGCTTCCGGTTGTGCTTTCTCTGTCAGGATTCGCCGTGTTGAGAATCAATCTCTTTCACGTGCAAAACTTTTTCGAAAATCTGATGAAATTTCATACGGAAATCGCACAATATACACGGGATGGCATTCATTCACTTTTCGACAGGGGGATCAGTGTCGTATCCATCATTGTCCTTGCCGCTGTTTTCCGGAAAACAGGTATTCTACACGGCATCGAGACACCGCCTGTTTTCGTTTTGGCATCAAAGTCTTCAACCCCTACCGAAAGCGAGGCAAGAGAAAGAGACGAATGATTCTGCTCGGCAGTCGGTCCTCGAAACGTTTTCTTCTGCTCAGCATCGTCTTTCAGAAACCATGGGAAGAGGAGCGTAGATGAAACGGGAGTGCATTGCATGTTTTCTTTGATACTGGTCGCGGTTGCGGCGCCTGTCGTCGTTTATGGGGCCGGGTACTTGTTCGGCGGTTTCGCACCATTCGCCCGCGACGAGTATCGATCGTCATTGGTTCCACTTCTGGGCTGCTGTTGTGCCGGCGTATTGGGTGAATTGACGCTGTTTACCGGAATGTCATGGTACCAAGTATGGTGGGGGCTTGCTCTTGTCGGTCTTCTGCGAATGATGCGGTGCGGCGGTTACGAGGGTCTACGGGAGTTCGTGCTTGCGTACCTCCTGCTTCTCATGCTCTGTTCCCTCAGTCGGTATCCCGGAATCTTTCGCTGGGGCGGAGACTGGCTTGAAAGTGTAGAAACCGTGCGACATCTGCTGGGCGGCACACAGAGCTTGGGAATGAAATGTCGCACCCCGTTTTTTCAATCTCTCGCCCTGCAGTTTGTGGTTTAGAATCGATTGTTTGAGGCTCGGTATCATGTATGGAGCGTCGGGACGGTCGTTGTTTTGCTACTGCTCTATAGGCTGCGCAACCAGTCGGCCAACGGGTGAAGAAACAGTTCGAGATTCATTCGCCGGGCGAAGTATTGACGAGCCCGAAGGCTGAAAACGCCGTATGATCGGATAATAGTCTCTACGGCACCGGGCAGTTCATCGATCGATGCAAGATGCCGTCCGACGCCTTCCTTTTGCACTAGTTCGCGCAGATCGCAGTCGCCGAGCACCACCACCGGCTTGCCGAGGCGAAGAAACTCCACCAGCTGCCCCGAGGCATTCTTCAGCCGATAGTGATTTTCATCGATGACTTTGTAGCCCACGAAACCGATGTCACAATCGGCAACAACTTTCCAGACCTCGTCGGGCGGAACTAAAGGCGCGCGAAGATAGCCGGCGACCTCCGGTTCGTGAACCCGACTGAAATGATACCCTTGAAGCAGCAATTGAAAGGTCGGTCGACTCTGCGATTCATAGCAGCGAATGAGTTCAGAGGTGCGGCGGAACTCCCCGACGCCCCCGATCTGCATGACCACCGGCGGCTGGTGAGGCGGCCGCTCCAACAGCGGGTACCGCATCGCGGGCAGCGACACGGGCAGAAAGAACACTTCGAGGGTCTGTTCGCCTAGAAAATGTGAACGCTTCAGCAGATGCAAGCGATCCTCGTCTTGAATGATGACGAACGGGCGTTGTCTGAGCCGACGCCCCCCGACCACATGACAGATGAAACGTACCGGTGAGCCGTACAGGTGAATTCGATTGGTGAAAATGTCCAGACTCCAATATACGACACGCGCGTTCGCGGGCGCATACGAGGAACAGACAAGCCAGGCGAAGTAGTTCACGGCAATGACGATGTCTGCTGAAGCGAGAGCGGCCCGTACCCGCGGAATCTCACGTCGGGCGGTGTCGAGCAGAAACCGCGCATGGTGCATTTTTTTCAGTGCCGTGAGCAGATCGCCGTCTGAAAAGAGGGTGGTCCACTCGAAGCCGCTCAGCGGAAACCGGTGATACGTAACCGGTACATAACCGCGCAGCCCGTCGATGACCGCACGCAGATGCGGGTACATGGCGACATCGTCGGCCTGACTGCCGACGATCAGAACGGTGGGGTTCCGGTTGCGACTCATGAGTCGGGCGTTCGCAGCACCGCCAGCCCGGACCAGCAGTCGGCACGCAGGGGCTCAGCGGTAAGCCACGAAAAAAAACGCGCATCGAAAAAGCCGAACAGCTCGGCAAGCAGTGTCAGTTCGGGAATGAAGAAATACCGCATGCGATGCGTTTCCTCGAAGACATGCGTGTCGTCGGTCGCTTTTTCGGTCACTTGCAGCTGATAATGAATTTCGACGACATTTTGTTCGGGGCGCATTCGAGGCATACACGTGCGATGAACGCGCAGAGCGGCATCCTTGACCTCGCGTCGGCGCTCTTCCGGACCGATGCTCAGCACCGCCGGCCCGTACCAGAAGTCGAAGAGAAACACGCCGCCCGGTCGCAGTGCGGTGCGTGCCTGCCGGAAGGCGCGGCGGACGGCTTCGTTGGTGTCCTGGTAGCTCATCACGTGAAACAGCGCGGCAACCGCATCATACGTACATTCGATCGTATGTTCCCCGATGGCTTGATGGAAGAACGCCCCCTGATCGCATCGGTTGCGCGCCTGGGCGATCATGGGCGAACTGCGATCGAGGCCGGTGTAGGCAAACCCGGCGTCGATGAAATGCGGGGCGTGTTTCCCGGTGCCGCATCCGAGCTCGAGCAGAGAGGTCGCGTGCGGAACCGCCTGTCGAATCTGATTCGAGACGTAGGTCGCCTCGAGCCGGTAGTCCTTATCGCGATACAGAAGGTCGTAACAGCGAGAGTACAAGTCGGAAAATGGGGTATCCGTCATGATGAAAAAATTGTGCACAGGGCGGAGGCGACAAACGATTGTTCCTCCGGAGTGATGCCGAGACCGCACGGAATATAAAAACCGCGGCGTGCCAGACGTTCGGCAACCGGGTACCGCTCGCCGGCGAAGAGTCCTAGTCGTCGAAACACCGGTTGTTCATGCATCGGCCAAAAGAAGGCACGGGTTTGTATGCCGTGCTCGGCCAGCCGTCGCATGGCTTCGGCGGCGTCGAACGGCACGTGATCGCGCAGCACCACCGGATACACCCAGTAGATGTTCTCGGCCTGCGGGGTGCGCTCTACAGGCAGTTGCAAAGCGTCCAGGCCGGCGAGCAGGCGGTTGTACTGTCGGCCCATGTCGCGCTTTCGCGTGACGAACTCGTCGAGCCGCTCGAGCTGGGCCAGACCGAGCGCGGCCTGCAGGTTGGTCATGCGGTAGTTCCAGCCGAGTTCCTCGTGAACGTACCGGCGATCGGGCTGGAAACACAGGTTGCGAAGCGAACGACAGCGTTCGGCAATCTCGGGCCGATCGGTCGTGATCATGCCGCCTTCTCCGGTGGTCACGTGCTTGTTCGGGTAAAAGCTGAACGTGCTGACATCGCCGAATGAGCCGCATGGGCGACCGTCGCAGGTCTGGCCGTGCATCTCGGCGGCATCCTCGACGACCCGCAGTCCGTATTCCCGGGCGATGTTCAGCAACCCAAGCATGTCGACGGGCAAACCGTAGAGGTGAACGGCCATGACGGCTTTGGTGCGAGGGGTGAGGCGCGCGCGCACGTCGTCGAGGCGAAGGTTGAAGGTGTCCGGGTCGCAGTCGACGAGAATCGGCTTCAGTCCTGAGCGAACGATCTGATGCAGACAAGCGATGATCGTAAAGGTTGGAACGATGATCTCGTCGCCCGGGTGCAGATCGAGCGACGCCACGGCCAGATCGAGCGCGGCGGTGCCGTTGCAGACGGCGATGCCGTATTGTCGCCCGACGCGCGCGGCGAACTCTCGTTCGAAACGCTGCACGAACGGGCCTTCCGAAGAGATCCAGCCCGATTCCAGGGCTTCGATCAGATACCGTTTCTCGTTGCCGTCGAGAAGAGGGCGATTCACCGGAATCACGGGACGTTCTCCACCGCTAACGGAGTTTTGTCCTGGTCGCCGGAATACGGACCCTGCTTCACCTCAATCATTTCGAGGTCTTCGAGCACCTCAAAACCGTGTCCGCCGGCGGCCAGCAGAATCACGTCGCCGGCGGCGAGCGTGAAACTGCACACCGGCGCCCCCTGGGCCGAATACAGGTCGACCTTCAGCCGGCCCTTGCGAATGATCAGGACTTCCTGGGTCAGGTTCACCTCGCGTTTGACCGGGTTGTGCACGTGCGCCGCAATGCGCTTGCCTGCGGGGTGTGCCATATAGGCCAGCTGTTGCGAGAACTCGTGCGGCGAAAAAAACGTGACCCCGGGGTGCGAGAAACGAGACGACACGACCAGGGCGAGCAGTACCCCTTCGTGACGATACTCACGAACTGGTGCTTCAGGGGCGATCTCGCTCATGTGTCTCTCCTGTCGGGGTTACGTCAGCATACCATCGGGAACGCTGATTTACCATAACCGGCCAAATGACCCTGCAATAGGACGCAGGCACCCCAGTCGACCATGCAGAAGTCGAAGATGAATGGACAACATCAAAACGACCTTCCGAGAGAAAGGCAGAGGCTGAGAGCGTACAAGATATCGGGCAAACCCCGGCAGATTCATGCCGAGACTGCGCGAGATGAGACTTTGAAGATGCGCATCCCAGCCCGCCTGACTGAGATAATGCAGAATGGCCCGCCGGTGTTTGATGATAACGTGCAGATAGCCCTGCAGGTCCGCATACAGATTGGCGGAGATAGCGGATCGATCGTCGTGGTGATACAGAAACAACGCCTTGTCGACGAACACGAAATCGCAGATCTCCGCCAGCCGAATGCTGGTGTCCCATTCCTGCCACGAGCGAAGCTGTTCGTCGAGATAGCCGATCTCCGTCAGGGCCTGCTTCGTGGTCAGCATGCCCTGAAACATCGGCCCCGGCTGCCGTAATACCTGACGCAGCAGAACGGGGGGCGGGCCCGACTCGAGGGGTGTTCTCAGATCGTACCGGTATGATCCGTTCGCATCGATGCAACGTCCGTAGCCGCAGATCAGCAGTCGAGCCGTGCCGGGGCGCTGTTCCGCGGCGGCGATGAGGGATGCCAGAGTTTCCGGCAGCCACTCATCATCGCTGTCGAGAAAGGCGATCCGATCGGCACGGGCCTGGCGGATGCCGTCGTTGCGAGCGGCCTGTGCGCCGCCTCGTCGTGCTCGCTCAGACGAATTCGCGCATCGGCAACGGATGCGATATATCGGCGGGTTTGGTCGGTCGAGGCGTCATCGACCACGACCGCTTCGAAGTTTCTGAAAGTCTGATGGAGAATGGAGGTGAGACAACGAACGATGGTACGCTCGCGGTTATGAACCGGAACGACGATCGACACCGCAGGTTTCATGAAAGGCGTTCCCAGATGCAACTGCGCAACAGGCGACAGCGCAGGCGGTATCCTTTTTCTCGTAAAAATCGAGAGATTTCAGTATTCTGCACGTCTTCCACCGCTTGCGTGAACACTTCACTGATGATGAAGCGAGGCCGGTACCGGGTGAAATCGAGGCTCATCAGCACGGCGTCGTCGAGACCTTCGATGTCGATGGTCAGCAGATCGACGGCAGTATGGGGCGGCAGATGTTCGGCGAGAATGTCATTGAGAGATTGCGTTCGACAGGTGACACGGCTCACCACTTCGCCGCCCGTCACCTGTCGCACTCGGTCGACCGTTTCATCAAACGTGCTCAGCAGAGGGTCGTTGTAGATGAGGAACTCGCGACTTCCGCCGATGCGATCAACTCCGACTTCGAGGTTGATGTCGCGCGGTCGCATGGCTCGAAATAATGCCATGGAGCCGGGGGCGGCATCGATATTGATGCCGCGCCAGCCTCTCTGGTAGAGAAGCTGGGTGTTCGAATGCCACTTGGGGTGGTGGGCGCCCACATCGACGTAAAAGCCGCGATATCCCGGCGGGAAGAGTTCGAGCAGAATCAGATCTTCCCCTTCCTGACTGTAGCTTCGATTGATGTAATCGATGTGGAAGATTCTTTTCACGGCGTATAGAGCGGCTCGTGCGAAAACGCCCCTTTCTTCCAAGGCGGCCTGCGGGGCGACACGACACCGTTCGATCATCTCGACATACGAATCGGCGAGTCTCTCCCAGCTGAACTTTTCGCGAACATACGCATGCCTTCTCTGTCGTGCGCTTTCTGCGGTGTCGTCGAACAGGCGGGGCAGCAGCCGAGCGAGTTCGACGTTCCGGCGCAGGTCTCCATACCAGCCCTCCTGCGACAGAATGTAGTGATTAAGCGGCGAATCATGAACCAGGCAGGGAAGACCGAACGACATCGCCTCCGGAATGACCCGTCCGAAACCTTCGAACACTGATGCGAGAACAAAAGCATCGGCAGCCAGGTAGTACCATTTCATCTCGAATGCCGAAACCGTACGAACGGTGTGCATTCCGGGAAGAAGATGATCGGCAAGAGCGATGATCTCAGAAGACTCGGCGTCCTGTTGTCCGAGAAGCACCAGATGCGGTCGCGGCGCGGGCAGGGCGGCGACTTCCCGAATCAGGTAGTCCATGCGTTTGTGCGAGCGATTGATCGCCCCTACCGAGAGAATGATTCTCGTCTGCTCGGGCAAGCCGAGCTCTCGGCGTATGTTGATTTTCTCTTCGGGACGGAGCGGCGGCAGAGAACGGGGAATGTGAAACCCGTATGGGAGCAATGTCTGTTTGTTGCGCGGAACGCCGGCCTGCACGGCTTCTTCCAGGTGCTGGGGGGCGAGTTGTTGCACGTGATCGCAGCGATCGAACGGCGGCGCGAGCGGCCCGCCGTTTGAAAACAGCAGCTTGTACGAGAAGCCGAACCACGATCGCCAGTACCACAGCACGTTCCCGATGACGCCGTCGCTGAAGAAAATCACTTCCGGCTTCTTGAATACGAGCCATGGCAGCAGAGAAAGACAGAAGGTGACCTGCTCGATATGGTAGGCTCCTCTTCCGGTCACGGCACCGAGACGTCGGGCGATCTCGCCGTTGCGCGGGAAGTTCCAGAGAGTGATTTGCCCCGGTCCTTTCGAACCGCCTCCCTTGAAAAGGGTCAGGTCGAGTTCCGGATGTGCGTGCACGGCATCAAAACATTCCTGCGTGAACGACTCGTAGCCTCGGTGTACGTGCCCGAGGCCTGAACTGAGAAGAAATACTCGAATTTTCTTCATGAAGGTGCGCCTGGGTGTAAGAGTATCATGAACGCGCAACAGGCATTCGGGTTACGAAAAAGAAAACCACCGACAGACGGTGTCGACGATCGCGTCACCCACTCGATCCCAGGTGCGATCGCGTACTGAAGCGCGGGCGGCGGTTCCCAGATGGTGAATTTCGGTAGGGTTGCTGAGCAGCCGCCTGAGCATTCGTATCAGGTCTTCAGGGTCGCCTGTCCTGAAAAGAAGCCCGTTTTCCTCGTGCCGGATCAAATCTCTCTGGCCTGAGTTGTTCGAAGCGATGCAACCGAGCCCGCATGACATGGCCTGCAGAAGCGAGAGGGGTTGTCCCTCGAAATAACTGGGCATAACGAAGATACGTGCCAGAGAGTAGATTTGGCGCTCCTCGCTTGCCGCAAATTTCGGTATGATGTGAATACACTTCTGATGTTCGGCGGCGAAATCGCTTCGTACGACGGCTTCGTCGTAGCCGGACCCGGCAATGACCAGACGTGTCGAGGGAAACTCGGACCAGAGGCGACGCATGGCGCGGGTGAGTACGGCGGTGCCCTTGCGTGCGATCCAGGAGCCGAGAAACAGAATTGTCTGATTGAGAGCCGGAGACTTGGGGACCTGCCCCCAGTCATGGCACCCGTTCGGAAACACGAAGAATTCGGATTCTTTGCGCCGATAGACGCGTTCAAGGAACCGGCGGTCCTCGTGGTTGATAATGAGAATACGGTCGGCGCGGCGAAGCCCCTGATCGGCACCATGCAGACGCCAGATCGGAAATAGGAGCCTGGTCTTCAGAGAAGGTCGACCATCGGGGCCGAACCGACCTCGAATCGCCGCATGCCAGGAACGTCGTTCCAGACCGTGACTTTCGACAACCAGAGGAATGCCCGTTCCGAGAAAACGACCCGAGTCAGGCTCGTGCACGATCAGCAGATCGGGCTGCAGCCGCATGCGGTGCAGCCGATGCCGGGCGAAGTACGAGAAAAAAAACTGGTGCAGACCCGAGGGCAGGCACTCCCTGCCGAGATGAACGAACGTCCAGCCGCGCCGCTCGAACGCCTGCTTCCAGAAACATGCGACGCGACCCATGCCCGATTCTTCGTTGAGGGCGATATTGGCAACATGGCAGATCGTTCGATTCATGGTTTCACGGCGCTGAAGCAGATGTGGCGGGCCAATGGCAGAAACAAACGCTGCAGGAAGGGGTGTTCGAAGCGCTCTCGAACAAATCGGTGCGGATGGGTGCCGGGTGCGAGAAAAAAGACGAAATGATGGCCGGTTAAGCGAATGTGGTCGAAGCCGGCCTGCCGTAACCAGCGCTTGACTCGCCAGAACACGAAGAACTGTTCGATCGGCTGGATACCTGCTCCGCTGTTGAAGGGTCGCCCGGAAAACCAGGCTCTTGCCCAGGCGATCAGCATGCCGTTCGAATAATTCTCCGTCGTCAGAATCAAATGCCCGCCCGGCTTCAGCACACGTGCGAACTCACGCAGGGCCTGCTTCGGAGCCGGCAGGTGTTCGAGGCATTCGCAACTGAACAGCGTATCGAAATGGTGGGCGGGGAAGGGAAGGGCGTCGGCACTGCCGACCAGAAAAAGCGGGGCCGGTGTACCGGCGAGGCATTCGTTTTTCTCTCTGGCGATGCGTATCGCAGCCTCAGAGAAGTCGACACCGGTTACCTGTCGGGCGTATCGGGCGAGAAAACGCGAAAACTGACCGCGCCCGCACCCGATCTCGACGACCTCATGACCGTCCAGGGGCGGGGCGGCGCGAAATGCGTCTTCGTGCCAGCTCGACAACCCTTCTTCGGTTTCGCGGCCTTCTTCGCTTCGGCTGAGAGCTCGATGCCATTCGTCATACAACAACTTGGGTGAGTGGTCTTGACTTGTCATAGGGGAGCGGTGGTTCGCCGTCTCATCACGGATTATGACCGATACTGCCGGCTCGTGTCAAAAGGTTGGCAATCTCTCGGGGCAAAACCGAAAATTCGCGCGATTCTCTCGACATGGCGCACCAGATTATGGGTCTGATACCATTCGTATGCGGCCGCCGAAGCAGACGCCGGCGAACCTGCCGGAAACGTGCGAGCAGTCTGAAAAGCGGATGAAGAACCTCGGATCAGCACGGGAATGTCGGGTCTCGGACGCCCCGCGTCCAGCGGATACAGAATCGTCGGCAGACCACAGGCGGAGTAGGCGGCGAAAATTGACGATTTTTCAAGTGCTGTAGGCCAGTATGCCAGAAAACCGACATGTACGGTCGACAGAATATCAATTACCTGTTCATCGGGCAGAGGTCCCATTGGATGCCAGGGAATTTTGAGACCCTGCGGCGGTTCGGGCAGAGGCCGGCCGATATCGATGAGCTGATCTATTTTCAAAGTTTCGCAGTCCCTCGTGAGGCGTTGCAGGTCGGCATACACCTTGCCGCGAATAGTCGGTGAACCGAAGACCACGGCGGCTCGGCGGCGTGCATGAAACGACGGGAGCTCGGAAGGTTCGCCGATCGTCGAGAAAACCGGCATGGGAGGCTCGAGTCGCCCGTGAGACGGCACCAGTCGACGAAGTTGTTCGTGAAAGAATCGGCTGGATGTCATGACGGTGTCGGCGTGTCGAACCAGCAGGCGAATGAGATGCCGTTGCAGGGCCGAAACCAGCAGCACCGAACTGAAGAGGGGCGAGACGGCAGCCAGTTCATGAAAAAACACGACGAATGTTCGACCGCGTTTTTCTCTTCGCCATGCGATCAACGCTCGCACGAGATCCCACGGGATGCCGTACCGAGCGTACCCGTACCCGACGTAATGAAGCAAAACCTGCGTGGCGTCGAGTCGATGCAATGAGCGTGTCAAGGATGACCGGCGGCGGAGCAGAGCGTGGATGAAGGGTATGGAGGAGCCGCCGGCATGATTCGGGACGATGGTCTGCAGGTGCAGGCCGGCATGTGTTCGCACGCCGAGCGCCAGCTTGTCGGCGAAATCACCGACACCGCCGCTGCCGGGCGGTGATGGAGCGATTTGAACGAGGGTCATGATTGCGTTCTTGGATTCGTTTGCTTTTCTGCCGATGAAGTCGGTAGAATATCTATCACAATCCTAATACCATCGCACAGCGGGTTTTTTTCATGTCGACGACGTTCATCGTGCAACCCTCGCAGGAATTCGGGCGAGCCTCAGACGTGACAACACCTTTCTCTCGGCGGGTGCCGGCCGTCACGCCGTCGACGCAGGAACATTGCCGCCTCTGGGCGGTATGGTGTCTCAAGATGTTTTTCTGGGGCCTGCTGCTCGAAGGAGTTTTGCGCAAGTGGGTGCTTCCGTCACTCAACCAGCAGCTGGTGTTCGTGCGCGACCCCTTTCTGTTGGTCGGTCTTTGGTACGCCTGGCGCGGGCGACTGCTGAAGATCGATCACCCGCTCAAGTACAACCTTGTCTGGCTCGGGGTGGCGTGTCTGCCGTTGTTTGTTTTCAAAATGCATGATACGCGTGAACTTCTGCTGGCCGTTGTCAGCTGGCGCAACCATTTTTATATTCCGCTTGTGGCTTTCCTCATGCCCGCGGTTCTCAGATACGAAGAGACGGCGTGGCTGATTCGCCAGCATCTGTACTGGGCGGTGCCGATCACCTGGCTGGCGGTTCAGCAGTATGGGGCAGGGGCCGGCGACGTTCTCAACGCCGGGCTTGGCGGCAACTTCATGAGTTTCACCTACGAGCGTGGGTATCTCAGGCCGACCGGGCCGTTTGCGACCGTCATTTCTCAGACGTTCTTCATCAAAACGCTGTGGCTGATCGTCGTCTGCGCGTGGGCTTCGTGGCGTTCGAGCTTTGTTCTCAATCGTTTCTGGCTGGCGATCGGCACGGGGGCTGCCGGTATCGCACTTGCTGTCAGCGGCAGTCGTACGGCGGTAGTTCTCGTTTCGGTCATCATGGTGGTCTTTTTGGGCTGGCTGGCGATTCGATTGATCAAAGACCCGGTTCGCCACCTTGGCAAAGCGACCATGGTGGGCCTGGTGCTCACAGTGGTGGCCTTTGTCAGCTTTTCATACTTTTATGATCCGATCGATGCCTTGCGCGAGCGTTTCATCAACGCCGGAGACACCCAACGCCTTGATCTGGGTCTGTCAGATCGCATCGCGCAGAGTATGTTCGGGTTTCTCTACTTCACTTCGCTCAACACTCCCGTTCTCGGGTTCGGCCTGGGAGAAGCACTGAATGCTTCGGTTCTGCTTAATGACAAACCGTTCGTTGTCGAAAACGATCTCGACCGGCATGTCTATGAAATGGGGCCGTTTCTCGGTATCGCCTATTGTCTCTGGCGCTGGCGTTTCTATTTCTGGGTTCTAGCAAGTGGGTGGGCCAGACATAAACTCTGTTCGAGCGCGTATCCGCTGGTATTCGGCATCGGCGGCGCGAGTCAGCTGCTGTTCGAACTGATCACCGGCAACACGCCGGTCAACTCGTATGCGTGGTTCCTGGTCGGCATGTCGCTCGCGATCATCAATACCGAAAAGACCAGGGAAGAATTGAAGCAGATCGCGTCGACAAAGACTTCGTGAGCATGACAGACCTGGTTGAAACGGGCGTGGCGACAGATGACTGGACCACCGTCATTCGCCCGTATCGCGGCTGGTTTGACCTACGCCTGGGCGAACTATGGCAGTACAAATACCTGATCTGGATCTTCGTCTGGCGTGATTTTTCCGCCGCCTATCGCCAGACCGTTCTCGGGCCGTTGTGGTTTCTGCTGCAGCCGTTGCTGACCACCCTCGTGTTCACGTTCATCTTCGGGCAGGTGGCGAAACTGCCGACCGACGGCCATCCGCAGGTGCTGTTCTATTTTTCCGGCACGATTGTCTGGGGCTACTTCGCCATGTGCTTCACGAAGACCTCGGGAACGTTTGTCGATCACGCCGGGCTGTTCGGCAAGGTGTACTTCCCGCGTCTGGTAACGCCGGTGTCGGTGGTCATCAGCAACGTCGTGCACTTTGTGATTCAGTTTTCCTGTTTTCTGGTGTTGACGGCGGCGTTTCTCGGCCTCGGCGCTCTGGCCCCGATCGGCGCGGGGGGACTTCTGCTTCCGGTGTTTCTGTTCATTCTCGCCGGTCTGGGTCTGGGGTTCGGCATCATCGTTTCGTCGCTCACCACGCGGTATCAGGATCTTCGCCACCTGGTACAATTCGGCACCCAGCTCTGGATGTACGCGACACCGGTGGTCTACCCACTGTCTCTCGCACCCGAAAAGTACCGGTGGCTGATTCTGTTGAACCCGATCACACCGGTGGTCGAGGCCTTTCGACAGGCGTTTCTCGGCGGAACGATCGCCTACGGCCACCTCGGGTACAGCATCGTCATGATGTTTGTGGTTCTGGGTATCGGCCTGATCCTGTTCAATCGTGTTGAAGCGACGTTTATCGATACGGTGTAACGCATGTCTGTCGTCATCTCGGTGGAAGGGGTCTCGAAACAGTACCGGCTCGGTGTCATTTCAGCGACGAAGCTGTCGCATGAGGTTGCGGAATGGTGGCGACGCTGGAGGTCTCCCGAAGCCGTTTCGCAGCCGGAAAAAGATGTCGTCTGGGCGTTGCGAGATGTCAGCTTCGAGGTGAAACGGGGCGAGGTGCTCGGCATCATCGGCCGCAACGGAGCGGGCAAAAGCACGCTGTTGAAGATTCTGGCGCGAGTGACGGCCCCGACGGAAGGCGTGGTGCGCATGAAGGGGCGCATTGCAAGTCTGCTCGAAGTCGGTACCGGCTTTCATCCGGAATTGACCGGCCGCGACAATATTTATCTCAATGGGGCGATTCTCGGCATGAAACGCGGCGAGATCGCGCGCAAGTTCGATGAGATCGTGGCGTTTTCGGGGGTCGAAAAATACATCGATACCCCGGTCAAACGGTATTCATCGGGTATGTACATGCGTCTGGCCTTTGCGGTGGCCGCGCATCTCGACCCCGAAATCCTCGTTGTTGACGAGGTTCTGGCGGTCGGCGACGCGGACTTTCAGCGAAAGTGCCTGGGCAAGATGAAATCGATTTCCGAGTCGGAAGGCCGCACCGTGCTGTTCGTCAGCCACAATATGACCGCGGTGAAAAGCCTCTGTACTAGAGCGGTGAGTCTGAATGGGGGTCGTGTCGTTCGGAACGGAGCGGTTGAAGAGGTCGTTTCTTCGTATCTGCATCAAACAGTTCAGCAAGGCACAAAAAACAATGAATGGAAGTTTGAAGAAGCCCCTGGAACAGACATCATAAAAGTGAAGAGCGCATATGTCAGATTCGAGGGAGACATCCTGACAGTGAAGACGCCATTTGAAATAATCACTGAGTTCTGGTGCTTGAAGAACGATTTCGAGTTGAATGTAAGTATGCATCTATTTGATGGTCAGGATCAGATTGTCTTTGCGATTTCTTCGAAGTGCAAGACTATTCCCAAAGGATTGCATCAAGTTGTTTTTCCGATACCTGCTCACTTTATGAACGACGGTCTGTATCAGGTATCCAACATGTATGTGTCACAAGAACAGTGTCATTATTTTCACCGTCAGGCGAACTCATTCGAGATTCTCGAAGAACGAGAGTCAGGGTCATGGCATGGGAAGTGGCCGGGGGTCGTTCGCCCAACCTTCATTCAGAGCGAGTTTCGACAACTATCCGGCACGTTGGGAGATTAGGCATGAACGACTTCGCTTCAGCATTACTGCATGAATACC
>CAYYIY010000029.1:0-4533 GCA_964472075.1 uncultured bacterium | reverse complement strand
TTCATCAGTTGGTTTAATCGAGTGCAAGTCTATGTGTTCGTGGAGAGGCGCAGTCAGTTAAAAGCATACGAGTTGGCTGTGAAGAATCTCGAGTCTTTCTTTCCCGGTTTCTCGGCGTTGTATTCAACACTTGCTGACGAACCTTCACGTGATTTACTACTTCGTCTGATCTGCTATCGATTGCTCGGAGAAGAGAAAGTAAAATTGCCTTATCATGTATCCGATTTGCCCGAACAGATTAGAGATGTTGAAAGAAAAGTGTGTTCCACTGAAACCATTGTTGCTCCATTCGTTGATAGCAAAACCGTAACTTTATCACGATGCGACTTGCAGACGATTGGATATCCGGTTTCTCTTTTTTTCTCGCCGGAGGGCGTGTACACTGAGTTTGTTTTTCAGCAATACGCCTATCGTGAGGGTGATGTGTGCATTGAACCGCAACTGGGTGACGTTGCACTTGATTGTGGTGCCTGCTGGGGTGATACCTCGCTTTGGCTGGCCTGCAAAGTTGGAGAAACGGGGCAAGTTTTCAGTTTCGAATTCAATGAGGCGAACTTGGCCATTTTTCATAAGAACCTTGAAATGAACCAGACATTAAATCAGAGAGTCAAAGTGATTAACAAACCCGTTACCGAAAAGCCGGCTCAGGTGTTATCGTTTGTCGAAAATGGTCCGGGTAGTAGAGTCAGTTTGCAGACAGCGAGCGGCGGGGCAAGTATTACTGGGGTGTCTATCGATGAATTCTTCCAGAATGAGGGGCTTGGCAGAATTGACTACATCAAAATGGATATCGAAGGAGCGGAACTCCCGGCTCTGAAAGGCGCAGTCAACATTTTGCGGCGTTGTCGCCCGAAGCTTGCGATAACCATTTACCATTCTCTTGAGGATTTTGTCGGAATACCCGCATTCTTGAAAAGCCTTGATCTGGGTTACCGTTTTTTTTTGAAACATGCCTCGATGCATCTTGAAGAAACAGTGTTGTTTGCTATGCCCGAGGAAGAACGATAACAATGGAAAAGATAACCGTCACGTCTCCACTCATTCCACCGCTGGAAGAGTTTCTGCCGTATCTCGAGGCAATCTGGAAGAGCCGGCATCTGGCCAACCAGGGGCCGTTCCATGTCGAGCTCGAGCAGCGACTGTGCGAATACTTCGGCGTGAAGCATCTTTCGCTGTTTACCAATGGGACGCTGGCGCTGGTCGTCGCCTTGCAGGCCATGCGCATCTCGGGTGAAGTCATCACCACGCCGTTCAGTTTCGTCGCCACCGCCCATTCCCTGTGGTGGAACGGCATCAAGCCCGTGTTTGCCGACATCGACCCGCGCACCTGCAATCTCGATCCCGACCGGGTCGAGGCCGCGATCACGCCGAAAACCTCGGCGATCATGCCGGTGCATGTGTATGGCAACCCCTGCGATCACGAGCGGCTGCAGAAGATCGCCGACACGTACAATCTCAAGATCATCTACGATGCCGCCCACGCGTTCGGTGTAAAAAAGAACGGTGTGTCGGTGATGCGTTGGGGCGATCTGTCCGTATTGAGTTTTCACGCGACCAAGACGTATTCGACGATCGAGGGCGGTGCGATCGTGTGTCACGACGAGAAGATGAAGCGCCATATCGACGACCTGAAGAACTTCGGGTTCCGCGACGAGGTGACCGTCGTCGCGCCCGGTATCAATGCCAAGCTCAACGAAGTTCAGGCCGCGTATGGTTTGCTGTCGCTGAAGCATGTGGATAAAGCCATCGAAAGGCGAAGGCAGGTCGCCGTGCGGTATCGAGAGCGTCTCAAAGAAAGGCCCGGCCTGAGGTTTCTCGCTGAACAGGAAGGGGTGTCTCACAATTACACCTACTTTCCCATCTTCATTCGCGAGAAGGAATTCGGAATGACGCGAGACGAATTGTACGAGAAGCTGAAGGCTCACAACATCTTCAGTCGCCGATACTTCTACCCATTGATCAGCAGTTTCTCGACGTATCGCGGTCTGCCCTCGGCCGTGCTCGATAACCTGCCGGTTGCCTACCGCATGGCAAACCGGGTTCTCTGCCTCCCCATCCACCCGAACCTGGCTGATGACGACGTCGAACGGGTAATCACCGCCATCTGCACTTGATGGCGGACGCAATTCCGAAAACTTGAAGAAGAGATTTATTTCATATATACTACGGTATATATGGAGGTTCAGATGACAAAATTGGCAAAGATCTTCATGAACGGGCAGAGTCAGGCAGTGCGGCTTCCAAAGGAATGTCGGTTTGATGACGATGCAGTTCAGGTAAAGAAAATCGGTGATCTGGTCATCCTCTTCCCGAAGAAGTCAGCAGGGCAGATTTTCGAAGATTCACTCGCTGGTTTTCCCGATGATTTCATGGTGAAGAGAAATCAGCCGTCGATGCAACATCGAAAAGCGACATCTCAACGCGGTTCATGAAGGAACAAAAAGCGTATCTGCTCGACACCGATACGTGTATTTTCACGATTCGAGAACGGCCGCCGGAAGTCATTCAGCGCGTGAAGAAGATGTGCTGTGACAAGATCTTTATATCTTCTGTGACCGTTTCTGAACTTGAGTATGGCATTCAGAAGAGCAAACAGAAATGTGCTTCAAGAGACGCACTGATACGATTTCTCGTGCCGTTCGAGATCGTTGATTTTACCGCTCGCGATGCCTGTGAGTATGGCAAGATCAGAGCCTGGCTGGAAGCCCGTGGAAAAATCATCGGACCGTATGACCTGCAGATTGCCGCGCAGGCAATGTCCCGCGGCCTCACACTGGTGACAAACAACGTGCGAGAGTTTTCCAGAATCCCGGGTTTACTGATTGAAAACTGGGTTCAGCGAATCTGAAGTCATGAAACTGTAAGCGTTCAGTCACTCGCCCCTGATTATGGCACGAGAGATTCGATTGTATCGTTGTGAAGTCCGAGTTACCCACTTGGTTTTGGCAGTATTGATGGAAATGAAAGGGACAGACGAAAGCAGTGAAGGGCAGTATGAAGATAGGTGAGAACTCTTCGGCCTTGCTTTCGCAATGTCGTGACGACGGTCAACATGCGTTCGGTGAATCTCAAGCCACGCTCGGATTGAGAACCAAGCGAGAGAGACCGTGCAATGACAGCCTGGCGAATAGCCTGTTCCGCCTGATTGTTGGTCGGCTGAAGCAAGCGGGGATTCTGAAGAAAGCTCCACAACGCGGGCCACAGGTCACTCAGATTCTTGCACACCGCAATAGCTTTCGAGTCTGCGGTCGTTTGTCCGAGCTGAAGAAGACGCGCAAACCGTGCGCGAATCAGCACGAACTCCTTTCTGAGTTGTGCCTCGGACAGTTCGCCTTCCAGATAAGAACGCCACACGGCAAACATCGCCTCGATTTCGCGCAATGCCCAGGCACCGATATGCTCTGCGCCGCCATGACGATCGACCATCTTGCGAAAGTCCCGCAACAGATGCGCCCAACAAAGTTGTCGATCTTCCGGCGCCATCTTCGCATACGCCGAAAAGCGATCGGAAATGATCATTCCTTCAAAGTTGCCGAGAAACCGTTCAAAAGCTTCCCGACTGCGGTTGGGGTCAATGTGAAATACGGTCAATGCTTCCGTGACCGCGACCCACAGCCATTGAAGCCTGTGTTTCAGAAACCAACTGCTTTCATCAACGTGGGCCGCGTCTGCATGCCTGACATGGGATATCGCCTCTTTGTAGGGCTGAGACAAGGCGGCCGCAATTTCGGTTTCCGCCTCACTGATGCATCCCGTCGAGAAACTTGCGTCAGGGCCGAACAGATCGATCAACAACTCGCGAATCATGGTCTTGCTCAGATGAAAACGACTTGCCGGCAGTGCCATCGTCGCTTTGAGGCGAGGCCCGACGGCGGTGTTCCCATACTCGGCCGGCACCGGTGCAGAACAAGTTTTGCCGCATCCGCACGGACATATGCAGGTATGAAGCCGAAATTCCGTGATCTCAAGGTCGATGTTTTCCGGCAGGTCCACTTGATGAAAACGCCTGACCGAGCGGCTATGTTGCCGGTTGGCAGTAATTATAGAACCGGTCGTGGGGCATTTGTTCGGAAACACATCGACCGAGCGGGTGATTTTTTGTAAGCGTTCAGTCCCCCTCTTGTACTTGATGAAGAATTGATTTATGCTCTCCTCATGGACTTTACAAAATTTCAGATACCCAGCCAATGGTCGAATGACGCGAAGTCGTTCGCTCATGAGGCAATCTCTGAGATCAAAGAACTGAAGATGGCAATGCAACAAGCCTTGTGTCATATCCTGACTTTGGAGGAATCTCTGCAAAAAGCTCATGCGGAGATCCGCGAACTCAAGGAAAAGCTGGGAACGAACTCTTCGAACAGTGGTCTCCCGCCTTCGAAAGACCCACCCGGCACTCCCCCGCGCGCCATGAAGCCAACCGGTCGCAAACAGGGGGCGCAAACCGGACACGAAGGTTCCGGGAGAAGGCTGTTTCCACCAGAAAAAATCGTGAGCCTTCGGCATTGCCCATCAACATGCGTTTGTATCGTAAGC
>CAYYIY010000028.1:50611-63033 GCA_964472075.1 uncultured bacterium | reverse complement strand
TTCCGCCTCCGATTCCCATCGTTCTCGCTTCACGCCCGTGAACTTCGCGAACGGCCTGCTGCAGACAGCGTACCAGCGGGCAGTCGGCCGGCGTCGGGGGAGCCGCCTGCTCGAATTGTACCGGTTCGATGGCGATCGAAACTCCATGGCGAGCGGCAACTTCATCGGCGCGAGCCCGACACCATGCGATGACCTCTTCGAGAGGGATGCCGGGCATGACGCGACTGTCCATATAGAACACATCGCTCCCCGGAATGGTGTTGATGTTCGGCACGTTCGACTCCTTGCGTGTCGGTTGAAACGTTGATTGAGGTGGGTCGAACAACGGGTCGCGCTGCGGCCAGATCTCGGGCAGTCGGGAAAGAGCAACGACCAGCTCCGAGGCGGCGGCGAAGGCATTGATGCCGTTGTATGGGCGACTGGCATGGCACTGCTTGCCAGTGGTGGTGAACTTGAGCCAGAGAATCGATTTCTCTGCCACCTCGATCATCGTTCCATCGCTGTTTCCCGAATCGGGAACCAGGACGACATCGCGAGGGCCGAAGAGGCTGCCGTGTTCGCGTAGCAGATATTGAATGCCGAACTTCGACCCGCATTCTTCGTCGGCGACGAAGACCATGCCGACATCGTGAGTGCTGGTAACCCCGCACTCGGTGAGCGACTGCAGCGCGAAGACACCGGCGGTCAACCCCTGATGGTTGTCCTCGACGCCACGACCGATAATCAGATCATCTTTTCTTGTCAGCGTGAAAGGCTCCGTTTCCCACTTGGTGCGGTCACCTTCTGGTACGACGTCGGTATGGGCCATGATCCAGACCGTGTAATCATGGCTGATACCCGGTCGTTTATACACCAGGTTCGGACGCTGGCGATGACTGACGCGTTCGTCCGGGGCCGGAAAGTCCCGAATCTGCTTCCAGCCGAGATTCTGCAGCAGGCGTTCCAGAAGTCGGGCCTTCAGATATTCTCCGTCGCCTCCGTTTTCAGGCGCGATGGCGGGCACGCGAACCAGTTCGCTTTGAAACTCGACCATGCGGTCGACGGCGTTGCTCAGCCAGGCGTCGACGGTGTTCCAGTTGGTCATGGGTTGCTCCTTGAATGTCGATGGGCGGAAGGGGTGGTGCCCTTCAGGGGCGGTCGGAAGAGAGCAGGCCGCGAATCGGTTTCCCGTCACTCCAGAGGCCCATGTCGCGCTGCTGCTCCGTGTTGTCGAAGACGAGTCGGCGATCACCGTTTTCCCAGATCACCTGACACATGGCATCGAACAGGCGCCAGGTGCCGTTGTAGTCCATCGCATCGATGCCCTTGCCTCGGACAAAGCGTGTATGCGGCCCCTTGTGAAAAGCCGCATGCAGAAACTCCCAGCGGCGCTTGTCCACTTCGTGTTCGTAGAACGGTTCGATCGGTGCCAACGGCGCGAAACGGTCGGCCATGAGCGCCGGGGTGCCGTGCGTGTCTGAAAGCAGGGTGATATAGCTCTTATCGCGCGTCAGCACTGAGTCGGCGGCGTAGAACATCTGGCGGGCTGTGCTTTCCCCGTTGGCGCGGTCGTCTTCGCCGACCACAACGAGAAACAGAGTGCCGGCCGGAATCCCGGATAGATCGTAGAACTCGAGGCCGGTTCCACGCGACGGCATCAGGGTCATCAGGGCTTTCGGCGACGGAATCTTGAAATACTTCGCGGCGGCGGCCAGATTGGCGCCGACGACGGCACCGCATTCATGGCCGATTGTGGCGCATCGATCGCGATCGGGCACAATTCCGCCTGCGTCATTGAGGTAGCGCATGGCTTTGCGAATGCCGAGGGCGGCGTTCGTGGTGTAGTAGTCAGGTTTCTCGCCGCTTCCCTGATACTGGGGAAAGATGATGATCCAGCCGCGGCGGCAGAGATGGCGCAGCCAGCCCTCGTAGTAATCGGGCCGGCTGTGAAACCAGCCGTGAAAGAACAGAAGTACCGGAGCGCTTGCCGGCCGTGGATCCTGCGGCTCATAGATGTAGCATTTGGTCTCCCACTCTCCGACTTCGACGACACGCCACGAAGCGTGCGGATAACTACTGCCTCCCGGCCCGGATGTCGGTTGGGCCGGCCCGGATGGCAGAGCGCAGGAGCCAGGGACGGCGTGAAACAGAAAACCCGCGATGACCATGACGAGACACAGAACAGACAGATGTATGATTCGCATGGGCGAATCTTACCTGAACTGTGAGTTCTTCGCCAACCGCGACTTCGACGTGCATGCAGCGATGAGAGATGAAGTGTTTCGCACGTAGCGCCAGGCTGTCAGAGTGACTGTCCCAATCACGTGTTTCACGAAGAGCGTCTAAGGGGTGGATGGACAGATATGGACCGTGGGCCGGAAATCTGTTAAACCACACAACATGAATGAAGAGTACGATGCAAGGGAGTCATGTGTGAAAAAGAACGAATCAGTGCTGATGGAGCACTTGACGACGGTTGATCTCAATCAACATCTGAGTGCCGGCGGCCTGGTTTTTTTACCCGTCGGGACTCTTGAGCCGCACGGCCGCCATTTACCGGTCGGCACGGACACGCTGTGCGCCCGCGAGGTCTCGATCGAGCTGGCGCGTCGTTTTTCGGGAATCGTTGCGCCGCCGCTCGGCTATGGACTTACGAATCTGCTGGCTCAGACGCCGCCTTCCAGTTTCTTCCCAGAGCCACTCTATCAGGCATTTGTCGAGGCCATTCTCGACAGCCTCGCGCAGCACGGTTTTTCACCGCTGGTCATCGTCAACGGTCACGGCGGCAACCGGGATGCGCTCAAAACGGTGGCGCGGGCTTTCATCAAGCGCCGACCGGTGGCGCTGAGCGTGATTCATTGGTGGCATTTCGCCGAACCGCCGGCCAGGGAAGTGTACGGTTCCTCCGGCGGCCATGCCGCGAACGAAGAGACCGCCGCCATGCTCTTTTTCGAACCCGAGCTGGTGAGGCAGGAACTGTATGCGCCTGATGAAGACGATTTCACCCCGAGCGATGCGATGTGGTGTTATCCGCCGCCGGGAGAAGTGTTGATTTACAATGAAGATCCTCGCGGGCGTCCGGACTTCGATCAGGCACGCGCGCAACTGATGATGCAGAAGACGCTCGATGCCATCGAGCAGCGTCTCAAACAGTGGATGAATCGGATCAGGCGGCTGGGAGGTGGTCTGCGACCATAACCATCAACTTCGAAAAAGTCACTTGATTATTACGCATCATCGAGTATATTCTTAGCAGAAGCTAATACGATTAGATCAATCTAACATTCAGTGCGTGTTAGAATGATGGCGTTTGAAGCTGAACAATCTGCTCATGTGCAAAATGGAGGCACCTATGAAAATCTGGAAAATTGTACTCATTGTATCCGTCCTTGTCATTCCCGCATCCTTCCTGTTCGCCAGCTGCGGTTCCTGCCCGGGTGATGAGAAGTCTGATTGCTCTTCCTGCGAGAGCAAGAGTTCCTGCGGCACTGCCTGCGGTCCTGATGAAAGTGCGGCAGTAGAGCCGGCCAAGACCGCTGCTCCGACAGCTCCGGCCGCGGCCGAACCGGCCAAGGTTGAAGAGAAAGAACACGAACACACCGCGTTTCCGACGGTGAGTGGTGATGAGCTGGCAAAACTGATCGCGGACAAGGCTCCGGTCATTATTCTTGATGCTCGGTCCGGTAAGTGGGATGACGGAAAGCGCATTCCGGGAGCGAAGCAGTTGACCGACAAGTCGACTCCTGAAGAGGTCGGCAAACTGTTGCCCGATAAGGCGGCCAAGATCGTGACTTACTGTTCGAATCTGAAATGTCCTGCTTCTCTGCATCTGGCCGAACATTTGAAGAAGCTGGGATACACGAACGTGATCAAGTATCCCGGCGGCCTGGAAGATTGGCTGAAGGCTGGTCGAGAAGTCGTGACCGAGAAGAAGTAGCGTTCGTTCCTCCGAATTCCTCCTCCCTAACCTCCTGTCGCTAAGCCCCGATGTTTTTTCGGGGCTTTTTTCTTTTTGTCTCTCTGAGGCAATCCCCGTATAATGCGGAAGAACTTCATGCCCCGGAGGAATTCGTGACCTATCTGCCGACACGAACTTTGTATGCTTTTTGTCTGTTGCTTGCGATGACGGCCTTCGTGCCGGCATCGGCCGAAGTCATCACTCTCGTCAACGGCGATCTGCTCGAGGCAGACCGCGTCATCTTTCAGGGCGATCTGCTGAAAGCGGTCATCGGTACTGAGACGCGCGAGATTCCGCGTTCGCAGATTCGTGATGTGGCGTTTACCGGAAAGAAACGTGAACGCGATGTCCTGGCGACGGACACGCAAGATCTGCAACTGATGATGAAACAGGGGCAGGAATTGCTGGGTCGCTACCCGGACAGTATGGCTATTCTCGTGCGTGACGAAAATGATTTCATGCATCGGACGGATGGCACCAACCTGTATCGAGTTCGCACGGCGTATCTTCTGGCCAAGGAAGAGGCTCTCGGTGTTGCTCAGGTAGGACTTGGATTCGATCCGGTTCGCCAGCGCATCAAGGTTCTGTATGCTCGCAGCTATTCGCCCGACGGAGAAGTGACGGCACTGAGCGCTGATCAGATCAAGATCTCCAAGGGGAGTTCCGGCGGCGAATACTTCAGTCAGAATCAGATGGTCGGATTCACCATTCCGGGAGCGAAAGTCGGCTGCATCATTGACTATTCGTACGAAATCGATGAATTCAATCCATTCGACAAAAACCTGGTTCAAGGTTCCAACTTCTTTCAGGGGCAACAGCCGGTGGTGTCATCGGTCATGCGGGTCTTTTTTCCCAAAGATCTTGAGTTGAATTACAAGACCTACCGCATGGATGACGCAGCAGCCAAGCCTGTCATCACTCCCGAAGGGGAATACAACAGGTACGAATGGAAAATGGAAAACGTGCCGCCGATCGTTTCCGAAGCCTATATGCCGCCGATGCGCGATGTGCTGCCGGTGGTGGTTTTCAGCAAGCACAAAGACTGGAAATACATGAACGAGCGCATGCGCCCGATGTTCGAAAAACGATTTCAGCTCACCGACGCGGTGCGCAAAAAGGTTGATGAGATCGTCGAAGGGGCGAAGACGATTGAAGAGAAGATCGCGCGTTTGTACCTGTTCTGTCAGAAAGAGATCCGCTATATATCGATCAAAGGAAACCTGGCCAGTAACCAGGTCGGACACCCGGCGGAAGAGACGCTGAAAAACCGCTACGGCGATTGTACCGACAAGGGCATGCTGCTGGCCACGATGCTGAAACACATCGGTGTTGAGGCTTACCCGGTCGGCATTCTCACCAATGATTCCGGTCGCGCGTTCCGAGAGCTGCCGATCTTCGATTCGAATCACTGCATTACAGAAGTGAATCTGAACGGCCGGCGTTTCTATCTCGACTCGACGGCAACCGACTACCGGTATCCGTACTTCCGCTCTGATGATCACGACACTATTGCCGAGAACAACATGCGCGGATCGATTGATCCGATTCCGGTTCCGCCGCCTGAAGACAATGCGATCATTGCAAAGCGCAAACTGACGATCGAACGTGACGGGTCGGTCCGCATTGAGATCGAAAATTCGCAGAACGGCTCATGGGAAGCCTCGATGCGAGGCATGGTGCGCAACCTCAAACCGGAAGAATACGAAAAGCAGGTGCGGGCATCGATCTCCGGTTTGACTGCCAGTTACACCCTGCACACGGCAACCTATTCGAACCCTCTCGATTTCACGGGTCCGTTCAACACGAAGTCTGCCTATACGCTGCATCAGTATGTGCCGCGCTCCGGTCGGTATCTGGTTCTCGAGATTCCGTTCTTCGGGTTGCGTTTTCCTGAAGTGGCGCTTGCCGAACGAACCTACGACATCGTTTATACGACCTCGAACCTGCGTGACGACCAGATCGACATCGTCCTGCCTCCGGGCGTGAAGGTGAAGTATCTGCCCCCCGATGTCGACGTCAGAACTCAGGCGCTCGAATACGCGTGTACGTACAAGGTCGAGGGCGAGAAAATCCGCATACAGAGAAAACTCGCGGTGAAACAACGAGTGGTGCCGGTCGCAACGTATGCCGACTACAAAGCCGAACTGGAAAAGATCGCCCGCTCGACGGATGAACGCATCTTCCTCGAGGACGCTGAAAGCAAGGAGGAATCACGATGAAACGCTTCATCATCCTGTTCACACTCTGTCTGCTGACGCTGCCCTCGCCGGCGGATGTCCTGTATCTCAATGAAGGGGAAGAGCATGTCGGACGCCTGATTTCGATTGCCGACGGCAAAATCCGCTTCCAGGAAGCCTCCGGAACCGAGGCGGAGTTCAAGGTTGCCGATGTGGCTCACGTCCTCTTATCGCAGATTCGTGAGGGCGATGAGATCTCTCATGTAGCCAGTCTTACCGAACCAATGCTGGTACAATTGCTGGCGAGCGCTCCGCAGGCGACGGATTTTCCTGATTCCGACTTCATCACCTTGTACCGGTTGCGTGACTTCACTTTTCACCCCGACGGCCGGGTGAGCTACATGCGTCGTCGCATCGTGAAGGTGCTCAAGGAACCCGGACTGGATGAAGCAAATCAGTCGCTCTACTATTTCCGCGACCGGGAGAAGCTCGATCTCAACTTCGCGCATACCTACAACCCGGACGGACGGATCTATCACCTTACCGACGACGCGCTGTCCGAAGAGACGCTCTACCCGAACCTGCCCGAGTATGACTTCCTCAACAAAGTGAAATTTGCCATGAAGAAAGTCGACCTGGGTTCGGTTGTCGACATCAAACATCAGGTTGAGACGCGTGACATCGGCCCGCTTAACCCGTACATCATCGATACGGTGTTCGGCGAACGTGAGCCGGTGTTGCACCATGAGGTCGTCGTGCGTATGCCGGCCACGATGCCGTGGGTGGTCGAGCGAGATCAATGGCCCCAGGAAAACTCGGAGCGTTTGACGTTTTCGGATACCGTCGAAAACGGCCAGCGCATCATTCGCGCCGTGTTCCATGATCGTGAGGGCTACATTCCGGAACAGAACATGATGCCGCGATATCGCATCTTTCCGCGACTGCTGATGACCCCGCAGCACTCATGGGATGCCATTGCGCGGGAACTCGACAAAGGCCTTGCGGCCGTCGCGCCCTCAGACGCCCTGCTGAACGCCTTCATTCGGGAGTCCGGCGTCGAAAAGGCTGTCGGAGAGTATGAGAAGGCGCGAGTTCTGTATGACTATCTGTTGCGTCGAATTCAGTTGGTGGGCGTGTCGCTCGGCGATTACGGCAGATACGTGCCGCCTGCGCTCGACGGCGTGCTGACCAGGAAATACGCCAGCGCTTTTGCCCGGGTTGCCTTGATGCATTTTGCGCTGAAGAAACTGGGAATTGCCTCGGCGATCGGATTTGTTGATGCCTGGCAGGATGCCGGCCTCAAGGAACGCATTCCCAGTCTTGGGCAGGCGGCGGACGCCGTGTTGCGCGTCACTCTTGATGGGCGCACGTTCTACCTGACGCTCGACTCGGACTATCTGTCGTTCGGTGTGATGCAAACCGCTTATCAGGGAGCGCGCGCCGGGTTTCTGATCGACGGCCGCATGGTGTTTGAAACGCTGCCCGAGGGACTCGAATGGAACGTCTCTGATCAGCAGGTGTTTGTCAAAGTGCTCGAGGACGGAAGCTTCGAGGTGAAAGAGATTCGCAACTTCCGGGGAATCCATGAACCTGTCCTGCGCAGCGGCCGCTCCGTCAAAGAGAAGCAGAAGCTGCAGTGGGCGCAGGGGCTGGTGAAACGGGTTCATCCGAAAGGCGTGTTGATCGATTACTCGATGACCGACATCAACGATCTCACGGCCCCGGTTTGCCTTGCTCTCACCTATCGTATTCCAGAGGCGGCAATCAAGGCCGGTGAGCATCTGCTGGCCTTCAAGAATTTCTGGGTGCGCTACGGTGCCGGCTCGGCCAGTCTCGAAAAGCGCAAATACCCGATGGAATACTCGGCCTGGTCGGATGCGGTTCACAATGTCGTTTTCGAACTGCCCGAAGGATTCCGCTGGGTTCCGTGGGGGCGTTCCTTCAACTACGCCTGCGGCTTTCTCAGCTTCGCGGGCAATCTGATGCAGAAGGGGCGCATGGTCAGCTTCAGCGATCGCCTGACGGTGCAGCGCAAGGAACTCGATGTCAAGGATGCCTACCCGCACTATCGAGCGTGTCTCACGCGCATGGCTGACCTGTCGAATCAGTGGCTGATCATTGAGCGGGTGCCGACAACGCCCACGGCATCTTCCACGGCTCCTGTCGTTCCGGTAAAGGACGCGAACCCTTCGAGGTAATAGCTGATTCATGATAGACGCTCTGCTGGCTCAATGGCTCTATCTGTGGCCGGTACTTCTGGTCCTGATCGGGCCTTTCGCCTATTGGCTGAGCGAACCGCTCGTGACGGCGTTTGTCCAGGTTGTTGCCGCCGGAACATTCGTTCTGGTCGGATTCAGCTGCTTTTACCATCAGGGAACGAAAACGTCCGCGTGGTTCTTTCGGCTCTGTCTGGTCTGGCTGACCGGACTGGGACTCTCGGTGTTCTGTTCCGTTGATCCATCGGTTTCTGCCCCGGTCTTCTGGAAGATTCTCGGCCTGGTGTTGACGGCGGCTTCCATGCGCTATGCCCTGGGCGAAGAGGGGGTGCAGAGCGCGTTGCTGCATGCGGCGGCTCTCGCGGTGCTGATTCACGGGTGTGCCGGGATCTTCGATTACTTTGATCCGACGCCGATGCCGCTTTCCTGGATCGACCCGGCTCAGCGAGATCTGATCAAGTTTCGCAGTTCCGGTTTCTTCGCCGACCCCAACGTCTACGGAGCCTGGCTTGCGGCATTGCTGCCGCTGGTGCTGGCCGGATGGTTTTCGACGCCGCCGAACCCGGCCACTGCCGTGCTTTGGCCGGCTGCTTTTCTCGCCGGCGGTGTCGGGTTGCTGGTCAGCTTCAGTCGCGGGGCCTGGCTGGCGGCTTCGGCGGGGCTGGGTCTGGTCGTGATTCTGCGGAAACCCAGCTGGTCGATGAATCTTCGCCGCAAGGTGCTTCTGGCCGTCAGTCTCGTCATTATTGTCGTGTTTCTCGTCGGACCATTCAAGTATCGGTTCTTCAGCATGGCGAAACCGAATGACATGACGATTGCGCAGCGCGCTCTGCTGACCAAAGGCATGTGGGATATGGCCGGGCAGACCCCGTGGAGCGGCTTCGGCCTGCATACCTTCAGCCAGGTCTATCCGCAGTTCCGACGCGTGGGCGGGGACTATCCGATGTACGCCCACAATGAGTTTCTTCAGACCTTTCTCGAGGGCGGTATCATCTCTCTCGCGGGGTTGGTCGGTATGATCGCGGTGCTGTTGTCGCTGCTCTGGCGCCTGTCGCGCCGTGAGGCCGGGCATGTGTCCTGGATCACCAGTGCCTGCGGGGGAACCTTCGCTGCTCTGCTGATCCACAATCTGAGCGGTTTTTCCGTGCGCATTTTTCCGGTTTCGCTGCTGGCGGCCATTGCGGTCGGCGCGTTGTTGCGCGCCATGCGCCGCGAAGACCTGGCTCCGCCGTTGATGATTCCGCGCGGCCTTGGGCGTATGATCGGCGGAACATTTCTTGCCCTGTATCTCCTGTTCACCTTCAAGACGCTTCATGTGCAGGTTCTTCTGCAGGAAGCATCTGCGTCGCTTGGGGCCAAGGAATATCTGGTTGCCGAAAGCTCTCTGCAAGCCATTCTCAAGATTGACCGACATGTACCGCAGGCGCACTATCTGCTGGCGTTGATTCAGGAAGGCTACGGGAAATTGAGTGTGGCAGAGCACCACCTGGAGACCGCTCTGAAACTGAACCCGACCGAAGCCATCTACTGGAAGGAGCGCAGCCGGCTTGAAACGAAGATCGGCGGCTCGCGAGCCGAAGAGTTTCTGCGTCGGGCGATTGAACTTGACCCTGCATCCGAACACTTTCGACTGGAATATGCCCGGCAGCTTGCTTCGGCTGGGCGTCTCCTCGAGGCGCGCGATCAGCTCGACGCGGCCTTGCGCACCTCTCCGGGCTGGCACGAGGTGTATAAAGGCTATCAGGAAATCGAACAGCTGCGCCGTCAGATTGAGGATAAACTGCAGTTTCAGCGACCGCCGACTGAAACGTCGCCGATCGTGAACGGCTCGGGAGTGCCTGGAGTATCAGGTCAGATCGGGATTCACTCCGGCACTGAAACGCAGAGCGGAAACGCCTCGCCTGCCGTAGCGACAACCGCCGCTTCGGGTTCCGCGGCACCATGAAGAAACGAAACGATGACCACTGGGTTTGGGGGAACAGATGAACATTCTTGTGTTGAACGGTCCAAATCTGAATATGCTTGGGGTGCGGGAACCGGAGATTTACGGCCGTGAAAGCTGGGCGGATGTCGAGGCCCGCCTGCACGCGCTGGCGACGGCGCTTGGCGTGCAGTTGACGGTTCGGCAGTCGAACCATGAAGGCGACCTCATCGATATTCTGCAGAATCTGCAGGGAATCGACGGCGTGATTCTGAACGCGGCGGCGCTGACCCACACCAGCATCGGGTTGCGTGACGTTCTGACGTTCGCGAAGGTTCCCGTGGTGGAAGTTCACATTACGAACATCTCCGCGCGCGAGGAGTTTCGGCGCAGCTCGCTCTTGACGCCAGTCTGCCGCGGCATCATTTCAGGCCTCGGAACCAACGGCTATCTTCTGGCATTGCGGTACCTGGTCGGGAAAGTCGAGTAGGACTCGAGGCGACATGAGCGAAGTGAAGGCCGGGCCGAGCAAGCCGGAACTGCTGGCGCCTGCGGGAGACCGCGAATGCCTCAAGGCCGCTCTGCTTGCCGGCGCCGATGCCGTGTATCTCGGCGGAAAACACTTCGGGGCGAGGGCTTTTGCCGCCAACTTTGATGAGGTCGGGTTGCGCTGGGCACGTCGGGTCACCCGCTCGCTGGGGCGCAAATTGTATGTGACCCTCAACACCCTGGTCTTCGAGGACGAATGGCCGTTTTTGGAAAAGTGGCTCGATTTCCATGAGACATTGCAGCCCGATGCCCTGATCATTCAGGATCTCGGGGTCGCCGCGGCTTTGCAACGCCGCAACAGTCGCATTCCGCGGCACCTCAGCACGCAGGGCGCATGGGACGGATTCGGCGGGGCCGAGCTGCTGCAAAGTCTGGGAATTACGCGTGTCATCCTTCCTCGAGAAACAAGCATTTCTCGCCTGCGCGAACTTGTACAAACCAGCCCGTTCGAACTCGAAGTGTTCGTGCACGGCGCCATGTGTTACAGCATCTCCGGCCGGTGCTTCTGGAGCGTGGCCCTCGGTCAGCGTTCGGGCAATCGCGGTACCTGTGCTCAACCCTGTCGCAAGCTCTACACGGCCGAACGCGGGCGGGCGAACACATTTTTCAGCCCCCGCGACCTGCGCCTGGCGCCCGATCTGGGCGACGTGGTGCGCAGCGGTGTGGCTTCGCTGAAGATCGAAGGGCGCATGAAGGATGCCACCTACGTCTATCAGGTTGTGCATCTGTACCGGCAGTTGCTCGATGGTCATCCCTGTACTCCCGATCTGCTTGACGAACTTGATCATGTATTTTCAAGGCCTTCACATTCCGGATTTATCAAAGGAAAGCCGTCAGGTGACTGGTACACCAGGGAAGAGGGAGGTCGCACCTTCGCGCAGATCGGTCATGTGACCGGTGCCCGCCGGTCCGACGGCCTGCTTGAAATCGAGTGTCGTCGAGAAGTGAGACCCGGGGACGGCCTGGCCTGGATGGCAAACGGACGTCGCGAGGGGGCGCGCCTTACCTGGGTGGCGGCGCTGACCCAGAAACCGCAGCACTATCTCGTGCGCGGGTTGCCCCCCTTGCCGGTCGATACTCCTCTATTGTTGAGCGATGCCGCCGTGGTGCGTCCCTGGGAGAAAGACTGGGACCGGGAATGGGAACGCGAGCCGATCGACCTGTTCTGGTCAGGACATGAAGAACAGCCGCTGGCTGTAGAGTTCACCTATAAGGGACAGGCGGTGAGATTGACCAGCGTGGGAGTGCTGACGCGGGCCCGCAGTCAGGGAATGGAAGACGGACCGCTGCAGGAACGTTTTGCCAATCTCGGGGAACATTTTCGCGCCGGGCGACATGTGCTGCGAGCGCTCGATCGCGGCCTCTTTCTCAACCCGAGTGATCTGAAAACCCTCAAACGCGAACTGGTCGATAATCTGCAGAAGATGGAAACGCTGTATGCCCCTTCGCAGACTGTTCCGGCGGCTTTTCTTCGCGCAAACGGCATTCAGGTTGTCCAGGCTGAGCGCAGAGAAGAGGTGCATCAAAAGCCGATTTCGACTGCGACAAAACGCATGCGCATTGCCGTGCGGCTCTGGTCCTCGCCACCGCCGGCGTTTCGTCGGTTTCAGCCCGACACCTGG
>CAYYIY010000028.1:0-50601 GCA_964472075.1 uncultured bacterium | reverse complement strand
ATTCTGCCACTGTCGGACGACCCTTTGCCTGGATTTCTCCACGATGCCCCCGTTTCCTGGTGGTTGCCGCCGCCGGCAACAAAAAACGAACTGGAGCGACTCATCGAGCGCCTGCGCCCTCTGGACCCGCAGGAGTTCCTCTGCCTGGGCTGGGAAGCCTTCACGCTGGCACGCGAGCTGCCGCAGCACCGATTTCGGCTTGACTGGCTGTTCAACCTCGCGAACCCCGTTGCAATGCAGGTGGTTCAACGAGCCGGCGTCGGCGTCTCGGCCGCTCGAGAATGGCCCGCGCGCCTGCCGATACCGGAAGACGCCTGGCAGACCGTGGGGTGGAATCCGCTTCTTTCCCTCAGCCGCTTTCCGCCCTCCGTCAGCCCGGGCGTATTCATCTCCAATCCGCATGGGGACAGATTCTTTCTCGAGCCAGTGGGAACGGAACTTGTCGGCATGTTCCTCGAACAGCGCCCGGTGCTGCCGCCCCCCGGAATCCGCGGCTGGGTGCAGGTCGATGTGGCGTTCCCGACCCGGGAAAAAACGGTACGTCAGCTGGGGGAACTGGAGCTGTTTCTGCGGAATCTGCGACGAGACACCGAAGTCGGCTGAGAATAAAACACCCCGGCCTCGCATGGAGACCGGGGTGCGATGTGACGAACCGCTCAGGACGTGATGAACGGGTGATCGTAGGGCTTGACCGTCAGAACCGGGCACGGGGCCTTGCGAGCCACGTCATAGGTGGTGCTGCCGAGCAGCGTGCTGACAAACCCGGTCTGACCGCGGGCGCCCATGATGATCAGGTCGACATTGTTGTCCTGGGCATACGAGAAGATGGTATCGGTGATCTCGCCGCCGGTGGCTTTCATGACCATGGGCAGTTCCTTGAAGCGGGTCTCGACGAACTCGCCGAGTTTCTGCAGACTTTCCTTCTCCCACTTCTCGCCGATATGGCGCGGATCTTCGAGGCTGCCGACATGGACAGTCTCTTCCTCGATCACGTGCAGCAGGTGAATTTCGGACCCGAACTCCATGGAAAAGCTGGCGGCGTAGGTCAAAGCCAGTTTTGAGCAGTCGGAAAAATCAATCGGAACCAGAATCTTCTTCAGCTGTATCATGCGCGTATCCTTTCGCTGATTACTTGATCCAGACGGGAGTGCGCCCCTTGGTCAGCATCTTGAGGTTGATGCCGTCGGCGCGCGCAATCGCCACTTCATCGCCCGCTTCGAAGGTGATCCAGCGGTTGGAAGGCGAGAGCGACGGGTACAATCCCATCAGCATCGGGCGCTGGAATTCGCGTTTGTCCAGGTCGATGTATTCGAGTTCGCTCTGTCCATGACGATCGGTGATGACCGCAAGATACTTTTCGTCTTTCGAGAAGACCGGGAAGGACTCGGAAATCGTCGGTGTATCCGTGATGCGCACGATGCCCTGGGCCTTGGTGGAGATCAGCCAGATATCGCTCGTCCCCTTCGACGTCAGTGCGGAAACGGCGATCCAGTCACCACTGGCTGACCAGTCGGCGGCGGTTACCTGCATGTCGCCTGAAAGCTTCGTGGCGGTTTTGGAGTCGAGCGAGTAGGAATACAACCCGGCCGCCTGATCGCAGGTGGTGTACAGCAGAAACTTGCCGTCGGGGGAGAACCCTTCGAGGGCTGCGCCGTCGAGAATTTTCTTGATCTTCTTGCCGTCGCGCGAGAGCAGATAGACTTCCGACTTCATGTCCGGCAGCTTGTTGGTGAAGCCCATCCACCCTGATGCTTCGCAGTATCGGGGGAACACGATGTTTGAATACCCGGGAGTCAGGCGTGTTTTGCCCGAGCCGTCGGGGTTCATCGTGGCGAGATAGGTCTTGTCTTTCTCGGAGGTGTCGACAAACAGCAGTCGGCCTTCCGTCGGAGTTTCTTCCGGGGCGGCCATCGCCGATGAGAAAGAAACCAGCACCAGTGCAGCACCAAGCATTGCAGACAAAAGCAATCGTTTCACGCCTTTATACCTGCCTTTCTGTAGAAAAGAAAATCGGGCGGGAGATCCCCGCCCGAAGTATAAACCAACGTTCTGGTTTATGCCAACCGGAAATTACCGACCGAACAAAGCCTTCATCGGTTCAAACCACTGAACCTTGGCTTCATCGTCCTTGATCTGGTCTTTCGCCTTCTCGATCGCGCTGGCGATGCGGTCGGCTTCCGCGGCCTTGGAAGGATCGCGGCCGAGCTTGGCGAAGTCGGCTTCAAGTTTCTTGATCTCTTCCTGTTTGGCGGCGACGTTCTTCTTCGCGTCTTCCGCGACGGACTTGGCCTTGTCATACACCGGCAGGAACTCGTTCCAGGCTTCCTGCAGGCGAGCCTTCAGCTGTTCGACACGCTTGCCGGCCGATTCGATGTCGTCGCCGAAGATGCCGAGGAATTTATTGGTGCGACGCTTTTCCCAGACTTCCTGGTACGTTTTATGAGCATCAAGCAACTGTTTCTGCAGCAGCCAGATGTTCTTATAGTCGTTCATCAGGAACTTGTCCATCGGATTGCTTTGATACCAGCTGCCGGCGACCAGACCGCGAGCCTTCTGCAGAGCGTTGTAGTAGGCGCTGTCCTTCATGCCGGTGAGATCCTTGATGCCCATACCCTTGATGTCAGCCTGGAACAGCTTGATGTACTCATCGACGGGCTTGGCAGGTTCAGCCGGAGTCGCTGGAGTTGCAGGGTTCGCCGGATTGGCGGGATTCGCCGGAGTCGAGGGGTTGGCCGGAGTCGCTGGATTGGCGGGCGTAGCCGGGGTTGCGGGCTGAGTGACCGGAGCTGTGGCCGGTTTGGTAGCCAGTTCGATAGCTCCGTCCTTGATGATCCAGTACTGTCCTTCGGGCGGATTAAGCTGCATCAGCTTTTCATACGTCAGAATGCCCTGCTGAATCAGCAAATCGGTTGTTGCCTTATCAATCACCTTGATGTCGATGCCCTTGGCCTGGGCTGCCCAAATGGCACGCTGCCATTCACCGCGTTTCTGGTCGAGAGTGAGGGTGTCGTTAACCGGCGGAGTGGTCGCTTGGCCGCTCTGGCCTGCCTGACCTGTCTGGCCGGTCTGACCAGTGGCGCCGGTCTGGCCCGTTTGTCCGGTCTGGCCGGTCTGACCTGTCTGACCTGTCGTGCCACCAGGAGCACCGGCGGTCGTCGGAGGATCAACCGGGATTTCGAGTTCCCAGCCGGTGATGATCAGGTTGGGGTTTTTCAGGAGTTGGGGGAATCTCTTGGCATTGAGCCTCACGATTTCCATGAAGCGTGCGCCGTCTTTGAGATACTTCTGGGCGAGTGCCCACAGGCTGTCTCCGGCCTTTACCGTGATCTTAACGGTTTTTGGGGCCTCTGCCTGAGGAGCTTGGGCGGCAGGCTGTGCCGGTTGCGGGGTGGGGGCCGGCGTTGCGGCCACCGGTGCGGATGGAGCAACCGTGGATGAGACATTGGTATGCCCCGGTTGAATGGCATCGCTGTCGGCGTAGGGATTGGCCCAAGCGCCTGGCGAGCTGAGAAGACCAACGAGAATCGCCGTCAGAAATAATGAACGTTTCATAATCTGGTACCCTCCACCCTGTAATAAGTCTGGATCATTTCAATTATACTCAAATCTTGCCAACTGTGAAGAGGAACTTTTCACATCTTTCACTACGGGAACAAAAGATCGAACGTTTCCTCATTTATGTATTACGCGCGTACGGTGTGAAAGTTTTCGGTACAAACAATTTTTCTCGCGCGCTCGACCGTGGTATCTTGCCTGCCGTCACGAAAACGGAACGCGTCAGTCGTGAAGCCTGATAACGGCATGCTGAACCAGGAAAGGGAAAGGCGAACATGAGCACCGGTACAAACACAGAGAACACTGTCATGGAAATGAATGCGGCCATGAAAGATCACATGACCCCGGACGCACGGGATCCGGCACATCTTGCTGACGCCGTGGGATTTTGAACTGGACCTGGGGCCGGAACAGATTGAGCGATACTGGTACGACCACTACTATCAGGGTGACAACGTGCCGCAGTTGACCGTCCGTGCGGTCGTCATGGGCATGGCGCTTGGCGGCTTCATGTCACTTTCCAACCTGTATGTCGGCTTGAAGACCGGGTGGGGTCTGGGAGTGGCGATCACGGCGTGCATTCTTTCTTATGCGATCTGGAATGCCATGCGGGCGGTGCTGCCGGGGATCGCAACCTCGCAGATGTCGATTCTGGAAAACAACTGCATGCAGTCGACGGCCTCTTCTGCCGGGTATTCAACGGGCGGAACGATGACTTCGGCGATTGCCGCGTATCTGCTGGTGACCGGGGTACACATGTCGTGGCCGGTGCTGGCTGCCTGGACGTTCTGTCTGGCCGCTCTAGGCGTCTTCATGGCCATTCCGATGAAGCGTCAGATGATCAACATCGAACAGTTGCGCTTTCCGAGCGGGATAGCCGCGGCAGAAACCCTCAAGAGCCTGCATGCAGAAGGCGGTGATGCGGAAGACAAGGCCCGATCGCTGACCATCGCCGGAGCCTTCGGTGCGGTCATCGCCTGGCTGCGCGATGCCGGCAAGCCGTTCGCCATTCCCGGTATGCTCGATTTTCCCGGCACCATCATGGGTCTGCCGCTGGTGCGTTGGACCATCAGCTTCGAGATGAGCGCCATCATGATCGCCGCCGGTGCCATCATGGGTTGGAAGATCGCCTGGTCGTTGTTGCTCGGCGGAGTGCTGAACTATGCCGTCATCGCGCCATGGATGGTCGAGAAAGGCGCGATCGAGGCGGTGAATCTGAACCCGGAAGTCCTGCTCAAGCCGTTTTTCGGCTTCGGGATGAGTTTCCCTCTGTCGTTCCCTGAGATTCATGATGTGGCCGCTCTGGTGGCAGGCGCTTTCTGGCAGCCGTTTTCAGATTTGTCATCGATTCTCGAACTCGAAAAATGCGGTCTGCGCACCTGGGTGAACGGGGTCTGCATTCCACTGTTACGTGAAAACGGTGGTCTGGGTGCACTGAAGCTGGGTTACAGATCGATTGTCAGCTGGAGCACCTGGACGGGCGCTTCGATCATGGTTTCTGCCGGTCTGCTGGCGTTCGCCTTTCAGTGGAAGACCGTGGTGCGAGCCTTCGGCGGCCTTTTCAACGTGTTTTCCGCGAAATCGGCATCAGAGGGCAAAGATGATCCGCTGGCCGCGATCGAAGTGCCATCAAGCTGGTTTCTCGGCGGGCTGGCTCTCTCCGGTTTCGGATGCCTGCTGGTTCTGCACTATGCCTTCCAGACGTCGGTCATCATGGGCATCATCGCTGTGTCGGCCACGTTCTTCCTGGCCATCGTTGCCTGCCGCGCGACCGGGGAATCGGATATCACGCCGGTGGGCGCGATGGGAAAGATCACTCAGCTGGTGTTCGGCGTGCTGGCTCCGTCAAACATCGTCACGAACCTCATGACGGCGAGCGTGACGGCGGGCGCGGCCGGTTCGGCAGCCGATCTGCTGACCGACCTCAAGAGCGGGTATCTGCTCGGGGCAAACCCGCGCAAGCAGTTCATCGCTCAGTTCATGGGCATCTTCGCCGGTACGCTGGTCGTGGTTCCGGCGTTCTATCTGCTGGTCCAAAGCCCCGAGGACCTCGGCGGCGACAAGTGGCCGGCCCCCTCGGCGCAGGTGTGGGCAGCGGTTGCCCGGCTGTTGGCAAACGGCCTGGGGGCCTTGCACGAGACGGCGCGCTGGGGCATTCTCATCGGCGTTCTTATTGGTGCCGTGCTCACGCTGCTCGATATGTTCGCCCCCAAATCGCTGCGCAGCTACGTTCCTTCGGCGATGGGAATCGGCCTGGCTATGGTGATTCCGTTTTTCAATTCTCTGTCGATGTTCATCGGTGCGGTCCTGTCCATCGCGATCATGCACAAGTGGCCGAAACAGGGAGAAAAATACATCGTTCCCGTCAGTTCGGGCATTATCGCCGGAGAATCACTGCTCGGCATTGTCATCGCGCTGCTGAGCGCTTCAGGATATCTCTGACGTTTGAGCGAACAAAGCAAACCGGCCGGTTCTGCTGCAGGAATCGGCCGGTTTTCTGTACGGAGAACGACTCAGTAGCCGAGATCTTCGTCGATCAGATGAATGCTGATCGGGGTCAGGCGCGGCTGACGTTCGAGCACGACGAGGGCATTGCACATGCGCTGCGGGCTGCGACAACCGTCTGGTTTGGGGCACTCGCGATCGAAGGCGCAGGGAGTTTCGAGTTTGAGCCGTCGGGCGTTCTGCGGGCAGGCGACCGTTTTGATGCGTTTGATCGCGGCATGCACGTCGTTGGTGATCTTGTTCCTGCCGGTGACGATGATCACCTTTCCGGGTCCGAAGATCTGCGCTGAGACGCGGTTTCCGACCCCATCAAGGTTGACGAGCTTGCCGTCGAGAGTGACGGCGTTCGTGCCGGTCAGAAGAACATCGGCCTGTTGGGTTTTGCGGCGCATGGCGTCTTTTTCCTCGGGGGTCAGCATCGGCTGATACGGATCGATGACCGGATTGCCGCGATGAGACAGAGCGTCATACAACCCGAGATCGGTGCAGGTAACCGAGCCGCAGCGCCCGATCGTCGCCTTCGCGGGAATCTCGGCAAGAATCGCTTCAACCGCCTGTGTGCGAGAAGCATGAACCGTGACGGTGAATCCGTTGGCACGAAGAGCCTGGGCTGCGTGTTCCAGTTGAGACATGACAATTCCCCCCTTTGGCGGATGAAATCGGCCGGCAACGCCTTGCCCCGTGCGGTGAGCGCACGGCCGAACCAGTATACGACAAGCGATCAAGCGACGAAAGAGCCGTGGCACGGTATGGTATAGTCGCGGTGCAAGCTGGTCGAGGTCGATGCTGATTCGGCCGGCCCTGAAACACATCCCAGGAGAAGGTCATGAAAAGCTATCGCAAGGAACTGTGGTTCAATACGCCGACGCGGCGCGCGTTCGTCAACATCACCTCGCAGATCGAGGAATGCCTGCGCGAAAGCGGGATTCGCGAGGGGTTCGTGCTGTGCAATGCCATGCACATTACCGCCAGTGTGTTCATCAATGATGACGAGAGCGGTTTGCATCACGACTTTGAGGTGTGGCTCGAAAAGCTCGCTCCTGAAAAGCCCCATTCCCAGTATCGCCACAACGGCGGCGAGGACAATGCGGATGCGCACTTGAAACGTCAGGTGATGGGCCGGGAGGTGGTGGTCGCGGTGACGAATGGGAAACTCGATTTCGGGCCGTGGGAACAGATCTTCTACGGCGAGTTTGACGGCATGCGGCGCAAGCGAGTGTTGGTGAAGATTATCGGCGAGTGACGCTCAGCGGATCAGGCTGCGGTAGAGCTTCTCGTCTTCCCGGCGTGCTTTTTCCCGCCACGCTTGAAACGCTTCCGGGCACTGCGGCAAGGGAATCGGATAGTGCTGCAGCAGGCTGATGCTGCGTAGGTGAAACGCCGGCTCGAGATCAGGCTGCTCGCGACAGATCCGATCTAAGCGCTCGACGGCTGAAGCGACATCGGTATTGATGAAGTCGAATGCTGCCAGGCGCAGCTGTCGAAGCGGTTCGTTGTCCGGCTCGAGCGCGTCGGCGTAGAACCGGCCTTCCATGTAGGTTTCCCACGAAAGGGTCCGCTGAAACTGCGCGGTCAGTGACTGAAGCAGCAGATCTCGAAGGTCGTCCGGAAGCGTTCCGTAAGCCCACAGTCGTCGCGCCCCGAGCCGGGCTGCAGCGATGCGATGACTCATGAACAGCCGGCGAACCCGTTCCGGACTCAGGCGAGAGGAGGTGCGCTGGCGCTGCAGACCGCGCGCCAGACGTCGATCGATTTCGGCTGCAACGCCTGATTGTTCGATGAGCCAGCCCAGAAAACGTCCATATCGGCGCTGTTCGTTTCGCGAATACACGCGAGAAAAACGCTGAAAGGCAATCAGCAGTTTCTCGAAGGGACAAGCTGGAAAATCCTGATTCCAGGATTCGACACTTGGGATATCGGTGGCGGCAAGAGGTCGGCGCGGCAGGGCCTCCATCATGCAAACCAGGGCCTCGAGATTTCGCGGCTCGAGGAGTGCTCTGCAGACGGAAGAAATTCGAGCTTTCAGATTGTCCAGCGAGATCACCGGCCGCAGATCGGTTAAGAATGTCCTCAACCCGATGCGATTGTCCACTCGTGCCAGCAGAGTGTTTTTCCCGAGCCGGGGAAAAATCAGCGTAGTGAAGCTCGGAGTGGCGACGCCGTTGAGATAGGGCTTGTGCCAGACATAGCGTCCGTTCGCCCAGACTCGAACGGCGTCATCCGCGTCATACTGCCAGAGCAAAGGTGCGGGGGTGGCGACGTCGAATTCGGCATAGAACCATATTGTGTCGGAAGCCGGGTGTTCCGACCCCGCAAAGACATACATGCCGGGGCGATGTGCCTGCGGAATCACCCAGGGCAATTCGCTCTGCGCTGTTCGTACCGGCCGTGAAACATCGATGAAGCCTTGCGTGTCGGCGAGTTCGGAGACATCGATGGACGCATCGGACCTGGAAAAATCGAGGCAATACCATTTCAGGCTCAACGGCTGTGAGGCAACATAGGACGGGAATGGCGACACTTCAGCGGCAAAAGATGCGGCTCCGGTCAGGGCGAGAATCGTGAGGATGGTGAGCGCGGCCGACAGGCGGCAAGGCGGGTGGGAACCGGCAGACGGTTTCAGCCCCTGCGGCGATGAGACAAGTGCGAAGCGAGCTGTAGAACACATGCGCTCATTCTGCCAGACCACGGTCCATGTGTCTACCGCGCATGAACACAGCAATTCTTCGGTGAGGTGCCCGGACAGGCACGTTCTTCTCACCGAGACTTGCCGGCATGAACACGTTGGGATTGACGAACGGGTCGGAATACACTACTCTTCGGCCGATAACCGCCGCCCGGCGGACTACAGTACCGGAGTTTGCGATGACCACCAACCATGATGATACAATGCCTGACCAGAGTTCGAACCACACTTCCCAGGCGCCGGAACAATTATCAGCAGAAGATTCTACTGCAGTTCAACCGGTACAAGCTGCGGATCCGTATCCGCCTTTCCGCTTCACCGATCTGCCGGAGACGCTTCGTCGCGCGGTCAATGATTGTGGCTGGAGCGAGCCGATGCCGGTGCAGGCCCGCGTTATCCCCTGGTTGCTGCATCGGCACGATCTGATTGTGCAGTCGCAGACCGGCAGCGGTAAAACCGGAGCCTTCGTTCTGCCGTTGCTGCAGATGATTGATCCGACGCAGCCGACGACGCAGGCACTGATCATGGTGCCCACACGTGAACTCGCGCAGCAGGTGAAGACGGAATGCGATCGACTGGGCGCGTATCACGGCGTTCGCGCCGCGGCGGTGTATGGGGGCGTCGGCTATGTGCCTCAGATCGAGGCCTTCAAACGGGGAGCTCATATCGTGGTCGGGACTCCGGGGCGTCTGCTCGATCATCTGAATCGCCGGAACCTGTCGCTGGCCAAGGTTCAGTTCCTGGTCATCGACGAAGCGGACGAACTGCTGTCGATGGGCTTCTGGCCGGATGTGCGTCGCATTCGCGCCTGGCTGCCGAAGAACCGTGTTTCCGCGCTGTTTTCCGCGACGATTCCGGGCGGCGTCCGGGTTATGGCCGATGAACTCCTGCATCAGCCGCAGTTCTTGGGGCTGTCTTCCGATGCGGTTCACGTCACGGACATGGACCATATCTATTACGTCGTCGATGCCATGCAGAAAGATCGTGTGCTGATGAGAATTCTCGAAGTCGAGAATCCGTCGAGTGCGATCATCTTCTGCAATACGCGCAGTGAAGTCGAGTATCTTTCGGCCTTCCTGCGCCGCTTTGGCTACGATGTCGATCAGATCAGCGGTGATATCAGCCAGCGCGATCGCGAGTCGGTGATGAAACGCCTGAAGGACCATTCGCTGCGACTGATGGTGGCCACCGATGTGGCAGCTCGCGGCATCGATGTCAGCAAGCTTGAATACGTCTTCATCTACGATTTTCCGCCCGATGTCGAACAGTACGTGCATCGTGCCGGCCGCACCGGCCGTGCCGGGAATCGGGGGGTGGCGGTCAGTCTTGTTTCCGTCATTCAGGAAGGCGATGTCAAGAGATGTGCTCGCCGTCACGGTATTCCGTTCATCAAGAAGAACACCCCGACCCCCGAAGAGGTACAGAATCGGCTGGCGGAACGCCTGATGGCTCGTCTCGAAGGCGATCTGCGAGATCTCGACACCGCCGGCCGCGAACGCATGAAGGGGTTTCAGCGTCTGCTGACGCAGATTCAGGACCACGAGCAGTCAACCGAGCTGCTGCTGATGCTACTGGATGAAAAAGCCGCACGACTTCGCGCCGAGGGTCGGCCTGAACCGCCGCCGGCGGCGATTCCAGAGACGCGTGACCGCAGTTCAGATCGTGGGTTTCAGGGGCGCGGCCGGCGTCCACAGCGACGCTGATCATGCGAGTCGCCTCACGAATCACACCCTGAGGCGATGAGCGCGTTCGTACCGGCGAATGCACGGAAAAATCTGCTGTTACAGGCATTTGCCGCCTGGTGGATGCCGTGTCTTCTTTCGCTGTTGCCTCTGCTGATTCTCATCTACAGCGGGCGTGAAGAAGCAGAACGAGAATATCAACAGCGACTCGACTCTCTGAGACGGCAGTGTGAGCGCCTCGGCCGCAATCTGCAGCAGACGACCGATATCACCTACTGGCTGCAGGAAACGGCCGGGAGAATCCGCCGCAGTCTGCTTCGCTCTTCCAGAAAGGATCTTTCAGCGCGAGAGATTCGTCGGTGCTTTCCGCGTGGGATGGAGAAAACGCGGCTCTGGGTGTTTCGCATGGAGGACAGGCTGCGCTCGGTTGACGGCCGGGGATTCGAGTCGGAGTTTGCCGATCAGTTCGCACGTTTGTTGCAGGAATTGTCGCTGTCTGAGAGAAGCCGGGCCGGGAGAGATTCAGAAAAACAGACCGGGGCTGAACAGAAGCTGGTGCAGCGCTGGCGGATGATACTCGGCAGCGGATTGACGAGTGATCTGTTCGCTCCTTCCTTTCGCGCTCAGCCGTTTCACGTCATCTTCCAGGAACAGCCGCATCTCATGCTCTGGGATCTGATCATCGATCAGGGGAAGGTGCGAGCCGGATTCGTGTGTCTGTTCCCTCTCGCTGGGAACACCCCGGAAAACCCGCTGTTGGTCTGCATGCACAACTGGAAATCATCCCGGGTGTGGCCGGGTTTTCTGCCGCTTCCGTATACGGAAGGTCCGGTTTTTGATCTGCCGCTGTTGCACCCGGCAGCGTGCGAGCCGCGGTTGATGAGGGCGGTTCAGCGTCTGCAGCAGAGAATGGGAATCTTTCCGGCGGATGGGACCGACCTGCGGCCGAAAGATGTGCGAACACTGGCCCCAATGCTTGGTCGCATTGTTCCTCTCACGGAACGATACTGGGGGTATCCGACTCCGGTGTCTCCGGTTTCCGGGCACCTTGGTCTGCTGATCACGCCCGCGTTGAAACATCGGCCGGCAGCGATGGAGCGGATCGGGCGTCTGTTCCTCGTCTTGTGGGCGGCGTTCTGGGTTCTGGTGTCTGCAGACGTGGCCATTCGCAAGCGGATTCCGGTCCTCGGCGTGCATCTTGAACTCGTGACGCTGTTCGTCGCCCTGGTTTCCATGCCCTTGGCGCTCAGTTACGCGAACAGTATGCGCCTGGCGGCCGACGTCACGGCCGGCCGTCTGGATGAGCGCCGTGCTGCGCTGGGTCAGATCATGAGAAACATTGAAACCGGCACAACCCAGGTCAATCAGGCGATCTGCCAGGTGATTCGCGATTTCTGGAACGAAGCCGGCCGAAAGGAACAACTGCTCTCTGCGCCGCATGCCGAAGGGTTGTTGCGGGAACTGGCCGATCGATCGCGTGATCGCGGACAGGTGCTGACCGGATTGCTTCTGTTTCGTCGTGATCGTGAGCCGGTTCAGCTGAAACTGCAGGGCATTTCCGCCGCAGCACAGCGGCTGTTGATACGTCTATTGACGGGCGAGTGGAAGACGGCATTGGGAGAAAAAGCCGATGAGTTCGGCGATCGTGATGACATCATTACCCGCGATGCTTCCTCCTGGGGAAAGTCAGCGGGGTTTTTCGGGAAGACGCGTGAACTGGGAACCTTGCGCGCCTGGCGACTGGGTGAGCGGCAATGGTTCATGTATTCCCTCGTCTGGAAACAGGGTGGGCGGATCATGATGGAGCTTGACTGTTTCTGGAGGATGGAAGATCACCTGGACCAGTATCTGAATCGGGCGTTTGACGAACAGTTGCGCGGGAATCAGGAAGAGGAACTGGGCCTGGCCGCGTATCGCGTGCGTGGAAACCGGGTGGTGGAGACGACGGCGGCGACCGGCTTCATCGCCGGGAGGCCTGAATTCGCGCGCCTGGCCGAGATGGCTGTGCTGCAGCCTTTGTACCTCGAACGACCGGACGAAGAAGAGGTGATCATGGCGCGTCAGAGTGCCGAACTGCCCGGATACATTCTGTTGGCCAGAGCATCGACTCATACGTTGCAGCAGCGGAATCGACAATTGCTGATCGGTGTTCTGGTTCTGCTGGTCGTCCTGCTCATTCCGGTGGCGCTGGTGTCGCTCTGGTTGCGACGTCGATTTGCCGAACCGGTGGTGTGCATGACCGAAACGCTTGAAGATGTCGGGCGAGGCAATCTGGACCGGCATGTGGATACGGCCCGCCAGGATGAACTCGGATTGGCGGCTCGATCGGTAAACACCATGATTACCTGGCTGCGGGAACGGAGGATGTTGAGCCGGTTTGTGGCCCCGCAGGTGCTTGATGTTGTGGCCGGCGGCGACTACCGGCGTGCGATGGAAGGGGAGTATCGGCAGGTGGCGGTTCTGGTTTCCGACATTCGCGGTTTTACGACCCTGAGTGAGACGCACCCGGCAACCGCGGTCTTCGAACTGTTGAATGAACACATGGAACGGATGACCAGAGCGATTCAGCGCGAGGGCGGCGCCATCGATCGCTTTGTCGGCGATGCCATTCAGGCGGTTTTCTATGAGCAGCCGGGAAGGGCTTCGGCAGCTGTGCGTGCCCTGAATGCTGCCGCCGTGATGAAACAGGAACATCAGAAGCTCAATGAAGAGCGCCTGCGAAGGCAAACGTTCACCTATCAGATTGGTATCGGGATCGATGTGGGAACCGTCGTTGCGGGAGTGATCGGCGATCCCGGCTCACGTCTCGACTTTTCGGTGATCGGCGAGCCGCTGCGACGGGCCGGAGACCTTGAAGCCGCGTCCAAACAGGCACGATATACCGGAATCATGCTCTCTCAAGAAGCTTGTAAAGAGGTTGGCGAATTCTATCAACTTGTACCATTGTCGTCGGATGAGCAGATTCACGAGCTTGCCGTTTTGCCTGACTTCGAGATCGAGTCGCCGGTATCGATTGTCCCGGTTAAGGCGGCGCAGAACGCAGCGCTAGCCGACGCGACAGAGACTGATATCGAATCAGCCCGCAGGCAACCGGTCTTTTCAGCAGGGCTGGGATTCACGCTGTGGCTGCTGCCGATGCTGTGTTTCGTCGCCGTCCATCTCTGGAGTGAAGCGCGGGTTCGCGAAGCGGTTCGCGCGGACGACCGCAGGCAGCTGGAGGAAGTTCTGGGCGAAAACGAAAAAACTCTCGAATTCAGTCACCAGGCCGGTCGCTGGTTGACCGGTCGGCTGCGGCCTTCGGCGGCGCATCTGCTCAGTTCCGAGGAATGGACCCGGATTCTCGAGGAGTTTCGTGAAACGGTTCCTGATGCTGCGGGTGTCCTGATTCGCCAGGCAGGAACTCTGCCGAGGTCCGACAACCTGCTGAACCATTCCGGTTGTTACCATGAAGGGCTGTTTCGTGTTGCGCCTGCAGAAATCGACCCTGCGTTTCCGTTGTCGGCAAGTGATTCGATCAGGTTCTGGGCCTGGCTGTTTTTCCACGATCTGTATTACCCCAGTGCGGAAGAAGCCGCGCGGATGAGGATCGCGAGCAGCTCATTGATACTTTTTCGCTTGCAGGAGATCGAGACGTCTGAACGATTTGGTCGGATTGCCGGCCATCAGTTTGAGGAGCTGGTTCGAGAAGGACTGGGAAAATTCTCGCCGGTGACCATGGATGCGAAACCGGGGTTCTTATACTGGCTGCCGCTGCGAGAGATTGAACGACGGGTGATCAATGCGGCGGAAAAACTTGAGCGTACAACCGGCGTAATGGTCTTTTTGCCGATGGAACGAATGAGACAGCGGGACGGATATCGATTTTTTCTCAAGAATCTCGAACGGGATGGATTGGAAGGAGCGGTGATCTGGCAGGAGAACGGGGTCTGGCAGTCTCTGGCGACGAATGAATGGTTCGGAGTCCCTTTGCTCGAGGAACTGAAAAGCCGACTATTCGAGTCCTCTGAGGCGGACGTTGGTGGTTTTTCCGGGTATCGCGAATCGAGTCTGGGGAGTCTGGCATGGCGGCAGCCCTCGGGTGACGCAACGGTTCTGTTGATGGCCAGCAAGCGGACGCCCGGAATCGGACGTTGGCATCAGTTCCTGGAAACCTCGAGCGGCAGGGTGCTGCTCGGCTGGTCGTTGTTGGGCTTGTTTATGCTTGTGCTCGTGCCTCTGCGGCTCATGATGCGTCGATCGCTTCTGGTACAAATGATTCTCGGATTCAGTCTCGTGATCCTTCCGGCTCTGGTGGTTGGATATCAGCTGCTCCGTATCTATGGCGACGAGCGGGCAACTCGATCGGCAAAAGAACGGGGGGCGCAGTTGATTGAGGAACTGGAGGGGATGGACCGCGGACACGACCTGATGTGTGCGTATGCCTGTCGGGTCTATGAGCGATTTCTGTCGAGTGCGCTGCAGACGACGGAGTTCTCGCAGGAACTGCGGCAGGCTGATCCTGATGCTTTTCAGGGGAACGATCGCTACTGGGAAAGACTGATTGGAATGGCCGAATGGCGCGGGCTCCTGATCCGGAATTTCATGATTGCCGGAATAGGACGGTATGTTCGCGGATTCATGCAGGATCCGTTGCGAACCGAGGCTTTTCGTTCGCTGTTGGAAAGTAATCTGGCCAAGCTCAACCCCGATGTGCAGCCCGTGATCGCGGCGAAGAAAACAGGCAGGGAGAGCCGCTCGGCGATGATCGGCGCACAGGTGGACCAGTTTGTGGAGTCCATGCAGGCCATGGTGCCGCCCGACGTGTACGCATCGCAGTTGGCGGCGCCGCGTTCGCTCCTGCGCCTGCGATTGCAGGACAAGGTGGAGCAGTTGTTTTACCTGCAGCATCTGAGGATCAATGATCGCTCGCGGGCTGTCATTCAGATCGTGTTTGATGACAAGTCTTTCCTGAATCTGTTGTTTCGAGAGTGGCATGCGATCATGTCCGTACTGGGAGATGAATTCGGGCCTGAGGTTTCATACGGTGATGCGCCGGGTTGGAAATTCACCCCCCCGTTCTGGCACATGTTTTACGAGTTCAGCGAAAACGATCGACCGGGATATGCAAAGGACCGGTGGATCAAGGCGTATCATCGACAGCGACTGCAGGACTTTGCCGGAGCCGACCTGACGGCTCGAGCGGTCGCGGCAGGGCAACCGCGAGTCGGCAGACTTCAGACCGCAGACGGAGAGATCCTGCAGGCCGCCGTTCCCGGCACGGTGAATGCGCGACTGGTGTACACGCGCGGCGTCGCCTTTGAAGAGATTCGCCGAAACGCCCTCGCGAAGATTCGCCGCGAACGCCTGTTATTGTTGTTGCTGGCTTGTACAGCTCTGTATCTGGCGTTCCGCGGCTCGCGACGATTTCTTGCCCCATTGCTCGAACTGGAGCGATGTTCGCGCCGCGTCACCGCACTTGACTTTTCCGTCCGCATGACCGTTGCACGAGATGATGAATTGGGGCGGCTCGCCGCGGCGTTCAATCAGATGACCGAGGGTGTGCAGCAGGGACGTCTGCTACGGCAGTTTGTCTCTGATTCCGTCCAGGGCATTGTTGGTGGAGACGGCCGTTCCATCGAGCGAAACAAGGGTGAACAAGTGGAAGTGATCGTGTTGTTTGCCGGCGTTTCCGATTTCAAGTCGCTGCTCAAGACCTTGCCGGCCGACCAGCTGATTCGCCGCCTGAATGAGTATCTGGCGGCGATGGCGGCCGTTGTCCGGCAGCAGGGCGGTGAGGTTGACAAGTTCATCGGTGAGAAGATTCTGGCCGTCTTTCGCACCAGTTCGACTCGTACTCTTGCCGATGCACAGCACTGCGCTCTGGCCGCGGCTCGGGCCATGCGCAAAACCTTCGCCGAAAGGCATTTCTGGAAAGGGTGCGCCCTGGGTATTGGTCTGGCAAGCGGCCGAGTGCTGTCGGGCGTGCTCGGAACGGCTGACGTTCGTCTTGAATTCACCGTCATCGGCGATACGGTCAACCTCGCTTCACGACTCTGCGACGCCGGGCTCAAGGATGGATCAACGGTGATGAATCGTCTCGGGTATGATCTGTGGATGCAGCTGCCGCCGGAAGAGCGCGAGGCGTTTCGTATTCAGCCGCTCGGCATCCTTTCCGTGAAAGGAAAAGCGCAGCAGGTCGAGGTGTTTCGCCTCGAGTAGGACGAGGGTGGCGGCGATACGGATCAGTCTGTTTTCCCGAACGCTTTCAGCTTCATCTGCAGGCTGCGCAGTGATATGCCGAGCGCCTGAGCGGTACGGGTTTTGTTTCCCTGCAGCTTTTCATACGCTCTCAGAATGTGACGGCGTTCGACCTCGGCGAGCGGTTCAATGATGGTGTTTCCCTCAGCATGTCCCGACTCCGATTCGGGTTCTGATGACGGCGATGCGGCAGTGTGGGTGGATTCCCGTCGTAGCAGGGGGGCATGACCGGTGCGCACCGATTCGGGCAGATCGTCCGGCTGAATCATGCCGCCTTCTTGAAAGGTGACAGCGTGGTGCACGGCATTTTCCAGTTCTCTGATGTTGCCCGGCCAGGCATACTCGGCCAGTAATCGCCGGGCCGCCGCTGAAAAGGCAATACTGGAGACTCCGCCCTGTTCCGCGTAGAAGCGCCGTGCGAAGATTTCGGCGAGCGGCACGATGTCGTCGCGGCGTTCTCGTAGCGGAGGAATCGTGATCACGAACAGCGAAAGGCGGTAGTAGAGATCTTCGCGAAATCGGCCGTCGCGGATCAGGGACTCGAGGTCGCGATTCGTGGCGGACACGACCCTGACGCTGACTCGATGTGCCTGTGTTGCCCCGACGGGTCTGACTTCGCCGCTTTGAAGCGCTCGCAGCAGTTTCACCTGATGGTCGATCGGCATGTCTCCGATCTCGTCGAGAAACAGCGTGCCGCCGTCCGCCTGATCGAAAGCGCCGGTACGATCGCGGTCCGCTCCGGTGAATGCTCCCTTGCAGTGTCCGAACAGCTCACTTTCAAAAAGCTCTCTCGGAATAGCGCCTGCATGCAGAGGAACGAACGGCTTGTCGCTGCGCGGGCTCTGCCGATGAATGGCCGAAGCCAGAACCTCCTTCCCGGTGCCGGACTCGCCGCGAATCAGCACGGGGCCGGAACTGCGCGCGACCTTGCGCACGATCTCGCAGATCTGCCGGATCTGACGGGCATCACCGAAGAGGCAGCGCCGAGTGCCGGTCAGTGCCAGAAGTTCCTCGGGCGAGGGCAGGGGTACGGAACGGGGTTCGGACATGGCTTTGACATTACTCCAGAACGGCTCTGCTTGCCAAGTGCATGAGGTTTGCAGAAAACGTCGATTTGACCGGGAGTCCAAAAGGTGCTACCATAGCAAAATCAAATTAACCTTTCAAGGAGCTTCTATGGCAGAGTTTATTTTGAACGCTGAAGTAAGAAGCAAGACCGGCAAGGGCGAGTCTCGGCGCGCCCGCAGCCAGGGAATGCTTCCCTCGGTTATTTACGGACAGGGCGTCGAAAAGCCCGTTCACTGCGTGTTCAAGCGCCGTGATGTCGAGGTCGCTTTTGCGAAGATTCCGCACCGCAACAGCATCATGAAGATCGATTTCGGCGGCAAGGCCGCTCCCTGCGAAGTCATCATTCGCGATTACCAGAAGAACCCGTTGAATCACCTGTTTGAACATGTTGATTTTCAGGCCATCGACCGCAAGGTTCCGCTCAAGGTCGAAGTCGACATCAACCTGGTGGGCGAACCGATCGGCAAGAAGGCCGGTGCGATTCTGACCACACAGTTGAAGACCCTCCGGGTCGAATGTCTGCCTGAGAAGATTCCGGCGAAGATCGACCTCGACGTCTCTGCCCTCGACGTCGGCGATTCGCTGCACGTGTCAGATGTTCCGAAGAGTGAATTGAAGATCATTTCGAACCCGAAACTGACGATCTGCCAGATGTCCGTGGTGAAAGAAGAAGTGGTCACTCCGGCTCCCGGTACCGTGCCCGCCGAAGGTGCCGCCGCTCCTGGTGCCGCTCCCGCCGAAGGCGCTGCCGCACCCGCCGCTGGTGCTGCCGCTCCGGCCGCCGGCGCCGCCAAGCCCGATGCCAAAGCCGCTGCTCCTGCAGCCAAAAAGAAAGGCAAGTAATTCATTGTCTCTCCAACCCCGGAGTTCTCTACCAGACGCCCTGGATGCTGGTATTCTCCAGGCCTCTCTCGTCCGCAACGACCGTTGCCCCGAATTGTGGGGCAACGGTCGGTTTGTCCTTTGTTCGGTTCTCCTCGAGCCCGTGTTCGCAATCTGTTGTTAGAGGAGCTCTTTAAGGTATGTTGAGTTTTGAAATCGGTTCTCCCATCGTTCACCCCATTCACGGTGCCGGCGTTCTGCGCGAGATTCAGAAGCGCGAGATTCGCGGCAAGGTGATGAAATACTACATTATCGATTTTCCCTATAGCGACCTGGGTCAGGTCATGGTTCCCATCGATATGGCCGAGAAGGTCGGCTTGCGCACCATCTCGCTCGGAAACAACATCGACAGCATCTTTGAAGTGCTGAGCGAGAGTTTCACCGAAGCGGAAGAAGAAGAAATCAAAAGCTTTCACCAGCGGTATCGCGAATATCTCGAAAAGATTCAGAGTGGCGAGCTTTCGCAGGTGGCGCATGTGTACCGGTTGCTGTATCGTCGCAGTCTGGTCAAGCCGCTTGGCACGAAGGACAAGGCCCTGTTCGAAACGGCGCGCCAACTGCTCGTGTCGGAAATCGTGTATGCCAAGCGCATTGCTGAAGACGACGCGCGCGACATGCTCGATGCCGCCATGGAAGAAGTCGTTTTCTAGGAAAATGTCACGGCGGGTCCGCACCGGACCCGCCGTGTTGATCAAGAGATAGAGAGGGTCCGCTCCCGCCAGCGCGGCTGCTGCGCGACTTCCGGGTTCACCGGGTACGGCGGCAGTCGACCGGCAAGCCCCTCGAGAACGCATTCTGCGGCCATGGTTCCCATGCGCGAACGTGTTTCCACCGTTCCTGAACCGATGTGCGGCAGCAGCACGGCATTCGGCACGGCAAGCAGGTCCGGGTGAACGATGGGTTCTTGTTCGTAGACATCGAGACCGGCGGCAAAAATCACCTTTTCCCGTAAGGCTTTGGCCAGAGCCGCTTCATCGACCACCGGCCCGCGCGAGGTGTTGATCAGAACTGCGGTTCGTTTCATGCGCGACAGTTGTTCCCAGCCGATCAGGTGGGTGGTTTCGGGTGTCAGCGGGCAATGCAGCGATAGTACGTCGCTTTCGGTCAGAAGCGTTTCAAAAGACACCGCCGGCCAGGGCAGGCCCGGTTTGGCCCCCGAGCGTGTATGGTAGAGAATCTTCATGCCGAATGCCTCGGCCCGCCGGGCTACCGCTTCGCCGATGCGTCCCATGCCCAGAATGCCGAGATTCTTGCCCGCGAGATCCTGACCGAGCAGGTAGATTGGCTTCCAGCCTTTGAATTCGCCTTTTTTCAACGACTCGAGAGCTTCGGGGACGCGTCGCATCGCGTCGAGAATCAGAATCATCGTGACATCGGCCGTCGCGTCAGTGAGCACGTGTGGGGTATTGGAAACGGCGATGCCGGCCTGCGTCGCCGCCGCGATATCGATGTTGTTGAAGCCGACCGCGTAGTTGGCCAGCACGCGCAATCGCGGGCAGCGCGCGAGATGCTCGGCCGTGATCGGGTCTGACAGCAGGCAGATGGCAGCGTCGACTCGGGAAAGCGCTTCGTAGAACTCGCTTTGCGGACGGTCGTCAGCCAACACGCGCACGTGATGGCCCGCACGTTCGAGTCGCTGCAGGCCGTCACCCGGAAATGGGCGTGAAACCAGAATATCCATGCTTTCTCCTGAGTGCCTGGGAAATTCCCATGTTTTGCTGCGTTATACCACGAACCTCCGTGTTGCGGCATGTGCTTCTGATTTATCAGGACTCATGTGAACCCTTCGCCTTCCCAGGACGTTGGGGTTCCGGTTTGTCAGATCGCGGCCGGTCCTTTTTCGAGAGAGAGCGAAATCTGTCTGGAAGCCTGTTTTGCCCGCATCGAGCGTTTTCGCGGGGAAATTTCCCTTCAGCATGCGGCGCAGCGTGCCGAAGGTTTTACTGGATCTTCTTTTAACATGAAACGAAAACCATTGATATTGGTATCACTGGTGGGTCTCTGGCTATTGGCCGGAGGGCGCACCTACGCTCCACAAGGCGGCCTCAAGCCCCCGTCGGGCGAGATTCCGCGTCCGCCCGCCAAAGGTCGCGGCGCCGAGGGTTCAGGCATGCAGTATCTGACCCGACCCGACCGCACCTTCGGTTACTGGATGGCACGCGGCCGCGAGTATCTGGCTAGAACCGAATACGAACAGGCGATTCTTGCTTTTCGCAAGGCCCTGAAGGAACGACCGATGTCGGAGGAAGCGCACTTTCTCGCGGGGTGTTCTTATGAGCGACGCGGCCGTGAATGTCTGCCGGGCGACGCCACGAACTGGGACGAACTGGCCGAGCAGGAGTATCGTGCCGCGATCGCGGTCGCTGACTACCTGCCGGCACGGTACAACCTGGGTATGCTTCTCAACCGCCTTGAGCGCGATAATGAGGCTCGCAAAGAGTTTGAACACATTCTCACGGTACGACCTCGATCGCAGATCGGGAGACTGGCGCGCGCGGCTCTCGAAAGAAATGTCCAGTCTGATTTTCTTCCTCGACTGCTTGAACACAGAATTCCAGATGGTCATAAAGAATCCTGGGATCTGGAGGAAGAACCGTGAGTCGACGGATTGCCGAAAGGTATGTGTCCGAGCGCTCGGACGCCCCGATTCTGCCGACCTGCTGTTCGCCGGCTTCATTCGCGCGTTGGGCACGTGCCATGGCCGTGACCGGTCTGGTCGTCTGTGGGGCCGTCCTGTCGATGCCTGAGGGCAGCGCTGCCGGCCCGACTTTGGAAGATCGCCTTTTTTTCCGGGTTGAATCATCGTATCGCGAGAAGAAGTTCGCTGAAGCCGCGCAGGATGTGCAGCGGGTCATCAAGCTCAATCCGCGACATGCCGGGGCCAGATACTATCAGGGGCTCCTGTTTGAACAGGCCGACCGAAAAGCCGATGCCGCCCGCATCTATCAAAGTCTGCTGAACGATCAACAGTTCGGCGGCATGGCCAAAGACCGCCTGTTTGCGTTGAAACAGGAAAAACGCACGGACGGGCAGAACCGGAGCATTCAATCATACATCGACGGTGGAGGCTTTGCCGAAGCCCTGCGTGAATGCAAGAAGGCTCTGAATGAAGGGCGCCGCGATGAACCGCTGCTGGTGCAGACCATCGTCAGTGCCGCCCTGAGTGGCGATCTGCGATACGCCGAAGCGGCCCTGACCGAAATGAAAAAGACGGGGCAGCCCATTGCCGAGCTGCGCACATTCCTGGATGGGTGGACGGTGCGCCTGAGTTCTCCGCGTGATGCGGTCGAACGCCTGCTGGCTCTTTCCGATCAGCGTCTGCTGGTCTGGCATGTGCGCCAGGAGATTCGGCGCCTGTTGAAGGATCTGCAGCTGTATGACGATTACGAAAAGTATCTCAAGGCCGAGAAAAAACGCCCGGGCGTCGATATCAATGCCGTCGACGCAGAATTGATCAGGCTCTATATCGATCAGGGCTTGTACGACAAGGCGATGAACAGTCTGCAGTCCCGGCCTCTCGAGTCATTGACCGATAACCTGTTGTATCTCGAACTGCTGACCCTCACCGCGCGTGAGCCCGAAGCGATGAAAGTCGCGCGGAATCTGCTGCAGATGCGTCCGGATGAAGAATCTCTGCATGAATGGTGGATGAGGGCGTTTCTGCACTATCACGAGCGCATGGGAATGGCGCCGACCGGCACCGACGATGGCGGCCTGAAACTGCAGGATATCGCTCAGCAGGAAGTGGAGCGCGTTTTGAAGGGTCCGGCCGAGGGCGAGGAAAGCCGCCGCCTGTTCTATGCCGCTCAGCTTGCGGCTGTTATCGGCCAGGAAACCTTCCTGAAGGGACTCGTCGAACGGATCCAGAAAGCTCCGATGACGGAAGAACTTGCCCCGGTCGCGCAGGCGACCAGTCGGGTGCTTGAAGATCGCGGCTATCGTCACTACGCCATCAAGATCATGGAAAGCGCTCTGGCCCAGCGACCGGACGACATGGACATGCAGTTCGCTCTGGCCGAGGAATACTTTCTCGAAAACCGGTCTTCAGAGGCGGTGAAGCTGCTTGAAGATGTGACCGGGCGCGACGCCACCCGAGTCCGGGCCTACCTGCTGCTGATCGATGCCCTGGCCGCCTGCGGACGAGTCGATGAAGCACACCAGCGTGCTCTCGACCGCATGGACGACCTGTCGATTCCCGATCTCATTCGGGGGCAGATTCGCTCGCGAGCCATTCTTCTCGCTGACAAGCTGAGCCCGGAACGCAAGGCAAGCTTCGGAGGCCCCGCTTCGGCTCCTGCTCCGGCAACGCCCGACGCCGGTTCGTCGGCCGCCACGGAGTCGGTCCCTGCCTGGCCGACCCCGGCCCCTGCCGCGCCGCCGGACGCTGCGTCACAGACAACGGAACCAACGGATCAAGAATCCGAAAACAGATAAGGAGGTTTGATGCTCATCGAAATCTTTACGGACGGAAAAGTGGTGGTGGACGGTCAGGAGGTCGGCAAAGGCCGTGCGGAAACAATTCTTCGCGACTATCTGCTGAACCCGCAGTCACTGATGGCGCGAAAACAGGATGTCAAAGCGGCCTGAAATGCGCTTTACAACATACGAACGCCGGGGCGAAAGCCCCGGCGTTCGTGTAGAAGGACGAATCAAGAACGTGCCTGGTCAGTGACTTCCCGGCGTTTCATCTGCGTCGATGTTGCCCATGAGGCGTCGCCGCGCATATTTGTGCAGGATCTCCCAGGAGGCATTGCCCTCAGTGATCGCGACAACCTTGCGAAAAAGTTCCTGAGCTTCGCTGTGACGGTTCACCTTGTCGAGAAGTTCCGCTTTGGTGCAGAGGGCCGGTGGGTATTCCGGTTCCTGTGAGAGGACAATGTCAATTTGTTCGAGAGCTTCGTCGAGGCGATTGAGCTGCAGAAGGGCGTCGCAGTAGTTGTTCCGTGCCTTGGCATCTTTCGGGCGTCGTTCGAGCGTTTCGTGCCACTCGCGCGCGGCGGTCTCGAAATCGCCGTTATCATAGCTGGTGTTGGCGAGATTGTAGCGGATATCCGGATCATCGGGGGCCAGCGTGATGGCTTTTTTGAACTCCTCGATGGCCTGGGACAACTGGTTGGTCTGATGATAGGCGAGACCGAGATAGTTATGGGTATCGGCGGCCGTCGGGTTGATGCGCGCGGCCTCACTCAACGAGTGAATCGCTTCGCGAAAAAATCCCTTTTGAAAATAGTGATACCCGAGGTTAAAATACGCGTGATCGAAATCGGGCTTGGCTTCGATAGCCAAATGCCAGTAATGCACGGCCTTTTCGAACTGGTCAAGTTTGTAATACGTGTTTCCGAGGTTGTAGAGTGCCTTGTAATACTTCGGTTCAAGATCGAGCGCCTTCTGATAGGCTTCGATGGCTTCCTCGTATTTCTCCTGATGGAATAATAGATTGCCGATTTCTTTGTGCGGTTCAGGGTTTTGCGGGTTGGCCTCCGCTTTTGCTTTCAATTTGGCAAGTTCTTCTTCAAACATGATTTTCCCCAAACGAGATTTTTTAACCAGACACATTGTAATGCAAACTTTCTACCCCTGCAAGAGCCATGCAATGAGCTTTCTCAGATTTTTTCTCCTCCTGACGCTGATGTTCCTGCTGCCGGGGCCGGGTGCGGCTTCGGGCCTCGAACTCGAGTTATGGGAATACCCGCGCTGGCTTGAAGAGGGCGAAAAGGTCGACCGGTTCGCCTGGGTCAAAAAGCGCCTGAAGCAGTTTGAGGCTGAGAACCCCGGCATCACGGTCAAGCTGACCGAGCTGACCTGGGCGCGCGGCGACGAGAAGCTCAAGATCGCCGCTCTCGGCGGATGCGCTCCCGATTTGGCTCCCGGTACGGTCCCGTTGTTGTATATCCGCGAAGGCCTCATCGTTCCTGTCGACGACTACATGACCGAAGCCGAGAAAGCCGACCTGCTTCCGGCCGCACGCCAGGCCTATACCGTGAACGGCAGGTTGTACGGATGGCCTTGGTACATGGGCGGTCAGCTGCTGTTCGCCAATCGCGCCATGTGCGCCTCTGCCGGCATCGTCCTTCCGGCCGACGGGCGCATGACCCTCGAAGAGTTTCGCGCCATGCTCGAAGCGCTGAAAAGTCATTTGCGCGGACAGACGGGCGCGTATCCGCTTGGGGTCTATTTCCACAAGGATCAGACGGCGAACTTCCCGTTCGCTTTTCCGCCGGGCTGCGGCTGGCTTGAAAACGACCTCAGGAAGATGGCCGACACCGCGCTGACGGCAACCTCGGCTGAGATCGCCCCGACCACCGGTCTCGACTGGATGCTCGGGTTGATTCGCGATGGTCTCATCGCCCCTGATTCAGGCGGCAGAAATTCGAATGACACCTGGATCGCCTTCGCTCGTGAACATCGTCTGGGCTTCGGGGCGTTCGGACTCTGGGCGATCAAAGCCTTGACCGACAAATACCCGATGGATTTCGAGATCCTGCATTTTCCGGCTCCGAAAGGGCAGATCAACCCGGCGTATGTCGGGGTTTCCGGGTTCTACGTCTTTCGGCGCGGCGACGAAGAGCGCACCAAAGCGGCCATGAAACTGGCGCGGTTTCTCACCAACGCCGACAGTCAGCGGGCGATCAAGCCGTATACGCAGTTTCCGACACGGGCTTCGGCGGGGAACATCTATGAGGGCGATCGGATCATGACCCGGGCCTGGGAAGTCGTGCGCGAGGGTCGCACCGTGCCGGTCGACTCGCGCTGGCCGCAGGTGGACGAAGAGGTCGAAGCCGCGATTCAGGAGACGTTGCTCGGCAGGCTCACGCCGCATGAGGCCTTGAAACAGGCGGGTGAACGCATCGGCGTGCTGTTGGCGCGTGAGTCGGGCGCGGTGCATGAAGAGCTGCGTAAAGGTTCCTGGATCGGCAAACTCTTCCTGTATGCGTTTCCGTTCGTGCTGGTCTTCGCGCTGCTGACCCGGCAGGTGCACCTGTTCTTCCTGATTCCGTCGTTCGTGATTCTGGCGTTGTTTTTGTTCTACCCTCTGCTCGATGCGATTCTGCTGGCCTTTCGTGATTTCAAGTTCGGCGAGGTTGGTGGTTATACGCTGCAGAACTTCGCTCGCGCGTGGGGAGACCCGAAGTTTCGCATGGCTGCCTGGAACACCGGCCTCTATACGCTCGTCGTCGTGCCGGCCAACGTGCTGACGGCGCTGATCGCGTCGAGTCTGATCTTTCATCTGCACGGTCGCTGGAAGAGCTTTTTTCGGGCCATGTACTATCTGCCGGGTGTTGCTTCGGTGGTCGTTCTGGCCATGGTATGGCGTTATCTGTTCAATACCGAACTGGGACTTTTCAACAACGTGCTGCGTTGGGTCGGACTGCAACCGATCGGGTGGCTCACCGACCCGAACGCGGCGTTCATCTCTGTCATGCTGACCGGTATTCTCCGCTCGCCGGGTGGCGCGATTCTGATCTATCTCGCCGGCCTCGCGAACGTGCCGAAGAGTCTGTATGAGATGGCCGATCTCGAAGGGGCCTCGAAGATACGCCAGTGGTGGTCGATCACGGTGCCGCTGATGCGCCATACCACCATGTTTCTGTTGATTACCGGCGCGATCGATGCGCTGCAGGTGTTCGCTCAGGTCTTGATGCTGACCGACGGCGGCCCCGGTATTTCGACGGCGGTGGTCGTGCATCGCATTTATACTGCGGCTTTTCGCGATTTTGACTTCGGACTCTCTTCGGCGATGGCGCTGATGCTGTTCGTCGTCATCTTTCTGGTGACGGTGGCGCAGCGCCGCTGGGGCGGCTCGGAAAGCATGGAACTCGCATGAACCGACGATCAAGACATATCTTCTACCTGACGGTTGCGGTTCTCTCGGTCGGCCTGGTGCTGACGGTCGGCCCGCTCATCTGGATGCTGATCACCGCTTTCTCTGATCCGGCCGGGCTGGCGGAAAAGCCGATGCGGTACTCTCTGTCGTTCGAGAATTTTCAGACCCTGCTGGCGAGCGGCAAGCTGCTGCGCTGGGCCTGGAACTCGCTGTTCACGGCGGGGTTGATCACGCTCGGACAGATGATCTTCAACTCGATGGCCGCCTTCAGTTTCTCGGTCGGCCGCTTCAGGGGCCGTGAGCTGCTGTTCACCATCGTGCTCGGTGCCATGATGGTGCCGGGGCAGATCGTCATGCTGCCGCTGTTCCTGTTTCTGGCTAAATGGAACATGATCGACAACCTCTGGGCCGTCATTCTGCCGGGGCTGGCCTCGCCGTTCGGCATCTACATGGTTCGCCAATACATGGATTCGCTGCCGCGCGAGCTGCTCGAGGCCGCCCGCATGGACGGTGCGACCGAGACGCAGATTTTTCGCCGCATCTACTTTCCGCTGTCGATGCCGATTCTGGCGACGTCGGGCATCTTCATCTTCATCACCAACTGGAACGCCTTTCTCTGGCCGCTGGTCACGCTGAACACCGATCTGAACTACACCTTGACCGTCGGTCTCTCGACCCTGCAGGATCAACAGATCATGGATTATGGGCTGCTGATGGCCGGCGCGACGCTGGCCGCGTTGCCGATGGTCGTCGTCTTTCTGATCTTCTCGCGCTACATGCTCGAAGGCATGCGCGGCGGAGCGATCAAATGAGCGCGGCGCATCTGCTGATTTCGCTCGACTGGGGCGGCACGAAGGTTGCCGGCGTCGTGGTCGATCGTCGCGTCTCTTCCGTGCGGCGATTTTCCGTGCCGGCCGTTAATCTTCGTCTGGCCGATCCTGAGAGGCTTCGCGATATTGTCGGTCAGATCTGTCGGGCCGCCGGCATCGACAGCCTGCGTGAGACCTGGTGGGGCATCGGCGCCGCGGGCGGTCGCCCGGAATGTGATGCCGAGCGCGTGCTGGAAGCGTTGTGCGGTCTGGGTATTGATGCGCCCACGGAGGTGCGTCTCTGGAACGATGCGCAGACGGGCTTCGCCGCCGCGTTCGGCGATGAAGATGGAATTCTGAGCATCAATGGTACCGGTTGTATTTTGTGGGGGCGCTGCGGCGAAGCCGAAGAGCGTCGAGGCGGATGGGGCTATCTGCTCGATGAGACCCCGTCGGGCGGGTATTTCGGCACTCTGGCGGCGCGAGCGATTCTGTCCGCCTGGGAGGGCGACGGCGAGACGGCGCACGTTGCTCGCGCCTATGCTCGCGAGTTCCCCGACCGGCCGCAGGAAAGGGCCGGCTTTCTGGCTGACTTGTACGCAGGCTCGGCGGTGCAGGGACGGGTGGCTTCGCTGGCGCCGCTGTTCACCGCGGCCGTCGACGCCGAAAGCGCCTGGGCCCGATACTATCTCGGCCTGTCGCTGAAAAACTGGGTGCGCGAGGTGCGCGCGCTGGCCCGGTCGCTGAATTTCCCGCACGGCAAGCCGGTGAAACTGATCGGCATCGGCGGCCTCTGGAAGAACTGGAGCAGCTTCTCTGCGAGAGCGACTCGGACGCTTGAACAGACCTGGCCCGGCGAGTTCGCTCTCGGCGAACCGCGTTTCTCTCCCGAATGGGGCCCGCTCGTGCTGGCTCGCGAAGAACTCGGTCTCTCTGTCGAAGATCTGGCACCCCTCTCAGGTTCCTCATCGGCGGCCGGCTGACCAGGCTGATCTGCCGGGCGTATCACACAGGCTCCAGGGTCAGCACTTCACCGAGAATTGCCGGCCGAGGCTCGATACGGTTGTTGTTTGTAGAAAACTGGTTTAGACTGGGGGTACCGCAATTTTTCGGGTGAGGAATGTGACATGATGAATCGTCGATCCTGTCCGATGCTGTTTCTGGTTGTTCTGCTGGTCTGGCTGGGCGTGGCGCCGTCACTGCCGGCGGCCGATATGCCTCGTATCAATGAACCGGGGTGGTTCTCGGCCAAGACCGATCAGATTCTCGATCGCGTGGCGGATGTCGCTCAGAAGAAGATCCGCCTGCTGGAGAAGGTTCTCAATGACCGACAACATCTCGATTTCGAGATTCCGATCATGTTCTACGATCGTCAGCTGCGACGCCTGTTCCTTGAGTATCGAGGCGTGGTGCGGTTCACGGGCAAGTGGCCGACGAAGATCAAATCGGAAGACCTCTACTGCACGTCTGATGGCACCTTTGCATGGGACTGCTCGCTGACCGACATGAAGGTCACGCGCGAGTCGGTAACCTTCAACGTGCATGGCGACCTGGTGATCTCGCTTGACAAGCTTCTGTTCGAACTGGCTTCAGAGCTGACTCAGGCGGCAACGACGGTCGCCTGGTATCAGGGAGCCGATCAGCTGCTGGAGTTTTTGCAGAGGCTCGATTGCGACATTCTGGCGCGCAGTGTTCACAAGACCATCAGCAGCTTCTCGCGAGAATCGGCTTCGGTGCTGGTCGGTGAGTTGTTCGACAATTCGAGCCGACCGACGAACCCCGAGTTCAAGCGCCGCGTGAAAGAGGCTCTGCAGGACGGCAGCGTCACGACATATCTGGTGCTGACGATCATGAAAAGTTCGATCTCGAGTCTGGCCGGCATCGGCGGCGCCGGCCTGGGCGGCGTGGTCGGCAACCTGCTGGTGCCGGGCCCCGGTGCCATTGTCGGCGCTTATCTGGGTGGCAAGATCTCTTCGACCCTGGCCAAGACCGTCGTCTACAAGCTCTCTGTCGACCTGCCGGTCAAGTTTTGCTTGTACAAAATCGTGAAGCACGGCCGCGAGTTGCAGAAATACCCGAGAAGCGAAGCGGCGGGGCGGGGCATGGAACGGATTCATCGCTTCGTGACCAATCGCGTGAAGCACGAGGTTGATCGCGAGGAATACAAGGCTCTCGACCACATTCTGGCCGGCATGAACGATCATCCGGCGGAAGAGAGATTCTTTTTCGTGCCGTTATTGAAATCCTTTCAGGAAATGCTTCGATTCAAGGTTATCGAGGAACACGACTGGTACGCAAGTAAAAAGTACTATCAGCTGAAGCAGCGAGTGTCGGATTGGGGCTTGCTGCAGCGGGTGCCGTTCTAGTCGTTCGCCGGTGGAAAAGTGCGTGAGGCCGAGCCGAACGCGTGCAACGACGCCGAAGCCGGCACGGCACGCATGTCAAAGCCTGTCGACGGCCCGCGCTATGATGGTAACCGCTTCCAGAAGATCACCGTAGAGCCTGTCCGCTTCCTCAGAGGTCAGGTCGCATTCGCGCTGACGAAAATCGAGCACCAGTGAAACCGGCTCGGCGTCGAAGCCGAAGCGCGCTGCGGCTCGTGCGATGACTTGTTCGCGCGGCAGCATGCCGTCAGGGGTCAGGGATAGCGCGAGCCGCAACGTCTCTCGCAGAGCGGTGCTGAGCGACCACATGATCGGAATCAGGTCGCGCCCGTTCTGACGCAGATACATGGTGCGCAGGCGCAGCAGAATGTTCTTGATCTCCTGCTCGCAGCGCAGTCGCAGATAGGTGGGCTGAATCTGAATGCCGGCCAGAATGTCTTCACCATAGACGAGGCGGTGCGTTTCCTGCATGCCCATGAACTTGACGGGGAACACATCGGCCGATGTCTCGAGGTCTTCCCTGGTGAGAAAGAGCGGCGCAACACCGATGGCACGTGCCGTTGAACAGGCGTCGCACACCAGTCGCAGATGCTCGATGGTCAGCGTTCGCGTGATGATGAGAACGTTGATGTCGCTGCGGCCGACCGTGAAATCCTTGCGCAAAATGCTTCCGTACAAGTTGAGTGAGAGCAGATTGTCGTTCAAAAGACGCTTGATCTCTGATGTAAAAGTTTCGAGCGCGGCGGCTTGAGTCGGAGAAAGAGGCAGATCATGAAACAGCGGCATGTGGTGTATCCTTTGAAGTGGAGTTAAAGTTGATGTTTGTGAGCGGAGATTGGTCGAACACGGCCAGCGGACACCCCGGATCGGCAACGAACGGGTCGCCGTACACGGCATGAGCAAGGCAGCGCAACCCGCCCCCGCACACGTTCTGGTAGAGACACTTCTCGCACCCTCGGGTTGCCTCGACTGGCGCGCGCAGCTTCTCGAGAAACGGGTGAAAGTACAAGTCGACGATCGAACGAACGCTCACGGAGCCGAGTTCATACGGAAGACGACGGCATGGCAACAGGGTGCCGTCAGGCAGCAGGGCCAGCAGATGCCGACCGGCCGAGCAACGGTAGGGGCGCCCGCTGCCTTCGATAAACTGCAGGGCGCGATGCAGCGACACTTCCGTCCTGCATCCGAAGGTGCGCTCGACCTGCTGTTTCGCCCGCCTCATCAACCCGAGAAACTCGTCTGTTTGTCCGGGAGTCATGAGCGCGTTCGTCAGTGTTTTGCCGCGCCCGCACGGAATGAGGCGGTCGGCCCAGACCCGGTCGACCCCCAGCTCGCCGCCGATCCGAGCGACATCAGAGAATGAGCGGTAGTTACCGGGGTGCGCGGTAAAGGCGATCAGCGTGTGGAGGCCGGCGCGTCTCAGATGACGCAGACCGTCGATGGCGCGGGCAAAGCTGCCGCTGCCGCGCACGGCGTCATGTATCGCCTCCGGTCCGTCCAGGCTGACCTGAACGTAGACCGGCTGATACCGGCCCAATCGCCGGGCACAATCCGCATCGACCAAGGTGCCGTTGGTGAGCAGCGCAAACTCGACGTCGTCCGGGGGAACGGTCGAGGAAACCTGTTCAAGAAGCGGAAAAAGCAATGGGGAAAGCAGAGGTTCGCCGCCGGTCAGCGTCAGACGGAGCTTCAGGTTCGGCTGTTGCCTGGTGCGCCGAAGCAGCGAAAGAAGCTCACGAAGATCGTCGACGACTCGAATCGCTCGGTCGAACGACATCTGTCGATCAGAGCGATCGTCCTGGTAGCAGTGGCGACAGCGCAGGTTACAGTCATTATTGAGATGCCATTGAAAGGTAAATCGCGGCGTCTTTGTTGCTTTCGGAGGGGAAGAAAACAGGTGTGCAAACAACGATCTCATCCTCCACACCCGCCGCACCCGCCGCCGCCGCAACCGCCGCCACAGCCGCCTCCGCAGCCACCCCCATCGCCACCGGAGGACGGGTCTCGCGGGTAAATCTGGGCGAAATCCGCAAACGCCGAGGCGGAACTGAGGGCCGAGATGCCGAATACGGCCAGAGTCAGAGTCGGGTCCGGGGAAAGAGAGCCGCGCTTTGCGTATGAGTCGGCGAGAAAGGAATCCTTCATCCAGGCGAAATGTTCCTGCAGCCTTTCGATATAGGACCGACCGAGATTTGTCTTTTCTTGCGCCGGTCCGAACCAGGTGAAGCAGACCACGCCGGCAACGATTAGTTCCAGGAGCAGCAGTTCGGTCGGTTTGTCGTTCATGAGACCGAGAATAAACTTGCAAAGCCCGGGAAGGAGCAGCAGGAGTGTGCCGCCGACGGCCTTCATCCATTGCGTGACGATCTCGTCGCTCGTGCGCAAGAGTCTGAGCTTGAGGAACTCGGCTTTGGTCGCAGCCAGTGCTTCCTCGACACGCGCGATCAGGCTGCTGTCTTCAAACAGCCCACCGATCTCACGCGGAACCTCGAAGTATTTCATTATGGCTAGTTCGACATTGTCCAACGGCGGCCGAGGTCGATCGCGGTCGATCAGAAAGGTGGAATCACGTCGATTGGCAAACAGGGCGGCAATGCAGCCGCTTTTCTCGGCGGGTCTCTCTTTCAGCAGCTTCAGGCGAATCAGGCGATAGAGACCGGTGATGACGGCATTCTTCGTGTCACCGTTCAGATACGCGATTTCGGTAGCCGAGAACTGCGACAATCGTGGTTGCGAGAGGTGTTCCGTGCCGTCTCGACGCAGAAACAGCCAGAGGCAGAAAAACACCACGAGCATGTAGCCGAGATTGAGAAGCAGAAAGGTCGGACCCGGAATGGCCCGCAACGGCTCGAGAAACGACATGTTCGAAGACCTTTGCGACAAGAATGGCGTGTGCTGTCGAATCAGTCTACTTCGACACGCAGTAAGCCGCAAGATGCAGACTCTCGAGGGGAATCGTGTCTTCCCCCGAAGCGATTCGCCGGCACTCAGAGGGTATGGAGCGGTCTGACGCGAGTGAGCCGAAAAGCTCGCCCCACATGGGAAAAAGGGGGGCATTCCCTCTTGCGTTGGCCCTGCCGCTGAGTGCGGCTGCGCCACGGAAGTCTTGATGACGAGCTGTTCGGCATGATCCTCTTGGCAAGCGTTGCCGAGAAGCTTAGAATAGCCGCGCGGCGTTGCCGTGCATCCGCCCCTGGAGGTCTGCCATGAGCGAGACGAAATCGACATTTACGGGCCCGCGCCCGTTGACGGAGAACCGAAACCCCGCTTCCACCCATATTGATCGCCTGCCGCTCGAGTCGGTGGTCGATATCTTCGTCGATCAGGACCGCAAGGTTGCCGAGGCCGTGGCCCTGTGTCGCGCGTCGATCGTGCGCGCGGTCGAAATCATTGCCGCGCGATTGCAGAAGGGGGGCCGGTTGTTCTATCTCGGCGCCGGCACTTCCGGAAGACTGGGGATTCTCGATGCCTCCGAGTGTCCGCCGACGTTCGGTGTCTCGGCCGAGATGGTGGTCGGCGTGATCGCCGGAGGCGAGGTCGCGGTGACGAACGCGGTCGAGGGCGCGGAAGACGACGGTCCGGCCGCCGTGGCCGATCTGAAGAAACGGGGTTTCGGCGCGCATGACACGCTGGTCGGGGTTTCGGCTTCCGGCGTCACGCCGTATGTGCGTGCCGGGCTGGAATATGCCCGCAGTATCGCTGCCGGAGCGATTTTGCTGACCTGTAACCCGCATGGGCCGTTTCCTGAAACCGATGTGTTGATCAACCCGGTGGTCGGCCCCGAGGTCATTACGGGTTCGACGCGCCTCAAGAGTGGTACGGCCTGCAAGATGGTGCTGAACATGCTCTCGTCGATCTCGATGATTCGCCTGGGCAAGGTGTATCAGAACCTGATGGTCGATGTGAAGGCCACGAATCGCAAGCTGCGCTGGCGGTCGGTGCAGATCGTCGCCGAGGGCGCCGGGATCCCTTTCGAACAAGCCGAGCAGATGCTGACGGCTTGCGACGGCGAGGTGAAAACGGCGATCGTGTCCTCGCGTCGGAAGATGACCCCCGCTGAGGCCCGCGCCGAGATCACTCGCTGCGGCGGCATCTTGTACAAAGCCTTGGGCGAATCCGCGAATGCCGATTGAGCATGGCTTGGATCCTTTGAAAATTGGGGGTGTGACAGATATGCAGATAATACACAGCAATAAACAGATGAAACGGCTGATCTGGGCGTTGGTTGCCCTGTCGGCGATCTTCTGCGTCGGAGCTCGAACCGGGGCCGCCGCCGAAGCCGAGAAGGCCGGACGCATGGTTCGCATCAAGGTGGCGGAATATCAGACCGAACTGACGTTGACCTGCCCCGAAGGCGGCACCTGGCAGGCGGAGGGAAAACGCGGGACAATCGCTCCGGGAGCTGGGTTGCGTCTGGTCGGGCGCATGGATCGCGAAGCGGTGAAAACCTATCACGTCGTGGTCGAATCGGCGCCGTTGCGTGATCGGGCACGGGTGGTCGCCGCGCAGAACAAATGGGGGAACGGGACGAAACCGCTGCACACCGTCGATATGGGCAAGATCAGTTATGCCGAAGACGGCACGACCGTGAAATACGACGGTCGGGTGCGAATGTTCGCTCTCGGCAAGTTCGATCGTCGCGACGCGGCACAGGTTCTGGTCGACGAACTGGCACGCGGCAGTCAGTCGAGCTGGATTCTCGAGGAAATTCTGCAGCCGGCTCACGGTCGTGTGCAGGTGCTGGCGAACGATGTTGCCGTCGCTGAGACCTCGGGTGAGGTTGTCGTGCAGCCGAAAGAATCGGTGACACTGGCGAAGGTCGAGTTTGCGAAAGGGTTTCAGTGGCATGGCTTTGCCGATCGCACCTATCGCGGCGATCTCAGCGTCGGCTGGGGCGGTCAGAATGCGCTCGACGCCGTCATCACCTGCGACCTTGAACGGGTGCTGGCCGGAGTGGTGCCCTCGGAGATCTCATCGAAGGCCGCGACGGGCGCACTTCAGGCGCAGGCGGTGGCCGCCAGAGGCGAGATTCTGTCGAAGATCGGTCTGCGTCACTGCAATGAGGGCTTCGATACCTGCGCCGAACAGCACTGCCAGGTCTATGCCGGCGATACGCCGGTAGCGCGGCAGATTGCGCCGATCATCGCGCCCACGCGTGGTCTGATTCTGCAGGCGCCCGACGGAGCCATCGTCGATGCCGTCTATGCCGCCAACTGCGGCGGCCACAGCGAGGCCAACCACCTGGTCTGGACCACCTCGCCCGACCCCATGCTGGCCGGCAAGTGGGACGGCCCGACTCCGAAACCGAAGCTCGATCTCACCCGTGAGGCCGACGTGAAGAAGTTCATTCGCACGCCGCCGAAATCATACTGCAACGACAAGACCGTCGAGGGTGGCGACAAGTATCGCTGGAAAACCCCGCTGCTCGGCGACAAGTGGAAGAAGGTCGAAGAAGCCGCCGGTGTCGGCCGGATACGTGAGATCAAGGATTTTACCCGCGGCGTGTCGGGGCGATTGTACAAGTTGACTGTCGTTGGTGAATCAGGAACGAAGACGATCATGAAGGAACTGAATATTCGCAAACTGTTCGGGATGCTGCGCAGTGCCTGCTTTATCGCCACCTGGCATCGCGATCGGGCCGGCTTCATCGACGGCGCCGTCTTTGAGGGCGCCGGCTGGGGCCACGGCGTCGGCATGTGCCAGACCGGCGCTCAGAGCCTGGCCAAAAAAGGCTGGACCTTCAAAAAGATTCTCGCCCACTACTTCCCAGGCAGCCGCCTGGTCAAAGCCTACTGACCTGTAGAAAAGTCTTTCGAGATGTTTACTTCCAGGGATTGAGAACGTGCACGTTGCAGTGCCTGAAGTCTGGTTCGTTTCGGGTGACGAGCACGAGGTGATGAGCTCTGGCGACTGCGGCAATGAGCCCGTCGATGGTGGAGATCGAGAATCCCTGCATTTCTGAAAGACCCTGGTTTTCTCCCCAGATTTCGGCTGCAAGAAGATCGACGGAGAGAATCCGGTCCTGATAATGCTCGATCAGGTTGTTGACCCACTCGGTGATCTGGGCTTTCTTCTTCGATCTGGGCAGTTTGGCGCACCCTTTGCGAATTTCTCCGATGGTGATCGAGCACAGGAAAAGGTGCTCGGGTGGAATGCCGGAGATCCAGTCGACGAGACGTTTCTCCGGGTAAGGTTTTGAAAACTCAGATATGACGCAGGTGTCGAGGAGATACTTCACAGCTTGATGTCTCGCGGTGCGTCTTTCTTGCGCTGGAAAAGGCGTTGATCGGAAACCTTGGGAAAGCTGAGCAGAAACTCGGTAAACGAGGGACGGTTGGAAACCAGTTCCTCATACTGCTCAACACCCATGATCACAACAGCGGCTTCGCCGTAACGCGTGACGATCTGAGGCCCCTTGGTGATGGCATCCTCAACCACCTTGCTGAACTGAGCTTTCGCATCCTGAAGCTTCCACGCCTTCGGCATCTTCACACTCCTCCTGACCGGAATATAGTCAGTCTAGTCTGACCAGAACGGCCTGTCAATCAGTGAATGTGGTAATGGCAGATGTTCCCTGTTTCTCGAGGAAAGGAATTGTTGGTGTTCCTTTGAGTGCATACACGGGGGAAGAACGATGACCGGGCGTGAAGTCAATTTTCCTCTTCGCAAGTGAGTGAGAAATGCCGACATAGGATGTGAAGCGTATCTTGCGATGTGGAGGAATTGTATGAATTTCCGGTTGATGTCCGTGGTGTTTGTGCTGCTTTCCCTGCTGTTGTTGCCGGCCTGCATTACCGGCTGCGGCGTGGATGATACGGATTCGATGCAGACGCGCACCAACTTCACCATCGGGCCCGGCAATCTCGAAGACTACAGCACGATCGCCTCAGGAAGCTGACAGCGACGCGGCGCGGCGTCCGGTCGATGGTCGGCGACGCGTCCTGCAACCTCGCGAATCGACCCAGGCTTTTTGCCCGGTTGAAGCTCCGTTCACCGGCGTGCTATTCTGCCGCCTCATGAACCGCGCTCCCGGGCAAAAAGCCTTTTTACTGACCAGTTTCGGCTGCCAGATGAATCTGGCGGATGCGCAGCGCATTCGCGGCATTCTGCAGAGCCTCGGCTACGCCGAGGTGGAGAAGGAAGCCGAGGCCGACCTCATCATTTTCAACACCTGTTGCGTGCGGCAGCATGCCGAAGACCGCTTCGCGAGCCGCGTTCAGGCCCTGCGCGGGCTGAAAAAACACAACCCGCATCTGCTGATTGCCGTCGGCGGCTGCATTGCCCAGAAAGAGCAGGAAAAGCTCTTCGAAGCTCTGCCGGTCATCGATCTGGCGTTCGGCACCAACGACATCGAGCGGCTGCCCCAGCTGCTCGACCGTCTGAAGCCGGGGGAACACCGCATCGGGCCGTTTGCCGGTACCGGAGTCTTCGACGGCGAGCAGGCAGACGGCATCGTGCTCGATCGGCCGTTCACGGCCTTTGTCAACATCATTCGCGGGTGTACCAACTTCTGCGCGTACTGTATCGTTCCGACGGTGCGCGGGCCCGAAGTCTCGCGCCCGTTACCGGAGATCGTTGAGTTTGTCCGAGGTCTGGTCGCCAAAGGCGTGCTCGAGATCACGCTGCTCGGCCAGAATGTCAACGCGTATGGCAAAGACCTGGGTATGACGGAAGGCTTTGCCGTGCTGGTCGAGGCTTTGCAGGCGATCGACGGGCTGCGTCGCATCCGTTTTCTCACTTCGCACCCGCGCGATTTCACCCCGAACGCCATTGAGCGTCTGGCCCGGCTCGACAAGGTCTGTCACGCGTTCCATCTGCCGGTACAGGCCGGTTCGAATCGCATTCTGCAGCTGATGAACCGCGGCTACACGCGAGAACGCTATTTCGAACTGGTACAGACCGTGCGCCGCTGCTTCTCTGATGCGGCGATCAGCACTGACATCATCTGCGGCTTTCCGTCTGAGACCGACGAAGAGTTCGAAGAGACGCTCGATCTTGTGCGCCGAGTCGAGTTTGACACCGCCTACACCTATTACTACTCACCCCGCCCCGACACGAAGGCCGCGACCCTGCCCGGGCAGTTGCCCGAGAAGGTGCGCAAAGGCCGGCTGGCGCGCCTCATTGAAGAGATCAACCGTATCGGGCTGGCAAAGAGTCAGATGCTGCTTGGGCGCGAGTTCGAGGTGCTCGTTGAAGAGATTGCCGATGCCCCCGGCCGCGTGAAGGGAAAGACAACGCACGGCCGCAGCGTCGATTTTGCCGGCACTCCCGATCAGGTCGGCACCATGCGCCGAGTGCGCATCACCCAGGCCCGCCTCTGGACCCTCTCCGGCGAACCCGCCTGACCGCCCGCCGCCGGCAATTCTCGGTGTGGTGCCTGGGCATGCCGAACGCTGATCCCTACTGGCGTGGAGCCGAAACGCTCGGCGTATGAGATCGTCGAGTCATCCGATTCTTCGTCGGCTCGCCCCACGATGGGGCGAGCCCTCTGAGCGCGCCCAGGGATGGGCGCTCGAAGAGGTTCGACGAAGAAGCGAGATGAGTCGATGATCGAAGTTGCCGAAGTGATTCGTGCGAAGCGACAGGGGATCAAAACGGCCTGACCAGGCACGTTGTGTTCACCGAGAATTGCTGCCGCCTGACCGCCCGCAGCTGATTTTGTTGACAGGTTGTCGGCTCGCGTCTACCATGCCGGGTATGCGTGGAACGGTGTACCTGGTTGCGGCGGTTCTTTTGCTGGCGTCTCTCTTTTCGGCCTCGGCGAAGATGATCTCGTACAAGCTCGAACTGCGCATTACCACCGATCGTCTTGAAGAATACCCGTTCGAAATCGGCATCGATGATCGCGAATACCGAAGCATCACCGAGAACATTCATACCGGTATTCAGCCGTTTCTGCTCGAAGCCCGCAAGGCGATCGCCGACCGGGCGGGGTACCGTGCCGAGATTTACGGCGCCGACAACTACAAGATGGTCGTCGTCAGGCGTTACAGTGTCATCATACGCGATCTGTCCCAGGGGCGGGTCGTGTTCAGTAAGGAATAATCGACTCTTCGCGGGGGAGGAACTGCATGTCTCGCGTTCGCATCATTACCATCATCACCCTTCTCGTGTGCTTTCTGACTCAGGCAGGTCAGGTATCGGCTCTGATCAAACCTCAGCCGCAACGGGCCATTCTGCCGAATGGGCTGCGGGTGGTCGTGCAGGAAGATCACAGCCTGCCGCTCGTGTCGTGCAAACTGATGTTCCGCGTCGGACCCGGCGCGGCTCGTCCGGTGGCCCCCGGTTTGGTCGCCGTTCTGGCGCGGGTTCTGGAAACAGCCGCTCCGGCTGACGGCTCGCGCGACAGCTTCCTGAGAGATCTGGCCAGGTTCGGCTGTCACCCGCCGCAGGTGATCGACAGTCCACAGGGCCTGATCGTCATGTTGCAGGGTCCCGGCGAGGCACAGGAGGTCATGATCAAGAGTCTGCGCCGTCTGATGTTCGGTCAGATTTTCACGCGCGAAGCGGTCGATCGAGCCAAGAATCTGGAGTTGCAGAAGGCCCGACAGCGCTATCTGTTTCCGCTGACTTCCGGGTATCTGGCTGACCGCCTCGCCCCGATGTTGTTCGAAGGACTGCCGATCGGCGGGCGCTTCTACGCGACTCCCGAAGAGATCGGAAAGATCAGTGTCGACGATATTCAGAAGCTGTACGCCGAACAGTGCGTGAGCAATAATGCGGTTCTGGTCGTCGTGGGTGACGTGCAGGCCTGCGATATCTTCAAAGGCCTGATGCCGGTGTATGGTGATCTGACCGCCTCGACGGTCACCGAACCCGCTCCGTCGCCGAAGTACCAGGAACGCGCCGACGAGAAGACGATCGTACAACCTGACGCGAAGTGTACCGCTTCCGTGATGGAGATGCGCGAGTATTTCGATATTCGCACCACGCAGGTGGTCGTCGGCTTCCCGGCGCCGGCGCTCGATGATCCGGGTTGTGCTGCCGCCAGTGTGTGGGCCGTTGCCATGGCGCATGTCAATGATTCCTGGCTCGGACGCTGGAACCGTCAGGACTTTCCCAAGCTGACCAACCTGTCGGCTCAGTATCTGCCGTTTTCCCAGAAAGGGATGTTTATCATCAGTTTCGAAAGCCCTGATGCCGACGTCGATGCGGTGATCTCGAGCCTGTTGCGCAAGCTGTCGGCCCTGTGGCGCGTGCCGCCGCGTGACGCGGAACTGCAGCGCATCATCGCCAACTGCAAGAGTCTGCGCAGTCTCAAGTCAGAGTTTCGCGCCGTGCAGGGCATTGCTCTGGCGGTCGGAGAACTCAACGGCGACTTTTCGCTCGAAGACTCGGTCTGGTCGGCGATTGAAACCGTGTCGACCGATGACCTGGCGCGGGTCGCTCACCAGATTTTCACGAACGGTCTCTGTGCCGTGCGCATTGCCTACCCGCAGTCGGCGAAGGCACGCCAGAGCGCGGTCACGCAGTCGAATGTTCTCAAGAACGGCATGCGGGTCGTGGTGAAGCCCTACGGCGGCAGCGATGTCGTCGCGGTGTGTCTGCGCATCGGCGAGCCGGGCGGTCGCTTCCGAAAGCCGCTTAAAGGCGTTCCCGAACTGGCGTTCCGCATGATCGAGGCGCAGGCCGGCCCGGATGCGCCTGACAGCAGCCTGGCGCGTCGTCTTGACGAGATCGGCGGGCTGGTTCATTGCCAGATCATTCCCGGAAGCGGCCTCTACATCGTCGGGTATGCCGGCGTCGACCAGTACGTTCCGTTGCTGGAATGTCTGAAGCAGCAGGTTTTTTCTCCGATGCTCGATGAGTCGCTGCTGGCTCGTCTGGCCCGCAAACTGCAGGCGGAACGGGCTTCGCTGACCGATCAGGCGTCGGTGCGGATGTTCGAGAAATTCGTTTCCCTGGCGTTTCCCGGTGACGAGTGGAAGCATTCGCAGATCCCTCCCGAGCAGGTGGAGAGCCTGAAGCTCGGGGAAGTGCGCGAGTTTCTGCAGACGTGGGTGAATCCCGGCAATGTGCAGTGTACGGTCGTCGGGAACATTGATCCGGCCGATGGTTTGAAGAAAGCGGAAGCCGCTTTTTCCGGTATCGTGAGCGGCTCCGGCGCAGAGCATGCCGACAACCCGCGAGAACTGCTCGGACAATTGACGCGAACCAGCGACATCGAAATTCGGCTGCCGGCCGGCGCTGGTGCCGCTTATCTGGCGGGAGGGTATCGTCTGCCGCCGGCCCGGGCCACGCATGACAACCCGGTGCCGCTTGACTTCATCACGCTCGGATCTTTGATGCATCATCTTGCCCGTGGAGAAAGCAGTCTGCTGGAAAAGGAACTGGTACAAACCGGTCTGGCCGAAGCGATCGAAGATGTCGTGTTTCGCCATACCGCGAAAGCCAGTTATCTCTACTTCCTGCTGCGGGTTGCGCCCGACAAGCTCGATGCATGCCGTGACGCGTTGCGCAGGATCATGAATCAGGTGCCTGAAACGCAGGTAACCGCCGAGCGCATCGAAATCGCCGGCAAGGTTGTACCGGTCATGTTCCTGCAGAAGATGGAATCATCGTGGTATCACGCGCTGACGCTTTCGGGATTTCTGGCGCAGGGTTATCAGGCTGACTTCTTCGAGAAGCTGCCCGAAGCCTTCAAACAGGTGAGACCCGAGCAGATCTCAGCGGCCATGCGGGAATACGCTCGCCATTACATTTTGATCACCGGTCGGCCGTAATGAGTGCCGTAAAACGACTGGCGATTCTGTTCGGCAGCCCGCGAAAGAACAGCAACACCTGGATTCTCGCGGAAGAGGCAGCCCGCGGCGCCGCCGAAGCCGGGGCCGAGGTGGAGTGGCTCTTTCTCAAGGATCTTCGCATCAATCCGTGTCAGAGCTGCAATGCCTGCAAGGCCGAGCCGATCATGCGCTGGTGCGTCCAGCAGGATGACATGGGGCGGGTGTACGAGTTGATCGATCGCAGTACTGCACTGCTCATCGCCAGTCCGATCTATTTCGGATATGTTCCGGCTCTGGTGAAGGCCTGCCTCGATCGTTTGTACCCTCTGGTCGACCCGGGTTTCGAACCGCGCGAAGCCAACGGCAAACGGGTGGGGTTTCTCTATGTCCAGAATCACCCTGATGCCAGGCAGTTTCTGGCTCCCATTCGAATGTTCGAGGCCATGTTTCCTCTGATGGGGTTCGAAATGTACGATCGTATGGTCGCCCCCGACCTCGATCAGGGCCGCAAACCCATGGCCGACAAACACCCCGACCTTTTGGAAGCCGCCCTCGCCCTGGGTCGCAACTTCTTCGCGTAGCGGAGACGCTCCTGCCAGGCACTCTGATTCGCCTCTCTCTGACAATCGTCCTTGCTTTTCTCCTTCAATTTGAATAGACTAGTAGTAGACCAGTCTATTTGAGGGAGACGAACGATGGCGATCATCGGTGCCTACGAAGCGAAAACTCATCTTCCACAGTTACTCGAGCGGGTCGCTCGAGGAGAGACGTTCACGATTACGAAGCACGGAGTCCCGATTGCGACCCTTCAGCCGGCGACAGTGACGAAGAGAACGCCTGTTCGCGAAATCATTGAGCAGTTAAGACAATTGAAGCGCGAAAACCGTTTAGAGGGTCTTTCAATCAAGGATCTGATCGCAGAGGGGCGCTTGTGAACGCTGAACGGTGTGTTCTCGATGCATCAGTCGTGATGGCGTGGTGTTTTGCTGACGAGAAGGCCGCTTATGCAGACGACGTGCTCGAGTGGCTCGAAACGAAAGAAGCCGTGGTTCCGGCCGTGTGGCCTCTCGAGGTGGGCAATGTTCTGCTGGTCGCCGAACGGAAGAAGCGGTTGAGCCATGCGACGGCAGTTCGTTTTCTTTCGCTTCTCGGCAGTCTGCCGATCTCGGTCGATCAGGAGTCCCCCGACCGCATGCTCAAGGAAGTGCTGACACTCGCGCGAGAACATGGGTTGAGCACCTATGACGCTTCGTATCTCGATCTGGCCATGAGATCGAATATTCCGTTGGCGACTCTCGACTCGGCTCTGATGAAAGCGGCCAAAAAGTGTCGCGTTGCCCTTTTGCAGCCTGCCGGCGCAAGGTAAGTATCTCGCTCAAATGCCCCGCAAACAGAGCGATTTATGAGCGCGTAGAGCCTCGCCTGAACAGAACTTTACAGAGAACGCCGTTGCCTTTCTCGTAGGAGTGGGCTATCATTTCGGGGTACCCGATTTCCCGGAAGTGAGGTTCATTCATGCGACATCTTGTTCGACCTCTGGTCGTTGTTCTTGTTATCGGTGTGGTCACGTTCCTGCTCGGTTGCGGCGGCGGTGGTGGGGGTGGCGGCGGCGAAAGCGTCGGCCCGAACCAGATCGCGGTGCGTAACTTCAACTTCGTCGACACCAACATCACGGCCGACATTCGAGCTGCGGCTGCGGCTTTGCCGGCGACGGCGAAGGTGTCACTGTATCAGAACGGCGTTCTGGTCTCGGGACCGCAGGATATGGGAGCGAACGGCGTCGTCTTCACCGGCCTCTACGATGGTACATACTCGGTGCGTGTTCTTGCAGGCGGTCGCTACTTTCAAACGACAAAAACCGTGAATTCGGCGCGCAGGGCTTTGATTGCTCGTGTTACCTACTTTAACACGAGCGGTGTCGGCATCAAATTCGAAGAAATTGTTGATTCAAATGGAGACAGTTTCGTCGGGGCCGGAGAAAACGTCGCAAAGAATGAATTCTCAGCCGGCGCGACCTCTGAAGCCGCGATAGGTGACGCTGTTGATGTCACCAACTGGAGCGTGGATCTTCTGGTCGATACGGATAATGACGGCTTGCTGAATGCCTTCGATGAAGATGTTGATGGGGACGGGACACTGAATAGCGACGACTCGGACATAGACAACGACGGTTCGGTGAATGGGTCTGACGACGATATTGATGATGACGGTGTGCTGAACCCCCAGGATACCCAGCCTTCCGGTGCAGGTACGACGGTGGAGTTGTTTCCCGCTCCGAATGGATTTCAAACCGCCGGCTTTCCGGCAGTTTCGACCACGCTGCAGATTCCCAACTTCGTTTCTCCAAAACGATCGGCAGTGGTGTTGATCAATACCACCGGAGCAGCGCTGAATGTTACTGTGTCGGCAAATGGCGCCGGCATCGTAACCAATCAGGTCATGGCAAATCAGGTTGTGTTGAACGAACGAGACAATTCTGAATACGAAAAGAATCTGGCACGTTTACGGGCCATCGGACGTACGTTACCGAAGTTCGAGAAGACGTCCGCGAAGTTGAGCATTCGGGCAAATCGCGCGGCTCTGAATGATACACGCACTTTTTACAACGGGATGGAAACGAAAAGCGTCACGGCGAGCTTGAAGAACATCTATGCCGCGACGAACGGTGCGCCCGGTCTCGAACATTGGGTTTCGAACGAAATCACCGGCACCGACCTGACAACACTGCAGAACCACATTAGCCAGGTGAATACCCTGTGGTCGACATCCAATCAGATCTACAAGAAGGTCACCGAGACGTTCGGGCTTGATCCTTCCGGCTCATGGAACGGGCTGAATCTTCCGACAACGATGACCATTCTCTGGTTAAAGCCCTATCTGAACTACGCGGGCTTTTTCAATTCAGCTGACTTGTACCCGAAATCGCAGGATGCGAATTCAAACGAAACGAAGATGGTGTATCTGTATTTTGACAGCGGTGCAGAGGCCTTGTTCAACTATGGCTCCACGCTGGCTCATGAATTGCAGCACATGATAAACTTCGTTCAGCGCAAGAATTTGGGTTTGAATGAAGACGCCTGGCTCGATGAAGCCATGTCAGGGTATGCCGAGCATGTGGCCGGCTATTCGATTGTATCTGAAAACAACGCCAGCAAGGCGCGCCTGGTCAGAGATTTCCTCGGCAATCCGCAATCGAACAACCTGATCGAATGGAGCGGGAGCACCTCGGATTATGGACAGGTGGCTCTTTTCGGACTGTGGCTGGCGGAAAAATATGGTTCCAGCGGAAGCGTGAAAACTTTGTTAACGCAAACCACCGTTGGATCAACCGCTGTTTCGGCATTTTCCGGGGGAATTGCATTTGGCGAACTGGTGAAAACCTGGCAACTGGCTCTGTACATCAATGACACCACTGGGGCGACGAAATACGGATACACGAACTTCAGTCTCAGAAACACCTACAGCGGGGTGACGTTGAGTGGCCCGGCCAACGCCCGGGTCGGCACCATCAATGTCGCGCGCTATGCGGCGGCGTATGTTGAGGTTTCGGCGCCGACGACGGCGACGACGTTGACCTGGACGGTTCCTTCGACGCTCTCGGTGTTCGAACTGAATAAGAACTGGTAATTCGAAATCGTTGCTCTGAAACCTTGACGAACGGCTCGATTGACCTCGACCCTTCTCGGACTCTGGACTTCGTAACAGGGGAACGTATGCGAACAAAACGCTTCATGCTCGTTGTTCTTCTTCTCGTTTCGTCTGTCTGCGGCGTTTGCGTCGCCGATGAACCTGGACTGGTGTTTGTCGAGCCGGTGGCACGACAGGCGGGGCAGGTAGTTCGCGAGTTAACCGATGTTCGCATCGATCGCGTCGTCGGCGGGCGAGCATTGGCGTTTGTACAGGTTGATGCGGCAAAGAACCCGCGACAGAAAAAGGTTGAGACAACGCTGCAGACGAGCGCGGCGATTCGCGAGGCTTTGCGGTTGCGGGCCCTGGCTCAGGGTCTGGCCCCGGCTCCGGCGCAGAAGTGGCTCGCGGCTCGCGGACCTCTGCCGGTCTGGGTGAAGGCAGCGGGGGCTGGAAAACGCGGACCCGGTCTGGTGACGATTGTCCCGATTCGTATCAACACAAATCCTGATGCTCAGCTCGCTCATCAGGTGCTGATTCTCGAAGACCTTGCGTTGCCCGGCGGCAAGGCGGTTACCGTTGAAGACCTCATCGAGGTCGGTCTGCTGGTGCCGATGGTGTGCCACGAGATCTTTCACGGCATGATGGCTGAAGTCTACCGCGAACGCTTTCTGCTCATGCAGATTCTGTCGCCGATGCCTGGTGGTGCGCACGACTCGCCGATCGAGACCGATCCCTACATCGCCTGGAAGGAAGGATTCGCGGAAGCCGGTGAGCTTTGGCTGGCGAAGCAGTTTCCGAGCGAGTTTCGACCGCGATTGTCGACGGTCGGGTATGCGCCGCATGTGCTCGCTCTGGCTCAACGCATGCATCAACGGCGCGTGACGCTCGCCGAACGCAACTTCTACATCTTTGCCGCCAATGGCCGGCAGAAAGACGGCGTGCTCAAGAACGGGAAAACCGATCTGGCAACGGAAGGCGTAATTGCGAGTCTGCTCCGGCGCATCTGGGAAAGCGCCGGTTTTGACGACCCGCCGGCTGCGACGCTGATCACGTTGAGTCGCCACGCTCCAACGACCTTTTTCGACTTCTGTTCTCTGCTTCAGAAAGATCATCCGGCTCAACGTGACGTCATCAAGCGCATTCTGCTCGAATTCACCCGGTACACTCTGGTTTCGCCCGAAGCGCTCAAGCTGTATGAGTCGTATTACCTGGCGAAGAAAGCCTACGTCACGAAGAAGATCAGTGCCGATGACTACCGCAAAGCCCGCCAGACCTGGGAAGAGTGGAAAGCGACTCAGCGGCAGCGCATCGAGAAGGGCGCGCCTCTGGCCGAAGCCGTGCCGCAACCGCTGATCGTCGCTTCCCGAGACGGCTATACCCTCGATCTGAACGACGAGCAGGTCGACCGTCTCGCCTGGCATCTCGAGGCATTCATTCCCGGAGGCGACGCGGCTTTGAAGACGCGGCAGGCGGTACGCTACGCCGAGAGCATCGTCGACCAACGCCGTTCACTCGGAACCTTCACCAGCGGCACCCAGCTCGCCGACTGCGTTCCGGCCTGGCTGGTCGCGAAGCTGGTTGCCGGATACCGGCGGTCACTGGCGCAGGTGGAAAAAACGCTCGATGCCGAACTGACGGCCCGTCGCCTGCTCAGCGACTTCGGCGACTGACCCAGCGATCAGAAGTCGATCCTGCAATCCGGCGGTGCTCCGTTCCGTGATGCGCTTTTTGAGCGGCAGACGCGATTCGTGCAGGCTGATTTCGCTTTTTCCCGCTGTTTATGGCACGCGTTTTTCGATAAAGCGACGCTGTGTCTCGTCCCAGCTGAGCGCGGCCTGATGCTCTTTCAGCCAGGCTCGATAGCGATCGGCGGCATATCGATAGTCGATCGGTGATGAAAGACCGCGAATGCGGTCGCGCAGGAACCATTGACCGGTACGATTTCCCAGTTCCATGTAACAGTTGTAGCGGATGTTTGCACGTGTGTCTTCCAGGCCGTCAATAAGGGTTTTCAGCCTCGCCGGCTCGGACGCAGGATACACGGCCAGACCCACCTTCTCGAACCCCGATTTCACCCACTCCTCGCGTGACTGATTTCGGTTGGCTTCATACCAGGTGCGCCAGGTCGCGCTAGCCCACTGGATCGAAGGTTCCCTTTCCATACCGGTCGGTTCGCCCGGCACCTCGAGTTTGGAAAAGCCGAAGTGCTGGTTGGTCAGCCGTTCGAGACTGGTTCCGGCAACTTGTACCAGATACTCATCGCGCGAAAGGAGTGCCCGCGTCAGCGGCTTAACCGCCGCTTTGTCGTCGCAGAAGCCGAGCGCGCGCGCGAGTTCGTAACAACAACGAAGGTGATGAGCTTCGGGGGAGTCAAACGCATGCCACTGGCCGGGAACCTTCCACGAATACGGATACTTGACGACGAAGGCCTCCCAGCTCTTTTCGCACAGGGCCTGGGTGACCTGTGGACCCCCGAAAAACCCCAGCGCATCGGCAAGGAGCGAGACCAGGCTTTCATACCCCAGTTCTTTGAATCGCTCGAGATCGACGAACGGCTCTTGCGAGAAGCGTTTGATCAGCTCGGGAACGATGCCGGGGTTGCCGATCTTTTTCAGCGTGTACAGGGCGTATCGCGCCGGTCGATGGTCGTCGAGTCGTGAGATGAGTGCCTTGATTACGCGTGGATCGTCGTAGATCAGGGCGCGAATGACCTCCGGTTGCGTGTCGGCCTCGGCCGTTTCGAGCAGACGCAGCAGCGGCTCGATGAATTCGGGGCTTTGCTCTGACGAGAGTTGAGACAAGGCATGGTCGCGCCGGTCAGACGAGTTCAGGTCCTCGAGCAGGCGCTTGCTTCTCTTCTTGCGCAGCTCTTCGCGGCGCTCGGGAGACTGTACAAAAGTCTTTCCCATGAGCTGCAACCCGGCCAGAGCCATCTGCTCTGCCTGTTTTGGCAGCTCTTCGGCGTCGAGAATGCGTAAAAACAACACCTCGGCCTGATCGAGCGTGCCGAGTCGTCGCAACGTGTCGGCGGCCTGTTGCAGCAGTTCGAGTTGCATCGTACCGGTTGCCTGCTCGGCGGCCCTGCGCAGATAGTCCAAAGCCGTGGTCTGATATTTCTTCTCCAGTTCGATGGCCTGTCGCAGATGTCGGCAGCCTGCGGCAATATCAGGGGCGGGGTTCGACTTTTCGATGGTCTCAATCCATTCCAGCGTCTGCCTGTGTTCGCCGCGTGATCGGTACAATGTGGCGATGAACCAGGCGAAATAGGGCCGGCCAACCATGTCATCCGTCTGTGTTCGATACAGATGGGCAGCTGCCGATGCAAGTTCCAGCACGGCAAGAGCGGGCGGCAGAGTCGATTCGGCCCCTTTGATCAGCTCGCGGGCCTGCTTGATGAATGGCCCGATTTCCTCTTGTTCGTCAGAACCGAAAGACGGGGTGAAGATCGTTCGGCCGTCGACGGCCTGGGCGTCTCGACAGCACCACGCCGCGCGCAGATACAGGTTTCCGACTTCCCGATCGGATTTCTTCACATGTTCGGCCAGACGAGCCATGATCTCGTATCGTTCCCAGGCGTTCACGGGAAACGACGCCGGAGGCAGATTCGTGGTCAGCCAGTCTTTGATCTCCCTGCGTCGATCAATCGTTGCGGTGGCGGTGAAGTCGGAGCGATAGGCGCAAAACCCACAGTTGGTGCAGTTCCAGGCGAACATCGGCACGATGTTCGAGCCGTGTGCATGCGGGCAGAAGTCCAGGTCGATGCCGCCTCCCGAGTTGGTTGAGTTAATCTCGAGGCCGGTGACGGAAGTATCGCAGATCGGACAGGTTTCCGATGCCCGCTGTGTCGTGGTTGCCGAAGCTGTCTGGACCAACAGAAGAAGAAAGAATGCTGTCGCAATCACTCGAATGCACGGGCAATTCCAACGGGGAGACGAAGGGTGCGTCATCATGACCTCCAGAACGTCAATGTCATCGAATGGCCGGTGAAGGTATTCTACACGATTTCTCAGGCCGGGCAGCAGTTTCTGTCGGTTTGAGAATTGATGAATGCGGGCCGATGTGCGATGATGCTTCCGGCGCTGAAGATATGCTGATGACATTCCCTGTGGTGACGACACTGTTTCCCGCATGACACAAACCGCTGTTTCTCAGACGCAACTTGCCGCTCATAGACGTGATCTGGTGCTGCTCTGGCTCGGACAACTGGTCTCTCAGGCCGGCGATGCGGTCACCGGCATGGCGACGATGTGGCTGGCGCTCGATCTGACCGGGTCGAAGACCGCAGCGGGTCTGGTGGCTTTTGCACAGACCCTGCCGGTACTGCTTTTCAGCCTGGTTGCAGGTGTGGCCGTCGATCGGTTGAACCGTCGTCGTCTGCTGCTGATCAGTGATGCGGCTCGTCTAGTGCTGGTCTGCCTGATTCCGATCCTGTATCAGCATGGAAGACTGAACGCGCTGATCCTGGGCGCGATCGTGTTTTCGATGTCCGCTTTCAGCAGCTTGTTCAACCCGGCTCGCGATACGCTGGTGCCGCTTTTGGTCGACCGCGACCGGTACTTGCGCGTCAACGCTCTGATGCAGTCTTCCGGGTATCTGGCGTTCTTTCTGGGGCTGTTCGGGGCCGGCGGCCTGCTCGGCTGGGTCTCGATCACGACGCTCTTCTGGTTCGACGCCGCCACGTTTGCCGTGTCGTTTCTCGCCATCTGGTTGATGCATATTCCTGAAACGACTCACGAAACCTCGTTGCCCGCTCGCCTGGGCATGATTGCTGATCTGCGTGAGGGTCTGCGGTACGTCTGGCGAGAAGATCGACGTCTGGCCTGGCTGGTCGCGATCACCATGGCGAACAACCTGTTCATCATGGGCCCGTCGGTGGTCGGCATGCCGATTCTGGTGCGTGAAGCCCTGGGCGGGGGCAGCCGCGAGTTCGCCTGGCTCGAATCCACCTACGGCATCGGCATGCTGATCGGCACGGTGCTGGTGTACCGTTTCGCGAAACTCGGCCGCAAGGGAACACTGCTCATGCTGGGGTTGGCCTTTGACGGGCTTACCTACTGCCCGCTCTTCCGGGTCGATCGCTACGGGGTGTCGCCGCTGACGGCGGCGGTGACCATCATCTTCATTCACAGTCTCGGAATTCCGTTTATACAAGTCGTACGTACAAGTCTGATTCATACTATCGTGCCTTCGCATCTGCAGGGCCGGGTGTTCTCCATGATTCACTTCAGCGTCATGGGAATGACCTCGATCTCGGTCGCGATCACCGGCATGGTCGCCGAAGCGCTCGACACCCGAACGATCTTCCTGCTCATCGGGCTTGGCGCCGGGCTTTGCGGTCTGGTCGGCCTCACCCGCGCCGATCTGCGCGAGGCCGACTGACAGCTAATCTCTGTGAGGTGCCTGACCAGGCACGTTTTTCTCACCGAGAACTGCCGGCCGACTGAACAGGGCAAATGCATACTTTAGTCAGCGTTGGACGGGCCTTTGGGTTCACTCGCGTCAGACCGCTCCATGCCCTCTGAGTGCCGGCCAATCGCTTCGTGGGATGACACCGAATTTTCCTCGAGAGTCCGCTCCTGCGGACGCTCTCGGCGACGTCCATCGTGGACGTCGAA
>CAYYIY010000027.1:57192-63823 GCA_964472075.1 uncultured bacterium | reverse complement strand
GTTGCCGAAGTGGTTCGTGCGAAGCGACAGGGGATCAAAACGGCCTGACCAGGCACGTTTTTCTCACCGAGAATTGCGGCTCCTCCTCCTTCCGGGTACCCTGGTTGGTTTGGTATACTTGGCATACGGGTTTTTCATAATCGGCTGCAGGAGCACATTATCTATGCGCAGGATCATCGGTCGGGCACTGCTCACCGCCGCACTGGCGCTTTTCCCCTGCCTCTCCCCGGCATTCGCCCAGGAAGCGACTCCCGAGTCGTCATCGTCGGTCGCCGAAGAACACGACGAAGCCTGGGTTGACGGCACGCATTACTTCGAAGAAAACGCCCGACGCCTGGCCGAGACCGAAACCCGTGAAAGTCTGGCCGAGTTTGACCTGCGCACCAGGGGCATCGTGCAGTATGCCGACCGAAAACCGCTTCAGGTCGGCGATATCATGAATTTCACGATCTTCAACATCAGCACCAAGAAGAACGAGCAGATTGCCGCGGTGTTGAAGCGCATCGGAGCACACTGTTACATCTGGGTCGAGCGCGGTCGAACCGTCTCAAACGCCGCAATCGAACGCACCGCGCGCACCTTCGACGAAAAGATTTACCCGACCAATCGCGCCTATTTCGGAGCGGAATGGAACCCCGGGATCGACGGTGACCCTCGTATTTATCTGCTGTTCCTCGACATTCGAGACGGGTACAATCCGTCGGCCGGCAGAGGCGGCTTCGTAGCCGGCTACTTCAATGCCGGTGATTGCTACCCTCGCGCCAAGAGCGCCGGCAGCAATGAAAAAGAGATCATTTATCTGGACATCAACCCCGGCAACCCGGACAAACCCAACTATCTCAGCGTTCTGGCTCACGAGTTTCAGCACATGATCCACTGGTATCACGACGCCAAGGAATTCACCTGGGTGAATGAATCGATGTCACAGCTTGCCTCGTATCTGAACGGCTTCGGTCACCCCTCTCAGGTATTAGCCTTCATGCAGGGCGGCGACAACAACATGCTGGCCTGGAGCCCCGAGAACATGCTGGCAAACTACGGACAGGTCTATCTGTTCTCGTATTTCGTCATGAAAACCTTCGCACAGACAGTGAAGGAACAGGCGACCGTCACCCGCTACATTGTCGAAAGCGACCAGAACGGATCTCGCGGCTATCTGGCCGCGCTGAAGAAGATTAACGAAAACCCGCAGTTCAAAAACATCTTTCGCGATTTCTGCGTGGCCAATTTCCTGAATGACCCGAACTCGGCAAAAGGGAAATACAGCTACTATCCGCAACTTCAGAAGTTTTTGCTGCGCCCCATGAAGCATCACAACGAGCCGCCGTTTTCCGGCAAGGGCACCGTTCGCTGCTGGTCGGCCCGAGCCGTAAAAATGAACTTTGCCCCGTTCGAAGGCAAGGTGCGGGTCAAGTTCCAGGGCCAGAAACAGACCGGCGGTCAGTATTCCAATGACTTCGACGTGGCCGCCGTGTTTCTCGATTCAAAGCGCAAGACCCCGCCGACAATCGAGTGGCTGCCGATCAAGAACTTCGCTGCCGACTGCATTCTTCAAAACCTGGCCGGGCGTCACGATACCCTCATGCTGGTGTTTGTCAATTGCGGCCCGACCGGCAATGAAGACGCGGAAAACATCTTTTCCAGAAACGCCCCGCCCGCCGACTTCGCCTACGCCGTTGGTGCGAACAAGCGCGGAACCGCGACCCGTATGGCTTCAAACCGCAGCCGCCGCGTCAGTCGCCGCACCGCCTATAGCATCATGCAGGAAGTGACGGGGCGCGAAGACATTCTTGCTGATCCCTCTCAGGGATACCGCGATGACGGTTCGATTCAGGCCAACCTCCAGAACCCGCTCATGGCCGAGTTCAGCCGCCGCGATGCCCAGGAACAGTTGATCGCCGATACCGTCGCCCAGGATCTCGCCAAGGGAGACACCGGAATTCTCGAGGATTTCAAGGCGATCTATGACGCCGCCGATGATTCGACGAAAAAGAAACTGTTCGGTCTGAAGCAGAAGCTCAATGACGTCGTCCGTTTTGAGATCATGCAAAACGGGCGCACGGAGCTGAAACCCTATCTCATCGACTGAGTTCCGGCCGGCCTACAGCCCGTATTTTTCGATCTTGGCCCGCAGAGTATTGCGGGTAATGCCCAGGTAGTTGGCCGTCTGCACCTGGTTGCCCTTGAACATGATCAGCGTCTGATTCAGCAGCTCTTTCTCGACCATCCCGAGCACGACGTCATACGCATCACCAGAGATTTTTTCCTTCAGGTGAGATCGGACAAACGCCTCCGCCATTCCCTGCAGCGAAACCGCAGAACCCGCTTCGTACAGATCGCGTGAGGCGGAAGCTGCTGCCGTCGATGAGAGTGCCGACGGGGCAATAGGTGCCACAGCGACAGGCACGATGCCGGTCGGAATCGAAACCGACTCGGACATTCGCGCGGTCTGCGCGGCAACACTGCCGGCAAGCGGAATGCGAATCTCTGTCGGCAGATGCTCGGGCAGAATGATCTGATCGCGGCTCAGCGTGTAGGCCTGGTCGACGGCATTGCGCAGCTCGCGCACGTTGCCGGGCCACGGGTAGGCACACAGCGACTCGATGGCGGCATCCGAGAGGGTTTTGGCCGGCCCCTGGCGCTGCGTTGACAACATCCCCATGAAGTGTCGTGCCAGCGCGGGGATGTCTTCCACCCGCTCACGCACCGGCGGCAGCTTGATCTCGATCACCTTGATGCGGTGAAACAGGTCATCGCGAAATTTGTTCTCAGCGATATACTTGCGCAGATCCTTGTTGGTTGCGGCAATGATGCGGACATCGACTTTGATCTTCTTGTTGCCGCCAACCCGGACGATTTCGCGTTCTTCGAGTACGCGCAACAGCTGCGCCTGCATTTCGAGACTCATGTCGCCAAGCTCATCGAGAAACAGCGTCCCCCCCTGAGCCAGTTCGAAAACTCCGGGTTTCGACCCTACGGCGCCGGTAAATGCGCCCTTCTCATAGCCGAATAACTCGGACTCCATCAAGCTCTCGGCCACGGCGGTACAGTTGATCGCCCAGAACGGCTTGTCGGCACGTCGCGAGTTTTCGTGAATGGCTCGGGCCACCAGTTCTTTTCCAGTTCCCGATTCCCCAGTGACCAATACCGTGATGTCTTCTGCACTCACCTTGCCGATCAACTTGTACACTTCCTGCATGGCAGGGCTGTTGCCGATGATGCCGCCGCTCTTCACCGGTTGTTCGGCCGGGCGCGCCGTTTCTTCGGCCGTGCGCGCTTCGAGACCTTTTTGAATCAGCTCAAGGCACTGGTCGATGTTGAACGGTTTGCTGAGAAAGTCGTACGCACCATGTTTCATGGCCGTCACGGTCGTGTCCATGTCGCTGTAGGCGGTCATCACGATCACCCGCGCTTTCGGGTCAGCAGCTCTGATGCGTTCGAGCACCTGCAACCCATCCATTTCGGGCATGCGAATGTCGACCAGGGTGAGATCCGGGTGAACGGATTCCCAGATGGCCAGGCCCTTGGCGCCGGTTTCAGCCAGATACACCGCGTAGCCGGCTTTCTGCAGAGCCTTCTCAAAGGCCCAGCGCACACTATGTTCGTCGTCGATGACCAGAATCTTCGCCTTGTTCACTCTTCGATCTCCTCGCGCATGACGATCACTTCAGGTTCTTCTTCCTCGTCGGCCGCTTCATCCTTGAATCGTCGGCGCATCGACGTATCGGCGGGGTCACAGAATCGGTCTCCATAAAGAATCAGCACACGACATCCCGGATCGATCCGTTCAACCGCCTGATTCACCATCTGGCGAATCTCGTCAAATGAATAGCGCAGCGACAGATGGAACAGCAGCAGCCCTTTGACCTGAGCACGCTTTGCGACTTCCAGCACTTCATCGAGCACCGAGTGCTGTTGAAAGTTTCTCTCGTCATCTTCGAGCTTCAGGTAGGTGCACTCATGGCAGAGCAGCAGACTGCCGGTCACCTGTTCCGGGTTGATCGGCCTGGAATCGCCGCCGTACGAAAAGATGATCTGCTCGAAGTTCTCGGCGACCTGCTCTTTTCCGTGCTGACGGATCATTTGATTGATCTCGAGCTGGGACTTTCCCTGAAACTCGGGGCGCAAACGGCGGCGCTTTTCGACAATGTTGAAACCAAGGCTCAACTGCTTCGACGAATGCTGGGTCGCGAAACTCTTCAGGAAGATTTTCCCGCGCCGAGGGTCCAGGTCGATGATCTGCCCCGCCTCGATCGGGCGCCATTCCAGCGAGAAGGAAAGTTCATTCTGTGTCTGCGCCAGATACTGTTTCATCAGCTCGATCAACCGATTGCCGCGCGGATAGTAGATCTCGAGCGTCGCCGTCTGATCGCCCGCACCGAGATTGCGCAGATTGATCAGATTGATCAGACCCGCAATGTGGTCGGCATGCCCGTGCGAGAGAAACACGCGGCGAATGCCGAACACACGATTCAACAGCATCGTGGCCACACCCTCGCCCGCGTCAAAAAGAATATTGAAGCGGCGATGATACAACCAGGTCGAAAACAGGGCTCGCGAGAAGCCGCGCAGGTGTTCCTGTGAGGGAAAGAGGTTTCGCTGCATCAGAGTTCCTTGAACGCGGCAGGGTTCTTCACTTTCGACATCGCTATATCATACGAGATACGCCCTTGCTGATACAGCGTCTTCAGAGACTTATCCATCGAAATCATGCCGAACTCGCTTCCGGTCTGAATGAAGGTATCGATCTGCGGTATCTTGTTTTCCCGGATCAGACGCCGAATCGCGGGGGTAACAATCATCAGTTCGTAGGCCAACACTCTGCCATTTTTTTCCACATTCGGCAAGAGCTGCTGAGAGATGATTCCCTGCAGCGAGTTCGCGAGCTGCACCCGGACCTGCTCCTGCTGGTGCGGCGGAAAGACGTCGACGATACGATCGATCGTCTGCTGGGCATCGCAGGTGTGCAGTGTCGCGATCACCAGATGGCCGGTTTCGGCTGCCGTTATGGCCGTCGAAATCGTCTCCAGATCGCGCATCTCGCCGATGCCGATGATGTCCGGATCCTGGCGGAGAATGTGGCGCAACGCCACGGCAAATGAACGAGTGTCCGAGTGAACCTCTCGCTGCAGAACGACCGATTTCTTGTGTTTGTGCATGAACTCGATCGGATCCTCGATCGTAATGATGCGACAACGACGTTCGCGATTGATCTGATCGATCAGTGAGTTGAAGGTCGTCGTCTTGCCGACCCCGGTCGGGCCGGTAACCAGTACCAGTCCATTCGGGCGACGAGCGAGATCCATAGCTATTTCCGATAGTCCTAATTCAGAAAGCGGTTTGATCTCGGGGGTGACGATGCGAAATGACGCTTCAACATAGCCTCGTTCACGGAACACATTGACCCGAAAACGGCCCAGATCGGTCATGGTCAAAGAGAAGTCCAGTTCCCAGTCCTGTTCGAAGCGTGCAATCTGTTCATCGTTGAGCGTCGAGAAGATCAGGAGTTGACAGGTTTGGGGGTCGAGATTGTCGAACGGCAACATGACGATCTCGCCGTGAATACGCGCCGCCGGGGGAATTCCGACTGATAAATGCAGATCAGAAGCGCCCCTTTCGAGGCAGAACTGCAACAGCTGCTTCAGGGTCATCGAACCAAACATAGTGAATACTCCGCAGTGGCGATCATGGGATGACGGTAACGGTTTTTGATGCGTTTGTCGATAGCCGACCACGGTTCGTCATGAAAGGTCTCATCGAATCAGCGTGCGCGCAGAAACCGGGCACGTTCGGAAGGATGCGTAATGGCTTCGACGACTCCTCGGCATTGCTGCATCGGCTTGATCAGAATTTGATTGCGAAACACAAATCCGAGATGCCCCTCCGGAACGAGAATCTCCGAACCGGCAGATCGGCCGCTTTCCAGTGCGACATCCTTCACGTCCTCGGACTCCGGCACCCGAATTCCATTGTTCTCGAAGGTAATCGGCTGCATGTCTTTGCCGCTGACCGGTTTTCCGTTTACGAGCAGACGATCGCCGCGTAATGCCATGCGATCGCCCGGCAGGCCGTACACGCGTTCAAAGAAAAACGTCTGTGCATTGTCTGCCTGCACTGTCTGAAAACCGACGGCGATATCTCCCCTTCGCCACTCGCGGGGGGCGATGCCCGGCTGAATCATCACGACATCATTCGCGTGAAAAACACTGGCGAACGTCATTCTGATCTGAAACTCCTGCCTTCCCCACACGAGAAGACTCTGCAGCAGATAGGTCTGCGCAAAAACCACGACAATCAGAAAGACCGACAACATCGTACCAGTCACAGGAGGGACGATTTCCGGTCTTATGCGGCAGGAAGCCTGGTAGCAATGAAGGTGAACTGCCATGAGCCAGAATCCGAACAACATCAGCAGAAACGAGTTTGTCCAGTGGTAAAGCGAAGCGACGCACGCCCAGCCGATGCCGAGCGCACCGCCCAGACACAGCACGCCCGGAACCCGCCGTCCGATCCAGAAGTGACCGGAACCTGGAACCAAAGCCGACAGCAGCAGAGGCACCAGAGCAGCCCATTCGCCTCGTCCGGAAATTCGGATCTCCCCCAGGCTCCGGGCTTCCCGAAAATCCTGACT
>CAYYIY010000027.1:0-57122 GCA_964472075.1 uncultured bacterium | reverse complement strand
CGAGAGGCGCGAGAGACTCGCCGTTACACGCCGGACACTGCCGACTGCCGACCGGCGCTATTTCACCACAATCGCGGCAACGAATGACAATGCCTCCCTGAAAGCGTCAACTGCCGGATCTCTCGGACTCCGACTCGGACTCCGACTCGGACTCTCCGCGCATCAGCACTTCGGCGACTTCGGCCAGGTCCTCGTAAAGATCGGTGAAGACAACGGTACCGTCAGCCTCAATGATGATCTGACACTCAACTTTTGATACGCTGGTGCTGGTCGGTTTTGACGTCGCTGTAGTATTCGGACGTGAACTTTTTTTCCTTGACCTGGGCATTGAGAATTTCCTGAAACATCTTGATGTAGTCGTCACAAGCCTTGCCGAAGCCGACGAGATGCAGGTCAACCTGCCCGTCAGCCTTGATCGTGACCTCAATTTCCTCTTTTTTCGTCATGAGCGTCAGACTCCTTTCCACAGGCGTTTCAGCCATCGCCAGAAGGTCTCAAACGGAGTCACCCGCAGAGCCTCCGCGAGAGTATCGCTGTATTTCTTTCGTGCGGGCGCCAGCTTCACGCTGGTTTCGAGAGACTCGACCGCCGCCGCCGAAAGTCCGAGACGCAATTGCAATCGTCCGAGTTCATACCAGGCTTCAGCCAGATCAGCTCGTTCAGAAAGCACTTTCTTATACAAGGCAACCGCCTTTTCCTCGAGAGGCGTGCGAGCATATGCCTGCGCCGTCTTCAACGTGACCAGCCATTCCTTCGGAGCTATTTCAGCGGCTTTCAGCATGCAGAACTCGGCATTCTCAGAGTTCGAGGCTGCCAGAATTTCCCCTCTCACGATCCACGGGTACCAGCCGACATTCCCAGCTTTCAGGGCTCCATCAGAGAAAGCGATCGCCTCGCTCAAATTTCCCTGACGGGCCAGCGCACAGGCGCGCGAAGCAATGACCTCCGAACTTTTGGGGAACAGCTTCTGCGCTTTGATCGACCAGGTCAAAGCCTCCGGAATCTCGTCGAGATCAAGCAGGCACTTCAGCTGACCGGCCCACCCCGGTTCGAGATTGGGGTCAAGGCTGAGGACTTTGGAAAACAGGCGCAAAGCCCGTTCAAAATCGAGCCGCCGATAGGCTTCGTCAGCCAGCTTCAGCACCCGTTCCGGATTAGTGAAGTCTTCTCCCGCATCCGTCGGTTCCTCGGGCAACGTCGAAGCTCCGGGCTTTGCCGCCGGATCATCGAACTCGAGCCACTGAAACCTTCCCACGATTGCTCCTTACTTCCAGCGCCGAACCGTCAGGCGAATGTTCTGCTCTTCATCCACCTTTTCCTGCACTACCTGAAACCCGCGTTTTTTCATTTCGGCGGTCACTCGCTGATAGGCATATTGTTGCGCAATCTTGTTCAGCAGCTGTTTTCCCATTTTTTCCAGTTCTTCATGCGACTTGCCGGCCCCCTCGACCCGCATTTCGCAGTCACCGCGACCGGTCTTGCGAAAGAACACGGAAAAACCGTTTCCTTTCAGGGTCAGGCTCTCGCCCTCGTCAATCGATCCGGCCAGAGCGTGCGAGTGAGGCACGGCCACATCGACAGAGTTTTCCTGCTCTGCCTGTGCCTTCTGAACACCCGCCAGTCCCTTCGCCATCTGCAGCCCCAGAGCCGCACCCGCCGCCGCGGCTGCCGCGGTGAACACGGGCCAGCTGGCCATGACAGGCACCAACACGACAAAAGCCGACATGTCTTCGACCTCCTCAGGTGATTTCCAGGGCGCGCTGCAGACGACCGGTTCCCGGCTCGGTCGGCGCCCAGGATGCCGGACGGGCACGCTCGCCCGCCCAGCGCCGCAAATCTTCGATGTCCTCGCGCATCGTGCGAGACAGCGGAAAAGTCTCTTTCAAGGTCTGCAGAATCATGCCGGTTTCCAGTTCACGATTCTGGAAAAATGCTTCGTACAAGGCCGACGATACCGCTTCCTCGATTTCCGAACCAGAGTACCCGTCACTTGCCCTCGAAAGTGCCGCCAAATCAAATTTCGACGGGTCACGACCCTTCTTTTTCAGGTGAATCGTGAAAATCTGCTCTCTTTCGGCAGCCGAAGGCAGATCGACAAAGAAGATGTCATCGAAACGCCCCTTGCGGAACAGTTCAGGCGGCAAATCGCGAATGCGGTTGGCGGTGGCGATCACGAACACCGGCGACGTTTTTTCCTGCAACCAGGTGATGAAGGTGCCGAAGACGCGGCTCGACACGCCGGCATCACTCTGGCCCGAACTCTGCATGCCCGAAAAAGCCTTCTCGATCTCGTCAACCCAGAGAATCGCCGGAGCGACGGATTCTGCCGTGCGTATCGCCCGTCGCACGTTCTCTTCACTCGAGCCGACGAGACTCGAAAAGATGCGCCCCATATCGAGGCGCAACAGAGGCACGCTCCACAGGCTGCTCACGGCTTTGGCCACGAGACTCTTGCCGCAGCCCTGCACCCCCAACAGCAGAATGCCGCGCGGCGGTGTGCAGCCGAAGGCCCGGGCACGCTCGGTAAACGCCTGCGAACGTTTGGTCAACCAGGTCTTGAGATTCTCGAGACCGCCGACATTCTGAAAGGCTTCGGTGGAACCGTAATACTCGAGCACACCGCTCTTGCGAATGATCTGCTCTTTCTCTTGAAGAATCGCGCTCAGATCGTCTCCGGCCAACTTGCGGCGTGAGATGATGGTCTTCGCCAGTACGTTCTCGACCTCACGCAACGTCAGCCCGGTACAGGCCTTCACAAGTTTCTCACGGTCATCCGGCGACAGCGAGATACTGACTTTAGGATTGTCCTTCACCTGATCGACCATTTCGTCCAGTTTCTGCGCGATCTCTTTCGGCATGGGAAGCCCGAATTCGAGGACCGTAATCTCCTTTTCGAGTTCGGTCGGGATGCGCAGTACCGGAGAAATGAAAATCAGAGTACGCGGACTGTCGCGCAGAAACCCGGCAAGCTCGCGCACCTTGCGAATGATCGTCGTATCCTGCAGATACGGATGAAAGTCCTTGAAGATGAAGATCGCGTGTTCGAGATTCTCTACCACGCTTTCGAGGGCCGCGAGCGGATCACGCGTCATTTCCGAAATCTTCTTCTTCGACTGCATGTCCGTGCCGGTCGGCAGAAGACCGCGCGTCACCGACCAACTCAGACACTGCTTGTTCTGAGCCCGGGCGATTTGAAACAGAGAGTGTTCCGCCCGTTCTTCTTCATGCGTGACGACATACAGAATGGGATACCGCGCCCTGATCAGAACATCGATATCACGGCACAACCCGGCAACAGGTTCACCGCTTGTACTTGTTGCTGCCGGTGCGGCTCCGCCTCTGGCGGGCGGCACAGACCCCTGGGATGGCTTGGTTTCAGCAGGCGGTTTCGGGGGGACTGGCTGTGTCATGTCTTCCTCGCGGATTCAGCTTGAGATGCCGAATTCTAGCAATCGCCGCGACTGAAAGTCAAAACCTATCATCTCGGGTCAGCAATTCCCGCCGAGCTGCATGGACAGGCCGAACGCTGATCCCTGCCGGCGCGTGGCCGAAACACTCGACGTATGAGATCGTCGAGTCATCCGCTTCTTCGTCGGCTCGCTCCACGATGGAGCGAGCCCTCTGAGCGCGCCCAGGGATGGGCGCTCGAAGAGGTTCGACGAAGAAACGCCATGAGTCGATGATCGAAGTTGCCGAAGTGGTACGTGCAAAGTGACAGGGGATCGAAGTGGCCTGACCAGGCACGCTTTTCTCACCGAGAATAGCTGTGCCTGGGCGGGTTGGCTTTTTTTCCGACATCGTGCTATGTCTTACGTGACCTCACGTTCAAGTGAAACGTCGAAACACCCTTCATTATGCCACCAACTCGCTACGCCCGGCCTGCCCCCCTGCCTCTAGGGTGGCGGGTGGCCATCTTTGCGGCTCTCGTGGTGGCTATCGTCGCGGTCGGCGTGCTGCTCGGCCGACAAACCTTTCGCCTGATCTGGGGGGAAACGCCCTCGCCGGGTCAGACCGAGACGGCACCCGGCGCTGTTACTCCGCCCATGACCGGCATCGTCAGTGTTGAACTCGCCTCCCCGACACCACCGATGACGGCCCCACGACCAGCGCCGATCGCTGCGGCACCTCCCAAGCCGTCGAACCAGGGCAAACCGCGCCCGGAACCGACACCACCAACACCCGCTCCGAAACCGGAAAAACCGGTTCGACCGCAGGTTCCTGAAGCAAGTGTTCAGGCCCCCACTCCTGCTCAACCGAAAACTTCGCCGCGTCCACCTGCAGCCACGCCGTCGATCGGAGACACCCTCCTGGTTCCCGCCGGTCAGACCGTTATTGTACGTCGCGGTCCCAGCGACCGCCTGGCCCGCATCGCGCGGCTCGACGGCGGCAGCCGGGTTCAGGTGAAATTCGTGCGCAACGTCGGCAAGACACTGTGGCTCGAAATCTCATTAGGGTCCGGCAAAACCGGTTGGGTCCAGGCGCGCGACATCCTTCCGTAAAGTCGTTCACCGCAGCGTCCCGTCATTCGAGCGCACGCCATCCAGACATGGGTTCGGGACTGCAATGAGCATGCAGCTTCTCTTCATGAAAACGAAAAGCGACGTTGCCGTGTCGATCGAAAACCTGTCGCCATTTTTTTCGATCGGCGGTAGAATGAGCCGACATGAGTCGGGATATATGAAACGTTCCGGGTTTAATCTTATTGAAATGCTGGTCGTCGTCACCCTGCTGAGTTTCTTGACCGTCCTCGCGCTGCCCCTCACCGAGATTTCATGGCAACGGGTCGCGGAAAGAAATCTGCGCGAACGACTCGGTGATCTCAGACTGGCTATTGACGCCTATCGACGCTCGCACCGACTGGGACAACTGCCCCCCTCGGTCGCCAGCCTGCTTGCTCCCTTGCCGAGTTCCGACGTGCGTATCGGCGCCAATGACGGCCCCTTTCTGGCCGGCGGCTCGCTCGGCAATCCGTTCACCGCTCCTCCCGATTCCTTTCACTGGGAAGTGCGCCTGTACAATCCTGCGTGTCCATCGAGCAACAGCTGGCAAACCGTGATCAACAATGCATCGACCACCTTCGGGATCGGTACCGGAGTCTTTGACGTGCGTTTTCCCCTGGCAGGGGTCAACGGTCTCGCCACCTCACCCATCGACGGAACTCTCTATGCGACCTGGTAAGCAGACAAACGGTTTCACCCTGCTCGAACTGATTCTGACCGTGGCGATTCTTGCGGCATTGACGGCGCTTGCCATTCCGTATTATCAAAACTATCTCGACGAGAGTAAACGTTCGGTCATGAAAGCGAACCTGCAGACCATCCGCAAGACACTGATTGATTACAAGGCCGATACGGGAACTTACCCGCTCTCACTCAACGACCTCGTGCCGAAATACCTGTTCGAACTCCCTCAAGACCCGATCAACGGTACAAACACGTGGGGCTATCCGAATCTTACCACCCGTGATAGACTCGGACTCATCTACCAGGATCTCTAGAAAATGGACTCGAACATCCTCTCCACGCTGATCGACCTCGTTCCTTCGCCTGTCTACCAGAAGAATGAACGTGGAGTGTACATGTTCTGCAATCGGGCATTCTCTGAATTCATGCAGCTTCCGAAAGAGCAGATCATCGGCAAAACCTTCGCAGAACTTGGTGTGACCTCGCCCGAGAAGGTCGGTGAGTATCTGCAGCACGACCAGCACCTGATGTCAGGCGCTGAAACATCGGCACAGCTTGAGGATACCATCGTCATGGCGGACGGTCGCAAGCGCGCGGTGGTCATTCACAAAAGCCGGGTTGTCGACAGCGATGGAAAAACACACGGCATTCTCGGTGTTATCCACGATGTCTCTTCGCTGGTTGACGCCAAGCAACAGGCTGACAACCTTGCGCTGGAGTTAAAGCAGGCACTTGCCAACACCGAAGCACTGCGCCGACAGGCTGACCAGGCCCGTACGGAAGCCGAAACTCTGATGATGGCAGCTGAAGCGGCAAACCGTGCCAAGAGCGATTTTCTCGCCAACATGAGCCATGAAATCCGCACTCCGATGAACGGCATCATCGGCATGGTCGGCCTGCTGCTCAACACCCAGCTGACGACCGAGCAGTGTGAGTTTTCACGTACCATCAAGATGTGCGCCGAATCACTGCTCGGACTCATCAACGACATTCTCGATTTTTCCAAGATCGAATCAGGGAAACTCGAGATCGAAAACATCGATTTCGATCTGCGCACGACGATCGAGGATGTCATCGATACGCTTGCGTTCAAAGCCCGTGAAAAGGGCCTCGACCTGTTCTATCTCATCGAACCCGCCGTCCCCGCCCTCCTGCTGGGTGATCCGACGCGGCTGCGCCAGGTGATGGTCAATCTGGTGAGCAATGCGGTCAAGTTCACCGCCGAAGGCGAAGTAGCGATTCACGTCACGCTCGATCACGAAGATCAGGATCAGGTCATCATTCGTTTTTCGGTCACCGATACCGGCGTCGGAATCCCTCCCGCGCAACTGCCGCGCCTTTTCAAGCCTTTTACCCAGGCGGATGCCACAACCTCACGCCGTTTCGGCGGCACCGGACTGGGACTTTCCATCTGCAAACGCCTGGTCGACATGATGGACGGGCAGATCGGTGTTCGCAGTCGTGAGAAGTCGGGTTCGACCTTCTGGTTCACCGCTCGCTTTCTCAAACAGAAGGGCAACGTCCTGCCGACGTTCGATCCAGGTTCCGTCGAAATCACCAACAGCCGCGTGTTGATTGTCGATGAGCATCGCACCGATTGCCGGGTCTTTGAGAACATGCTCTCATCCTGGAAATGCCGTTGCGAAATCGTCCCGACGGGCCTGCAGGCGTTGCGCATGCTGCGCGAAGCCAATGTCCGTAAAGACCCGTTCAAGTTCGCCATCATTGACTGGCAGTTGCGCGACCTGCGCGGTGACGAACTCGGACGAATTCTGCGCAACGACCCCGATTTCAGCAGCCTGATTCTCATCGCCATTTCTCCAGGCGGGCGGGAAGTCAACGCCAAAGAGCTTGAAAATGCAGGCTTCGAGGCCACTTTGCAGAAGCCCTTCAAACAGTCGCAGCTGTACAATTCTCTACTGATGACCGTCGCCGGCAGGGCAGGCAACATCTCGGTGACCCGCCCCATGATCACCGCGCAGGCAGCGGACAACCTGCCAAAGCGGCAGTTGAAGATTCTTCTCGTCGAAGATAACCCGGTCAATCAACGCGTGGCCCTCAAAATTCTTGAGAACCTCGGTTATTCCGCCGATGCCGTCCCAAACGGCGTCGAAGCACTGCGCGCTCTCGCTCAAACTCCCTACAGTCTGGTCTTAATGGACATTCAAATGCCGGAAATGGACGGATTTGAAACAACGAAGCATATCCGCAACGGCCCCGAACGCGTTATCAACCCGCGGGTGCCGGTCGTGGCGATGACGGCGAACGCCATGCGCGGCGACCGCGAAGAATGTCTTTCAGCAGGAATGGACGACTACATCGCCAAACCCGTCGAACCCGATGAACTTGCACAAGTGGTCGGCAAGTGGTTGAACCAGGTGCTGGAAGAAGCCAGGCAGCCGGCCGAAAAACGTCTGGCACCCGATGCTCTGGTATTCGATCGCGCCGGGTTTCTGGCCCGTCTGGGCGGTAACGAACAGATTCTGGAGCAGATCATCGACTGCTTCCTTTTGCAGGATGTTCCGCAGCAGATTCGCAGTTTGAAAGAGGCCATCCAGGCCGGCGAAATTGCGAAAGTTCAGCGACTGGCTCATACCCTCAAGGGTGCATCGAGCTCCGTAGGAGCCGTCGGACTCACCGAGGCCGCACTCAAGCTCGAAACCGCCGTCAAAGAGGGCCGCGCCAATCAGTTCAGTGAGTTACTCACCGGGGTCGAACAGGCATTCGACGACCTGAAACGTTTGTTAGGCGGTTCTCAGAGCGGCAGCTGAACTATTCCACCGGATCATCATTCAGACCGGTTTCGATTTTCGCCTGGTTGATGCCGGCAAATTCAACGTCGCGAGACGATTCAAGCTTTTCCCATGCGTGTTCGACCGGCTTCAGCTTCAGCTCGTGAGCCTGGTCTCGTGACGGGTTCACATGGACAAATTCGATTGCTTCCATGAATCCGTCTGCCTGCCCCGAGAGTTGATAAAACGTGGGCCGAACCCGGGAAAATCGAAATCTGCCATCAGGGCCGCTTCTGGTCCGCATGTCGCCAAGACGAACGACGGCCCCGGCGACCGGCTCGCCCGTGTCTTCGCTGGTAACAAAACCCTGAAACTCAGCAAAAAGTGGCTTGAGCATAAATCGCCCCGTGCTGTTGCGGCTGTCGACGCGTTGTTTCAAGCTGAGCGGCTCGTACCCTTCGCGATAGATAGTGAGATCCAGCAGACTGCCGGCCGAAACGTCGAACTGAAACTCGCCCTGATCAGCGGTTTCGCCGGTTTGCTTGTCGGCGAGTACCACCGCACCAGACACTCCCTTGCCGGTCAGACTGTCCACCACAACCCCGGAAAAATTGATGATTCCGGATTTCACACTCGCCGACCGATTTGTCGACCGTGGCTCATCAACATCAGCTGTTCGAGAATCAACAGGTGTCTCAGGCAGTTGTTCAAGTTTCGGCCCACCGGCCCAGCGTGGCTGAATCGCTTTGGGTTCGACCCTGACAGCGGTTTTTTCGTCGATCACCCGGTGTTCTGCAGCCGGCTGCATCTCTTCGGATGGAGCTGCAGCCGACTCGATCGTTTCGGGTTCTTCTCGCATCCCATCCATGAGTTCTAGTACGGTGTTTGTATCCTGCCGTTGAGTTGCCGCAACTGACGCGACCGGCTTTTTCAAACGCGAGCGTAACGCCTGCAGATGAAAATCCAGTCTCGTCTCACCCTCCGGCTCCAGGTCGCGCTGACGTTCAGCCATCAGCCGATCTCGAAACTTTCGCAGGTCCTTGCGTACGAGAAGCAACCAGAAGTTCAGCTGATCTGAACGCAAGTCTACGGGTCCGATGGTCTGACAGTCGGGGTGGCGTAACCACAGCTGTACCGGCTGCCCTTCCTGCCGCAGATGAATTCGTCCATTCGGCGGGACATCGAGCCACTCGACTTGATCGAACGAGTAGCTCCAGGCATGGCAGGTCAATGGCTGGAACACCCCCTTCGGCAGCAGCACCAGATCAGGAGGTGTCCCGCTCAAAATAAACAGGTTTTCACCGAAGTAATCGAGTAACGCCGAACGCAACAATCGCAACTCGAGAAGTCGCAAACGGTCGTTCGCCTGAAAGCGTTCGCCGGCGAAGCAACGCAGACCGCCGACACCGCCGATTCGCGCCAGATCACCGTTCAGCCAATGTCCTTCCGGAATATCCGCATAGCTCGGACGAACAGGTAGAATAGGCGGTTTGCGATAGAACGTCTTCTCCAGAACCTGAATGAGTCGTGAGAATATGACGACCGCCTCTCCACGGGTCACCCATTTTCCCGGCTGAAACTTCATGTCCGGAAACCCGGTCATGATGCCGCGACCAATCACCTGATCGACGGGCAGACCGTCCGGAAAAACATAGTCGGTGAATTTCGGCACCTCATTCGTCCGAGTTTCCCAGGGGCGAAGCAGGGGCTGCAACGCATTGAGCACTCGTGCCGTTTCCAGAAGCACATCTTCACGAGTTGCCAGTGACCGATCACGGCCCCACCGGCTTTCAATGGCGAAACCCATGCTGAAAGCAGCGAGAAAGACAAGGGCGAATCCGAGGCTCTGCTTCTGAACTCTCACGGCGAGTTCCTGGGCACCGACACCTGTATCGGCGTGGTCGTTAACTGCTGGTCAGGTTCTTCGAGTCCCGGACTCTCGATCACATGAGGGGTAATCAACACGACCATCTCGGACTCTTCGTGCGATCGATCCTTGTATTCGATCCGCTTGAACCAGCGATTCAGAAAGGGAATACGCGAAACGATCGGCAGCGGCTTCTCGTTGACGCTGCGCTTGCGCTTGATCAAACCGCCGATCACCACCGTTTCCCGGTCTTTCATGCGCACCTGAGTCTGAATATTGCGTTTCTACGTCCACGGTCGCCCTTCGACAAAACTCACGACTTCCGTCTGATCGACGTTGACCTCGAGCGACAGTTCTCGATTCTGATGAATGAACGGTTTCAAGGTCAGCTTGATCCCGACGTCAGACGTCGTCCAGTTATCGGTCGTTCGGGCCGCCAGCGAAGCCGACGCGATGGGCAGATACTCGGTGACCGTGTTCTTGACCGGTATCTGCTCGGAAATATCGATCTTCGCCTCCTGCTTGTCCATGCAGCGAACGGTCGGATTCGCCAGAGTTCTGGCATTGGTCAGATCTCGACTGTCCGTAAAATCGCCGGGAATCTTGGTGTGCGTCCATTGGGTGATGTCCGATACACCGATCTTGTCAGCGCTGATCTTGACTCCTAGTTTATCCAGATCACGGCGACTGATCTCGAGCAGTTTCACCTGAATGACGGCCTGTCTCGTCGCCGCTTTGTCCAGGTTGCGCAGCAGGCTCATCGCCCTTTCGATGAGAACTCTGGGTCCGACAACGACAATGGCATCGGTGCGCTCATCAACGATCATCTGCGGTTTGTTGCCATCGCCAAGCGCTGACTCAACCAGCTTCACCAGATCGGCAGGCTTGGTATTGACGGGATGAAAGAGCATTCTGACAACTCCCTCGCCCGCCCGTTCCATCTTGCCTTCAAGAGATTTCACCTGGGACTCCAGAAAGCTCATTACTTCGAGATCGCCTACCGCCACCAGATTACCGAGGTCTTCCTGCAAGACGACTCTCTTCTTCTGATCATCACTGAGTGCTCGATCGATCAGGTCCTTCATTTTACTGAACGGCAGGTTCAGCGGGAAAATGCGAATGACTCTTCCGGCCATCGATCGTGCCATCTCCTTGGTCATGACGAGAAGCGTGCGGTTGTCAACCGGCCTGACATCGAGATCGTACAAGTTCAAAATGGTTTCGAACGTTCGTCGATACGATTGTTTCTGAAAGACGACATCAACCGGTTGATCCTTGATCTGGGCCATCGATCGATCGAGCACAATGTTCAGTTCACCCATCTGCCCAAGCGCTCTGAGAACATCTCCGACCGCCAGACCCTGAAGATTCGCCCGCTCGACGAACTGATCATCAGAGAATGAAAGCAGCGGGTTGTCTCGTCGCGAAACCCAGATTTCCCGATCCTCAATCGTGAGTGTCCCGCCGACTCGAGTCATGATCTGTGACATGGCTTCAAGCGGTGAGACACCGCTCACCTTGATGTCGATCTGTCCGGGGAACGGATCGCGGAAATGCAGGCTCATACCGCTTTGCCGAGCCAACTCCTGCAACAGGGTTCCGATGTCGGCACCCTTCACATCGAGGTGAATGGACGACGGCGACGGAGTTGCCGGCATGATCGTCGGCGCGGTTCGAACAGGCCGATTCGCTTTCGCACCCGGTTCGATCAGCGAAAATGGCACAGGCCGCCCCGGCTCACCTTCAGGAAGTTCTCGGCGATTCGCCACCCGAGCTCCCGATAACGGTGATTTGGTCGAGAAGCCGATCATCACCCCCTGACCGGAGGGAAGTAACAGCGGAGTAGCCCGTTGGCGCAGGAAGAAAGTGGCTCGGACGACCGGTGGTTGCATCTGCGTCTGGTGCAGGCGCACGTAGCGGGCCGGGCCGTTCGGAAACGGCATGAGAACCGGGCTGACCTCGAGTTTTCCGCCGAGAATGTCAACGTAGGCCAGCGGAATATCCGGGTCACGCACGACCTGCGCTTCAACCGGGCCGGCAAACGTCAGCAGAAACCCGCCCAGATCGGCGTTTCCGCTCAGTGGGCTTCCGGCCGGAGCCAGATCCAGACGCTGAAACGTCCTTCCGACCACGGTGCCGCTGTTCACCACCCTCGTGCAGAAAGCCGTCAGCAGCAGGCCGATCGCCAGCCAGATGCCTGTCACGACGGTAAACCGATTTCGACGAATGGAAAGTGCTGACATACCTTTTTTCCCACTTCCTCTTTCGGCGTGATGCAGATGATTATTGAGTCTTATCCATCACCGGATTCGGGTCGATATTCTGTCAGAGAGTTCCGCAGTCACGGTCGGGAGATTTTCTGCATGGCCAAGATCATCACACAGGCAGCCACGCTGCGTAAGCCGTTTGACATGGTGCTCGAGCAGCGTCATCTGCTGACGCGCGAGCAGATCGTGCAATATCAACAGGAAGCGCGACGGCGCCAGCTCACGCTCGAAGAGCTGCTGGTTCAGAACACGATTCTGCCTGCAGACACTGTCTACGAGGCGCTGGCCGATGCGTTCGGCCTGCCCTGGCAACCCCTGAGCACGTATCAACTGCCGGATCAGTTGCCGGTCCGCGTGCTCGAACTGTGCGGCCGCGAACGACTGCTGCCCCTGCAACTGCAAAACGGCAGTCTGACGGTTGCCACCTCTCGCCCCGGCTTGCAGGCCACCCACGCCAGCATGTTGAGCGCTGCGGGAGTGCGCCCTGTCTTTCAAGTCTGCTCGCCCGAACGCGCTCAACCGTATCTTGACAGGCTACAACAGCAGTCAGCACCTGACGATGCCGAAACCGGCCTCACCGACCTGATCTCGAGCCTCAGCGAAACCGGCGACGGCACGAAAACGGCAGAAGGGCTGGAAATCACGGGCGTTTCCGACTCCCCCGATACGCCGTCGGTGGTCGATCTCGTCAATCGCGTCCTGACCCTGGCCGTTCGCCAGAAAGCCAGCGACATTCACGTCGAAGCGACGGAAAAGGGCCTGCGGGTGAGATTCCGTCTCGACGGCGTGCTGGTGCATCGTTTCGACCTGGCCGGCACGGCGGCTGCCGCCTTCATCTCGCGCATTCTCGTCATGGCGGGGCTGGATATCACCGAAAAGCTTCTGCCGCAAGACGGCAGTTTCAAGGTTCGATTTGAAGGACGTGACGTTGAATTCCGCATTGCCTCCATTCCCGGGTTGTACGGTCAAAATCTGACACTGCGTCTTCTTTCAGGCCACGAAACGGAAATCATCAGTCTGGAAAAACTCGGGTTGAAAGGCCTGGAACTCGAGGTTCTGACCAGTACTATCAAATTTCCGCACGGAATGATTCTCGTCGCCGGGCCGACCGGCAGCGGCAAGTCGACCACCCTGTATGCAATTCTCGAGCGACTGGCGAATCCGGCCGTCAAGATCCTCACCATCGAAGATCCGATTGAACGACGCATCAACCTGGTCACTCAGGTTCAGGTGCGCATGAACCGCAACGACCCGGCGCGCTCTCTCACCTTCGCTCGAGGCTTGCGCACCTTTCTGCGTCTCGACCCCGACATCATCATGGTCGGTGAAATCCGTGATCAGGAAACAGCCGAAATCGCTGTCCAGGCCAGTCTGACCGGACACCTGGTGCTGTCAACGGTTCACGCCAACTCCTCTTCAGAAACGCTGCGCCGACTGCAGAATATCGGCGTCGACTACTTTCTCTTCATGAGCACCTTGAATCTGGTCATTGCCCAGCGGCTGGTACGCCGGCTCTGCCCGCATTGTCGCACCTCGCACCCCATCAGCCCGCAAGAGTCCGAGTTGTTTACAGACGAGATACGTCCGACTACGTTGTTTCAAGCCCGCGGTTGTTCTCGCTGCTTTGGAACGGGGTATGCCGGTCGCATCGGGGTTTTCGAGTTCCTGCCCATTGATGATGAGATTCGCGACAGTATTCAAGCAGATAACCTGATGTCGTGCATGCCGCTGGTTCGCCGGCGCACCATGAAAACCCTGCGACAGTCAACTCTGCAGCACCTGGCCGACGGGCTGACCGATCTGGCCGAACTGGAAAGGGTCTGTGGTCCATGCAGCTTTTCCAAAGCCTGACCGAATGGGCGCTGCGCTTCGCCCGGCCCGAGATCATCGAGTTGGGCACCAATCGCTTTCGCCGTTTACGAGGGTCATGCGAAAATGGGGTCTTCTCGCCACAGATCGTTCGCGAAGTTCCGGCTCCGCAAGGGCTGGTTCTGTCCAGTCATCTCGGACAAGCCATCTTCGACCTCGAAGGATTTCAACGTGCGATCCGCGATCTCTTTCAGCCGGAAAAACCTCGCGGCAAGTACGTTTCGATCGTCCTACCCGATACAGCCTTCCATTTCGCCGCCATGTCGTTTCCAACCCCTTTATTTCGCGCCAACCCGATGTCGCTCATCGAACGCGAGATCCAATCATCTGCCCCGCTGCCGTTGCGAGAATACATGATCAGATATGAAACCGGGCCGCAGGCAGGCTCCAGAACGACGGTCTTCTGCTGCGCGGTTCCGCACGGTCTGATTCGTGATCTCGAAGCGGCATTGAATTCGCTGGATCTGGTTCCTCTGTCGATACAGCCGTCGTTTCTCTCCTCGCTTACGCTGCTGCGTCAGTTCGAAGATCAATCCTCACCGTATCCATCGGTGTATCTGCATGTCGGTCATGAATCGACGACGATGGCGATTTTTTCGACGAAAGGGCTTAAACGCCTGCAGATTGTACCAGTCGGTGGTCTCGACTTAACGCGAGCGATCGGGCGACAGCTCGGTCTGATGTTCGAGCAGGCGGAGAAACAAAAACAGGAAGAACTGATCCTGCTCGACGACCCGACCGACGAAGCTCAGAGCGAAGTGCCACTGTTTCAGGCGCTTGCGCCTCTGTTCACTGATCTATTGCAGAAACTGTACGGTTTTCTGCAGATGTATGCCGGCGAGTGCCCGGAAGAAGCGGCATTCCGACGAATCGTTCTCGCCGGTTCGGGATCGCACATGAAAAACTTCGATCGTCTGGTTTCCTCGAATCTCGGCATTATCTGCCTCTCTGTCAGCCAGTTCCTTAAATTTGCTCCTGGGACTCCGGAAGTTGATGCGCGAGCGAAGGTTTCCTTTTTCCCGCTCTTCGGAAACCTGGCTCTCACCCCGTGGAACCTCGAACGCTTCGACAGGTTGATGGCCGCATGAGTACAAGTTTTGAATTTCTTCCACGCTCATCGAGACGCGTTCAGGAAGACCTTCGTTTCCCGGCTGCGTTCATTCTGTCTGCCCTGGTGATCGTCCTCAGTGCCTGGTGGCTGCAGGGGGCGGCTCACCAACTACAGGGGCAATACGAACGTCAGGCTTCCGGCATCACCCAGAAGAAACAGGAACTGCTCAATCAAGCTCTCGCCCTGATTCCTCCACCGGACGCTATTTCAGCTCTCTCAGCGCGTATCAATCGCCATAATCGGGCCTGCATCGGACCGCGATTTTCCTGGTCTCGACTGTTGTCTACCCTCGAGCAAACGCTTCCTGAAGATTCTGTGATTTCCTCGATTGTAAACCCACGAACCGGGAAATCGTTCTTTGAATCGAACGATCGCGACTTCGCCCTGACCGTCGTCGTCGCCGACGTCGATGTCGCCAACGCCTTTTACAGTCGCCTGTCGGCAATGAGTTCCCTGCAAAATCTCACGTTCACCCCGCGCAACGAAGTCACCATTCAGGGCAGACGCGGCACCGCCATCGACGTTGCCTTCCGGTATCAGGAGGAAGACTGAATGACCCGCGGAGAACGAGCTATTCTCCTCAATGCCGGTTCGCTTGCCGGAGTCGCGCTGCTGCTGCTCGGAGCCATCATCTGGTTTCCGGCCACCTGGCGGGAACTCAGCCGGATCCGCGCCATTCAAACCCAACTGAGCGACACGCTGTCGATCGAAGTCGAGGCTCGCACCTTTTCGAATCAGATCAAGACACGGGTTCAAGCGGTCCAGGACCGTCTCACGACCCTCGAACAGCAACTCGATAACGCCTCCTTCACCCTGCTTCCCGCCACGAAGATTTCGCACACGATCGAAACTCTGGCCGATCAGTTCGCTGAAACCGGCGTCAACATCGTCAACATGAGCTATAAAAGCCGCATCGCCGAAGAGGGGTTCATCACGCTGCCGTTTGAAATCTTCGTCGAATCAAGCTATCTCGGCATTCGAAAACTTCTGCATTTGATTGAAACCCATCCGGCCCATTTGTTCCTTGATCGCCTTGAATTTGTCAGCCTCGACAACGACCGCCACCTGCTGCAGGCTCGCCTTGCCTGTCTGATCAGGTTCCAGCAGAATCCATGACCCAGAACGACAATTCGAAAACCAGACGTCTCGTCATCATGATCGGAATTCTCGGCGTTCTGATCGGGGCGAACGTCATTGTCCACTCTCGTCGTCCTTCCTCTCCTGCTCCTGCCTCCACACCTGCACCCAGCCCCGCCGTCGCTCCTGTGCAAACCGGTCAGCAGAACGCAAACGTACAAGTCGCCGCCGAACCAAAGACAGTAGCAAAGCCGGTTTCATACACAGCAACACCCACTACGACCTTTCCTGTTGCCGCCTCAGCGTCCGGGTCCTCCGATTGGAGTCAGGCCCTGGCAAAAGTCGATGATCTCGAGCAGCGTTTGGCCGCGCTTCCCAATCTTTTCCCGGCCCCGTCTCAGACAGCGGCGTTTTCTCCCCCACCCCGCGACCCATTCCGTTGGAAGTCGCCGGCCGCTCCGGCTCTGGTGGTTGCTCCGGCATCCGTTCCCGTGGTCATTCAACCCATTGAACCGGTTGTTTCCAGCCCTCCTGTTCTGCTCGGCATCATTCATGCTCGCGGAAAAAACCAGGTTCTGATTCGCGACGGCGCGGGAATATACACCCTCACCGAGGGAGTCACGGATCCACAACTTCCCTTTCGTCTGGTATCCTTGCATGATGGGGTGAAACTTCAAGACGCCAAGGGTCGTGACGTTGAGGTCATCGACCCGCAACAGGAGGACCGGCAACGGGTGGCACAAGTAAGGCAGATTCTCGAAGGACGGGGTGGAACCACCATCTATCGCGTTCTTTCTTCGCCGGCACCAGCAGCGCCCGCTCAACCTCCGTTGCAGTCGCCACCATCCGCGGCACCCGGGCCGGCGAACCCTTGAGCGCAGGGATTACCCGAAACATGACCGGTCAGGAACACATCACATGAAGCAGTTTCGCTTGCAGATCCGCAAAGCCGACGGACAGACCGAGGTTCGCGACATCCGAGCGGAAACAGCCGCTGAAGCGGAAGATCTCGCTCGCCTTTCCGGTGATGAGTTGCAGAGCCTTGAAGAGATCGGGGGTTCGGGAAGCATCAATCTGTCGTTTGGTGGCGGTGTGCCGGCCGAGGAACTGTACCACTTCACCCGCCTGTTCGCCACGCTGACCAAAGCCGGCATCCCGCTTCTCGAAGCCCTTCTGCTCCTCTCCGAAAAAGCGCGCCACCCACGCATGAGGGCGACCCTCGAGGCCGTCACCAGGGATATTCGCGAAGGCAGCGGTCTGCAATCGGCTTTTGCCAAACATCCTCGCGTGTTTGACCCGACCTATCTCAATCTGCTTATGGTCGGCGAAGAAGCCGGACAGCTCTACAACGTGCTGGCGCGCTTGACCGATCTATTGAAGAAGCAGATTCAGCTGCGGCGCATGATCACCAAGGCGCTCACCTATCCTGTCCTGGTTCTCGTGCTCTCATCCGCCGTCACCTTCGGCATTCTCACCTTCATCGTTCCACGGTTCAAGGATATCTACAAACGATTCGGCAGTGATCTCCCGTGGCTCACTCAGACAACCATCTCCATCAGCGACCTCATGGTCAGTAACTTTCCGGCCTTTTTCGGTGGGACCTTCGCCTTCCTCTTCCTGCTTGTGATTCTCAAGCGCACCGAGACCGGCAAGCGCCTTTTCGATCGACTGCTTCTGCGATTGCCGGTGATCGGCCACATGTATCACCTGTATGAGATCGCCTCATTTTCGAAAAGTTTTTCCATTCTGTTGCACAGCGGCATCACGGTCACCACCGCCCTTGATATCATTGTTCCGGGAATAGATCTGCATCCGATTCGTGAAAGCATTCAGGCCGCGGCCGGTGAGATCCGTACCGGTCGACCCATGGGAGAGAGCTTTTCCCTGCAGGAACCGATGCTTCCCGATCTGCTCAATCGCATGGTGCTGGTCGGCGAGCGAACCGGAAACCTCACCGAAATGCTCGACCATGTCGCGGAGTTCTACGAAGAAGAGTTTTACAATCAGGTCGAACGACTCGCTTCTCTGATCGAGCCGATGTTGATCGTGTTTCTCGGTGTCGTCATCGGCGGCATCGTCATCTCGCTCTACCTGCCGATCTTCGGCATGGCGAAGCTGATCGCCCGTCGCTGATCGCATGGAATCACACGAACTGATCAAACTGCTGAGCGGCGGCAATCTGAAGCTGCAGTTGTATGCGCTGAAGGAATGGGAGCAGCATCACCGACACGATCCGGAGCCACTGCTGCGCGCCCTTGACGTCAACGACGCCGAAGTGGTCTATCGAGCCCTCGAGCTGGCAGCCAGGTTTCAGCCTGCCGCGTGTGCCGCCAAGGTGATTCGCTTGACGGAAGCACCTGACTCGCGCCTGCGGCGCATGGCCGTTGAACATCTTTCTCCAGCCATGGGTCGTGCAGCGCAAAATGCTCTGCAACAGCTGCTTTTGAAAGAACGAGACCCTTTCGTTCTCGCATCAGCAGTGACCAGCGCCGCTCGTCTGCGGCTCTCTCCAGACACTCTGAAGCCGTTCCTGAAGCATGCCGAGATTCGATTGCGAGCCAATACCGTGCGCGCCCTCGGGGCGCTTGGCAGTGCCGACATTCGCCCGCTGGTCGAACCCGCTTTGAAAGACCCATCGCTCCGCGTGCAGGGTGAAGCACTGATTGCTCTGGCACCACTCGTTTCAGCGGCCGATCTCGAAGCCCATGTGCGCCGTCGCCTTGAAAGCACAGATCCGATGGTACGCGCCGCGACCGTCATCATTACCGCTCAACTGCCGCTCGCACATCGTTTGTCCCTGATTCTCGATCGCCTGGCCGATCCGGAACTGCGAGTCGTCCATTGTGCTCTGCGGGCGCTTGCCCAGCTCCCCGACCCGATGGCCGCACAACATCTGATCGAGTGTTATTTCAGCACCGACCGTCCTGAAACGGAGAAGCTGCTTCAGCAAAGCCTCTGTCGTCTGCCGAGCATCGTGACTCTCGGTCATTTTGTCCAGATTGCTCCAGCAGCTCAGGTAGACAGCAAGCGTCTTTCGCGTATTCTTTCCTTTATCGAACAAACCTCCGACTGGGAACCGTTTCTTCCGTGGTTGTTGTCCGCGCTCGAGCGTCCTGACTCTTCGTTGCGCATTAAGGCTTTGGAACTCGTCCTCAAGCACCTCGAATTCTTCCAGACGAATCTCGATTCGCTGCTGACACCAAGCGAGCGAATCGGAACTCCGGCCGAGCTGGCTCTGGCCGCTCGCATACGGTGGCGACACGGAGAACTGGAAGGACAACGTCGCTTGCAAACGATGTTGTTCAGCACGAAAGCGGATGAGAGACAGGCGGCCGTGTACGAGTTGAAACGGGAAAACAGCCTGTTGGCGCGCGGTGCTCTGGCAGAAGCGCGCAATGCCGGCATTGCGGAAGCATACACGGCCGATGACGCTCCGGTCACAGGTTCCGGCACCGAGAAGCCGGTACTATTGCCAGGTGACGAGCCGCCCCCAAGTCCGCCCGCTCCGGAAAAACCTTCTGCGCAGGCGGGTTCGAGCAGGCGCAGCAAACGCTGATCAGGCCTGTCTATCGCCGCTTACCATTTCTCCCAGCGAATGCCGTTCGTCCCTGCCTCCGGCCAGTTGCCCGGCAGACTCGCGGCGGGCGGGCAGCGAACGTCTACGATGCCCGAGTTGTCGGACATGGTTGTGGTCGCGCAGAATCCGAGCGGAGAACCGACCGGTTCCCAGTGATCATTCACCCCGGCGACACTAGTCCGGCTGGCTATGTTCCAGAACGTCCCCGTTCCGAGCGGGTTATTCGGCAGCTTGCGCATCAACGGCACGCCATAGGAATCGGTCGCGGTCAGCAGCACGTTCAAAGAAACGGGGTAGCTGCCGACGCGTTGAAAATACCGATCGATTGCCGAGCGCATCTCGAGCAGTGATTGCCGCAGCTGATCTTCTTTTTCCCTCTGGCTCACGATATCCGTCATCGGTAACGCCACCAGCGCCAAAACCAGTGCCAACGCCGTGGTAATCACGACTTCAACGAGGGAAAAACCGCGCAAGCTGAAACGACAATTCAATAGGTGAAAGTAAAGGTGTTACCCGCAGTTCCGTCAGGCTTGGTGGTATGCAACCCTATTTTTCCATCCATGGCGTTCACATTAGTCAGGGTTGTCATCACGTGCGATTGTGATGTGGTGAGTGCCGGAACTGTAAAACGAAAAATGGTATCTGAAATCTTGGTTACAGCTGTTGACGCACCAGCTGCAGCATTAGTGATGCTTGAGATAAAGTTTGCGGCCGGAGTAGCACTCAGTTTGCGCGTAAAAACAACATCAACCGTTGTCGCATTGATGGCACGAGCAGAAGCAACCGTGAACGGCGGTTTCCATGTCTCTAACAGATCATCCACGGCAGCCACAAGCGTTCCTGCTGCAGTATCTGCAATGCGATTCGGTCCGGGAGACAGGATGACTCCATCATCAGTTCGGATTAGGTATTCGCTTCCCCAAGGGTCAATAGGATTGATTTGTCCGGTGAGTTTTCGATAGTCCTGCAAGTATCTGCCGATGATGGTTCTGAGATCTGTTCCGGTGAACGGAGTTGGTTCCAATTGATCATAGGCAGCCAGTGCTTTCTTGAACGTCTGCATATCACTTTGAGCCGCCGTGATCTTGGACTGATTGACATAGTCCTGGTAGAACGGTAGCGCGAGAGCTACAAGGGCGGCGAGAATGCCGACCACGACCAGCAATTCGAGCAGCGTAAAACCCGCGCGGCTGCGTGTACCGGCGACGTTCATCGACACACTACTGTTCTTGCGTTCCGGAATGGTCTTCAAGTGGCTCCTCACAGACTCATGCTCAAACGACGGTTTGAGATGCATGATTATCTCTCACACTATCGGCAGATCCGTTAGAACTTTACACCCAAATTGCACAAATTTATACTGTCCGTGTGCAAATCTCATCTCGGTCTCGCCGCGGGTATCTCCTTCTCACCCTGCTTCTCACGTTCTCGATACTGGCGCTCACAGGAACTCTCGGAATTCTGGAGCGAGACACCCGGCTTAAACGCTTTTCCGAAGCCGATCTCAAGCTGAACATCGACACGTTGAGGCGCGGGATCGATCTCTATCGATACATGTACACGCAGTCAGATTCCCGACCTGAGCTGATCGCCTCATTGGCGTTCGAGCTTGAAAACGGCTTCATCGCCTCAGTGACCGAGCGTTTGATCAACGACAGTCAAATGACATACATTCGCGGCAGGCTCGCGACAGATAGCCTCAAATGGCGCGTCGTGCGCAATCTCATTCTGAATCCCAGTTTTGAAGACGATAACGGCCGATCCGTGCCGCACACGGTTGGCACATGGAAAGGGAACTTCACCGCCGGCGATCAGGTCCCTGACGACTGGGAACTGACCGCCACCGGTGTTCAGCAATGGGTTCCCTCGGCCGTGCTGACGACTCCAGCAACCTATGTCGTCAGCTTCTGGGGGAAGATTGCCTCGCCCACAGCCGTCATCCAGCTGAAAGTCTGGCCGGAGGTTGGTCCGGTGCCGCTGGTCGCTCTCTCGCTCAATCGATCAGAATGGAAGCGAGCCTATTCCTCGTTCTATCTCGTAACTCCGCAGAACCTGAAAATCGAAATTTCACAGAACAGCGCCAACACTGGCGATGTCGCCTACGTCGATGGCATCATGCTCGAAAAATGGAGCCCGCCACCGCAGGTTCCCGCCACAGCACCACCTGCCCCCTCCGCCTGGGCCGACGGTTTCACCATCGCGCCCGACATCGGCTCTCAGACTTTACAGCAGAGTCTGTTGCAGGAACTGCTGCCCGAGGGGGCAAGCCCCGCTTCGTTGTCCTATTGGACATCCTGGTAAATCTGCGTGCAAAGCGGTACGCAACAAAGCGACTTACGGTTTAATTAGACGCAGCGACTTTCCACCGGCCGGTTCTGAGGCAACACCACGCGACGACCCGTACTTGTTTTGTCCCAGGTATTCCTCGTAGGTATCCACGGGATAGAGCCGCTGATCGCGAGTTGAAAAGAACGTCTGATTCTGCGGAAAGTAGTTGATCTGCTGTTCGTAGATCGAACTGACGTTCCCGATTCCGTCTTCAAAACAGACATACACGCGCTTCACACCGGGAACAGGGCCGTCGAGAATCCAGAGATGCCTAGCTGGATTGAGTGCCGGCGTGCTCCATTGCGTCCAGGTTACCTGATCATTCGACACTGATGCGATGGCCACTCCACTCGGATCGACCACATTCAGCGACAACCAGACGGTGGTGGTAGCCGTCGAGGCTTCACCGCCATTAATCAGGAACGGCGGCCCAACCGGCACAGGGGCCGACATATCGACGACGATGCCGTTCGAAGAGGCGGCAAAGGTCGCACTTTCCCTTCCTGCCACATCTTTGACCTTGATGCGAGCATAGTAGGTCGACCCGTCAATGCCGCCATTAAAGGCATAGGGTGACACAATCGAGCCAAGCCACGAGTCGAAAACGATGTTGGTGAAAGCGCTGTCTGTGGCAATCTGCATTCTGACATCCGCTACTCCCGAAACAGCGTCACTGTGCGAGAAGCCGAAATACACCTTTGAATCGCGAGAAGCCGCTTCCGATGGATCATTGTTCGCGGCGACATTGTCGGTCGTCGCGCCGGCAATCGGGTCGGACAGATCAAGTCGGATGCCGTCCGTCTGATACCACCCGGTCTGATTCCCTGCGACATCCTCAAACTTAGCGCGCGCGTAAATCGTCGACCCATCGGGTGCGCCTACCGCCAGCGTCTTCAACCCGGTCGTGTTGCCTAACCACCCCGACCACAACGGCACAGAGGCAAAAGTGTTGTCTGTCGATACTTCGACGTATACGCCTTTCACCCCCGACAAATCGTCACCGAGACCGGCAGCAGAAAAGCTGACTGTAGTGTCCCTACTCCAGATGTGGGTCGGATCGCTGTTCTCCGGAATTTCATCCGTATAAGCCGCAACCGTCGGCGGATTTGCATCCTGTGTTGAAGACACGCTCCCCGAGACCGGGGTCTGATTCCCGGCCGCATCGCGAGCGCGAACACGATACCAGTATTTCTGTCCATGAGTGAGGCCGAGGAACTCATACTGAGGAACCGAGATCCATCCAGAATTCACGACCGCCGTGGTGAATCCTGAGTCAGAGGCTCGCTCGAACGAGTAGACGACTCCGCCTGACAGCGCGTCACTCGAAAGAGTACAACTAACAATATTGCTTGTACCCGATGAATAGGCAGGCTCCGCATTCATAGAAGGAGACATCGGCGCAACCGTATCCACGGTGATCCCGTCAGCGAGACAAACGGTCGAAGTCCCGCCGTTGTTCGAAACGCGAACAGCGATGTAGTAAATCTGGCCATGCGTCAACGACAGGCCCGTTGCTGTATGACTCAAGTTCAAGCCGACATTCGTCCACCCGACGATATTTGTGTTTCCTGCCGTTGTCCCCGCAGCAAACTCGTACTGTTTGATTCCCGAATCCGGGTCATCCGAAGCCGTCCAGGTTGCATGCAATGAAGTCGCGCTTGCCGTGTAGGTTCCGTCATCCGTAACGGTTACCGGATTCGGTGGCGTCGGATCGCCGCCCCTGATGCCGTCTGAGTATCCAACCGACATGAGGCCGCCCGGATCATACGCGCGCACGGTGAAATAATACATCGTACTTCCGTCGAGAATCAGCGACAATCCGGTAAAGGTGTGATCCGTCACCGCACCGAGATCGGTAAACGAAGCGATGTTATCGCTGCCCAATGTAGTACCGATGCCGACAACGTATCGCGAAACCCCCGTGGAATCCGTCGCCAGCCAAGTAGCATGCAAACTCGACGGACTGACCGCATACTCTCCGTCGTCGTTCACAACAGGCGTTGTCGGCGGAGAGAGATCGAGCATGATCGTCGCTGAGTAGCTGGCGGAGCGATTGCCGATGGAGTCGATGAAGCTGACAGACACCGTATGCGTTCCAGCCACGGCCGGAAGATTCCAGAGCACCGATGAGACATAAGCCATCGCAGAAGGTGCATCGAGGTTGTTCTGCAGACTCATGCCCGAAACCATAGCTCCGTCCGCCGCATTCAGCGTCATATGCACGGTCGTCGATCCCGTCACCGGCGCTTCGACGATCAGAATACTGCCGAGCGGGCCAGTCGTGTCGAGCGTAATGCCCGCCTGCTGGGGTACGCAAACGTTACCGACAGAATCACGATACTTCACATAGACAATCTTGTTGCCATCACCGCTGCTGAGTGTCCAGGGCTTCGACGTCCCATACGGTTCCCAAATCGAGAACGTCACGTTATCGTTGCTGAAGCACATCGAGGTGACCCCGTTCAAGTCCGTCGCAGACAGAGTCAGCGTCACCGCGGTGGTGGCCACACGCGATACCCCTCCGTTGATGCTGATGGTTCCTGCAGGCGGGGTTTTATCGACTTCAACCTGTACGCTCTCCGGGCTGTATGCTCCAAGGTTCCCGGCCCCATCCAGCGCTCGAACCCTGAAGGTGTATTTTCCGGCGGCGAGCGCAGGAGTGACAACCGTCGGGAGGGTCGATGTGGCAATGAACAGATAGGGGCCTGCATTCAGACTGGCTTCCACACTGTATGCCGTCACACCGGAATTGGCAGGGTCCGTCGATGCCCCCCACATCAGGCTGAAGATACCCGTGTTGTTCAGTGTGCTGTCCGGAATCGGCTCGCCGGGCGCCGTCGGCGGGTATCTGTCAACAAAGGTGATGAACCTGTTCACCACTCGTCCGCCCATTTCGAAGGTCAGACTCGCAACCCCGGCATTGGAAGAAGTCAGACTGAAAGATGCAGAAGCGTTGAGAACAGAGATCTGATGACCACCGTAGTCGTTCGAACCATCAGCCGGTGAAAATGCCCCCAGCGAGGTAAACGCATTCAGGAACGTCCCGTTCGGAACCGGGTCACCCGCATTGCCGAGATATCCGGTCGTCCCATTCGTAACCGGGCTTGGAGTCGTCGGTGAGATAATCAGCGTATCCGTCGAGAATGAAACCGTGAAAGCAGGCATCTGGATAAACTGCACCGACGCGTCTGTGCCGCTGGCCAGACCGATTATGGAACGCACATACGGATTTCCCGTCGTCAGGCCGGTAGCCAGCAACCCAAATGTAATCTTTCCCGCCGCGTCGCTTTTGACCTGGTGACCGTCACCGGGAATGCCGTTGGAATCGGCCGGAGCGAATGAGCCGAGCGTGGAGAGAAGATTCACTTCGGTGTTGGCCTGAATCGGGTTGCCTTCCGTCGTCAGAATCGGCGAAGAGGTATAAGTGGCACAGTGAGGCGGCACGAGTCCAACGTACAAGGAGGTGCGAGCCGGAACGATGGTAAATGGTCCATAAGCAGCCTCATAGATACTCGATGAGGTCACGAAGGCAGCTTTGTTCAGCGAGTTGTCGATTGTCGTGACAAAGGCAAGATAACTGCCGCCCTTGATCGCCGGTTGCGTCGGCACCGCCGCAACACGGTCGATACCGTTGTTACTCGGAAAATTCGGAATCGGATACAAAGCCGAGTATTTTTTCGCGGTGTTCAACCCCGTGGCTGAAACGGTGAGCACATCCCCCGTGTTCGAGGTGATGATTCCCGGAATCATCGTCAGCGTCGGGGCATTCGTGGCGGTCAACTCGCACAATTGCACGGTTTCACCGATTGCCAGTATTCGATCGGTATGATCGGTTGCCCTGGTATCTACGCCGACAATATTCCCTGAGAACAACGAACTCGATGTCGGAAGATTGGTCGCCAGCAACTTGTACGGTTTCAACTGTGCCAGCGACGGATCCATGTTCGGACCGCTGCCTGGAGTGCCATCCGCCAGCAAAGGGTCCTCGATTCGCGCATTGAAGCTCGGCAGTGAGTTCGTGACCGTACCATCCGAAGGCGAGATTTCTGCTGCATACGGCGGTGTCTTATCCAGTCGGAACGGATAACTGGCCGTGAAAGAATTCGATGCCGGCCGCGCCCCGTCCACGAGATTCACATAAAAATAGTAGGTTCCTTCGGTCGTCGGAGCCACAGAGAGATCGTAGCGGAAACCATACGCGGTCGTCGGTGGGTCGTATTCTCTCGTGAGAGTACCTGCCACGGCAGATTGATTCGCCTTTTGCAAGCGTGCACTCGACGGGGTGATATGAATCCAGCATCGATTCACTCCATTAGTCGTATCCTTGGCACGTATCGAAAAACGTGTTGGGAACGGCCTGGCGTCAGCGCCGGACAAAGTGTTGTAATTCGTCTGCACTGGGATGAGATCATACGCGACGGGCGCCGTGACGTCACCCTGAGTCAAGCGAAAGTTCCAGCTCGGAGACTCACGCGGCAGGTTGGTGGAGAGATAGCCGTTGGCTCGCGTACGAATCTGAAACTCCTTGTCCCAGACACCGATGGGCAGATCGAGAATCAGGTTGGCAAGGGTGTTCCCGGCAGGAACCGTTGCCGATGCGTGAATGGTTGTGCCCGTATACACCTCGACTGTCTGATCGAACGTCTCCACCGGCACTTGGACCTGGATGATCACCGGATCGTGGCTGTTGGAAATAATCGCATCGTCGGCATACATGGCATTTCCAGGAATGGCGAACAACTTGTTCCACTCAATAGTGAGATATTCGTAGGTCGGATTAGCCGCGTCGAAAAAGCGCGCCGAAATCGGCGGATGCGGAGCCGGTGTTGGAGACTGAATGTTTAACTTCATGTTCGGCAGATCCCGGCAGATGGCCGAATCCTGGATGTATAACGTACAGGTATGCAAGCCGTTCACGATCGTGCGATAGTTGTATCGATACCAGTTCTTGTGTCCTTGAGAACTCGTGCCCAGGTTGATGCTTGATCCCCACCCCCAGGCGATGCCGGTACTGTAAGCCAACGTATCAAAATCCGTCACCGGCGCAGGATTGTATGGCCCTGCCGCCCATACGCAGCCGTAGACCCCGGGGGTATTGAACAACAAAGCCACCGGCGATGTACTCGTGTCGACAAGTGGTGGATCATATCCCGATGGATCTATCGCCGGATCAACAATGTATGCATCATCGGCATCGCTCCAGATAATGGGAACGCAGGCCGTCGCCGGCGGAACAGTGCTGGGATATTTTTCCGAGTTGTATAAAAAGATATAACGGAAATCGCTTAGAGGGGGAGTCGCCGTGGCAGGAACCGCATCGGCCTGCCCCGGCCTGAGGTTGTCCACCGCAATATCACGTGTCTGCATCTTTCTGTTCCCTGCCAGGTCGGTCGCCTCAAAAGAGATACGGTATTTGTGCTGATCCTGTAACTGGTCCGCCCAACTCGGTGAAGGAACAAATCTCGAGGAATCGGCTGCAATGACGGACATGGCACCAAGAAGCGGGTTTGAGTATGTACCAACTGGGACAATCGGCGTGCCACCGTTATCAATATCAGTGACCGTAATTGAAGCCGTATTGATATCAAAACCTGCGCCACCGGCATCGGTAACAAAAAGCTCGACACGTTCGATCACATGGACATTGTTGACCCTCGCCACCCAGTTGCGATCGACCAGCCAGTTGCCGGTCATGTAAATACGCAGATCGAGAGTCGGCGCCGTCTGGTCGACGACAACGGAAACAACATTCGAAAAACCGCTGGGCGCGAATCCGTTATGGGCCTTTACCTTAACATCATGCGTCCCAGGTGTAAGATTGATATACGCAGTATAGGAGCCGTTCACATCGGCAATAACAGAAAACTTGTACAACCCGTCAACAAAGACTTGAATCAGATTCGAGGCCTCACACATTCCCTGCACGGCGATGCCGGCGGATGCATTGGTAGCGACCGGCATGCCCGGTAACACAGGCTTGCCGGCAACATTGGTGATCGTCGGCGCGTTCGGAGCCGATACGGCCCCGGTGTAATTCACCATGATGCCGTTCGACGACGAACCGAAGCTGCCTATATTGCCGCTCCGATCCTTGACTCGCACCCGTCCGTAATACATATTGCCTGCTAGACCATTTGGGAACACCGCACTCGAGCAGTTGCCGACCCACTCGTCGTACACAATACTGCTGAAATCAGCTGCGGTCGACACCTGCAGGTTCACATCGGCGACCCCGGACCGGTCATCGACGGGCGTGAAATAGAATGTCACGTTCGGATCGACGGAAAAGTATTCGTCCGGGTCGAGGTTCCCCGCACCGATGTCTGAACAGGCGACAGCGGACGGAGGAACAGTGTCGACGATGACGGCTATCGGTGCCGAGCACGGTGAGCCGAGATTGTCATCCATATCTCGTCCGCGCACCTGAAAGCGATAGTTGCCGTCTGCCAGCCCGGTCAATGCATACGACAAAGCGCTCGTCGTCGCCACGCCGGAAAACGCGCCCATATTCAACGAACGTTCGAGCACATAGTCCTTCATGCCCGCACCGCCGTAATCCGTACCAGTCGCCCATCCGACATCCACACTTCCCGTCGAATACAGAGGCACGGCCGTCATGGTTGCCGGGGCAAACGGAGGATATCGATCAAGCCAGGTCACTCCGCAGGAAGCGCTGCGCATACCGATCTCCATCGTAAATGTCGCAGTTCCCTTGCTCGTTGCAGAGACGGTCACACCAGCGAGACCCGCCGACGTCCTGGTTTGAACTCCGGGGAGCGTTGATTCATCAGGGGTTAGCGAAACCGGTACCTGAACACTGAGCCATTCCATTTCATAGTAGTATCCCCACCCACCGTTGGCATTCAGCATGCGCCAATAACGATGAGCCCCAACATACGGCCACGAAATCACCGTCGTCGGATTGAAGGTGACATCATCGTATTTGGGAAAGAAACCTGTTGCAGCCTTTGCCCACGTGACGCCATCGTCCGAATACTCAACGTCATAAACCGCATCAATCGAGGAATCCCAGGTCGTGACCCGAAGTTCGACATACGATTTGGCGACTCCCGGGCCTAAATCGACTTGCAGATAACCTCCCGCAGTCCACATTTCCCATGCATACGAATACTGGTTGTTGTCGACACAGGCAAATGGGTCAAGCCAGTCACTGCATGACAACGCACCAGGAAGCGGATCATCAGAGAGTCCCGCCACTTTCCAAAATGCAAAAGAGCCATCGGGCACGGTTCGAGTCGCATTCCCAATGAGCGTTGAGCTGATTCCCGTGGAAGGTGCTGGATTCACCGGCGTAATCTGCAGAGTCGTCGTGGCTGGAGAAATCGTAAATGGATCAATTGAGACAATCGGAATGACCCCAGAAGAACCGCTGGCCAAACCTATTGCAGCCATCACCTGGAGACTTCCTGGTGTATTTCCGACCACTTCGACTCCGGCAGTGAACTTGCCTTGGCCGGTGGGGCATCCGTTTCGGCCGGTCAGCACCTGATACCCGTCACCGGTCAACCCGTTTGCATCAGGAGGAATCAGGTTGGTAAGAGCAACGGGCTGACGCTGAACGGTCACCGGCTGGCCATCCTGCACCAGATTCCCTTTACGTGTCATAATGCTGTTGGAAGTAAAAGTTGCCGTATCCGGTGGTACAAGCCCGAGAAATAATGCATCCTTGTCGCAGGTGAACGAGATCGGTCCGACCGCCAACTCCAGCTGGCTGAACGGCGCAAAAAATGCTCCTCGATTCCCCGCTCGATCCAGCATCAGAACCCGACACACATACTGACCATCCGCTTGAATCGGGTTGATAACGACGGCACCGACACGATCAAAACCGTTGTTCGTGGTAAACGAGGGAATGGGATACAAAGCAACATAGGTTTTTCCTGACACAAATGTTCCAGAGGCTTTGGTAACGGTCAGCTTCCTGTTCCCGCTGTTGCCACCCGCAACAATCGATACCGCATGCGAGGCGTTTTGATACTGACCACTCGAAACTTCCCAGACCTCCAACTCCGCACCATCGGCGAGGATCGCATCAAGATGATCACGCGCATGGAACTCACCATCGAGTACATCAAAAGTGATCTCGGAAGGATCGCCGGACAGAACCGTAAACTGAGTCGTCAGCAGTCTGAACGGCCAAATCTGCGGCATGGCCACATCGAGATTTGCCCCCGATCCGGCCGAGTTATCACTCAGCACCGGGTCGACGACTTTTGCATTGAAGCTCGAAAAGCTGTTCGAAATGGCTCCCTCTGAAGGGACGAAATCCTGGGCCATCGGCGGAGTGTTGTCGATCTTGAACGTTGTGCTCGAGTTCTCTGATGTCAGCATCATTTTGTTCTTGAGCCGCACATGAACTCTGTATGTCCCTTCAGGGAACGTATATCCGACAAGCGATTTCGTGCAGCGATACATCATGGGTGACCCGATCGAAGTCCATGAAGAGAACGGCGACAATATCGGAACGCCCTGGTAATCGTAAATGGCAATGGTTGATTCAGCGGGAATCAGATCGAAAAAGTTGGTCGGACTCGTTTTTCCCGATCCTTTTCGGGTCGTCACCCGGACTTCCGTCGGAACCTGCGCCGATTGTCGAAACTCCCTCGGATGTGGCGGAGAAAACTCGCAACTGAACATGGTAATGGGATAGTACCAGTCGGTATAATAATAACCGTGCAATGCAGCTGTGTTCTGGTAGATCGGATTCGGACTTCTTGACTGGTAGTAACAGAGATATGATTGGTAGTACGGGTCGATCTCGAGGTTCAGAAAGTTCGGAAGCGAGAAGGTCTGCCCATCGCTTATTCCAGGCGGCTGATCCAGAAACGGCTCTGTCGCGGTACGAACTCCATTCAGATCAAGATCCTGCCAGACATCACCCGGATCATACACCCCGGGCGTTCCCGCATATGCCTGCCCAGCAGGAAGAACAACCTTCGCATATCGATAGGTGTTGTATAAATTACCCGTGTATCCACGTACGTAAACCGTTTGCGGATACGGGTACACACCGGCTTTCCCTGAAACATTCGGAATCAGCCTAACGTTTGCATCAATACCATAGTTCTGATACGGCGGATTGAATTGGACAAAGGCAGGTGGCGCCGGAACGTCACCATCAATGAATTTCAGTGAGAAATTGTTGGTTACAGCATACTGCCCGGAGGTGTTGTAGACCGACAACTGAAAGTTGTTGGTGCCATCGGTAAAAACCGGCAACGTAAAGGTGAAGCTTCCTGCTGCATCAATCTGATTGCTGCTTCGATAGCAAATCAGAGTAAAAGCGCCGGTTGGTCCGGTAGGGCAATACAAGCGAACGGAAGCGACACTCGCAGTTGCAACCTTGCCAATGATCTGAGTCGGCTGTGAAGAAATCGATATTCCGCTGTAGAAATCAACCCATCCGCCGGCATCAGGCAGATTGCTCGTTGGTTCTCCCGACCCGGTAAACTCATGGTGAGCAGGATCCCAGATTTTCGACAAAACCGGGATGGGTGGATCATTTTTAAACTTCAGTTGGACCATCCGGTTCCCGGAATTGTTTCCAGCTGAGTCCACCGCATATAGATACATGGAGGGGTTGCTGGTGTAATAGACGCTCGACACGGTGGACGTGAAACTTCCATTGGTCGGATCGAGCTTTCCCCCCGGAATGTCACAGGTTGTAAAAGGCGACCCTGCAACGTAGTAGGCATCAAAACCCTGATTCTGAGGACAACAAGGCCACATGGTCCCCAGAACTTTGACCGGTTGAGTGGCAATTGTCATGTTCGGATAGTAATCGACCCACCCACCGGCGTCAGGTAAATTCGTATCCGGCTCAAGGTCTCCTGTGAACTCATTGTGAAGCGGATCATAAACCTTGTTCACGATCGGCTGGGGCGGCGGTGTGTTGTCGTAAGAGTATGTTTTGGATGCCGTCGTCACGTTCCCCGCGACGTCTTTGATGGAAAAGAAGACCTGATACGTGTTTCCATCTACCTTTAAGGCCGCATCATTCGGAATCGGTGCAAAAGTGACTCGGTCGACCAGGTTATTCGAAAGATTCGCCGGTATCTCGGTCGGCACACCGGTAATGTTGAAGATCGTCTGCGAAGCGGTGCTGAAATCGAGTCCAGAGCCCCAATCCGATACGGAATGGTAATAATACGCAGCACTCATGTAGGTTGAACGAACATAGCGCCCCCACGATGGCGCCATCGATACAGACGGTCCGGTCGCATCACATTTGACATCGATGAAGACCGATCGTGCGCTGGTAAAAACCCCGTCAAACGCATCCGCATCGAATTTGTATGTTCCCTCGAACAGTGACGCGATGGTAATGTTCCAACGGCCATTGGCAGCAGTCACTGCCGAACCAATGTTTGTGTTGTCCCGGTACAGAGTGACCGTGGTACCCACTTCCGCATTCCCTTCGACGGAAATGGAGCTTGTTGCAGTAAGGTAAAACAACTGCCCAATAACAACCGGCTTGGCGTTCATGTGCGTAATCGTCGGCGCATTGATTGCAACTGCGGCAGAATACGGCAGAACGACAAATGCCAGAACCAGCAAATGCAGCAGCGTCAGCAGACACGAGAGTTTTCGGTACATAGCCACACCTTTGAGGGTCGATTTTACGTACCCCCGCTTCTATTCTAACAAAGATTAAGCAAAATCAGAATTTGTCGTCTGTGAGAGTCAGAACGTCAGAGCGAGTTGCCCCCCTTGTCTATAGGCTGGGACATGTGGTAGAGTGCCGTCAGATCGATGTGGGAGGCCTGAACATGACGGCAGATTCATTCAAGATCACGGACCGGCGGTCTGCGTATACCGACGAGAAAGAGAAGGAAAGCCCGACTCCGGCCGCTCCCTCGCCGTCTGCAAAACCGCCTGTTCAACCCCAACAACCCACACAAAAGAAGTCTGCGGTTTCTGAACCGCCGCCAACAGCGTCATTCGATGCCGATGAACCGGATCTGCCGGGCGAGTATCCCGAAGGCGACGAGTTCGACGACATGCCCGAAGATCAACTTGACGGCGCCCCTGAACCACCGCCCACGCGAGGCCCCGGGCGCGGCACGCCTTTTTCGATGCGACCGATCGAACTGACGCATTCACTGCTCGGGCTTCTTGTTCAAAAAGCCTACGTGAGCCTCGGGCTTATGCCGAACCCCGAAACCGGCCGCATGAAGCGAGATCTCGAAGATGCCGGTGAATCGATCGAGCTACTTGAAGTATTGGTAAAGCATTTCTCCGGCAAATGGCAGGTTCCCGGCATGGAAGCCGAGCTGCAGAACCAGCTTTCAAATCTGCGATTGCAGTATGCACGTCTGAAAGGGTAAAGACATGGGAAAGTCCAACTTCCAGATCCGCGTTGAGGAAACCCTGCTCAAATACATCAATCGGTTTCTTCGCTATGTGAATTTTTCGCACATCCCCGCTGACCGCAGGGAAATGATCGTCGGCACCTTCCTGTATCTTGTCGATGAACACGACCTGATCCCTGATGACGTTCCGAACATCGGTTTTCTCGATGATCTAGCGGTCTTTCTTGCAGCCGCGGAATCGTTTGTGGCTCAAGGCTCGGTCCCCGGCGTGGTCAACACCGAAGAAGTCGCCGAAGATATGGAGTTTGTCAAAAAGAACATCGGCATGACCTTTGGTTCGCAGATTCCGTCGATTGAGGTAATTCGTCGTAAAGGCAAGACTCAGGTTGATCTGCCTGATCTGTGCCAGAAAATTCGCGGCAAATATGCCCAGCTTGGAAAGGTGGAAGCATGAAACGCTCACTACTGCTTTTCGTCGTCCTCGGCGGCCTGATTTTTTCTTCGGCGATCGCGCGTGCCTCCGAGCATGCCCTGCCCGGCAACACGATTTTTACAGCACTTTCCGAGATCGTGACCTCACCAGATAAGTTCGACAACCGCATCGTTTCCGTGCAGGCAACCTTTCAAGGCTGGCAGAACGCACCCGGTAAGCCTCCGGTCACACGTTCAGACTGGGTGGCACAGGATGTCAGCGGCACAGCCATTTATTGCACCGGAGCGTTCCCTGAGAACATGCGCCCCGGCGACCCAAGCGCTCAGGGCCGCCGCATCAGCATTCTCGGCACTGTTCACCGCGACGACACCGGCCGACCGTTCATCGCCGTCACAACGGCACTGCCTGAAATGCAGATCGAGACAATGGTTTCGGTGTCTCAGATTCTGTTCGATCCGGTCAATATGCGCGGCAAGCTCGTCGGCATGCTGGGCGTTCTCTCAAAAGGATACGGACCGAAAGGGCAGCGCATGTATCTGCTGGCCGACCCAACCGGAGCGATCACCCTGAAAAAATTGCCGAAACTGTATCCGAAGGGCACGATTTTGCGCCTGCGCGGCATCGTCTCTGCCGATGAAAACGGCCTGCCGCAGATCGCCCAGGTTGAAATCCTGTCCGCCAAGCCCTGATTCCGACGCTCTCTGAAAGTGGGTGCATCTCGCATGCGCCCACTTTTCCTGTACCGAACCTCTCACGCCGCACGCCGGAACCACTGTCACCCGTGCCGGTCCGTTGAAGAAAACATCATTCCATCATGCGCTACTCTGTTTTACAGGCCGTTGTAACCAATTCACAACCCGGACTCTCGATTACGGGTCTCCCCAACACGTCGTCATCAAGGCGACATGCATGGAAGGCGGCGTGTCTCTTTGCCTGCGCCGGTCTTCTGGTGTTTCTCGCGGGCTGTTCGGGAAGTTCGGGCGGCAAGCCGTTCGTTTACCCGTTCGTCATTCCAACCACCCTAAGCATCTCAGGCAGCATCAACCTCGCCAATGTCGCGGTCTCTCCGACTCTCGGCGGCATCACGCCTTCGGCGCGCGCGTCGCTGCGTGCCTCACTGCTCGATCATTCCCCTTTCACGATCGAGGTCGAAGATGATCCGAAGGGGAAAACCTCGGTGACCTCGAGTGGCACGTTTCAACTTCCCGAACTGTCAATCAGAGACCAGATCGTCGTCAGAGCACGCAATCGCCAGTACCCCGGCTTCACCCTTGAGTGGATGGGGGTCGGCGTTCCGGCGTTGCTCGGCCCGGTGCGAATTGAAATCACCGTTCCCTCTACCGCTCGTTCTGCCATTGTTCGAACCTTGCGTAACCGGTACGGAAGGCTCATGCTGCCCGAAGCGCTGACGGATGCGCAGATCGTCACGGTCACCGAGGCCATGTATGACGTGCTCGAGCGACACCCGGAAAAGCTCTCTTCCAGTGTGCCGTTAAGCGACGTCCCCGAAGTTCTTGCCGCCGTAGCTGCGGCCGCCGCAGCCATCGATTCGGCGGCGGGAGCGTCTTCAGGCTCGGCACCATGGCCGCGAGACTGGACGGTTCTCGTCTATCAGGGCGGTGACAATTCGCTGGAACCCGCCATCAAGGAAGATCTGGAGGAAATGAAACGCGTGTCGTTGCCCGCCAGTGTCGCATTATTGGTTCAGACCGACACTCCGGCGAAGGGCATTCGTCGTCTCTGGATCAGAGACGGCCGGGAAGTCGTGCTCGGCGAGATCGGCCAGGGCAATTCGGCCGACGCTCAGAAGATCGCCGATTTTGCGTCCTGGGCGCAGCGGGCCTTCCCCGCCAGGCGGTTCGCCCTGATCATCGCGTCGCACGGTCTCGGCTGGCGCGGCACAACCGACCGGAGCCTGATTACTGATGACTCGGCGGCCTCCGCTCTCGATTACCTCTCGCTCGCCGAGGGCATCAAGTATGCGGCGACCCAGACCGGCGGGTTCATTCGCCCCTTCGACCTCATCGGCTTTGACGCCTGTCTCATGGGCATGATCGAAGTCGCCTATCAGCTGCGAACCCACGGACGCTGGCTGGTGTTTTCCCAGGCGAATGAACCAGCCTCGGGCTGGCCTTACGAGAAGATCATGGCAACCGTCGGCTCGTACTCCGGCACGCTCGATGGCGAGACGCTCGGCCATGAAATCTGTGCGGAGTACCAGGCATGGTATGAGCAGGACGCCTTGGAAGGGCGATATTCAGGCACTCTCTCTTTGATCTACCTTGAGGCCGTTACGACTCTCACCGAAAAGTGCCGTGCCTGGGCCGAAAATATTCTGAATCATCCCGATTCGCTGCTACCGGCTCTGGCGGGGCTACGCGATGCCTATCTGACCGAAGGGCCGATGATCGGACCTGAACAGTACCGGGTGCAGGCATTCGAACTGACTGACCAACGAGATCTCTACGATCTGGTTTCGTCATTTCGCCAGACCGCCGCGGGTTCGAGCGTCACCGGCGATGCTGTTCTGGCCGCCTGGAATAACGCCGTCAGGCTGAATGTTCAATTCGGCAACCGGTACACTCGCGCGCACGGTCTTTCGATCGCCCTGCCGAGCGCCGGTGTTTTTTCGGAGTATGCCGGCAGTTCGGTGAAGCCGCCCTATGCGGCACTCGACTTTCCACAGGCAACGCGCTGGCACGAGGTGCTGTATGCCCTCAATGTGAATGTCGCCTCTCTTCCCGTCGATTCTCGTTCGCTGCAGGTCGCCCTGACGTGGAACACGACCGCCGACATCGACCTGCTGATCGGCGAACCCGATTCGGTACAATCCGACTCCGGCAAAACCGTCTGGTTCTCTCCGGCGGACGGCATCGTGTCAGGGAACGGACGGTTTTCTGCGGACTCGCTGACTTCGGGTCTCAGCGAAGAGTCCTGGAAAGCCAATACCCTGATCAGGCCTGGAGTCTACTGGGTCGTCGCTCATTACCATGACCGCAGCGCGTTGCGTTCAGCCACCACGGTGTCTCTCACCGCACGCACCTTTTCGACAAACAAGGCAGCGAGTAAGGCAGGCCTGCTGCCCGGGCAATCATACACCGCGTTTCGCCTTCAGGTGACGAGTACCGCGGTTACCATCGAAACTGTACCTGAACCCGAATTGTCCGAGTCCATTCGCGCATCCATCGAAACCTGGACAACGTTTCATCGATCCAAGCCGTAGGCCGCTTCTCGCGTACAAGTTCAATCGGGCGCGATGATGCTTCTCATGCTGATCTCAACAAGAAGCCCCCGGCATTCGTCGGGGGCTTCTTGTTGAGATCAGCTTAAACGGGAACTCAGCGGCGATTGAACGCGTTGAAGATCTGCTGCGGACTCAGCTTGTAGATCGATTCACTGGTCTGCTTCGTGGTCTCGGTGATGGCACCCTTGGCGAAGCTCTGCATCAGCAGTTCAAAATCATTGTCGGTCTTGGACGGAGTCAGCCCAGCGGTCAACTGACTATCGACTTCGGAACGGTAGGTATCAATCGAACTCTTCGCGATCATCGACGGTGCTTTACTGAACCACTTCTGCGCGGCCGCCATCAGACCTTTGCCGCCTTCCGGGTCGTACTGATATTTGGCCAGTCCGTTGGCATACATTTCAGAACCCAAAACGCCGCCCCAGCCGCCATATTCTTTCAACATCTGATTCTCGGCGTCTTTCAGAATGTCCGGCATCTGCGATTTCACGTCATCCCAACGCACGTTCTGATTCTTCAACTCATAGACCTTGGCCTCGACCAGAGCCGCCTTGTACTGCGACGGACTGATCAGGGCCACCTTACCTTCGAGCACCTTCGCCTCTGCCTCGGTCAGCTGCAGTCTGCCGGCTTTATAGTCCTGCAACTGCCTGCGCGTGGTCTCGATTTTTTCGACCTTCTGCACACATTGCGTGTATTTGGCCCCGTAGGAATCACGAATCGACTGAATGGCCAGCTTCTGCAGCTCGTTATCAGGCAGCTTCGCGAGTTCCGGGTTCTGCTCCTTCAGCAACTCTCCAACCGCGCGCACATGAGCCATGCCGCCGGTCAGGCGCCCCAGTTCAATCATCTGATTGAGTTTCATGTTGCGATCGTATGCAGCAGCCATGTCCGCCTTGATCGCCTGAGCCGCGGCGCTCTTCTCGTATTCCTGCGCTTTCAGACATTGATCCAGCCATTCCTTGCGAACGACTTCCACTTTGGCGTTGTGTTCCTTGAGGGCTTTCGCATAGTTCACCGGGTTGCGATATCGACGAATGTCCGGGCCACCCTCTTCGGCTTTCTTGAGTTCTTCGTATTTCGCGGCAGCCTTCTTCCATTCCGGATCATTCTCTTTGAACTGCTGATCGATCGTGCGCTTTCTGGTCATCGGCGCATCGACGAAGTTGTATTTGAGAGCCTGTACTGTCAGCTGACCGGCACGCACGGCCGTCGAAGTCAGCATGGTGTCGACGCCGGCTCCGACCACATTCACGTCTTCACGCCTGGCCTGAAGCTGCTTGATCAGCCCATCATAGTACTGATAACCAGCGGATCCGGGGGCGTATTCCTGCTGCTGTTTTTTGATCTTCTCGATGTCCTGACTGACGAAATGCTTTTCCAAGGTGGCCCCGGCCATACCGCTGACAAAGTTCACCGGCATGGTGGAAAACAGGCTCGAGATCTCCTTTCCCTTGGCGACCGACCCGAAGACGCGCACTGACAGGCGATCCGCCCATCGACCGGTATCATAGGTATAAGCGCGGTCCGCCACGACCGAACCGACAAAACCGCTGATAACCGAAGAAACCGCGGCTCTCTTCATGTCTTTCTTGAAGTCGTCCGGGCCGTAGTCTTCCGCCTTCATCTGGTCGATTTCTTTCTGCAGGCGGTCAAGCTCGGCGACTTCTTCCTGGGTCAGCGGCGTTCCGGCCTGCATGCGGGCATCGAGAATGGCATCAATACGTGCTTCATTCGAGGCAATCTTTTCGGGGTAACGGAAGATGTGCTTCGCCCACAGATGCTTGACCGCACCACCGGCCGATGACGAAAGTGCGGAACCGGCAAAACTCAACACCGCCTGCGTCGCGGCCACACGATAGATAGCCGATCCGACGGTCGGCCCGACGATTCCAAAGAGACCACCGGTTGCAAGCTTGAACGGAGCCATCACCGCTTCAACGGTGGCTCCGACGGCCACATCTCGCCAGATCTTCGCGTCTTCTTTCGGGGTTTCGCGATACTTGGCGTTCATGCGCTTCTCGAAGGCATATGTCATGGCGCCGCCGAGTGCCGCACCGGCGACGATGCCGCCGACGATCATCAGGACCGGCGAAAGCGGGGCCAGCAACGCCGTTACGGCCATGACGCCGAACGAAGGAACAAGGGCCTTGCCGACACTCCAGAGCACCTTTTCCCATAATGGCATTTCTTTGCCTGGGGTGCCCGTGAACTTCTGCTTGGCCTTGTCGAACATATCCTTGAACCACTGCATCGGCGATTTTTTCGCCGTTTCGGTTCCGGAGACCGTTTGTGTGGAAGAATCAGCAGAAGTTGCGGCCACAACAGGAGAACCATCAGCCGCCTGGGCAGACGTCGCGGCATCCTGAGACACAGTCTCGTTCGCCTTGCCTTCAGCAGGCAGTTGAGCTGTTTGTCGGTACACCCCGAGGGCTTCCTGATATTCCTGATACCGCTGCTGAATGACGGATTGATCAGCCCCCTCGCGACTTGCTTCCAGGTAGGCCTGATACGCGTTGGCATAGCGGTTGTAGGCCGCGGTTAGCGCTTCATTGCTTTGCGAAAACGCCGGCTGAATGCAGCCAAACAGGAGTGCAACGATGAGAAGAATGCTGATTCGGGTTTGTAATTGGCGCATCATGTACAAAATTTTAAGAATCACATTCCGATGTGTCAATGTGTGGGCGGACAATTTCGGGCCGATCTCAGGGAGACGCGCGAAAACATTCCGAGAGATGACGTTCGCAAGGAATCCGTTGAGTTGGGGATCTCAAACGACAATAGTTTCGGCGACGCAACAGGAAGGAAACCGTTGGGACTGCGCAGACACTTCACCGAAGAATTGTTGAAGCGTCTTGCCGGCAGTTTTTCAGACAGTGCCGGTGGGCATGACTCCGGGTTCGGTGGGGCGGCGCTTGAACATGCCGATGAACTTACGAAACAGAAACATGACCAACCCGTAGATGGCAAAGCCCCACGAGTAGCAGAAAAGGCTTACGGGAGGCGCAATCACGAGGGCGGCCACGAAAAACAGAACCAGCAGCTGGCGCTGCGCCCCGGTCCTTTTCGATTTCTTCATGGCCGGGTACTCGACCTGACTGACCATCAGCAACGAGGTCACCACCACAACGACCGGAATGACGACATCCGGAACCCGAAACACCTGAACAAACTGCATTTCAAAGATGGTCAGCGTGCACAGAATGCCTGCGCCGGCCGGAATAGGCAGCCCGATGAAGACATCTTTCTCGGAAGGCGGTGTGATGTTGAAGCGCGCCAGCCGCAGCGCACCGCAGAGCACGAACATCGAGGTCGAAATCAGACCGATGATGCGATAATCAGAAAGATACCGCGAATAGACCAGAAAGGCCGGAGCAACGCCGAAACTGACCAGATCGGCCAGTGAATCGAGTTCAGCGCCGAACCGAGAACTGACCGACGTCAGGCGCGCAATACGACCGTCGAGAATGTCGAAGATAACGGCCAGAACGATCATCCAGCCTGCTTCAAGGAATTCCTGTCGGGACGTGAAGAGAATGGAAAGATAGCCGCAGAACAGGTTCATCGACGTGCAGACATTCGGCAGAATCGACAGATGCCGCCATTTTCCTTTCAGACGGCTTTCCCCTTCCGGCGGGGTTGGCACCGCACCTGCAACCGGGGTGGTGCCGGCGGGTTCCGCGACCGGCGCACCTGCCTGCTTGATTTCAGCGTCTGCCAATGATGGTCGCCCCCCCCTCGACTTTTTGCCCGGGCGTCACTTCAATGCGTGCCCCCGGTGGGAGATACAATTCCGTGCGCGACCCGAATCGAATCAGACCGAAGCGCTCACCACGCGACAGACGTGAGCCATTGTCGACCCAGCAGACAATGCGCCGGGCCACGATTCCGGCGATCTGTTTCACCAGCACTTTGTACCCGTTATCGTCGATGCCGATCGAGTTCTGTTCGTTGTCTGCCGAGGCTTTATCCATATTGGCCGGGAAAAACTTGCCCGGATGGTAATGGCGGTATGTCACCTGCCCCTCGATCGGCGCACGGTTGATATGCACGTTCAAAATCGACAGGAAGATGCTGACTTTCTGGGCCGGCCCGTCAAGAAACGGCGCGTGGTCGACCTGTTCGATCGACAGCACGGTACCATCGGCGGGTGAGACGATCACCCCTTCTCCTTCCGGAATCTCGCGTTCCGGGTCGCGAAAGAAATACAGTGTAAAGCAGGCAAGGGCGAAAAACACGCGCCCCAGGCGCTTGGATACCTTGCCGAACAGCCAGGAGGCAAAAAAGCAGCCGCCGCTGAATACCCACCCTTCAGGGTGAACGGGATAGTGCATGGTCAGGAACTCCCGGAACAGATCGATTGTAGGGCATTATATGGCCGGTCCAGCAGGCTGTCAAGAAATCGGGACCCGGAACCGACCGGTTCCGTCGTGGTGCGCAGGTGCCAGCGCATCACCTCTTCCCCGCAGGTTTTCAGCCACAGCACGTGACTGCGATAGTCAGGGCACCCGCGACGGACGACTTCCCAGAAGCGACTTGAATGGTTCATCTCCTGCAGATGGGCCAACTCATGCACCACGAGGTAATCGAGCACCGCCAGGGGAGCGAGAATCATGCGCCAGTTGAAGTTTAGCCGGCCACCGACAGAACAGCTGCCCCAGCGGCTCTTCATGTCCTTGATCGTGATCGAGCGAACCTCGAACCCGAATGGTTCATTGAGTAATCGTACCCGCTCGTGAAACACGAGATGAGCCTGCTGCTTGAGCCACAACTCGACCCGTTCACGAGCCAGAGGGAGGAGTTCCCGGCGCGACAACGACAGCGGCACGCGCAGGCGCAGCTCTCCGTCTCGTTCTTCGGTGCGAATGTGCGCCAGAGGGGTGCGTTCGAGTTTGACCGCCAGACGATGCCCGAGAAAGGGCACAGGGGCGAATATCATCTGGGACGGTTCGTGCATCGAGGTTCAGACAACCTCGTCGTACTTTCCGCCACCTGTGTTGACGAGCTTCTTGAAACCGTGCTTTTTCAGGTTTTCATCAGACAGCAGCTTCTTCGTGTTCTCCAGGCGCACATTTGAGGCAGGGTGCAAAATTCGCACAACAGGTTGCGAACAACCGGGACACACTTCGAGAGCGGCTTCCGAGATCTTCTGCATGACCTCGAATGATTCGCGACACTGGTCGCATGCGCCGGCAACATCTTTGGCACGATAGGTATAGATCGGCATAACGACTCCGGTGAGAATCAGGATTGAGACTGATCGAATAATACTCCGAATCGGACCAGGTTGTCCAGAATGCTATCCCAGTCAGGGGTTTGATCGACAGGTCGGCCGCTCGCTTCCCACGCTCGATTCAGCTCGAGGCGTTCACCGATCTTGTCTCCCAGAGCCAGAAGAAATCGTTCCGGGAGGGGAAGATCGAGTGTTTCGGTCTGCGGTGTCTTCGACAGATCGGACTCATGGCGATAAATGATCGGACTCGGCCGGGACTCGAATGCCACTGCAGCATCAGATGTGTTCATCAGCAGCGGCTGAATATCGACCTCATACCAGAACGCCCGCAACCCCGGCTTGAAGCGCAGCCAGCCATTTTTCTGCCGACCGACGGCCTGTGCCCCCAGCGGAGACGGACCCAGTTTTCCAGCGGGAACCTTCTGGGTCATGCGCAGCTCGTGAAGCGTGAGGGCCTCGACGGCTCGTCGAACAGCATCAGGCAGAGCACGATCTTCGGCGAATGCCGATAACGATTGTCCGACCGCCTCCGGCCCAAGCTGGTAAAACAAACGACCGCTACGACGATAGTACAGGGCCAGCTCTTCGAAAAACTTGGCCGGGTCTTTGTTATAGCAGGTAGAAATGAGAAACGACAACGTGTGTCGAAAACGCCCGGGGTTGTGAATGCCCTCGACCAGTTTGCCGACATCCTGAATCAGCACGACTTCTTCAGGCGAAAGCCAGCGAGATCGGACAACTGGATACAGCGGCATCGGCGCACACACCAGATCTCCGCTTTCGGTGCGCTGTTTCAGAGCCGTTCCCTTGAGAACCTTGACCAGCCCAACCTGTATCGTCGACGGCTTCCAGGAAAACGCGTCATTCAGTGTTTTTCTGAACAACGGGTAGGTCTCTTCGGGCAGCCCCGCAAGCAGATCGAGATGGACATGGGCTTTGGTGCGCTCGCGCAGGCGAACAATTTTTTCCGCAAGTCGGTCGAGATCGGAGCGTCGATACACTGCATCGAGCGCGGGCTTGTGCGTCGTCTGCACGCCGATCTCGAGGTGAAAACCGTCGCTCGGGGCCTGCCCGAGCAGCTCAATCAGGTCGTCGGTCAGCAGGTCGGCCTTGAGTTCGAAGTGGAAGGAAACCCGGCGGTGGTTGCGATCGAGAATATGCCGTATGATCCGCTCGGCCCGTTCGAGTTCGAAGTTGAAGGTTCGGTCGGCAAAACGAACTTGCGTATAGTCCGAGTTCATGAACCATGAAAGATCGTCGAGGACCCGCTCGAGCGAGAAATGTCGCACCGGACCGAGCACGGAACTCAGACAGTAGGCGCATCGAAACGGGCAGCCGCGAGAGGCTTCGTAGTAGGTGAACCCGCGCCCTTTTCCGTACAAGCCCATGGTGAACGGCGACGGCACGTCATCGAGATTCTGCAGATACCCGCGATCTGCCTCTCGCAGCACCCGACCGTCTTCGCGGCGCAGCACCCCGGCGAGACCAACGAAGGATGAGCCGGAAACATGGCGTTCAAGCAGTTCTTCGCAGGTTTGTTCCCCTTCGCCGCGAACGATCAGATCGATCCACGGATGTCGCTCCAGCAGCTGCTCGCCCTCGAAGAGTACTTCCGGACCGCCAAGAACGATGCGAGTTTCAGGAAGTGCGGCTTTCAGAGCACCGGCCACGGCGATCACGTGCGTCAGACTCCAGATGTAGGTTGAAAAGCCGACCAGCGCGGGACGCATCAGGATCAGTCGATTGATCAACGATTCATTGCCGAGGTTCATGTCCCAGTCGAGGGTTTCGATGGGAATTCGATCGGAGCGTCGCTGCCAGTAGGCCTTCAGATAGCCGAGAGACAGGCTGGTGTGGGTAAAGCGAGTGTTGAATGAAACAAGAATGATGGGTTGCATGGGTTTGGCTCTGTGGGTATTCTAGCGCAATTGTGCGAAATTCTCACGGAGAAACGGCATGGAGCTTCACGGCCTGAGTGACGACCTGATCAGGAAGCTGCCGCAACGCCTGCAGCTGTCGACCGGCCGGTGGAAAACACGCCTGCAGCAAATCCTCATTCTTTCAGGGCTGGTGATTCCCGTTTTCTGCGTTTGGCTCTGGTGGCCGATTGCCCCGGAATGGCGACCGGTCGCCGGCATTTTCGGCGCTTGTTGGGTGGTTTTTCATATTCTCGTCTGGCAAAGCCTCTCCTTCATTGTCGAACCGGTTCTCTTCGCGCGAGGGATGCTTCCGAACGTCGAGTATTTGCCTCAGGACGGCCAGGTCATTCTCACCGACCTGGGCGGATTGGACGCTCTGTTTCGCGCGGAAGCCCGCGTCACCTTCTACTTGAGCAGCCTTTCCGCGGTTTCGCTGAAACAATTCGATGAAGGCGGTACACAACTGTGGCAGGTTTGTCTTATCACCCGCAAAGGTGCCGAATATCCTCTTCTCTCCTCTGTTCGGTCGGATAGAGCAGCTGCACAGGATCTTGCCACTCGACTGGCTGCCATGTTGAACCTTCCGCTCACCTGACGTGCACTTTTCGCACACGATAATTTTTCACTCTCCCCGCAGAAATTTGCGATTGGCTCTGAGAGCCATTTTCGAGTTGGCACGGCACTTGCATATATTCTTACATCGTTCTTTGAAAAAAAGTTTCTGAACTTCCCGAGTGCCTTGAGCCTCTCGGTAAGAGGCGCTCACATGACAGTGTCACCGCACCAAACATGCAGCTCCACTCTCCTGGTCAGGTCCTCCTCCTCCAACACGGTCCTGGTCTGATTAACGAACCATCCTCCGCATGATTCACCGCATCGTCATCAACGTTCAGAAACTTTTCCATATTTCGTCGTGACAGCCGTCACGGCACAAGCATCCTCTCAAAAGATCCTCTCACTTTGCCCCCGGATATTCGTTTCCGGGGGCCTTTTTTTTAGCTCGATTTCGAGATGACCCGCAGCTGCAGGCGTTGCAGACCACCCAGCCTGTTCACCAGACCAATCGCGCCCATGGCGGCAAAAAAGCCGACCACGCCGCACAGAAAAGCAGCTGATTCTCCGCCGGCATAGCCGAGAGAGATTGCCAGTCGCGGCCCGGCCCAGATACCGGCAAAAAAGCCGGCGAGAGGAACCATAAAGATGATCAGAGCCGCAATCGACCCCATTCCCGGCAATAGATCAAGCGTCACCTGATCGCCCGGCGCAAGAGAAAAGTCTCCGCGCCCCGCCTGAACCACCCGCTCACGGGTATGTTCGTCATTCAACAGACTCTGACAGGTCTTGCAGCCCTGGCACTCCGGACGCGGGACCACCAGAACGTCAACGTGATGTTCGTGTACCTGAACCACTTTTCCCGACAGGCTCATGAAATGTTCCTCCTGATGTCGGCGACCTCGTGATCGTCACCCGGCGAAAAGAAAAGCGAGGAAGCCCTGATGAGAGGCCTCCCCGCAAGAACAATCACGTATCGTTTACCAGAGATCTTCGGCGAACCAGGGTTCCTTTTCAAGCGCTGCCGGCAGTGACTGGCCGACGCGCTGTGCATACTCGCTCTCGAGCAGTCGGCGATGCTCGAGTTCTTCTTCCGCGAGCATCTGAAAGAGCTTCTTCGCTTCAGCATGGCGTGTCTTTTCGGCAATCTGGGTATACATGTTGAAAGCCGCGTCTTCCGCGCCGACAGCCATGGTCAACACCTTAAGCAGATCGCTCTTGTCATCGACATCAAGGCGTCCTTCCCCGTTGCGCTCACCCATTTCGCGAGGCTCGGGTTTGCGGCCGCCGTACAGCTTCATATACAGCTCTTCGAGCTTTTCGCGATGTCCGCGCTCGGTTTCGGCGAGAAACTTGAACTTGGCCTTGGCAACCTTGTCTCGCGCATTTTTCGCCAGGGCGTCATAGACTTCGTATGCCTTGATCTCGTTGCCGATCGCGAATTCGAGAACCTGCGCCGGACTGGCGTGAGCCCACGGAGATTTTTCGCGATCGTATTTGACGAGCAATTCAGCAAAGGCCTTGTTGAAAGCCGGAAGATCCTGCGGCACGCGTGAAGTAACGAGATTGCCGTCGATCACCACTTCCTGATCGAGATACTGCGCCCCGGCGTTGGTCAGGTCATCGCGAATCCCTTGATAGCAGGTCATGGTGCGACCGCGAGCCAACCCGGCTGACATCAGCACCTGGGGTCCATGGCAGATCGCCGCGACCGGTTTCGCTTCATCGAAGAACCCCTTCACGAAGGCCAAAACCTCTTTATGCAGGCGCAGCGTTTCAGGGGCAGCGCCGCCTGGAATCACCAGCCCGTCGAAATTTGAGGCAAGTGTCTCAGAAACCGTCGTCTCAACCTGAACGGTCGCCTGACCCTTCCCTGGACAGGAGCCTTTTTGAATGCCGACATATCGCACATCCGCACCGAGTTCGCGCAGATACTTCGCCGGAACGACCCCTTCGTCATCCTGAAACTTCGGAGCAATGAGAATCGCAATCATCTTGTTCTTGAGATCCATGTGTGTGATCGCGGAAAACCGCGCCTCCCCTTCGATAGATATGCGAACAGATCCAATCTAGCACGCCCCTGAAATCGTGTCAAAAAACCGGGTTCACCCGTATTCAAAGAACGAGAGATCGGGGAGGACGCGAAGTCCGGAGTGTCCGAACAGTGCTCGGGCAATCATCGGAAATCCGGGGAAAATGCATCCTTTCGCCTGAATGACAAGCTTTTCAGCTCACATGAAGAACGACAAGTACAATGCCCCTGAGCGGAAATCTGCCGTCATGTACAAGCAATATTCAATCTGCTATGATACGGACATGATATCTCAAGCCCAGACCAGGCATGGCAAACGACTGATCAATAAGCCGGTTCAGTCGCTGCTGTATGTGCTCGTTATCGCAGTCATGCAGATGGTGTTTCCGCCGACCGTTTTCGGGCAGCTCACTGGAGAACCATTTCTCGGTGCTCCGCCTCCGTCACCCGGCCCTGCCCCTGTTCCTGCCACACCGGCGACTCCCGTTGTCGGCTCCAGCACCCCTTCGCCCGCAGCACCCAAGACGGCAAGCGGATCCATGGCCCATTTTGACCCGCAGATGGACAATCACCTGATCGCCCCGAAAACCCCGATGGGGTTGTTCGGCCTGCCGATCAGCGAAGTGGAAAGTGTGCTGCGAACCTATGGCGCACGTCCGTATTCGTATGCCTTCGGCAAATACAGTCGCATGAGCTTTTCGGTCTATCTGCTCACCCTGTGGTTCGATCGCAACCGGCGACTCGGCGAGCTTGTCGTAACTCCCAAGCCACCGATTTCGGGGGTTGAGACCCAAGCCCGCAGCTTCCTGCTGCAGCTGTTTTTGAAGGGAGCTGATCTTTCTCAGTTCACTGCGGAGTTCGCCCCCGGCACGCTACGCATCAAATACGTCGGCACGGCCCGAAAGGCGAACTGAAAGCCTGAACCGCTCTTCCGATCAAGGCAATCTGCCGGTTCGTCGCAATCGATTCGAGTTGATTCAGGTCGCTAATACGCGCTGAAAGCGAAAAGCGCCCCGAGAGAACCAGGACGCTTTTGTTTCAGCAGACAAACGATCGTGTCAATATCTCAGGTGTTTTCCCCGTTTTTTGCTTCCGGCCCGGTGGTCGGTTGAGGCGCTGCAGCTGCCGCATCTGATGTCGCTCGCGCAGGCAATACGACCGGAAGTTGCTGTTCGGGAAGCAGACCCAGGTATCGTAATAAAGTCACGCGATGCTCGAAAACGTTCCAGATCGCCAAAGCTGCAATGACGTACAGGTAGTAGCTTTCAGACGGCCGAAAGAACCAGACCCAGGCGAGGCAGAAGATCGGCAGCACTCCGGCACTGATGAGGGTTCCGGGGCGCGTCGACAAGGCCCAGTAGGCACAGATCGACCACACCAGCATGGCGGCGAGCGTGGGTTGCCACATCAAGGCGAACAGAACGCCGGTCGTGGTCGCCGCGCCGCGACCGCCGCGAAAACCCAGAAAGAGCGAGTGACAATGACCGATGACCACGGCCAGGCCGCCGCCACTCACGATATACCAGTATTCATGATAGTTCGGGTCGTTGAAGATCAGGGTTATCAGAGGCCACACCACGAACCAGCCTTTTACGGCGTCGATCAGCGTCACCAGTAACCCCATCGGGCGCCCCAGTTTTTCGAACACGCCGCTGATGCGCAGCGGACCCCATTCTCCAGGTTCAAAAAGACTGCCCTTGCCGGACATCCGGCAGATCAGTTCCCCGATGGGAAGTGAACCGATCAGGAAGGCGATGAAGAAATACAGACTTATGTGAAACACAAATTTCCTATCTCTCGCTGTGCATCAGCATTATGCCGGCTTCTGGGGCCGGCCGGCCGGAGTCGGAGCGGCCGCGGGAGGAGGGACCACCGGCTGAGCGGCAGGCGCGGCAACCACTTTCGGCACGCCACCTTCCATGATGATGGTCTTCTGCGGGCACTTCAACACGCAGGCGCCGCATTCGGTACACTTTTCGTAATTGATGCGCGCCAGGTTGTTCTCGATGATGATCGCGCCGTCCTTGCAGGCTTTCTCACACAGGCGACAGCCGATGCAGCCGACTTTGCAGACCTTGCGAACGTCCGGGCCCTTCTCGGGGGAATTGCACTTCACATGCACCTTCTTGCCCTTCTCGACCAGGGTGATGATCATGCGCGGACAGGCGACCACACACTTGCCGCAGGCGGTGCATTTTTCGGCATCAATGATCGGCAGCTCGTTGGCGCCCATGGTGATCGCGCCGAACGGACAGACTGCCTTGCAGGTACCCAGGCCGATACAGCGATGCGGGCACTGCCATGGCCCGTTCAGCATCAGAACGGCGGCGGCGCAATCCTTGATGCCGAGATACTCGAATTTCTTGAACTCTTCGGCCGGCAGACCGTTGCACTTTACCAGAGCGACTTTCGGCTTGCAGGCCGCAGCCACGCGACCGAGATGTCTGGCGATTTTCTCGCGCGCCTCCGTGGATGCAACCGGGCACAGGTTCGGTTCGACTTCATCGACGACGATGGCCTTGGCCAGGCCGGCACAGCCGGGAAACCCGCAGCCGCCGCAGTTGGCACCGGGCAACAATGCCGTAACTTCCCCGATGCGCGGGTCTTCTTCGACGTGAAACTTCTGCGCCGCAAAGGCCAGAATCGCCCCGAACAGGAAGCCCAGACCGCCGAGAACCAGAATGGCATGGATGAACATCATGACGTGCGTTTCCTCCTGATCAGGCAAGGCCGGCAAAGCCCATGAAGGCCAGGGCCATCAAACCGGCGGTGATGAAGGTGATCGGGGCACCCCGCATGGCTTGCGGAATATCGGCGGTCTCGAGCCGCTCGCGAATACCGGCCATGAGAATCAGTGCCAGGAAAAAGCCGATGCCTGCTGCAAAAGAGTTTACGACAGACTGGACAAGCCCGAAGTTCTTCTTGATATTGAGCAGGGCGACGCCGAGCACGGCGCAGTTCGTGGTAATCAGAGGCAGATAGACGCCCAGCGCCTGATACAGCGAGGGGGCCATTTTGCGAACCACCATTTCGACGAACTGCACCAGGGCGGCAATGACCAGAATGAACGAGACGGTCTGCAGAAAGCCGAGATGATAGGGAACCAGAAAATAAAACCGCACAGCCCAGGTCACGGCACCGGCGAGAACCATGACGAAGGTCACGGCGAGGCCCATGCCGACGGCCGAATCGATCTTGTTCGAAACCCCGACGAACGGGCACAGACCGAGGATCTGATTCAGAACGAAGTTCTCGATGAAGACGGCAATGATGAAAATGCTGACGAGTTCGGCGGTCATGCCTGACCTCCCTTCCGTGACAGGTGCTTCTTGAGAGCCATCAGCAGCCCGAAGACGAAGAATCCGCCTGGTGCCATGATCATGAACAACGCCGGATCCCGGCTGATCACGGTGTAGCCGGCAAACTTGCCGTCACCAAGGACTTCACGAAACGTGGCGATAATCGTGAGAGCAAGGGTGAATCCGAGTCCCATGCCGATCGCATCGAGAAACGATGCCCAGACCGTGTTCTTGTTCGCGAACGCTTCGGCACGGCCCAGAATGATGCAGTTGACAACGATGAGCGGAATGAAGATGCCCAGAGAAGCGGACAGGTCGGGAGTGAAGGCCGCCATGAACTTGTCGATCATCGTCACGAACGTGGCAATGACCACAATGTACACCGGAATACGAACGTTGTTCGGGACGATGTCGCGAACCAGCGAGATGATACAGTTCGAGCCGATCAGCACCAGCGTCGCGGCAACGCCCATCCCGAGAGCGTTCATGACCGACGTCGACGTGGCAAGCGCCGGACACAGGCCCAGCATGATAACGAAGAGAGGGTTGTCGACCCAGACACCTTTGGTGAGTTCCTGATAATCGCTGACAGGCCGGCTCATGGCGTGACACCTCCGGAGGCGGGAGTCGGAATCGAAGTCGGAGTGGGCGCAACAGCACCAGGCACCGGCACGTTCGGCAGGGCTGGAATCGTCTTCATGGCGTCGGGAGCCATCGATGGAACCGGAACAATCGGCGGAGGTGTGAAGGTCGCCGAAGCGGACGGGCTTACCACCGATTGATCGTTCTGGACCGGCTCAGGTGCCGTGCCCTGCGGACGAGGCACGGCATCGATCGTCGGCGCAGCACCCGCTTTTCCTGAGGCCGCCGCACTGATTGCCTCACCGTTGGCCTTTGCCAGATCAAAGGCTTCGCGAATGCCGCGACAGAACGCACGGGAACTCACGGTGGCGGCAGTGATGCCATCCACGTCTCCGCCATCCTGTTTCACTTTGACATTGGCCTTCGTTCCTTTTTCTTTCATGAGTCCGAGGAATTTGACAAGAAAATCCTCTTTCAACTTGGTTCCCAGGCCGGGCGTTTCCGTCATCGATTGAATGACGACCCCGGACAGCGTGCCGTCTGCCTTGATGCCGACGACCATGTTGATCGGCCCCGCGTATCCCTTCGGAGCAACCTGATACACAGTTCCGACCATCTTTCCCTGGCTGTCGACGCCGATCTCAATGTCTCGCTTCTCGGACGGATCAGCGGGCAACGTCACCGAGAGGGAGGCAGGGAAACCGGCGGCCTCGGGAAGAACGGACTTCTTCGCGGCCAGCAAGGCTTTCTCTGCCTGTTCGCGAATGCGGGGCGCGGTGATGGATTCGGTCACCGCCAGACAGACCGCCGCGATCAGACAGGTAACGAACAGGAAAAACCCGGTGCGCAGAATGTCGCTCATGCCTTCACCTCCGCCGGGGCGACTGCAATCTCACCGAACCGACTCGGAACGGTGAATTTGTCGATCAACGGAACAAACGCGTTCATAATCAGGATCGAGTAACAGACGCCTTCAGGATACCCGCCCTTGAAGCGGATGATCAGCGTGATCAGACCGCACCCGAAGCCGAACAGCAGCTGCCCGGTTCTGGTCATGGGGCTGGTCACCATGTCCGTAGCCATGAACAAGGCGCCGACGATCAGACCGCCGGCCAGCAGGTGAAACAGCGCCATGCGCGGATCACCGGTCACCAGCATCGAGCCGACAAAAACGGTTCCCATCATGGCTGTCGGCGTTGTCCAGGGAATGTGGCCACGGATGAACAGGTACACGCCGCCGATGATCAGCGCAATCTTGGCGGTTTCGCCGATACACCCCGGCATGGTGCCGATCAGCAGATCGTTCCAGCCCAGGTGCAAGGTCTGGAACATGTGATCAAGCAGGCTTGATCCTGATTCCTTCAACCGCTGTACCAGTTCATGATTGTAAGAATTGCCCTTGATGAAGCCGAGCGGTGTTGCCATCGTCACGCCATCGGGAAGATCTCCGCATGAACCAGTGGCCACGCAGGGCTTCACCCAGGTGGTCATATACACCGGCCAGCTGGCCAGCATGATCGCGCGGGCAATGTGGGCCGGGTTGAAGACATTCTGCCCAAGCCCGCCGAACACCTGCTTGCCGAACACCATGGCCAGAAAGCCGCCCAGAAAGGCGACCCAGAGCGGCAGTGCCGCGGGCACGCAGAACGCCAGCAGCAAGCCGGCGAGAACGGCACTTCCGTCACACAAGGTGGGCGTTTTTCCCAGGAAAAACTTCTGCACGAGATATTCCCCGACGGCGGCGCCGAGAATCGTCACAGCAGTGACCGCCAGAGCGCGAAGGCCGAAGACATACCAGGCCATCAGCAAAGCCGGCACCAGGGCGGCGTTCACTTCCCACATGATGCGGACGACGCTGTCCGAGCTGAATACGTGTGGGGTCGAGGTGACCATCAGCTTCAACGGCGGCTCCTGAACGGCGGGAGTAACAGGCTTCGGAGCAGGCGTGGAGGCCGGGGTCTGCGTGGAAGGAGATACGGGCGTAGAGGGGTTGGCAGATGTAGGCTCGCTCATGCTTTGGTTCCTTGCTTGGCCTTGTCGGCGGCAGCCTTGCGCTTGCCGGCATCAGCAATACGCCGCTTGCCGAGTTTGAATGTTTGTACCAGTGGAAGTCGAGCCGGACATGCATAACCACAGCATCCGCACTCGATACAATCGCCGATTCCAAGTTTTTCAGCCTCTTCGAGACGGCCGAAGTCGACACTGGCTTTAATGCGCGACGGCATCAGACGCATCGGGCATCCTTCCACACAGCGGCCGCAGCGAATGCAGACCTGCGGGTCGGGAGCTTCGCCGGCTTCCTGTTCGTCCCAGCAGAGGATACCTGAAGTTCCCTTCACGACCGGAACCTGCAGGTTGAACAAGGCGTGCCCCATCATCGGGCCGCCCATGATCACCTTTCTCGGCGGGCGATCAGGCTTGAAGCCGCCGGTTGCCTCGATGAAGTCGCCGATCAGCATGCCCATCGGCACGAGATAATTGCCGGGCTTGACCAGCGCATTGCCGGCAAGCGTGACGATGCGCTCGACCAGGGGTTTTTCCATGTAGACGGCATCATAGATGGCCGCGGCCGTGGCGACGTTCTGCACGACCACGCCGACATCCATCGGCAGGCCGCGCGACGGAACTTCGCGCTTCAGAATCGCGTAGATCAGCTGCTTCTCGCCACCCTGAGGGTAACAGACATGCAGCGGCGCCACCTTGATGGCAGGCTCGTTGCGGCACTTGTCCTGAAAGAGGCGAATGGCATCGGGCTTATTTTCCTCGATGCCGATGTACCCGTTCTTCGCGCCGAGAACCTTCATCAGAAGCTTGAGTCCGATCAGAACTTTGTCAGGCTGCTCGAGCATGAGGCGATGATCGGAGGTCAGGGCCGGCTCGCATTCAACACCGTTCAAAATGACGGAATCGATCGGCTTCGTCGGCGGTGGTGACACTTTCACATGGGTCGGAAACGTCGCGCCCCCCATGCCGACCAGGCCGGCTTCATGAATGCGCTTTTTCAGATCTTCGACGGACATCAGCAGCCCGTCGTTCTTGACGCTGAACGAGGGCTTTTCCGCATCGGGCGTCTGTTCGATCACGATAGCGAGCGCCGGCGACCCGAATGGATGCAGAAAATTGCCGACTCCGGCCACACGACCGGAGATGCTGGCGTGAACGGCTGCCGAGACCATACCGGTCGCTTCCGCGATTTTCTGTCCGCGTACGACCTTGTCGTTGACGGCAACCAGGGGCTTGGCAGGTGCACCAATATGCTGCGACACGGGCAGCACCACCTTTTTCGGCCAGGGCAGTTCGATGGTGGCACACCCTGCGGTGTTCTTGAGTTCCGGCGGGTGTACCCCGCCTGAAAATGCGTATGTTTCCATCATGGGGTGTAGATGCCTCCCCGGGGTAAGGATAAAGGCAGAGGGAAAGTAGCACGATCAAATTCAATTTTCAATGTTTTTTCCGCTGCGGATCGGCGCACGGATCTGCGCGATTCGATTGATCTTTGCGGTACCCTTGTGTTAATTCATTCGATGGACAGAATCCGTTTTTCGATTCCTGCGTTACCTGAGAGTGCAAACCAAACGGGAGGCAACCCCATGATCCACCTGTTCGTCACACGCGTCTCGCTGACCCTGCTTGCTTGCGTCCTTCTCCTCGGACTCGCGTTTCCCGCCATCGGTGAAGCGGCTTCCCCGCGCGCCGGGATGTGGGCAAAAGTTGAGAAAGCCATTAGCGACGGTCTGCCTAAAACGGCTATCGAGAATCTGATGCCGATCGTCGAGGCGGCGCTCAAGGACAAGGCCTACGGAGAGGCGGCAAAGGCCATGTGCCGCAAGATCGTTCTCGAAGCCAATATTCAGGGCAACAAGGCCGAGGAAAAAGTCACCCGGCTGCAGGAGACACTCGAAACGGCTCCCAACGAACTCAAGCCGTTGCTGCGCGCCGTGCTCGCCCGCTGGTACTGGCACTATTTCCGCCAGAACAACTGGCGCTTCATGAATCGCACTGCGACCGCAAAGCTCGACGACAAGGATTTCACGACCTGGGATCTGCCGAAACTGTTCGGTCACATCGGCGGGCTGTTCGATGCCGCGATCGCCGACAAAGAGCCGCTGCAGGCACTATCGATCGAAGAGTTCAAGGACTTCCTGCAACCGGGAAACATGCCGGCTTCGTATCGACCGACCTTGTACGATTTTCTCGTCTACCAGGCACTCGAGTTTTATACGTCCGGTGAACAGGCCGGCGCCCGCCCGCAGGACGCATTCGTCGTCGAAGCCGACTCACCGGCTCTGGCGGATGCCTCTGCCTTCATGGCCTGGAACCCGCCGACAACCGACACGGAATCGAGCAAATACAAGGCTATTCGGCTTCTGCAGGCACTCTTGAAGTTTCATGCCTCGGACAAAGATCGCGGCGCGTTTCTTGATGCCGACATCTTCCGCCTGCGTTGGCTGAAATCTGCGGCGGTCGGTGAAAATGCCGCCGAGGCATGCTTCAAGCAGCTGCAGGTCATCGCGCAGGAGTTCAAGGACCACGAACTGTCGAGCACGGCTCTCGAAGCCATGGCGCAGATTCGCTACGCCGAGAACAACCGCAAGGAAGCCCACCAACTGGCTTCCGAAGGAGCCAGGCGCTTTCCCAGCTCGGCGGGCGGACAGAACTGCCGCGCTCTCATCAGCCAAATCGAGCAGAAGACTCTGGCCATAACCACCGAACGGGTCGCGGGCAAGCCATTGCCGAACATCAAGGTCGACTACACCAACATCGATGTCGTCCATTTCCGCCTGGTCAAGGCTGACTGGAAGCAGATGCTCAACGATGAACGCTGGAGCACCCCGGAAGATGTGCGCTGGGACAAATGGGAACGCCTGCTGACGAGAGCCGCGGTGAAAGAGTGGAAAGTCTCGCTGCCCGCGACGCCTGACTATCTTTCTCGCACAGAGTTCACGCCATTTCCAGAGGTGAAGAAAGGCTACTACTACCTCATCGGTTCCTGGAAAGACACGTTCACGCAGTCGGACAACTCGATCTTCGTGACAACCGTCTTCGTTTCGGATCTTTCGATGATCACCCGCAACCGCTGGGGAAACTGCGAAGTCATGGTCGTCGACGCCGAGACCGGTCTGCCGGCGCGCAAGGCGGAAGTCCGAGTCTATCGACAGGATAATGAGGGCTGGTGGAAGGATCGAGGCACGGTCAAAGCGAATACGGACGGCTGGTATCAGATCAAGGGGGAAAACGGCTTTTTGCTGTCGGCCGCTCTCGACGACGATTTCATCGCCATGCCGCATACCCTGAGCACCTGGCAACCCTATGAACCCGACGCGAGCACTCAGGTGTTCTTCTTCACCGACAGGGCGATCTATCGTCCGGGGCAGATGATTCAGTTCAAGGGTCTGCTTGTCCGAGTCGATCAGCAGCAGAATCGTTATGAGGTGCGCCCCAACCAGAATGTCGATGTCACGTTCTACGATGTCAATCGACAGCAGATCACCCGGCAGACGTTCACCACCAATGAAGCCGGTTCGTTCAGCGGCACGTTCACCGCTCCCACCGATCGGCTGCCCGGACAGATGTCGATCGTCGCCGAGACCTTCGGCGGCAGCACGATCGTTCGCGTCGAAGAGTACAAGCGACCAAAGTTCAAGGTGACGCTCGATCTGCCATCTGAGGGTGGTAAGCTTGGTGAAAAGATGGTCGTCAAAGGAAATGCGATGGCATTTACCGGCGCGGCCATCGATGGCGCCCAGGTCAAGTATCGTGTCGTACGCGAAGTGGTTCTTCCCTGGTGGTGCTGGTGGCGTGTGGTGCGCGCTCCGACGCAGGAGATCGCACACGGGGTCGCGACGACCGACGTTCAGGGCAAGTTCGAAATTCCGTTTGTCCCGACGCCGAATCGCGCGATTCCGGAGTCCGATCAACCGGTCTTCACCTTCCGAATCTCGGCCGACATCACCGACTCAACCGGTGAAACCCGCAGCGGACAGCAGTCCATTCGACTTGGATACACAGCCCTTGAACTGAGCCTGAACGCCGGTCAGTGGCTTGAGGCCGATCAGGAGTTCAAACTTGGCGTTCAGTCGCAGACGCTTGATGGCAAAGGCGTTCCGGCCAATGGCACGCTACAGGTGTATGCCCTCAAACAGCCGGCGAAGGTGTCTCGCAAGGCATTTTTCGAGAATGAAAGCCCAGATGCCGCCGACTATCGGCGTTGGGAAACCGACAAGGTGGTGTACGAAACCTCCTTCAACACTTCGGTCGACGGCAACGCGGCCCTGGCGGTCAAGCTGCCGGTCGGTGTGTATCGTGCCGTGGCGTCGGCCCGCGATCGTTTTGGCAAAACCGTGAAGACCCAGGTAGACATGCTGGTCAGCGATCCTGCGGCCAGGAAGTTCAGCGTGCGGATTCCCCACTCATTCGTTGCCCGCTCCTCGAGCGTCGAGCCGGGCGAAATCTTCCAGGCCCTCTGGGGCACAGGCTATGACAA
>CAYYIY010000026.1:0-65061 GCA_964472075.1 uncultured bacterium | reverse complement strand
TCGACCGGACTCCGGATCATGGACGAAGATGGCCTCGTTGGTCGAGTTGAAAATGGTTCGATAATTCTGTTCGCTTTCTCGAAGCGCCTGTTCGGCTTTCTGTCGGTGCGATATATCGCGAATGGCGGCAATATGAACGCCCCTGCCGTTCTGCAGAAAGAAACGACCGGTGATTTCCACAGGAAAAACCGTTCCATCCTTTTTCCGGTGCCAGCGCAGAGGAATGTTCACGACCGTGCCGGGATCAGGTGGGTTCGATCGGGTGACCGCCGTTGTCTGTTGCGGTTCAGCCGAAAGATCGACGTTTCTCATCTTCAGAAGCTCTTCATGGGTATATCCATACATCTGTACGGCTGCCTTGTTCGCTTCAACCAGCCGCCCGTCCTCATTGTCGATGAGAAACAACGCATCTGACTCGACTTCGAAGAGAATGCGATATTTTTCCTCGCGCTCCATGAGGTTCGTTTCAGCGTCAAGGCGTGATTCCTCCGTACCGATCGCCGACGCGATGATGGTGATCACGCGCAGATCTTCATCAGTAGGAACGACATCTCGCTGGAAGACGACACAGAGACTGCCGACCGTCGCACCCGCCGCACGCACCGCTTTTCCGATGTAGGTATGCAGATTGTACCGGCACACGTTCGGGTCACTTGCGGCGTAGGGAGAATTCTGCAGGTCACGAACCACAAGGCAATCACAGCCGGCTTTGCGAATGACGTCGTAGCAGATATGGCCATCGGGCTTGTCGACCGGGTTGTAATCCGCGGGAGTGTTCCACGTCCCCAGCGAGCAGAGCATGCCGCTCTTCATGCGGTTGTAGAGTGCACAGGCGGCACCGAGAAGTTCGCCGCAGAGGGCGGTCAGGCGATTGATGTTGGCCTGGAAATCGAGGCCGAAGGACAGCAGCGCCTCGTTGATGCGACCCAGACGTATTTCGGAATTGATTCTCGACGTCACATCGTGCGCCCAGACAATTTCAGCCGCCCGTCCGTTCCAGGTGATGGTGTGGGATGTCACTTCGACAAGAATCAGCGAACCGTCTTTTCTGCGATGGCGCCAGATGCCGGCTCGATCGATGCCGCCCTGGATCTCGGCGATGTTTTTCTCGAGCCGGCTCACATCTTCGGGCGGTCGTATCTCGCGAATGGTCAGATGCAGAAACTCGTCGCGACTGTAGCCGTAATGAGCAACGGCAGCATCGTTCACTGCGAGAAAGCGCAGCGTTTCGAGATCGTACACCCACATCGGCTGCGGATGTGAGACAAAGAGATCGTTTTCGAGCCCCGACAACGTAGACTCAGTTCTACACGCGTTTTCAGTCATGGCATCCTCTCATTGCTTCAGAGAGTGTAACACGCCTCTCCATGCGCAACCAACCAAATCAGCATGCATCGTATCGCCCACCACCAGGCCTTTGGACTCTTTTGTATCCGAAGTTCAGCTGCTCGTTTGGAAAAGGTGGTAATTGCGGTGGGCGCTGAAGAAGATGATCTGATACAATAGCGACTCTGAAATCTTCCGCTGGACGTGGCGATCTGAATGAATCTTGAACAATATCGTTCCTTTCAGCAGACCTTTCTGGCGCTTGCCGAAGAGGGCAAAAGTCTGGCGGATGCGCACGGATTTTCGACCCTGGTAAGTCTCTTTGAGTCGTTGCAGAAGCGCGTCCGCGAAGAACGTTTCTTCGTTTCAGTACTCGGCGAAATCAAACGGGGCAAGTCGACGCTGATCGATGCGCTTCTTCAGGCGGATATCATGCCCCGCACGGCGGCCGTCTGCACGGCGGCACTCTGCCTGGTCAGCCATGCAGACCCGGCGCGCGCCTGTCTTCGCTATCGCGATGGCCGGCGGCAGGAGATTCCGGCTCACGAACTCAAGAACTGGGTGACTCGGCGGAATCCGCAGGTCCATACCATCGATCTGGTCGATGTCGGTTTTCCGCTGCCCCTGCTGCAGCATGGGGTGGTCATCGTCGACACCCCCGGAGTGAACGACACCGACGAAGTGCGACGGCGCCTGACCGAAGAGTTCATTCCTCGATCTGACGGTGTTCTCTTCGTCCTCAACATCGGACAGCCCCTTTCGTCCTCAGAGATGGTCTTTCTCACCGGAAGCGTTCTGCGACACAACATCCGGAAAGTCTGGTTCGTGATCAACGGAGTCGATCGGGTCAGCGATGAGAACGAGCGTCGTGAAGCCATTGCCTACTGCGAGAAACATCTGCGTGAGGTGCTGCCCGATGCGCGCGTGTTTCCGGTGAGCGCGAAAACGGCTCTCAACGCCGTGCTGGCAAACCCTCGCGACACGGCCGCTCATCAGGCTTCAGGAATTCCCGATCTCACAACCTTTCTGGAAAAGGAACTCGTGGCGGGCCGCTGGGAAAGCCTGTTCGATGTGCCGCTGGCACAGCTCAGTCATCTGCTCGGTGACGTTCTGAAGAGCCTCGAATGGATAACAACCTCGTTCGACCAGGCTGACCGCGACCGGGCACAGAGCCTGCAGGCTCTGGAACAACGCGTCACCGAATTGCAGCATGAACGCGAGCGCCTGCTCAAGCGTTTTCGCGCCGCCGTTGAGTCACAGATGTTCGAAGTGGTGAACGCCGTCCCCTACCCTCCGACCGAGTTTCTCGGCGACAGTGTTGCGCTGATTCTCGGAATGGATATTCCCGAAGACGATAAAGTCCAACGTCTCAGCGCGCTCGGCAAAGAGGCGGTTCAGTCGCACGGACAGCTGTTGCTCGAACGCCTGCATGAACGCGTCACCCCCGTGGCACGGGACCTCCAGAAGCAGATGGCAGAACTGATTTCGACCCTTGATGCACGGGCCGGGCTGACCGTACCGCAAACGGTACGTCAGATCGAACCCCTCGAACTACCCATGCCCGCGTGGTTCGGCATCGAGGGACGTCAGCTGCTTTCCGGCTTCGGCCGCGCCGCTTCACTGGTGTTCGCCCTGCAGGGAAACTTTCTGCTCGCGGCCGCCTCTCTTGCTTTCGGCCTGGCCACGAAACTATCCAAAGCCGACACGCTCAAGATCGTTCCGCTGCTGCGCGACAAACTCAAGGAGACCGGGACGAAGACCTGCGAATCCTTTTTGCAGCAGAAGGATAAAATCTCGGAAGCGTATGCCGGTTCGCTGAATGATCATTTCCACAGTGTTTTCGCCTTTGTCGACGACTTCTGCCGACGCGAAAAAGAGCTGATGAGCTGCAGTGCCGATTCGGTCGCCCGAGAGAAAAGTCTGATCGCGGCCCGGCACGAACAACTAAAGGAACTTTTGAGGCGTGTGAATGAGCTTGAGTCAGGAGTCCGGGCGTGACGCTCTCCGAACAACAGAAGTATGCAAATCAGCAACTGCCACATCTTGCCGGTGAATTTCCGGAGGCTCCATCGCTCGTCGAGTTGGAATTAAAAGCCTCGATTCCGGCAGATAGTCTTGCTTCTCTGGCTTCGGAGTTAGGACTCAGACAGAACACGGCACGCGTCGGCATCGTGTATGCCACTCGACAACACGTCGTCATCGCCTCACAGGCCGGCTTTCTCGCCGATGCGCTGGCGCTCGACGTCGCCTACGAACAGATCACCGAGTGGAACATGCAATCCACCGAGGCGGTGGTCCGGTTTGTCTGCCGCGGCAAATCTTATCAGGGCACCCTGAAGGCCCACGGCCCCGAGGGTCAGACCACCTGGCCGTCTCTCTGTCTGCGCATCGCGCTTCGACGCCGCGGCGTATTACGTGGAGAAGAGTGGCCCGCCGTACTCTCGTTGAATCTTGCCGCCAAAGTTTTGACCGTCGCGACCGAGATCCGTGAGCTTGGCGCTCATTTTCCGAATGACGCCGAAGTCGCCGCCTGGAACGCTCTGCTCTGTCTGGCAGAGGACCAACCCGATAAAGCTCTGAGTAACCTGCAGCCTCACCGTCGATTCCCGTCGTATGTCTCATTATTACCGTCTTTGACACTGATGCGACTGGGACAGTGTGAAGCAGTATCGGCTTTGGCGCCGCACTCGGCTTGCACAAGCGCCGAGAAATTGAGACAGAGTATTCGTGCATTGGCAGCCGCTCACTCAGGTTTTCGCATCAGCGCCCCCGCGTCTGCCTCGCATCCGGCATCGGCAGATCCAGGCTTCTGGGGCTCTCCGTCTGCCGATTTCGGCTTTCTTCGCAGCTTTCCGCTCGATTCGACCACCGCCCTCGCGTATCAACTGACCGATTCCTTTCAACGGTTGCTCACCATCTGGCAGGCACTCGAAAACAGGCAACCGGACGAAGCCGAGAAACTTTTCCACACCACCCGACAACGTGCCGATCTGATCCCCCTCGAAACCGTTCGTATTGAAGCTGCACTTCTCACCGCGCGCGGCGACTATCTGGGAGCGTACGAGTTGCTTTCCGGCACACCTGGGTTCAGACCGTTCTTTCCGCTTTGCCGACTGGCAGTATTTCTCGGCCGCGAATCCAGAATCGCCGATTACGTCATGAAGCGTTTTTCCGGTTTGTCCGATCCGCTCGATCGCTTCTGGGCTGTTGAAGTGCTGCTTGCCGCCGGCCACCACGATTTCATCAAACAGTGGCTGACCGGTTCTGAACAGAGCCATGCCGGCATTTCCCGTGAGTGGATGCAGACCTTCGCCATGCACGCCGAATCGACGAACCCGGACGATCACCAACCGATGCCGTTCTGCCGACTGATCGAACAGCATGCGTTTCAGCCTTCGACAGCCGCCTGGCGCTCGTCTCTGCAACGCTGGTGTCGAGCGATTCTGCTGAGAAAACCCATTGCTGAATGGCATCGGCTGCTTGCAGATTCCGTGGCAAAGATGTTTGAATTTCCCTTCGAAGAACGCCTGGCATCGGCCCACACCCCTTCCGGGAGCGACACTGCTGATTACACCACTTGTACTGTAGCTCGTCTCTATTCCGACGAGCTACGTTCGGCGGTTATTGCTTCTGCCGCAGACCCGCATGAGATTGGCGAGTATGACCAGTCCGCCCTGGACGCACAACTTCCGCTTCAGCTCGCCGTCATGGGTGAATTCAATGCCGGAAAATCGACGCTGATCAATGCTTTACTCGGCACAGCGGCTTTGCCGCGGGGGAACCTGCCCACCACGCCTCTTCCGTGCACGCTCAGATACGGCGAGTATCCGCTGGCGGTTTTGGTTTCGACCGACGGCCGGCGACAGTATGTGTCGACCGAGCAAATAAGTATGCTGTTTTCGTCCAACGTTGATTCCAGCAATACCGGAGACTCGCGGAACGTCCAGGATTATGATCGCCGTCATCTGCTTCCCATGCCGTTGAGAAACATCAGGGAAATCGAGATTATCCTGCCGATTCCTCTGCTCAAACAGATATGGATCATCGACACCCCGGGATTGAATTCAGGCAATACCTCTCATCAGCAGGCCACCGAAGCACTCGTCTGCCGAGCCGATGCCGTGTTGTGGGTGTTCGACGCCAATCAGGCCGGACGCGCTTCTGAACTGACAGCGATGCGGCGCCTGGTTCCGGCTCATGCCGTGCGGGTCATCGCTGTCAACCGCATCGATGAGATCGACCGCGAGGAAGTCGATGAGGTTGTCGAGGATATTCGGCGAGCGATTCAAGATGACTCCCTGCCGTTGTTTCCGGTTTCGGCGAAACGAGCCGTTGCCGGGAACGAGATTGCTTCAGACTCTGATTCAGGATTGTCCAAGTTGCTGAAGCACCTTACTTTTATGGTCAGCGATAACCACAGTTCTCTCAAAGAAAAGAGTTCGCGAACCCGTTTGCGACTGTTACTGGAAAAGCATCGTGATCGACAGCTCAACGCCCGTGAACGCCTTAGTACTTGTCCGGCCGATCTGAAACAGGCAATCAATGCCGTATCCCGAGCCATGCAAGAAAGAATCGCCGGCTGGATATCGAAGAACGAGCATCGCGTTCGCGGTGATCTTGAGCAATTTCGCGCCGCCTGGCAGATGGCCTGGCAGCAGGCAGCTGGCGGTGAGCAGATACACCTTATGCGAGAATGTGTCGATGCATTGATCCACCGACTGCAGACCACGTTCGCCCCTCTTCTACCCGACCTTGATGTGGCGATTGCCTTGAGTTCTGACGAAATCGACCGATTGGCAAGACTTCACGGACAGGCGTTGCCCCCATCGGCTGAAGAGGATTTTCATGTCCTTTCACGCGAAATGCGCCGACAACTGCAGCAGATACCCGAAAGCCTGTTTCAGAGTTCTTTGCCTCAAGCTCTCGCGGAAACGGTGCCGCGTTCAGCAGATATCTTTGCCACCTTGATCAAAACGGTTGAAGCAGGTGCCTGTGCATCGCCGACAAGCAATCTGCTCTATCACCTCTGGGCCTCTCTTTTTTCCGCCAGGGCTGCCTGGCATCAAGAAAGAGTGATGAACCCGCTTGAACTGGCTCTCGCCCAACTGAACAACGAATCTAGCGTCTGAGCAGCAAGATCCAGACAGACGCATAAAACAGCACCGGAAACGCGATGACCAGGGTCATGGCATAACCAGATACCGCCGTCATCGACGGCTCTTCGTCAGTCGATTGCGGAAATCTCGAACAGCGGAGTCCCAGGAGAGAAGCGAGTTTTTCCGCGATTTTCCTGCTTTCCAGAAGCTCACTTTCATGCCGGCAAAAGCTCGTGAACGACAACCACGCCGACTTTACGGGTGCCAACAGCACATTCCATGTTCTCGAACCTTTATGCAGAGGCCCCTTGCGCACCTCGATCGTCAGTTCCCTGCTCAACGATCGGGTTTGTTCTGAAATTCGCCGGCCAAGCAATGATCCGAACTGTGAAACAATGCCCCGCTGATAATCGAACAGAGTGCACCTCGGCAGCACGGGTACGAAAAACCGGTCAAGAAAGATCATCCAGCCGCATGTGCCCGCCATGCAGAGCAGAAACAACACAGCGGATTTGCCGACATTGAGCAAAGACGCGTTTGAGCCGACGCCGAAGAACGTCGCTCCGAGAAACATGAATGAAGCGATAGCCGGAATCAACAGATAGATGATCGCTTCAACCATCTCCGTGAAGACGATGATACCAGGGCCTTCCGTGCTCATTCCGCGATTACCTGCCGCCCATTCCCAGTAGGCCGCCGCCGGAACCAGATCTGGCTTCTGTTGTGAGGTTTCCTGACAGGCCCGCCAGATGTCGAGAATGGTCGCGGAATCTTTCACCTGTTTCAGATCACGGTCCCAGTAGCTGCACCCAATGATTCTGGAAACATCTTTGGCCAGCTGATCGAGTTTTTCGAAGGTGAGAGCCATGCTGATCGTCGGGTCCGCGATTTTCCACGACGACACTCTGAGAAAAATACCCTGCCTGAGATACAGAAACAGAGCCGCGTCCATGCGTGCCTCATCGGTTTCGTCCCAGGTATATCTACGTTTAATGCAGACGCCAAGCACGTCAGCGAAGGAAGCAACATGTTCACGTCGACGCGAAAACCGGCGAGTGTACCATTCAAGAACCTGCCGGCGCGGGTCGAGAACATATCGATCATCTAAGCAAACTCTGATGTACAGGAAAAAACCGCCGAACACGAGCCACGCATACATCGAATGCGGCCAGCCCGGCATCATATCGGCGTTGCCGCTGACCGCCCCTCCGATCCAGATCGCAGCCCCCACCCCGCACAAGGCCATGGCGGCAAATGAGATTCGCTCCCAGGAACTCTCGATATCGAGAATCAGGGGTTTTTCGGAAAAATCGCCTGAATCATTCTGTGGGTTGCGTTTCATATCGTTGATGGTAGCAGCTCGAGATTGTTTCCGGAAAGCCTGAAAAACAAAAACTGCGCCGGTTCGCTGAGAGAGCGAGCCGGCGCAGCTTGAATCGATCGATTATTCGACGATGATGATCGGGCGTTCGACGCGGCCGGAACCCATGCAGATGTTGCAGCGCTCGCGGCCGGTACCGTGGCAGAAACTGCACGGATGATACACCGGAGGCTGGCCGTTGGCCCCGCCGGAGTATGTTCCGCCGGCCCCGTGGCAGGCGCTGCAGGTCACCCAACCGGTGCCCCGGCAGGTCATGCAGGTTTCCCAGCGGGTTTCAAGGCGGAACCCAGCCTGAGTTTCGGCAGAATACTTCGCGCACTCGTCACTTTGCTTCACCGCCCATTTGTAGTGGTGGCCGATTTTCAGGCTTCCGGCGACGCCGGCTTCGAGAGTGTTGACCGCAATGCGTTCCCATACGGTCTGGTTGGTGTTCACGTCGTAGAGGGTCACGGCTGAATACTTGCCGAGGCCCTTCCAGGTGAAGGTCGGAGCCATGGGATCGCTGTTGCGGGCGATCTTCAGCTCGGTCGGGGCGGCGGGAGGATTCACATTCGGAATCTGCTGGAACGCTTCGAGATTGATGGTAATCGCACCCTTCGTGCCCCAGAACGTCTTGGGCAGCCAGACGCGCACGTAATAGGCGTTCCCCTTGAGTTCTTCGCTTTCCACTTCCAGTTTGCCGGTGAGGGTCAGGCTGCGGCGAACAAAGAGCAGACCCTTGTTCAGCAGGCTCTCCGGAAGATCGATGCGATGTTCCCAGGATTGGGCCGGCGCATTCATGCCCAGCTTATGTTCAAACGTCTGAGTCAGCGTTTCGGCCTGCGCGGGCATAGCCAGACACAAAGCGACAAGAACCAACAGGACACGGGCAAGAACCGTTCTCATGAAAAACCGTCCTCCATGTTCATACAAAATGACAGATTTCATTATCGAAGAAATCGACAAGTCGCGGCAAGGATCAAAAATCGAACGGTCGTGCGTCATGTCAGTTTCTTCATGAGTCTTCCCAAACCTTCTGCTGCAGAGAATTTTCGATGATTTTTTCGAATCTCGCCGGTGTGTGTCACAATTTTCCCTCCCATTTCGTTACATGGAGTATGTGATTGAGCAAATACTTGCTTCATCTCTGAATACATGGAATAATTCTGAGAGCCGGAGGTGACATCATGAAACGATCTGCTATTCTGCTGTCGGTGTGCCTTGCCGTTGTTGCGTGGTTCGGAACCCAGACCGCCACGTATGGCAATGCTCAGAGTCCGATGTCGACGCTCGAGAACTACGACCCCCAGACCGGTCAGACCAACCAGGGAAGCGGCTCTGGCGGCGAGAAAACGAAGCCGGGCACCGTAAACGTCAATCCGAGTTCGTATCTGAATGTGCGAACCGGGCCCTGGGGCAAAATCATCGGCAAGCTGCATGACGGCGACAAGGTCGAGATCGTTTCCACATCCGGCGAATGGCACAAGATCAAATACAAAGGCAGCTACGCCTACATTCACGTGGATTACGTCAGTACCTCCGGCGGCACTTCCGGTGGGAGTTCCTCCGGCGGCGGCAACAGAAATGATCCGCAGGTCACCGCAGGCAGCGGGCGTTTCGGTGCAGCTCCCTGTTCTCCGATGCCGAGTCGTGCATCTTCAGAATACGGCCCGCGCAACCTGTTCGGACATAGCTTTCACCGCGGCATCGACTTGCCTGTTCCCAACGGCACACGCCTGAACGCCCTCGGAGACGGGGTCGTTACTGCCGTCGGTTACGAATCAGGTGGTGGACGTTTTGTGAAGGTCCGCTATGCGAACGGCTATGAGTCATTTTACTGCCATCTGCAGTCGTATTCCGTTCGCCAGGGTCAGCGAGTGTATATGGGCCAGGAAATCGCCCGTTCGGACAACACCGGCCAGTGGACAACCGGTGCCCACCTTCACATGGGTATCTATCGCAACGGGCAGGCCGTGAACCCGCGTTCCGTGCCCGGGTTGCCTTTGCCCCCTCGCCGATAAACTTTTTCCCGAATGAACCGGTATACAGAACTGATCGAAAAGAACCACAGCAAGGCAGGTACGTTATGAATCGAACCACAATGTTCATTCGGGTCATGGTCTGGTCTTTGTTTCTTGTTTGCGCCGTCTGCGGATACACCGAAGTAGCGGTCGATCAGAACGTCGATCCGGGAAAGGCACCTCCGACCGCGGGAACCAACACGCGACCGACGGTCGATCTGTTCCCGCCGGCTGCCACTGGTGCGAATGCGCCGGCAGAAAACGCCGCCGCCACCCCTGAGAACACACCCGGAACCCAGGCGCAGGCAGCAAGCGAGGCATCGTCTGACACGGAATACGAAGTCAAGTCGGGTGATTTTCTGATCAAGATCGCCCAGGAACTTCTTGGTGACGGCGATCGCTACTGGGAAATCATTGAGGCCAACAAAGAGAAATACCCCGGATTGGTCAAAAATCCGAATCTGATCTACCCGGGCTGGAAGTTCAAAATTCCAGGTGGTGCCAAAAAGAATCAGGACGATGGATCAACCGCGAATGACTATGCTACTCCAGTCGAGGGCACGGTACAGGTCGGCTCTTTTCTGAACGTGCGTTCAGGCCCCTGGGGTTCGGTCATCGGCAAACTCTATCAGAACGACAAGGTTGAGATCATCGGCGAAAAGGGAGACTGGTTCAAAGTACGTTTCAATGGGCAAACCGCCTACATTCACAAGAATTATGTGAATACGCCGAACCATCAGGCCGGTTCAACGCCGGTTCAACGCCCGGCCTCAAATTATGCAGATGCCGAGCCTGATGCCACGATAACTCCGGGCGAAGGACGGTTTGGCGCGGCCCCGTGTTCACCGATGCCCAGTCGGGCTTCATCAGAATACGGCCCACGCGACCTGTTCGGGCACAGTTTTCATTCGGGTATAGATCTGCCGGTCCCGAACGGAACCCGACTCAACGCGCTTGGTGACGGCGTGGTCACTGCCGTCGGCTATGAAGCCGGTGGTGGTCACTTCATCAAAATCCGTTACGACAACGGTGTTGAATCGTTTTACTGCCACCTCAAATCTCAGAGCGTCCGACAGGGCCAACGTGTCTCAATGGGTCAGGAAGTCGCACGCTCGGACAACACCGGCCAATGGACCACCGGTGCTCACCTGCACATGGGCATCAAAGTGAACGGTCAGTATGTGAATCCCCGCAGTGTACGCGGCATCCCACTTCCCTGAAGAAGGCTCGGAGAGACAGTCATGAAAAGGTTCGCTCTGGTTGCGGTATTCGTTCTGGTTTCCTGTTTCGCCTTTGCGGCAGACACGGCTGAAAAGCCGGTCATGATCAACGGATTGCGGTATATCCCCTCATTGGCTTCTCAGGCGATTGCCCCGAAAACCATCATTGAAATTCCGATTGGAACCGGCAAAGAAAACGTCGGCAGCGACGAGCAGGACGTGGAGCACCGCACCGAAGGCGCTCCGTATGCGTTCCATGCCCTGAAGGACAACTCCGTCTGGATTCTCGACACCATCAACCAGAAAATCAAACACTTTAGTGCCGATGGAAAAGCTCTTGAAGAAGTCCCCCTGCCTGAACATCCGGAAAAGTTCGCGCGGGCCCGCGACTTCGCTTTGGCCCCGGACGGCGGCTTCTACGTGCTCTGCTCGACCGACGGCAAAGTCGAAAAAATCGATATGCACGGAAAGCTCTTGACCGAGATCGAAGGCCTGAGCGACGTGTGGGAAATCGGAACCGACCCGAAAGGCAACGTGCTGGTGAAAAACCCCGCCATGAACGCCCTGATGCGCTTCAACCCCGCAGGTGAACTGATCGAGTCGTATGATGGTCAGGCCGACTATTCCATCTTCACCGATGCCGATGGAAACCCCTATGGAGTCCGATCGGACGACCAGAATGCCGTTCTGTTCAAGCTGACCGCCGCATCACCCACGGCATCGATCGACCTGGCAAAGTTCCCGCTTGAACTCGCCGCCAAGAACAAGGCTCATTACTTCAACGCACGCGTCTGCGGAACGGACGGTTCGGGAAACATCTATCTCGAACTCATTGCCGGCGATGATGACGGGGTCATGCATCAGAACCGTCTCGTTCGCGTGTCACCCGATGGGAAGGTGCTCGGCAAAATCGAAATGCTCAATACTCCGTTCATGGCTCCTGATCTGCCGCGGCACCGCGTGGTCATGCCTGACGGTCGCGTGCTCGGCTTCGCCATCGAAAAGGGGAAATATCTGCTGCAGGCGTTTACAATTCCCTGAACGTCATCTGCCATCAAGTACAGACGGGTAGCCGCACGCTGCCCGTTTTCTTTTTCCCTTACACAGGCAGCAGCAGGCGACGCAGTTCATCGACCTGACGTTCCGCACGATTCGGATCAAACATGATTGCCTGAAAACCTTCATCGCGAGCGGCTGCAACATAGCGGGGAATATCGTCGAGGTAGAGAATCTCACGCGGCGGGCCGCCGAACTTTTGCAGCACGTCGGCGAAGATGCGAGGATCAGGTTTCATGCAGCCGACCTGCCACGACATGGTGATCTGATCAAACAACGGATACACCGGGATACGCGAGATGACATGCTCGTAGTGCACCGCATTTGTGTTCGACAGCAGTCCGATGCGATAGCGGGGTTTCAGGTCGTGCATCAACCGCCAGGTGGTTTCGAGCGGCTCGAACATGTCGCAGAAGGCGTCGAGAAATGCGTCTTCAGGCCACGGACCGAGCTTGATTTGATCGCGTTGGCTTGTTGGCAACGTTTGGACATACTCGTTCACGGCGTGCACAAGATGGCTGTGGAACTGTCCGAACGACAGACGCCCGGACTCGTAGTCCGCGCCGATCGATTCCTGACCGTAGAAGCGACGTACCATGTCGCCGGCGACCTCGGGCGACGCTCCGGTCAGCCGGCGAAAAAAGCGTGCATGATCAACACGAGCGATGACGTTTCCATAGTCGAAAACGACGAGAGAAATCGGAAAACTCAGCTCCATGATGCCTTTCTCCACTTGCCAGAACCGTGAGTATTGCGGTACAACAGAACGCAAACATACTGAAAAGGAAACATGAGATATGAACGAGATCACATCAGGAAAAAAGATCTTTGTCAACCGCACCCTCAACATGAATTTCATCAAGCTGGTCGGTTTCGACATGGACTATACCCTTGTCACCTACAACGTCCCGGCCTTCGAAAACCTGGTGCATCAGCTGGTAATCGACAAACTGATTCACGAAAAAGGGTACCCGAACGCCCTGCGCAAACTGCGGTTTGATCAACAGTTCATCGTTCGCGGGCTGGTACTCGACACCGAACTCGGCAACCTGCTCAAAGTGAACTGCTTCGGGTATGTGAAGAAAGCCGCGCATGGCACCCGCTTCATGACCTTCGAGGAACAAAAGCGCGCGTACAATGGTCCGGCAATCGATCTGAGCGACAGTCGCTACTACATTGTGACGACACTCTTTTCTCTTGCCGAGGCACATCTTTTCGCGCAACTGGTCACACTGCTCGAAGAGACAGGCAAACCGCTCTCCTATCGTCAGATCTTTCACGACATTCGTGACATGGTCGACATCGTCCACCAGGAAGGCATTCTCAAAAGCACGGTGCTCAAGCACCCCGACCAGTATTTGTACCGGGAGCCGAAGATCATCGAGGCCTTGCAGCGCCTGAAAGCAAACGGCAAAAAGCTGGCTCTAATCACCAATTCCGATTACGAATACAGCAACGGGGCCATGAACTACTGCTTCAACCCCTATCTCAAGCACCCCTGGCAGGATCTCTTCGACATCATCGTCGTCGCCTCAAGCAAGCCGGGCTTTTTCCAGCAGAACGCGAAGTTTCTGCGCGTGAATCGAGAAGACGGGCACCTGCGCAACTTCTACGAGCCGCTGCAGTGGGGCGGCATCTACCAGGGCGGCAATGCGCGCACGTTCGAACGCGACCTCGGGTTGAACCCTTCCGAGATTCTCTACTGCGGCGATCACATCTTCGGCGACGTGGTCACATTGAAGGAAGCGATCGGTTGGCGAACCGGTTTGATTCTGCAGGAAATCGAGGCCGAGGTGGAAGGGCTGATCAAAAATCATCAGGTGCAGCAGGCCCTCACCGAGAAGATGATCGCGAAAGAAAAAGTCGAGGATCGCTTCTATGAGCTGAAAGAAAAGATCAAGGTTACCCGCGAGCAGAAAGAGAACCGCAAACTTGATCGAGAGCGCGATACGCTGCGTGAACGCATCGAGACCATGGACGAAGAGTTGCGCAATCTCATTCAGGAGCTTCAGAAAAACTTCAACCCGAACTGGGGCGAGATCATGCGTGCAGGCAATGAGGAATCACGCTTTGCCACTCTCGTCGAACGGTATGCCTGCATCTACATGTCGTGTGTCGGTTGCCTGGCCGAGTATTCGCCCTTCAAATATTTTCGACCACCACGCCGCTTTCTGCCGCATGATCCGATGCCGATCTGCGAGGCTTCGTCAGCCGCCGGAGAAGAGGAAGCTGAATTGCCCGAAGTACGGTAGAATGAAGGCCTCACTCTATCGCATCGATGAGGAATTCATGAGTCGCGTCTGTTTTTTGCTGTTCGCTCTGCTCGTTCTGGTCGGCGGTCCCGTTCTCGCTCTTCAAGACAGCGATCGCACGACCCTTGCACAATCTGCGACCATACGGCTTATTCAGCCGCCTTCCGCAAGTCTGGTCTCGGCCTTGGCGCGCCTGCATGGTCGAGATCACATCGAAGCCGTGGTTGCACGGGCTGACGGAAACGCGGTCTCCACGCTGATTGGTTCTCTTTCAGAACCGGGTCACGACACAGACGCACTGGCACGCCGTTTTCTCGATCATCATGCCGCCCTCTTCGGTCTGACCAAGAAATCGCCAACGGCAAACTGGCAGGCCGTGCAGGTTCTTTCACATCTGGGAAGAAACACGCGGGAGTACCAGCTACTGATCGAGAACGTGCCCGTCTATCGAGGCTTTGTCCGCCTTTCTTATAATAACCACGGGATGCTGCGATACGTCGGCAGTCATGTCCCGTCAGTCCTGGCTGTCGGCAACCAGCGTCGCCTCACCGCGGAACAGGCTGTTCGGTTGTGCGGCAGTACGAGCCGTAAAGTCGCAGGCGTGCATCCGGTGCTGTATTCTGACTCTAAGAATCTGCGCCATGCCTGGGTCGTGCAACTCATCGACCACCGACGGTTTGAACAGATCGAGCTGGTCGTCGATGCTGAAAACGGCCGTGAAATGCACCGCGAATATCTGACGAAATCGGCTCGCGCCGATGCGCCGCCCGTTCCCTATTCCGGACGCGGCAAGGTTTGGTTGCACCACCCCCTCGCCGGACCGCTCGAAATTGTACCATTGCACAACCTGCTCAACTCGCGACTGCAGGGCGTCAACCTGTTCGTGCAGAACGAAGACCATCTCGGTGCCTCTTCAAGCAACGGCGACTTTTTCTACGAGCCTTCCAACTACCACTTCGACGAGGTCATGGCCTACTATCACACCGAAACAGCCCATCAACGATATCTGGATATGGGCTATAATCGTGAGCGGCTTGGGGTGCTGGTATGGGCCGGCGATAACCTGGACAACGCCTACTACATGCCCTGGGCCAACGCCATCTATCTCGGCGACGGCGGCGAACGATTTTATCCCCTGTCGCGCGAAGAGACCATCATCTATCACGAGTATGCGCACGCCGTGGTCGACAAGATTCAACCTCTGCGCGGCACCGAGGGAAGCGCGATGAACGAAGGACAGGCGGATTACTTCGCCTGTTCGTTTTCGAATGAGCCTCGGGTCGGGGAGTATGTTGTCAGCAAGAAAAACCGGCCGTATCTCAGAGTTCTCGAACATGCACTGCATTATCCTGAAGATCTGCAACACGAATCACATGATGACGGGCGCATCTGGGCCGGCACCCTCTGGGACATCCGCAGACAACTCGGAGCCGATGTGACCGATCGACTGATTCTGCGCAGTTTCTTCCTGCTCAAAGAGGAACCCGGATACCTGGATGCCATTCTGGCTCTGTTTGAAGCCGATCGACAACTCTTTGCCGGAGAACATCTCGAAATCATCCGTGATTGCTTCCGGGCCCGCGGGTATCCGCTCGAGGCTCCAAACCTCTTCGTTGCTCGCGATCTGACCCGCCTGTTGCGGTTTCCCACCCTTCACCAGGAAGACCGCCCATGAACCGTGCGCTTCAGGAATCACTGGTCAGCGAGCGACTCATTCGCGTATATTTCTGCAGCCCCTTCGGCTCGCTGCAAAGCGAGCGGCAGCATCTGAGCGAGTCGTTGTATCCGCGCCTGCAGAAGCTGGCGCTCGAATGCGGAGTTTCGTTTGTCCCAGTTGATATTCGTCTTGATCATTTTGCGAACGGCATGCCAAGCCCCGATCTTCTGCCGGTTCTGTTCGACGATCTGGTGCGATCTCGCCCGTTTTTCATCGGAATCTTCGGTGCCGAATTCGACCCACCGTTCCCGTATCTGCCCCCCGATCTGGTCGCCCGATTTCCTCGCCTGAGCGAACTTACGGGCGCATCACTCACCGACCTTGAAGTCGAGCTGGCGGTCCTGAGTCGTCCACAATCGCATGAAGAATCCTTCTTCTATTTTCTCCACAAGGAAAACCAGCCGAATCGGGTTCCGTCGTGGTTCGACCGCCTGAAGTCCACGCAGACGCCGATTCGAGAAAACATTCGCACAGCCGAAGAGCTGGCTGAGCTGATTTTCAATGATCTGCGCGCCGCGATCGAGCGCCTTTTCCCGGAAACGGCCCCGCTGCCCGTGCAACGTCGAAGGCAGGAAACCCAGGAGTCATTTGCCAGGCGTCACGCGTTATCGCATCTGTGGCGGCAGACCACCTTCGATAAACTGAGTCAGCATGCTCAGCTTGATGAAGGCCCGCCGTTGGTGGTCGTCGGCCCGACCGGAAGCGGTAAATCGGGACTTCTGGCAGCCTGGGCGTTGCGGCATCGCGCGGCTTTCCCCAATGAGTTCTGCCATCTGCACTTCATCGGCAGTTCGCCCGAAGATACACAGATCGACTACATTTTACGGCGCACCATCGCCGACATGAAGATGCAGCTCGGATTGCCCGAGCATATTCCCAATGCCCCCCGCGATTTGAAAGCGGAATTTGCTCTCTGGCTGAATCTCGCATCGGCCCGGGCACGCACGATCATCATCTTCGACGGTATCGACAAACTCCAGAGTTCAGCGACCACCATCGATCTCTCGTGGCTGCCGATCGCGCTGCCGACGCGCGTGCGGGTCATGCTTTCCGTCTCGCCCAGTTCGGGCAAGCCGCTGGGTATTCCCGAATCGTGGCCGTTGCTGATGCTCGACCCGCTCAACGCCTCAGAACGACGACAGTTTATCGAGGAATATCTCGGACCGTACAAGGCGAAAATTTCTCAACCCCGCTTGCAGAGGCTTATCGATGCCCCTGGTGCAGGAAATCCGTTGATTCTACGCAGCCTCTTGTGGGAAATGCGCCGCAAGAACTTTGCCGAGAGCAAGGACGATCAGTTTCGTGATCTGCTGCTGCGCGGCTCTGTCGAAGAGCTGACCCGCGAGCTGATGACGCGCGCGCATCGTGATCTCGATCTCGAACGCCCCGAGCTTGTCGCCGAGACGCTTTCCCTGCTGTGGGCCGCGCGACGCGGTCTCACCGACAACGAGCTTCAGGATCTTTTAGCCGCTCCTGATCACCCGCTACCGCATCTGCAGTTGAGTGTCATTCGTTCACGCCTCGATGGTCTTGTCTTTTCACACAACGGTCTGATGAGCCTCTTTCACCCATCTTTACGGCAATTGATCGAGCTTAACTTTCTAAAAGACCCGGACAAATGCCGTGAACTGCATCTCAAGCTCGCCGAATACTTCCTGCGTTCTCCGGTCGTCTGGCGACGTCTCGAAGAGGGACCATGGCATTTGTACAAAGCCGGAGCATACAAAGAATTGGGGAAATGGCTCTATCAGCCGGACACCTTTGCCGATGCGTGGCTTTCAAACCCTGATGATGTCCGACTGTTCTCCGCCGTGTGTCTGCAAGATGCCCCCGGATTGCTGCTGGAAAGTTTCGATGAACTGATCAAACACCCTGCCCAATTCTCGCCGCAGGCGGTTGCGGCCGCCGCCGAGTTCCTCTTTGAACGCGGCCATGTGCCCGAGGCGATCGCACTGTTTCGCAGCCTGGTTCGCCTGTTCCGACAATCGGGAGCCAACCTCGATCTGGTACGCTCGCTTCTACGCCAGGGCGAAATTCTGCTCGGTCGAGATGATTATGCCACGGCGATCATGCTCTTTCGTGAAGCCGAACGGCTATCGGAAGAAAATCACGATCATAAACAGCTTTACCGTTCCTGGTGGCTGCAGGCTCTGGTACAGCGACGTCAGGGCAACTTCGACGACGCCCTGAACCTGCTCGATCGTTTGCAGCAGGTGGCGGACGAGCAGACCGATCCCTATTTCAGCGAGGGCATTCTCGGCGAAACCGCCGGTATTCTCTACGTGCAGAGCCAGTATGCGAAAGCCGAGGAACTGCACGGCAAACGTGAACAGCTGTGCCGGCGACTCGGCAACATGGTCGGGCTGGCGTATGCCCTTCTCGGCAAGGCGCAGGTGCTGCGCTCACGCGGCGATCTGAAAAAGGCCGTGCAGTTTCTCGCCGAAGCCGAAAGCGTCTGCCGCAAACTCGGGTTTCAGGAAGGATTGCAGAGCATTCTCACCGACCAGGGCATCATCGCTCACGCCCGCGGAGAACTGGAAGAGGCGTTGCGCTTGTTCCGCTCCAGCGAACTCATCTCGCGTCAGCAATCCATTCAGGTCGGCCTGCAGCGAGCGCTCGGCGCTCAGGCTTCCGTGTTGCGTTCGCGAGGCGATCTCGATGGTTCGTATTCGCTGTTTCGCGAACAGGAACTCATCTGCCGCAAACTGGGCGACAAGGAAGGTCTGCAGATCGCTCTCGGCGGGCAGGCCGTCATTCGTCGTGAGCGCGGGCAGCTCAACGAAGCCATGCGTCTGGCGCGTGAATCAGAAAAGCTCTGCCGCGAACTCGGGTATCGAGAGGGTCTGTTGCGCGTGCTGTCAACCCAGGCCATGATTCTGCGCGACCGGGGCGACCTCGACGGAGCGGTGGGTATGTTGCGCGAGGGCGAGGCGATCGGCCGTGAACTCAACCTGAAATCCGGGTTGCAACGCATTCTTGAAAGCCTCGGACTCGTACTCAAGGCCCGCGGCGACATGGACGGCGCGTTGGCGCTCTTCCGTGAAATGGAGCGCATCTGCCGCGAAATCGGCAGTCTGGTCGGGCTTCAGGTATCACTCGGCCACCAGGCTCAGATTCTGTACTTCCGCGGCGAGGTCGAAACCGCGATGTCGCTGTTCCAGGAACAGGAACGCATCTGCCGGGAACTCAGTCTGAAAGATCGTCTGCAGCATTCGCTCGGCGGGCAGGCGGTGATTCTGCGTTCGCGCGGGCACCTCGATCAGGCTCTCGCCATGTTGAAAGATCAGGAACAGATCTGTCGCGATCTCGGGTTGAAAGCCGGCTTGCAGATCAGTTTGTACAACCAGGGAATCATCGGGCTGATGCGCGGCGACCTGAACGGTGCGTTACAGCTGTTCAAACAACAGGAAGAAATCTGCCGTGATGCCGGATACAAAGAAGGACTGCAGGCGTGCATCGGCAGCCAGGCCGTGATTCTGCGCAATCGTGGCGATCTCGACGGCGCTCTCCGCCTGTTTCGCGAGCAGGAAGCGATCTGCCGTGAAGCCGGGTATAAAGAAGGTCTGCAAGTGTCGCTCTGCGGACAATCGGCGATCTGCCAGGCCCGCGGGGAGTTCGACCGGGCGGCGGCGCTGCTGGGCGAAGGAGAACGCATCTGTCGCGAACTGAACCATCGAGAGGGTCTGCAGCGCATACTCTCGAGCAAATCGATCATTTTGCAGCAGAAGGGCGATCAGGCCGGGGCCATGGAAACCCTGAAAGAAGCCGAGAAAATCGCGCGCAGCCTCGATCACAAATCGGGTCTGCAGCGCATTCTCGAGTATCAGGCCGGTATTCTCAAGAAGAAGGGCGACCTTGCCGGGGCCATGAAACTTCTGAAAGAACAGGAACACATCTGCCGAAAAGCAGACATCAAAGCCGGAATTGCTGCATCTCTCGGCAACCAGGCACTAGTACTGAAAGATCAGGGAGACCCCGAAGCCGCTCTGCAGTTGCTGAAAGAACAGGAGGCAATCTGCCGTAACCTGGATCTGAAGGCTCCGCTCGCGAAATCACTGGCCAATCAGGCGGAACTGCTGGCACAAAAAGTCGACAAGGTACAGGACGCCCTTTCTCTTGCCGCGAACGCCCTGCGCCTCGCGAAAGACCACGGCTTGAAGACTCTTGAACAACAGATCAAGCCTCTGCTCGCCTCGGTCGAGGGAATGGCGAAACCAGACGCGAATGTCTTGCCTGCCTTGAAGGTGCGCCGGGATCAGTTGTCCCAATTGGCCACCAAAGCCGCCCTTCTGCACCATCAGGGCGACCTCGAAAAAGCGCTTGCCGAACTGCAATCTCAGGAACAGGTCTGCCGCAAACTCGGATACCGCAACGAACTCGCGCAATGTCTTGAACGCCAGGCGGACATTCTGCGCGAAACCGGACAAGCAGAAAAAGCCTTCGACCTTCTCACTCAAAGCGAGGAAATCTGGAGAACCACCGGCAATCAGTCCGGACTCGCGGAAACCCTGATCTCAAAAGCGGTAATCAAGATTCTCGACTTCAATAGAACAGGAGACGCCACCGACATTCTGGAGGAGGCGACGCGTCTGGCGGCTACTCATCAAATTTCGACCGAGGCCCGCGAACTTCTCGGTCACCTCAATGAATTCATCAAGGCTCACTGAAGCCAATTCATTCTTTTTTCTGTCCGGGTTCAAAATTCTAGAACCATCTCCTGATGAGGAATGCCGGCTTCGAGAAACTCGGGGCCGTGTGCCGCGAAACCGAGCCGGGCATACAGGGAAACAATGTACGATTGTGCGTGCAGACGAGCTCGTCGAAAACCCTGTGTTCTTCCCCAATCGATCAACCAGGCGGTCATCTTGCGGGCAATGCCCAGGCGGCGATACCGCTTCAGAACAGCAACACGACCAATCATGATTTCTTCTGCACAGTCCGGGTTCTGAAAGGCCCGGGCGGTACCCACATAGATCGAATTCTCGGCCGACTGCGAAGCCGCGCTTGTACACTGCATTGGAAGAAAACCATTCACCAGAGCGAGAATGTGCTGCGCCTTCTCGTCCATGGCATCTCGCTCGAGACCAAGCGGCACCTGTTGTTCTCGCACAAACACTTCTTCCCTGATTTTATAGGCAGAAAGCCGTTGTTCGTCAGTTGTGACTTGTACTATTTCTATTTTCATGACCATATCGTATTCCTGCTTTTCAAGAGAGTCGCTGGTATAATGATACCTCTCGGTTCGGGCTGATGCGAGAGCATCGTCTTTCCCGCACAGGCATCGTCTCATCTCAAAGGGTCCGTTTCGGATGCGCGTTGGCAAACTTGATCGGTATCGACAACTGAAAGAGCTTCAGAACGTGATCGAGCCGGCCTGCAAAGATCTTCTTGCAGCACCATTTCGCATGTCCGGCAACTGGAACAACGAATTCTTTCAACGCCCGGGAGACGTGATTCTCGAAATCGGCTGCGGCTGGGGTGACTACACGTTGCATCTGGCTCGCCAACACCCGGAAAGCAACATTCTCGGCCTGGACGTCAAGGGAGCGCGAATCTGGCGCGGCGCACGGCAAGCCCTGCGAGAGCGAGTCACAAACGCCGGTTTTGTTCGCGTCAGTGCCGATTTTGTCGACCGCCTGTTCGCCCCGCAGGAAGTCGCCGAGATCTGGCTCACCTTTCCCACCCCATCTCTCTGGAAGCCTGAGCGAATGCTGATTGCTCCGTCGTTTCTCACGAAATATCGTCGGATCCTGCGCCCTTCCGGCGTCGTGCATCTGAAAACCGACGTTGAGCCTCTCGCGGACTACGCCTGCCGAATCTGGCCCCTCTTCGGTTTTACGATGCACACGGGTAAAGACTCTGGATCTGCCTTCACGCATCATGCCCGCGAAGCCATTTCAAGGTTCGAGTCGCGGGCCGTTCAGTCTCAGAGACCGATCTGGCACATTCAGGCATCAGTTTCATCTGCGGTGCCGAATAAAGAGATTCCCGATGATCTCGCCCGCCACCCGTGGGATTTCGTGTATCGAAAATCTTAGGTGGTGCGGCGTAGACCCCACGTCGGCCCTCTCTAAAGTCTCTCATAATCTGCTGGATTTGTCCCGAGAAACAGCAAACCCGCCGTTGAGGCGGGTTCGTAATACTTGGCGGGATGTCATCGGACTTCCCAAGAGCTCCTGGTGAGGGATTTGAACCCCCGGCCCGCTGGTTAACAGCCAGCTGCTCTACCGACTGAGCTAACCAGGAATGCGAACACGTGATTTATACCACATCAGTTGCCGAATTGCAAGAGACTTTCAGGTGGAAGATGTGGAACCTGATGAACTATTTCGAACTTTTCGGCTTCCTTGATGCGGTGCGTAAGAATAGGTGAGTTTGCCGCACCGCCATTCTTCAGATCATCAACCGCAACGTTCGTCATCAGGAAGTCAGCCGACTGAGAGATGACCTCAGCCGGAATACGCTTTCGATGATGTTCGGCTTTTCTGAATGCACTGACCCAGCGCCGTGCCGCCGTCGGTGTCGCCGGCTTCGCTGTGTTAAAGACCACGTAGAGTCGTGTCGCCGTATTGGCGAGAGCTTTTCTGGTCATGGTCATGGTGACCTGATAGAAGTCCTCAATCTTGTCAATCGTGCACGACTTTTTCAGAAACACACCCCAGAAATCGTCGTAGATATCGACGTTCTTGGCACTCGCCGTGGGCCAGTCCTTGATCGGGATGTATGCCTTCAGCTGATAGAAGTTCGGATCGGCTCCGAACTGCGTCTTGTCAAAATACACGGACTGCAGGGTACGTTGCCGCAGGTCAATGGCCTTGAAAACCTTTTCTTCATCGGCCAACTGAACGACGCGTTTGAAATAGGTCTGACCTGAGCCTGCCGTGAACTTCCACTCGATACTCTTGTACCCGACCGCGGAAATCTTCACATACACCTGTTTTCCCCAGTAATCGCAGGAAAGCTTCCCCGAAGGAATCGTGTACTGAGCGGAGTTCAGGATATCGACATCGATCGTGTACGGGCCGACCTTCTTGGTTACAGCCCAAAGCGGCGATACCAGCAACAAAGACAGGATGATAAAAATGGTTACTCGTTTATCCATACTGTATTCAATAATCAGGGACAACGAGACCCGTCACAAGGAACAACTGAAATCGTTTATCTGAACCTCGCGAACAGGCGCCAGATGTGAGTCAGGCGCGTCGACAACACGCGTTGCCGCTTGAATTGTCACATGATTTATGCGGACGTCAGGGGCGCTCTTCCAGAATAACGAAGGGTGTTTTTCCGATGCGCTCTCGTATTTTTTCTTTGCTGGTCAGTGACGAATCGAACTCAATGAGGGCACGATGTTCATTGGTATAGGCCTTCACTGACAAGACGCCGGTTTCAGAGGCGAGGTGTTTGGCCAGCACGCCGCAGGTACCCCGACAACGCAGCCCCTTCAGCACCATTTCGATCCGGTCGGTTGCCTTGGGTGGCTGCTGAGACGGCCAGTTCTTCACATACGACGGAAACGGATGATACCAGGCGTGCAGAAAGCCGCCGAGCACCAGAAAGATTGCAACAACAGGAATAATGCCGCGCGGGGCGACAGACGGCCCACTGTTCGAACCGGTCATCGAAACCCCGTACCCGACCCCGAGACGAAGGCAATCAACAGGGCACGACTCCGTGCACACCAGGCACTGAGTGCAATCTGAAGACGACACTCGCTTCTGTTCGAGAATCGGAATCTGTTGCGGACAAGCTCGCTCACAGGCGCGACAGGACGTACAGACTCGCGCGTCAATCGTCGGAGCAAGTGGAGAAGCCTTTTTCAGCAGGCCAAGCATTGCGCCGAGCGGGCAGAGAACCCGACACCAGAAGAATGGCAGGTAGAGAGCGGCAACCACGAATGCCAGAATCAGCCATTTCGACCACCAGGCGACTTCGTGACCTTCTCCGCCCAACATGGCGTAGTTAGGACAGAACGGACGAAGCACCAGGTCGGCCTCACGAAACGTGAATACCAGCACAACCGCCAGAGCAACGTAGCGAAGCCGACCGAGAACGGCCAGACGCACATTCCAGACGCCCATCATGACGGTCTTGATCGTTCGTCCCTGGTTTTCAAGAAATTCCATGGTCGTTCCGATCGGGCAGACCCAGGAACAGAAGGCACGACCGGCAATGACTGTACCAACGACCAGGGCCAGAAACATCGACATGTTATATGTGCTCGTCGAGCAGAGAAACACCTGATGTTTCAGGTAGTACGGAAGTATTTCGAGAGCGCCGCCCGGACAATAGGACTCGACGGTGGCAAACGTCAGGCCGAGCAGGTGGCGCACCAACAGGGTAAACGCCGCGAGAAGAAACACGGTTTGAATCGTTTTGCGCAGGGTATTCATGGCAAGAGTATAGCAGAATTTTCCAGAAAACGTTTGCATCATGGCAATTCTCTGATACTCTGGCGGTATAACCAAGTGGAGCCGCACATGAGCCTTCCTGACTTTGAAGTCCGACTGACTCGCATTGCCGAGGCAGCGCAAAGAAAAGAATACGGGTTTTCTCTGCAACAGACCCTTGAAGCCAAAGAGCTTCTCTACGCCCAGGCCGCTCCAGACCCGATACAACTCGGCTGGATCCTGCATTTCGAGTTCGCCAACCTGTACGCACTCAAAGAATACGCCCGTGCCTGGGAAGCCTTCAACGCTCGCGTTCCCTTCCCTTACGGCATTTCACGCAAGAATCAGGCGTGGCGATTGGCGGTCGCCGCGGAAGTAGCCTCATTTCAGAATGAGCCGCTTGAAGTACTCAGGCTCGGTCGGCGTGCGCTGGCGATGCGCATGCACGATGACGACCTGGAAGGGCGCGTGCACTGTCTGATCAACAACTGCGTTTTTCTGCGACGCGTCGAGCGAGAAGATCTGAATCTGGAATTCACGCGTTACCTTCTCTCCTCCGGATCGGCGCACCACATTCACTGGATGACCCTCGAAGGATTCCGCCATCTCTGCTGGAACGCCGAAAAAACAGCCAATCGAACGGTTCATCAGGTGCTTGAACACTATCTCGGCCAACTCGCAAACGACGAGAAGCTGCTGGCAGAAACCGGCGCGAAACAGATCATCGATCGCGGTTTCGATCTCATGCTCCGCCACCAGCAGATTCTCGAGCATCGGCGTAGCCGAAAGGATTTTACCCAACAGCTGGTTCGAGCGGTCGAGCTTCAGGACCCGGTTCTTGCCGAACAAATGTTGCGTAATGGCGCTGATCCTGACGGCTTCGAACCTTCCCCCGATTCAGAACCCGTGTTCCCGCCGCTGCACCGTGCCGTTCAACTCGAAAATCTCGAGATGGCCCGACTGTTGATCTCTTTCGGAGCTGACATTCACGATCAAGAGCGCACGGGCGGCTATTCCCCGCTCGCGATTGCCGTCGGCATGAAGAATGCCACGCTCGCGGCCCTCTTACTCGCCCAGGGAGCCGACCCGAACAAAAAAACCGTACCCGGACAAACGCTTTTGATGAGGGCTGTCATCGAACAGCATAGTCAGATGATCGCTCTGCTGATCGACCAGGGAGCCTTTACCGAGGCTCGTGACGATGTCGACAATACCGTGCTGCAGCTGGCCGCGTCCGAAGGCAATCCGCGTGCATTGCAGCTTCTGATCGATGCCGGAGCAGATGCCAATGTGAAAAACGATCAGGAACAAGGACTTGTGCACCTTGCGGCCATGCACGGACAGCTCGAGAATGTGCAGGTACTCATCGCTTACGGAATGTCTGCCGCAGAGCCGGATAAACAGGGCCTGCTGCCGATTGACTGGGCTCGCAAGGGTGGTCATCAGGCCGTCGTCGATTTTTTGACCGAACACGCATCCTGACCTATTTCCGGAGGTTGCCACGTGCCGGCCAGGAAAGGAAAGCCTCGAGAACAGCTTCTGATCGACCTCTTCACCAAACTGGGGAAGGCCATTCGTCAGGACGGTGACTATTTCTCCCATCGCACCGCCCTCTTCCTGCAAGGACTCACTTCGCAGCCCCCGGAACTCCTGACCGCCGTATCCCCGCGCCGCCGTCGCAAACGCTCGGCCCTCGATCATGAACTGACTTTCATTTATCATCCGATTGAGAAGTGCCGCCCCACCCAGGAGATCGCCTGGAACAATCTCTCACTCACCATTTCAACACCGGAAAAAACTCTGATCGATCTGGTCCAGGACCTCGACTACAGCCCGCCGATCGTCGATCTGGCCCAGATGTTCGCCACCCTTCCGTACCATCTGCCGACATTGCTGCAGCTCGCCAGGAACTTCTCTGACACGGTACATAAACGCGTTCTCTTTCTGACCGCCTGGGCAGGGCGCGCCTCATTGCAGGACCTTGCCTTCGATTCACTCACACGCACTCCGGTCAAGCTTGACCCGCGAGAATTGAACGATCTTGCCTGGGACGGAAGATTTTTCGTCAAGTTTCCCCGAATCCTGCTTGCGACTCCCGTTCTCCCGGCGCCCCGTCACGAAGACCGGGAGATGCGCGATTTCATGGAACTGCGCGGTTTCAAGCCGTTTGTACAAGTCATGGAAAAGCGCGGAGCCTTTCTGATCAGGCAACGCTTCGATCAACATTCGGTCAAGTGGCTTGAGGAGTTTGCCGAGCGCTGGTTTCTCAATCTGTGTCCGCTCGATCTCGAAGAGTTTCTGATTTTTTCGGTCACCGGTAAAACCACGCCTGAAAAAGCGCCGGTTCCCGTTTTGCTGCGCGACTGGCTGGTACAATCCGATCGAGCGGTACAGCTGCGCGTACGCGATCTGCAGGCCTGGGTCAAAAGCAATCTCGCCGGTTCGCAGCTCGACCGACTCGAAACCGCTCTATTCTTGGGCATCCGCATCGGTCTTGCCGAAGACATCGTTCCCGTTCTGCGAACCCAGGGCCATCTGCTCTTTAACGCCGGTCGACTGCCCACTTTGCAGAAGATCACCATGGAGCTGTTGAACTCCGGTCGGCCGATGCCGCCGCACGTCTACGTTCTGGCCGGTCGCTGTCTCGCGCGCGAAAGCCGCTTCGAAGAGTGCCTGAAGATTCTCGATCGCGGCAAGGAAGAAACGCTCGACGGTCCGACCGTGCATGAGGACTACGGCGATCTGGCCTGCGTGACCGGACAGGTATTCCGACAATTGCACAAGTATCCGCAGGCTCTGGCCGAGTTTTTCGTCGCTCGCGAGTGGTACATCGAACACAAGGATCACGGGAGACTGGCGATGGCCGAAGCCGGACTCGGCAACGTGTATTTCTGCCAGGGCAACGCCTCTGGAGCCCGCTCTCACTACCTTGCCGCGCTGACCGCCGTCAAGCACGCCCGACAACCACATGCCGAGGCCTCGATTCTGGGCAACCTCGGCAGCGTCGAATACGATTCCGGGCGGCTCAAGCGCGCCCTGCTCTTTCTCAATCGCGCCCTGGCGCTCCATCACATGCTGAAGAACAGGTGGAATATCTCGGTTCTTGCCGGCAGTCGAGCCAAGATTCTACTGACTATGGGCTACTTCACCAAGTCCATGCGCGGTTTTCAGGAAGTGCATCGTCTCAAACAGGAATTGAACCATCCGGCCGGGGTGTACGAGGCATCCGCTCTCCTGGCCTGGATCTGCGAACTGCTGGGGCGTTCCGCCGCCGCCAGAAGCTGGTGGAATCTGCTTCCCGAACAGGAAGCTTTGTCACGGGAACCGAGAGTCTACTTTCTCATCAGCGCGCTCAAGGCAATGACTTCGCTGTATCAGCACCGACTCGAAGAGGCAAAAACCCGTTATCTCGAGCTGCTCGATCTGGCTCGCCGCAAAGATGCGTCCGATGTCGAGACAGGCGATTCCCTGCATGGAATCGGAGTTTGCGAGACATTGTTACAGAGTCCCCAGGCTCCTGAATCTCTGCGTCAGGCGATACAGGCGCTTGCCGGCAACCCCGGGCGCGTCATGTTGATGCAACTGCGCATCTTCGCACGCATCTTCTTTCCGGACCAGTTCGCCTCTATCGATCTTCCCGATCAACTGCTGCGGTACATCGATTCGCAGGCGTATGATCCGTTCTGGGCGCTTTATGCACAGCAGCTTCTCGCAACCGGAATCCCGGAAGCCCAGAAATTTCTCTCATACCATCTGAAGAAAACCCCGCCTTCCATGCTGCAGACGCAGTTGCGCATCATTCCGGCCCTGTACAAGGTTCTGCAGAAGATCGAAAAACGCAACCTGCGCGCCGCCGAGTTTCTCTCGCACATTGACGAAGAAGGTATCTCGCCGGTACACATCGACCAGTACCGACAATCGCAGGGGAAAATTCCGGAAAAGACCTTCGTCTTCGACGGCCCGATCGGTATTGTCCATTTCGGATCGCGACGCGGCTATCTCAAGCCCCGATCAATACCGCATGGGATCATTTCAAATCTTCTCCTCGCGTATCCGCAGCCGATAGAAACCGAAGCGCTGTACCGCTCGGTCTGGGGCATGGAGTTCGACCCCGAATGCGACCTGCCGGCGATCAAGAGCGCCCTGCAAAGGGTACGGCGCATGCTGAAGTCATTGACTCCCGCGGTGCGACTCGTCCGCTGCATGAGTCCATCCGATCTCGGGGCCGTGCGCATCGCCTTCTCATGTTCATGGGAAGCCATTGTCTGAACGACGCATATATCTTGTAACATTTCCCGAGCTTTCACTCCGCCACCCTCTCCTGACGCGGCCTTACGGCACACGCTACGTGTATCCCGCCGTTCCATTGATCAGACCCGAAGAGTACCATATAGTTAATCATAGGTAGTATCGATCTCTCACGATTATTTGAGTAGTAAGGAGTATCCGAATCATGCGTTTGAGAGTATTGGCAAGTTTGGTCCTCGTGTGTCTCGCTCTGGTTCCGGTTTTTGCGTTCGACGGCGTCAGCCCCGATCACAAGAATTTCCGTTACCAGACCATGGTGTTCAACAACGTACACCAGTATTGGGTCGTGAATGATTTGTTCGCCCAGATCGCTCAGGCGGGCGAGTCAGCCGACAAGAACGTGATCGACAAGTATAATCAGGCCTGTGAGATCTACGAGAAGCAGAGTGCCGAACTTGGCCGCGTCATTCTCAGCACGCTTGATGAAAGCCGTGAAGTCATCACGCTGGTCAGCGATATCTACAAATCCTTTGATCGCTCCTCGCGCCCGGCTCTGTACCCCGCACTCAAAGTGGTGTACACGGCAATCGCCACCGAATGGAAAGGCCCCCTGACCGAAGCCGAGTTTCGCGAATACTTCCCCGGCTACGGCTACACCGAACCCGGCTACAAATATCGCAAGGGTCGCGAGATCGACCGCGAATACAAAGGCCAGACCTGGCAGTCCGAAGAACAGTCGGTAACCACCACCTGGAACGTTGAACTGACCGTCACTCTCGACGTGCTCAACATCCTGAAGGGCTGGCTGAGTTCAGGTATTATCAAGAACCTCGTCGTGAAAGAACAGACCACCACCTCGATGGGCGGCGGCGAACCGATGATCGTCTTCAAGGTCACCTTCCAGCTGGTAAAAGCCATCGTAACCAAGACGAACCGCAAGTTTGAAGTGAACAAGATCTGGTTCGAACTGCTTCGCGCCAAGATCAGCGGTTACTCAACCGGCCCCTGGGAAGTATGCGGCAAGACCTACGAGATCGTGCACGAACCGACCGGCGAAGATATTGTGACGAACGTCTCGGTGAAGTAAACGTCTGAGAGAGACTGCCGATACATAGAGTATTACCCCAATCTGGAGGATCGTATGGACCGCAGGGTCCTGTTTGCAGGCCTGATTTTCGGCCTGATGTCCGTGTGTGGAACTCCCGAACCCGTCCGGGGGGCGCAAGCCCCCCGGTCTTTCACGTCTGTATCGCGGCCTTATTTCGTTGCGCCCAGAACCCCTGGGAATCTGCTGTCCGAAGAGCAGTCAGAGGCGATCGAACGTCTTCCCGCCGGGCAACGTGGCCTGAAGGCTCTTCAAGCAGAAGGAACGAAAGCTGCACAGGTGATCGAACATCTGGTGCCCCAAAGATCGATGACTTCGTCGCTTTGGAGCCTTCGCGGGGTCTCGACCCAGCTCACCGAACAGTCTGCTGCCGAACTGCAGCAGAATCATCCTGAGTTGGCCGCTGAGCCGCTTCCCGATGTCGATCTGGTCTGTGACGACCGCCCGACACCTGTTCTCAGGACAGATCCGATGGCAGTGTCGGCCGAATCCACCCCCTGGAACCTCGTCATCAGCGGCGCGTATGCGCTCAGTCTGTCACGACAGGTTACCGGCAAGGGCGTTCTGATCAGCGTTTTGGCCCCCGACGTCCCGCATTCACACATTTCGCTCCTGGGCCGAATCAAGCATCTGCAGAAGTTCGGGCCGGTCTCAAACGCCCGATCTCAGGACGACCTGCTGTTGATTCACCCGCTGGGCATCATGGCCGGGACGCATCCGAACCAGCTCATGGGCATCGCTCCTGATGTAACCATCGCTCTGGCAACCCTGCCGCGCGGCAAGGTGTCGTTGAATGACTATCTGAATGCCGTGCAATGGCTGATGGAGCCGGCTCCCGGGCAGACTCCCGCCGCCATCTTTCTGGCGGTCGACTTCTCGTCACCCGCGCACCGCCTGGTTCGCGAGCAAATGCGATCGTGCCGCACCGCCGGCATCCTGCCCATCGCTCCGGCGGGCAACAATCCCGACCGCATTACCGGTGCCGCAGCCCTTCCCGAAGTCGTTACGGTGGGCGCGCTCGACCAGTGGAAAAAGCGAGCCTTGTTCTCCGGTCAGGGTCCCGGCGTCGTTGATGCCGTGCCAATTCCGAAGCCCGACCTCGCCGAGCCGGGGGTTGCGATCTTCGGGCCCAGTTACGACAGCGTTCCTTTCCGGTATGGTTCGGGCACGCTGCAGGCTGCCGCCCACTTTGCCGGCATCTATGCCCTGCTGAAAGAAGTGCGGCCGCAGGAAACCCCGGACGCCTTTCTGTATGCCCTGGCAACCACGTCTGCCGATCTCGGCACGGCCGGAGTCGACATGGAAACCGGGATGGGACTCCCCGACCCGAATGCCGCCCTCTATCTGCTCGAGAACCCACCGGCAGACCCCATTCCGACGTTCTACATCAATAAACCCTGACCCTGACAGCGCATAAAACAGCGCCCTCGATCAGTCTCTGATCGGGGGCGCTGTTTTTCTGCGGAAAAGGAAGGGGATCAGCCGATAACGCGGTTGCCGCCTTTGTCGCGGGCTTCAGCCAGCCGCTTTTCAGCCAACTCGATCATCTGATCAAGGCTCATCTGGACCGTGAATTCAGAGACCCCAAGGCTGACGGTCGCTTTCACTTCCTGGCCGTTGACGACCACCTTGGTATTCTCGATTCCCGAGCGAATCTTTTCGGCGACTCGAACGGCCCCTTTGCCCTCGGTATCGGGAAGAATGATCGCCAGCCGCTCACGCCCATAGCGACAGGGAATGTCGTTAAAGCGCAGAATATGCTTGATTGAGTTCGCAATACGCGCCAACAGACCATCTCCGACGGCCGTGTCATGAGCATCGATAACACTCTGAAAGTTATCGACGTCAAGCATGATGAGAGACAGGTGTGATTTGACGCGTCTGAAGCGGGCGATTTCCTGGGCCATGCGAATGCGGAAGTAGTTGGTCGCGTACAGATGCGTCAAGCTGTCGGTGAACCCGAGTTTGTACAAGTTGGCATTTCTGATCGCCACGTTCAGCTGGCTGCAAAGCAGCTGAGCCAACTGATAATCGTGTTCATCGAGATCAGTGCCGTCCGTCTTATCGGTAAGATTTACCAATCCAAGAACTTCGTCCTGAACAACGATGGGAATCGAAATAAATGACTTTGTCCTGTAATTCGTGGCACGCGGAAACTGAAATCTGGCTTCGCTGGTCACATTCGGAACGAAGAGTGCGTGCTTCTTTTGAATGACAAATCGCGACACCGGCGACGACCACAGATCGAGAATTTCCGGCAGATCGCGCCCGGTCATGCAGATCTTGAATCGATTCTCGCCCGGCTCGAAGAGCGCCAGAGAGAATTTGCCGATGCGCATGATTTCCGCAAAGATTTTCTCGGTGGCACGCGGCAGATTCTCGATTTCCAGAATCGATGAAATCTTGACGCTCGCCTCGCGAATGCACTCCATTTCCTTGAACCGGACGTCGAGTTCGTTGTTGGCCTCGCGCAGCTGGTCCATGAGGTGGAAGGTGTTGATAGCCGAGGAGATATTGCGCGACAGCGTAGTCAGCAGTTCGGGATCAAAAGGTTCGGGCTCTTCTTTGCCCGATTTGAAGCGTGGGCCGAGCATGAGCATGCCCAGCACTTCGCTATCGGTGCGCAACAAGCTGACAATTTCAATCTCTTCCTTGCCGAAATGCGTGGCGAAGTCGGGACAACATTCGGCAAGAGCTTTAGCCAGTTCCTGGGTTTCCTGGGCCATGAGCTGCTGCATCTCGCGCTCGCTGACCGCAAGGAACGGGGCCTTCTCGCGCGACTTGACCTTGATGTCGACCAGGGCCGAGAACCCTCCGGCAGCCGCATCGTATGAGTAGATCGCTCCACGGGAAACGCCCATGGTGCCGAGCAAAATGCGCAACATAGACCGCAAGCCGCTTTCGAGGTCTCGGTTCTGGCACAGGAACGAACTGAGATCGATAAAGCTGCCGTAGATGTATTTCAATCGCTCAATGCGCTTCTTTTCTTTGGCCACATCGGGAGACTCAGGCGGCTCGAGCCGAAGCCGCTTCTTGACCATGGTGATCAGCGTGCCGGAAGGCGGGAAAGAGGAAATATCCATGCCATCCATCAGCTTTTCCATGAGCATGAGACCCCAACCACGCTTGTGACTCGACTTGAGTTTCTTCTTGATATCGGGCTTTTCAACAACCGTCGGGTCGAAACCCTGCCCGTAGTCGCGCACCTTGATGGTGAGAGCATCACCGTCGAAACTCAGCTCGCAGTACACATCGGCATTCTGGTCGGGAGTGTTCTTGGGCGCATGTTCCTTGGCGTTGATGATGGCCTCAATGAAAGCCAGTCGCATTTCATCGATAACCTCGGGAGCGAACCCGTTCTTCTTGGCAAACGCGTCAAGGTGTTCGCAGGCCTCGAGTTCAGAATCCTTCTCGTTGGCAATCGTCAGAAACAATTGTTTTATGGAAGCCACGTGGCTGCTCCTTCCGGTCGGACCGGCAGACTTCGATCAACGCCAGAACATCCGCCATTGTATTATCCACCTCGTAACGTGTCAACCAGTTTGACAGGACTTGATCCCTGAGTAGGGAAAATCGCACGCGACGCATTGACAATTCTTGCGAAATCGCCGATATACCGATGCGATTCTTCCGCGAACGAAAATCAAATCATCAGCAGGAGGGACATCCATGGATGAAGTCCCCATTGTGACATCGAACCCCGTCAAAGTTCCCATCGGCGCGTCGTCAGCGGCGAAACCCAAGCCGAAAGGCCCGGGAACCGTGGTGAACTTCTTCCTGATGATGCCCTTTGCTCTCGTCATTCTGGTGATCACCTTTGTTTTCGGTTCACAGATCGGCGATTACACGACGTTTCCATTCTTCTCCTGGCTGAGCCTCGTTCACGTGTGCGCCGTTCTCGTTCTGCTGTTCCTGGCTCAGGTGTTTCTGCGGTCCATCGTGTACTCTACGCTGTTTGCCTCGGTTTTGGTTGCAGGAATTTTTTACGGATGGTTTGGCGACTACTTCGGCAGCGTCTCATCGCACTTCAAGGACACGATCGAGATTCTGAAAAGCGCGTGGGCCAGTAAAAATCTTCCGTATAACATTCTGATGTCCGGCATTATTATCGGAGTTCTTGCCGTGGTTGCTGTGGCGAACTTCTTTTTGTCGCTGTTCGTGAAATACAGCTTTGAGGTGGTTTTCGGACGCGAGTGGGGAGACGGACGCACGAAGGCGTTCATCTTCATGATCGTGCTGATGATTGCCTGCAGTGTCGGCATGAAGTTTCACGCCTCGTCGGTTCGCGGCGATGGAATCATCGAATGGGAGCATCGCAGTCTCTACAAGCCGCTTGACGAGTTCTGCGCCCGCATTCCCAGCGGAGTTCAGATCTGGCAGGATCGCATATACTGCTTCGATCCTTCAGGAATCGACGTCTATGAACAAGGCACCGGAAAACTGATCCGTCACAAGGATTATCCCGCCACGATTCTCACGAACACCTGGGGCATGGTCGAAAACCCGGTACTGGGCAACCAGCAGGCTCTGGTGGCCTACGAACACGAACTGCTGGCCGAAATCTGGCGAAGCCCTTACCCCGACAAGCTTCCCGGGTATGAGCCACCGAAAAATGACGACGGAACTCCAGGTTCAGCGCCTGTTCCCCTGCCGATTCTGTATCGCACCGACCTCTCTCGTGATTACATTCTTGTCATGTATGACTTCGGGTATTGGTCTGCCGTATCGGCCAAAGACGGCAAGATGCTATGGATCAAGCCTATCGACGCCCAGGCGCGCGTCAATCGCCTGTTTCTCGAAGAGTATTTCCGCTCGGCGTGGGTGCTGATCGCCGAGAACCTCGCGATTTTCAGCTGCACCAACGGTCGCATCGCCGCCCATAACGTTGCGACCGGAGATCCGGCCTGGGAATACCAGCACGGAGAAAACAAGTATGCCGGAAAGGGGCAGCGCGGTTTCCTGACGCGCCATGGCGATCGCCTGCTGGTGACCTTTCCTTCCGGGTCAGTCGTGATTCTCGACCTGAAAAAAGGAACACGGATCGGTGAAGCCAAGAATGTGCAGTGGCGACCTCTCTCGCCCGCATACGGTGAAGGCCTGGAAGGTGCTTTCGTGAATGGTGACGGCAATCTCATTCGCTTCGTTCTCGACGGCGGAAAAGTGCTGATGAATCATCCGCTTTACGAAAATCGCCCCCCGCTTCACCCGATTCCGATGAATATTCCAGGCAATTTCGCTGCGTATCGATCAAACCTGTATTCGATCAGCAGCAGCACCAGCAATCTCGAAATTGCGCTCACCATTCCGCAGCAGTGCTTCGCGGCAGACCCGATCGTCGACGGCAACTACGTATACGCGGGTACGCAGAATGGCTGGGTGACCTGCCTGCATACAGCAAGCAAGAGCGAGAAGTGGCGCATCAAGGTTCCGGGCGAATTGAGCGAAGAATCTCTGTTTGCCACCGAACAGTCCCTCTACGTGCGCACCCGCTCAGGCTCGGTGTTCTGTTTGCTGAAAGGCGATCCCCGCCAGCGCTGAAATCCGGCAGAAACAAGAACACGGCTCGGGATTGATTGAGCCGTGTTCTTGTTTTCAGGTCGCCGGCGTCACTTTTTCCCCGGCGCCGCGGTTTTCTTCGCCCCAAGCTGTTTCTGACAGTATTCAATACGTTCTTCCGTCAGCGACCGCATGGTCGGGTCAGGTGAAAACTCGAGATATTTTTTGTAGTTATCGAGAGCTTCTTTGTATTTTCCCATGAAGCCGTAAACCGAACCGAGATTGTAATACGGGTCGGGGAATTGCGGTTCGAAGAGTACCGCTTTTTTGTAATAATCAATGGCTTTCGCGTTGTCTTCCTTCTGGTAGTAGGCGATTCCCATGTTGTTACAGATCTTCGCCGAACGCGGAGCAATCGAGAGCGCTTCATTCCATTGCGTCAACGCTTCGTCAACGCGACCCATCTTGAACAGGCAGTTGGCGAGATTGTTCAGGATCTCGGCATTACCGGGTGCCAGCTTCAGGGCTTCCTGATTGCAGACGAGCGCTTCCGGGTATTTTTTCTGCTCGAATTTTTCGATACCCTCGTTGTACCATTCTTCGGCGGTTTTGCTCGAAGAGAGAATCCTGGTCGGCGCGGTTGCCAAACCGAAAGAGCTTCCAGCCGGCTTTTTCGGCGGCTTCTTGCCCTTGTCTTTCCCTTTTGTCTCCTTGGTCGCCAGAACCGCTGTCTGCGTTGCCGGTTTTTCCGGAGCGCGATACTCGTCTTCGAGTGATGCCAGCGAAGTCAACGTCGCAATACCGGTATCAGAACCTTTTCCAGAGACGATGCCGTCAACGGCATCCGATTCTTCGTTTCCCTCGGACCCTTCGCCGCCGCGACTGCCCATGAAGATCCAGCCGTTGACACCGTCATCGAACTGCACCTTGCGCCAGCCGGATTCCTCGAACAGGATCTGGTATTTCTCTCCGCGCAGCTTCTTGCCGACGACCTCGCCGGAAAAAGCGTTGGTCTTGCGGATATTAACGTAACTGCCGCGCACGGTCCCGGTTCTTTCGGCCGCGAACAACGGCCCGATCAGCAAGGCTGTGCTGAACAGAATAATCATCGCCTGTTTTTTCATAAAGGTCTCCTTGATCCCATGATCAGGGGGATGGTATACAACGCCGGAACGCCTGTCAAGCGCGATCTGAAGAGTAATCATCCGTTCAAAAAACGTTGCCACGATAAAAATCTCGTGGTATAACCATTGCGTTCGGTGACGACCGAACCCAAATCAAGGAAAGGAAGAATTAAAAGAGGTACACCATGACCAAAACCAAGGACCTGGGCTATCTGGAAAGTTGTGACGCGCATCTCGAGCTGGCCGCCAAGACCATGAACCTGGACAAGAACCTGTTCGAGGTTCTCAAGGCTCCCGAGCGCCAGTTGACGGTTTCCATCCCGATTCAGATGGATAACGGCGACATCAAGACCTTCCGCGGTCACCGCGTCCAGTTTAACACTGCTCGTGGTCCCGCCAAGGGCGGCATTCGTTATCACCAGGATGTCAACATTGATGAAGTGACGGCTCTGGCTTCCGGCATGACCTGGAAGTGCGCCATCGCCGGCGTTCCGTTCGGCGGCGGCAAGGGCGGCATCGAAGTCGACCCCACCAAGCTTTCCATGACCGAACTCGAACGGCTGACCCGCCGCTATACCGCGGGCATCATCCAGATCATCGGCGTCGACAAAGACGTCCCCGCCCCTGATGTCAACACCAACGGCCAGATCATGGCCTGGTTGTATGACACCTATTGTATGCACTATAACCGAATCGAACCCGGCGTGGTCACGGGCAAACCCCTGCACCTCGGCGGTTCGCTGGGCCGCACTGAAGCCACTTCACGCGGCCTGCAGTTTGTTCTGCGCGAATACCTGAAGGTCACCAAGAAAGACATCAAGAAGATGTCCGTCGCGGTTCAGGGCTTCGGCAACGTCGGTTCCTATGCCGCCAAGTTCCTGCACGAAGATGGCGCCAAAGTCGTGGCCGTCTCTGACGTGCACGGTGGCATCCGCAATCCGAAGGGTCTCGATATTCCCAAACTGCTCGAGTACTATGCGAAAAACAAGAAACTCGACGGCTTCCCCGGCTCTGAGTCATATGACAACAAAGCCCCGTTGTTCGAAGATGTCGACATTCTCGTTCCCGCCGCTCTCGACTGCGTTATCAACATGGACAACGTCGAGAAAGTCAAAGCCAAGATCATCATCGAAGGCGCCAACGGCCCCATCACCTTCAATGCTCATCAGGTGCTGGCCAAGAAGGGCGTCGACATGATTCCCGACAACCTGGCCAACTCCGGCGGCGTAACGGTGTCCTATTTCGAATGGGTCCAGAACCGCATGCAGTTCTACTGGACGGAAGAAGAAGTTAACAAGCGCCTCGAAGAATACATGAAGAAGGCGTTCAAAGAAGTCTGGGATATGAAAACCAAGCTCGACACCACCATCCGCACTGGTGCGTATGCGCTGGCTCTCCACAAGGTCGGCGAAGCCACCAAGGCTCGCGGCCTCTACGCCTAACGGCACCTCTCGATCCAACGACCTCCCGGCTCACGCCGGGAGGTTTTTTTTGTCCCAGTCGGATCAACGGCATTTCCGCATTCAGAGAGCATATCAGAGTCACACTCATTCTTTTCTACATCAGTTGCTGCCATTTTGATCGGTGGCTTGCGAATTGTCCGCAGCAGGCATACAATATGTTCAGAGAGTTTTGTCGTGAGAGACAGAGGCGCACCGTATCACGCATCCTTCGGGCGCGATGCTGTCTGAGAGATCAAACAGGGGAGGCCATTTCCAATGCTGCGCATGTTGAGTCTTTTTTCCGAACTCAGTCAGAACGAGCTCGAACAGCCGGCCAGGACGTCACCGAAGTCCGGTTTTCCCATGGAGAATCACAATTTCTGAAACTCCTGAGACGTTTTCCGGTATAATGATCTGGAAAATTGAATTCGAGCCGCGGAGCCAACGCATGCCCAACAAGAGATACGAACCCGCAACCCTTCTGATCTCTGCAGTAATCACCCTGATGTGTTTGTCGACCATATCACACGCACAGGCACTCAATTCGGTGACAGTGCAATCTCCGTATTTCGATTCCACAGTGACGGTTTCTCCGTCGAATTCGACGGCACCCTCATCATCGGCTCAAGCCGCGGCCGTCACGCCTGCCGCCGTCTCATCAACCGCGGCCGCACCTGCCGGCCTCGCCGGCACGACCTACACGGTCGTGCGTGGTGACACGCTCTGGAAGCTCGCCAAGCGTTTTCTCGGCAACGGTGCCCGCTTCTGGGAAATCGTCGAAGCCAATAAGTCACGGTATCCATCCCTCGCCAAGAATCCCAACCTGATTCTGGTCGGCTGGCAACTGGTGATTCCGGGCGTATCATCAGCCGGCACACGGAGTTCGACGACACGTTCGACCCCTTCAACCGGCACCTCACCATCACGCGGTATTCCGCCGAATCCGAACGCTCCGCCGGCGCCGACGGGTGGTATGATAAGTACAAGATCACCAGAATTCAGAGCGTGGTGGAATGAGGCATTGGGCATGACTCAGAGCTGGAATTTTCCCGAGAACATTCGCAATAAATACGGCCAGGTCATTACCCGGGCCGATTTACTGAAGTCGATTCTCTATCTCGAGTCACACGGCATTCACCGGCGAACCAACGGTGAGATTGTCACCAGTTCCTGCGGAGCGCTCGGATTCATGCAGCTGATGCCGGCCACCGCACGCGGTCTTGGGGTCAATCCCAATGATCCGCGTGAGAACCTGCTCGGAGGAACAAAATTCATCGGCACCTGTCTGACCGGCCCCTGCACGCGGAATGCCGCCGATACCCCCATCGAGAAACTCATCAAGGGAGCCTGCGGCTATAACCGCGGCCCGTATGCGAGCGAACTGCGCAACAAAACGTGGGATGAATATGTCCAGACCTGTCGCGTCGATGAAAACGTCCGCTACGGAATCCATGTCAAGATCTGTCTCGGGCTTGAACTCACGTCGCATGAACGTGACTGGCTGGTACGTAAAGGGCGAACCACCGCGGCCAATCTCGACCGGTACTGTTCGCAATACTACAGCAATAGCCGCGGTCTGATCTAAACCAGAACCGGGTTGTCCGATTGATCGGCTGCCGGTCGCCTTTCCTGGCGTTCAGGCCAGATCGACGGTTCCTTCTTCGCCGACCGCCAGCGAACCAGTGAGCACCCAGGGTTCGCTCTGAATCGGGCGTTCAAGCCAGAACACCCCTGCATTTTTCAACGGAACCGGCAGCTTCTGGTCTGCGGTCACATTCATCCAGCCGCGCAGCAGGGCTTCCAATACCCCTGAATGAGTGACAATGATGGCGACGTCGTTCCCGAGTTCCAGCTCGCGGGCCGTCAGCTCTTCGACGGCGGCGTTCGCGCGCGCAAACATGTGTCTCAACGTCTCATCGGTGCCGGGTGGGGCATAGTCCCACTGTACCAATTTTTCAAAGGCACCCGGATATGCTGATCTGATCTCGCTTTTCGTCATTCCTTCCAGATGGCCGAGAGAGCGCGCCCGAAACCCTGCATGAGCAATGATGTTATCGGAAAGTCCAAGCAGTCGAGCCGTATCGAGGGCGCGTTTGACCGGACTGGAATACACGTGTCGAAAGTCCAATCCTTCTTCGTGCAAACGCTTTCCGAGTTCCACCGCCTGCAGGCGACCACGTTCCGATAACTCGATGTCGCGTGCCCCCTGCATGCGTTCTTCGCGGTTGAACACCGTCTCGCCGTGACGAATCAGACCGATTTTCACGGCAGGCGTTCCGCTGCCGTCGTCACGCTCAGATTCAGCGTCGACGGCCCTTCGAGCGTCACCGAAACCCGGTCGCCCGGTGCCAGCGGTCCGACCCCGGCGGGTGTACCGGTCAGAATGATGTCTCCTGGTTCGAGGGTCATGCACGCCGTCAGGTGTTCAAGCAAGGCTGGAATGGAAAAGATCAGCGAACTTGTACGATCGTCCTGTACGACACGATCGTTGACACTCGTCGTCAGGCGCGCGTCGAGCCAGCCTCGATCGAACGGAACAATGCATGGACCAAGCGGCAGAAAGGTATCGAAGCCTTTGGCGCGCGTCCATTGCCCGTCTTTTTTCTGCAGCTCACGGGCAGTAATGTCGAGAGCGACCGTGATTCCGGCAACGACCTCGAATGCCTCGCGCTGCGACAGTCGACGACATCGACGGCTGATGACGATCGCCATCTCTCCTTCATAGTCGATGCGGCCGACGCCGGCGGGAAGAATGATCGTTCCCCCGGGTTCAAGAAGCGAACTGGGCGGCTTCGAGAACCACAGCGGCTCGGACGGAATGGGATTTCCGAATTCTTCAGCGTGAGGTCGATAGTTGCGCCCGACGCAGACGATCTTGGTACCCCCGAATGGTGCCTGAAGCGAAAGACCCGTCAATCTTCCATCGGAAAAGCGCTCCTGGTCTGACGTTCCAGCAGTTGAATCTGAAACGCGATGTGAGACAAGACGGCGCAGCCCATCATCGAAAGAAACCGGCTCTGGCTCCAACCCGTTGTTCCCTGCCAGCCAATGAGATTTTTCGTCGGCATCGAGTGTGCGCATCAGATACATGACATCCTCCGAAACATCAATTCCCTTCAGAACCACTCAATGATACAATTCACTGAGTATGAACACAAACCCGGGAGGTTGTCGTATGCTCGTTAAAACCACATGCAAACCGTTCATGGTGCTTTTCGTCCTGATCTGTATGACAGCGCTGCCGATCGTTTCTTACGGGCAGGAAACGGCCACCGAAACCGGTCATGTGGCGACGGTCTACACCACCACGTATGCTCCGAAAGATTACTCATCGCTGATCGGCAAATGCGGAATGAGTGAGAAGCTCTGGATCAACCACCTGGCGCTGTATCAAGGATATGTCAAAAATACGAACCTGCTGAACGAGATCATTCACCCGATGGTTTTCAGCGGCAAGGCTGAGACTCCTGAGTTTGCCGAGTTGAAGCGCCGCTTCGGGTGGGAGTTCAACGGCATGCGCCTGCATGAGCTGTTCTTCCAGAACATGGGCGGAACCGGTGATTTTCCCAAAACCGGAAAATTGCGTGATGCCGTGGATCGACAGTTCGGCGGCTACGAAATCTGGCTGCGCTCGGCTTCAGCCATGGCGAAAATGCGCGGTATCGGATGGCTGGTATTGTACCAGGACATCGGCACGGGAATGCTGATGAACTGCTGGATCGACCAGCATGATACCGGACATCTCGCCGGCTGCAAGCCCCTGCTGGTCATCGACTTCTTTGAGCATGCCTACATGCTCGATTTCGGTCTGAAGAAATCAGACTATTTCACCAACCTGGTGAAACACATCGATTGGAAAGTGGTCGACGCCCGTTTCCAGTAAGGGTATACTGAGAATAGAACGGCTCGGTTCACTTCAATGAAATGGCGGCTGACGGGTTCCATCTCATGTCGATCACGAAACGTCTCGGTATTCAATGCGTTCGCCAAGGTTTCTCGATGGCGGAGATCATTATCGTTACCGCGATCGTCGGAATCGGCGCGGCGGTGTTTTTCCGATTCTGGTACAGTCGAACCAGTGCCGAAACCAGCATTACCAACCGTTTAACACTGCAGATCGACGCGCGCAAGGCCGCCGATGTCATGATTGCGCGATTGCGTGAAGCTTCGGAAGTACTGCGCCCGACTCTCGGGGAAAGCCTGAGCTACGTGACCTTTCTTGATGCCGTCAATCGGGCGGGCATGCTGTACCCAACCCGAGATGAAGAAAGCTCGAAAAAGTTCAAACGCGATCTTCTGCAGATCATTCATCATGCCAGTGAGGCGAACGGTGCGCCGCCAAGCCGCCAGAACATCATTGCGCGCGCCGTCAAGCGTCTGGCCTTCACGCTTACCGCCCCGAACAGCATCCAGATCAGTGTCACAGTCGCCAACGAAAAGGAAGAGTACCAGTTGCTTACCGAAGTCGGATTGATGAATTTCGGAGCCAACCAATGAGCCGGCGTTGTCGCGTGCCCATTCAGATTGCTTTGCACCGTGCTTTCACCCTTGTCGAGATATTGATCGGCGTTGGTCTGCTGGTGGTTCTCCTGGGCATCTTTCTCACGATTATGCGCGGCGGCAGCAGCGAAAGCCGACTTTCGTCCGACCATTTCACCAGCGCCATGCTTTCACAGAAGGTCGTGGAAAACATGATCGAAGAAGTCGATCTCAACCCCTGGGGCATGGAAGCGCTCGGCATCGAGGAATCAAGCCCTCTGACCCTTTCTCCGATCGTCGATGGCGCCACGGTTTTTTTCAAGTCGGTTGAAGACCGACGCCCCCCGTGGGGGAAGATCGACGGCCAGAGCGAGGGAATCATTGATTCCACCTATGCTCCTCTGTATTTTCAGGTCCGTCCCTTTCGCGTGTCGGCGTCGGGGAAACGCCTGTCCTTCGACACTTCCACACCTGAACATCAGCACCTGATCAGTGCCGGTGTCGAAATGAACTGGGACACCAAAATCGGCGCCGGCAAGACCGATGCGGGTTGCCACTTGTTTTCCCCGATCGGACCAAAGCCTGCGACCATCAGTTTTCTCATCGACCCGCAACAGCTCGAACGAGACATTGCCTACCACTTTTTCAACTCGCCGGGCGAACCGGTCCCGCAACTGGTTGCCGAAAGCGGAGCCGACTACCAGACCATCACGCATCTCGGCCGCTTGTATACCGGCACAAGTGGTTTTCTGAATTCTCCCGTTTTACAGAAGCATCTCGACGAGGTCGCTCTGCGAAAGACGAAAGCCTCCGGGCCATTCGGCTCCAAACTCGATGAATACAAGGCCTGGCAGAATCTTGGCAGCGCCTGTTTCGATCTGGCCGGCCTCTGTTTTGCCGCTACCTACGTGATGGCGACCGATGCCCGCAGTCTCGAGAATGCCTGTTCGCCGACCCAGGTCGGTGACGCGCTGGCCGATGACCCCGACCCGTTTCTGGCCGGGTTGCGCAACTATCTGAAAATCGTCAAAACCCATTCTGAAGCCTGCCGAATGGCGATACACGCCTATCGTAAACTTCTCAACCCGGACCTTTCGGGAGCACGCGGTGTCAAGCAGCAGATGTTCGTCATTTGCCGTCTGCTCGATTTGTACCGGGTTCTTGCCGCTGACACCGCCAATTCATCGGCATTGTCACAGTATCGTACTTTTCTCGAAGATCTGCGCAAGGAAACGGATGGGCGCAACCAGCACCTGAATCGCCTGCTGGTGCAAGAGAAAGACCTGGCACAATCGTCCGCAGATCTGATCAGGCAACACGGTTTTCTGCAGCCCATCGATCTCGTAACCGGCAAAGCCGTTCCCGTTGTGCAGGGAATCATCGCCCAGTACGCCGCAACTGCGGGGAAGTGACTCTGTTCCAGACCAGGACCCTCAATCCAGCTTTCGAAGCTGATTTTCTCTTCAGGGAATACGGACAAACTCGACACGACGATTTCGCTTCTTGTGCGTTTCCGTGTCGTTTTCGTAGATGGGCTTGTGATCGCCCCACCCCTTGACTTCGAGTCTCGATCCGGATATGCCGTGATCGACCAGCCACTGCTTGACCACCTTGGCGCGCCTTCTGGAAAACTCGACCTTTCCGGCATCGCTGTCGACTCCCAGGGCGATATGCCCTTCAACAGACACGCGAATATGCGGCATATCGAGCAGCATCTGTCTGACACTTTCCAGAATCGGAAATGACTCTGGAAGAATATCGTATCGTTCAGGGTAAAACAAAATCTTCGAGATGATTTTCCCGTTTTGTTTCATCTGGTCCGTCAGCTTTGACGCCTTTGGCGTGCTGGTTTCACCACCCGGCTCCTTGATCAGATTTCCCGGGGGCGCTTCCGTCAGCGGTCCGGGGTCTGAAAGCGCTGGTGCAGGAGCCGGAGCATGATCGAGCGGTAAGCCGGTGTTCGCGGGCAGCACGGGTCTGGGAGCATTGAGAATGCTGGTAATATCTTCGAGCGTCGTGACCCCGTTCACTTTTAAGCGCAGATCATCTGCCTTGCCGCGATTGTTTTCGCGCGTCTGCATCAGGTCGTTGATTTTCTGACTATAGTTCGCCGCGGCCCCGGTCGGAAAATCGTTGTTCTCGATCTCGCCGAAAAGAAGGGTGCGCACGTATCGGGAATCAAGCAGCGATGGCACGTGCTCAATGCGCCAGACATAGTTGCGCGTCATGCCCTCGAGTTTCACTCGAACATAGATATCAGCCTGATTGGTCGTACCAGGCGCATCGGTGCAATACGTGTCGTACACCCCGCCGAACAGGGCGATGCCGTTTTCCGCTTTGGGAGCACCGGCGAAGAACCTTTCTTCCCAGGGTTTCAGATACAAGCGTGCCAGAATGCGCTGGTATCCGGAATACGCAATCTGAAAAGAAGTCTGCATCTGTCGCGTGTGCAGAACCTGGGTGCGATACCCACGATTGAGGGAAGTCAGCGTCAGCCCGAAAAAGGCAAGACTGATCGCCCCAAGAACGACGAGCAGCAGAACATACCCTTTTCTTGTCACGATGGCTTCTCCGAATGATCAACTACGCTCACCTTCATTGTATCGCTTTTTCCACCTGATGCAAAGAGAGCATGCTGCCGGGAAGGGTCATTTCGTTCTCCATCGATTTTCCGTTGGTAAGAGCGAAACTTGTGAGCCATTCGGCAAGAGACGAACGGATTCCGCGAGCAGACTGCCGGATCGCAGGAAACGACTCGGCCTTGTCGACTTCGCACGGATGCAAAGTCGACAAGGTTTCAGCCTCGATGTTGCGTGATCGTGGAACTCGCGGCGAAAGAAAAACGGCTGGAGCCGGCCGAGAGGCCGGTCCAGCCGTTCTTACGATCGAACGGTACCGTGAACCTCAGTTCCCGGTGGGTGTTGCCGCGGGGGCCGGGGTCGCCGCGGGAGCGGCAGGAGCCGGTTCTGCGGGCGCGACCGCGGGAGTCGGAGCCGGAGTCGCGGCGGTTGGAGCGGGAGTCGCTGCAGGAGCGGGAGCCGCCGCCGGGGCAGGTTCAGCGGGTGATACCGCCGCTGGAGCAGGAACAGCGGCCGGTGCCGGCGTCGCAGGTGCAGGCTCAGGTGTCACCGCTGCGGGCGCTGGGGCGGGAGTAACAGTCGGCGCGGGCGTCACGGCCGGCGTCGGAGCGGGAGTGACGGGAGCCGGGGTGACTGCAGCCGGAGCCGGCGTGGCGGGAGCGGGAGCTGGTGCGGGTGTTGGTGCTTTTTCGGGAAGCTTGATAATGCGAGTATCGTTGGTTACCAACCTGCCCTGGTTGTCGAACAGCTTGCCTTCCTTGAACAATTGCATGGCTTCGGTCTTGAAACGGAATTCACTGGGGTTGAACCCGAGCGCATTCTGAATCTTCGGCGAATACGAAGCCGTGAGACCGGCGACAACCACAGCGACCATGCTCATGAGCTTGATGAGAATGTTCAGAGACGGGCCTGACGTATCCTTGAACGGATCACCGACGGTATCGCCGACGACACCGGCCTTGTGAACGTCACTTCCCTTGCCCTGGACTTCGCCCTTGTCGTTCTTGACATTGCCGCCTTCGATGAATTTTTTGGCGTTATCCCACGTTCCACCGGCGTTGGCCATCATGATGGCCATGGTGAAACCGCACGCCAGACCGCCCAGCAGCAGCCCCAAAACTCCCGACACACCGAGCAGCAAGCCGACGATGATCGGCACGATGATGGCAAGCAAACTCGGCACGATCATCTCGCGCTGAGCGCCCTTGGTGGAAATATCGACGCAGGCCGCGTAATCAGCCTTGGCACCTTCTTTCCCTTCGAGCAGTCCCGGAATTTCCTTGAACTGGCGGCGCACTTCGAGCACCATCGAGTAAGCGGCGCGACCGACCGCTTTCATGGTCAGAGCGCAGAACACGAAGACCATCATGGCGCCCAGGAACACGCCGACGATAACCTGCGGATTCATCAGGTTCGCATCGAAGTAGTTCATGAAGTCAGCCATGGTGGCGGTCATAATCGGAATGGCCTTCTTCTCGACATAGATGAACTGATCGAGCACATCACCCGAAACCTTGGCGGCGCGCACAAGCCCGGTGCGAATTTCTTCGACATAGGCTCCGAGCAGCGCCATGGCGGTCAGAGCGGCTGAACCGATCGCATACCCCTTACCGGTAGCGGCCGTAGTGTTACCGAGCGAATCGAGAGCATCAGTACGTTTGCGAACTTCGGGACCCATGTGCGACATTTCGGCGTTTCCACCGGCGTTGTCAGCGATGGGGCCATAGGCGTCGGTCGCCAGAGTGATGCCGAGGGTCGCAAGCATGCCGACCGCGGCGATACCGATACCATAGAGACCGAGAGCGGAATTCGTGAACCCGCCGGCGCAGCCGTAGGCCAGCAGAATCGCCACGCCAACGGTGATGACCGGAATGCCCGTCGAGAGCATGCCTTCAGCCATACCAGCGATAATGACGGTCGCCGGGCCGGTCTTGGCCTGACCCGCCACTTCCTGTGTCGGCGAATAGTCAGCGGAGGTGTAGTATTCAGTCGCCTTGCCGATGATGATACCCGAGGCAAGACCTGCGATGATCGAGAAGAACATGCCGAAGTGACCAGGCAGCAGCAGATACACGAGAATCGCTGAAGCGATGGTCGTGCCGATGGCGGCCCAGGTGATACCAGTGTTCAGAGCGGCCATCAGCTGCATCTGATTCGCGCCTTCTTCGGTCTTGACCTGATAGACGCCGTACAGCGAGAACGCGATACCCAGACCGGCAATGATCATGGGCAACAGAATCGCATTCAGCTGCAGGGTTTCAAGACCGGCGGCCGAGAACGCGGCGGCTCCGAGAGCGGCCGTGGCCAGAATCGATCCGCAGTACGATTCGTACAAGTCAGCGCCCATGCCCGCCACGTCACCGACGTTGTCGCCGACGTTATCGGCGATAACCGCCGGGTTGCGCGGATCGTCTTCGGGAATGCCGGCTTCGGTCTTTCCGACCAGGTCGGCACCGACGTCAGCAGCCTTGGTGAAGAGGCCGCCGCCGACGCGGGCGAAGAGAGCCTGCGATGAAGCGCCCATGCCGAAGGTGAGCATGATCGTGGTGATTTCAACGTAATCGTGCACCGCAAAAATCGATCCAGCCCAGGCCGGGCTGTTCTTCACGTAGTTGAGGAAAACCCACCACAGCGAAATGTCGAACAAGCCGAGGCCGACGACCACAAAGCCCATGACGGCGCCGCTGCGGAAAGCTACGGTAAGACCATCATTCAGAGACTTCGCTGCCGCGGCGGCCGTGCGATTACTGGCATTGGTAGCGGTTTTCATGCCGAGGTAGCCGGACAAACCGCTGAAGAAACCGCCGGTCAGAAAGGCGATCGGCGTCCAGGCGCTCAGAACCTCAAGTTTGAACGCGAGAAAAGCAAAAAAGGCGAAAGCGAACACGAAGAAGATGAAAACCGTGCGGTACTGCGCCCACAGATAGGCCATGGCGCCTTCTTTGACGTGGCCCGCAATCTTCTGGGAAACTTCGCTTCCCGGGTCGGACTGCATCATGGCCGTATAAAAGTTATACGCAAAAACCAGAGCGGCAATCGAGCCGGCAGGAGCCAGCAGGAACAAAACGGAAGCTAGTGTCACATGACCTCCTCAGTGCTCTAAAGAATTCCTCAACAAGCGAGACAATATTACAAAGATCGAGACAAAATGCAACATTTTTGTGCACCGCACAATTTGTCTATCGCCGTGTACAACACAGACTGTTTCTCTTGACCACTCCGGAATGAACCGAGAACGCCATTGCCGCCGTGGTTGTACTAGAAGTAACACCAGGTACACAGAGCTTCGTATCGGTTCTTTCAATTTCCACAACTTTACTGTTAAAATGGGGGCACAAAATTTTACAGACGGAGGGGCAGACATGAAACGGCGTGACTTCCTTAAAACGACCGGAATCGCTCTGGCTGCGGCTGCAGCTGGATCCCTGACACCCTTGTTCGGACAACCAGCTTCAGTGCCTGATGTCGTATGGGTTGAAGGCGGAGAGCCCGCGGCACTGCTGGCCAAGGCGCTTGAATCTCTCGGTGGAATGTCGAAGTTCGTCAGCAAAGGTGATACGGTGCTGGTCAAGCCGAACATCGGCTGGGACAGAACCCCGGAATACGCGGCCAACACCAACCCCGATCTAGTCGAGGCTGTCGTGAAAGCGTGCTTTGAAGCCGGCGCCAAAGAGGTGAAGATCTTTGATCACACCTGCAACAATGCCCAGAGATGCTACATCAACAGCGGCATTCAGGACAAAGCGGAAGCCGCCGGCGCGAAGGTGTATCACGTGCAACCGGAACGCTTCAAACCGATCAAGCTGACCAAGGCTGAGATCCTGAAAGAATGGCCTATTTACCAGGATTACCTTGAAGTAAACAAGGTCATCAACGTCCCTATTGCCAAACATCACGGCCTGGCTACCGTCACCCTCGGTCTCAAAAATCTGATGGGCGTCATGGGCGGCAGTCGTGGAGAGCTTCACTCCCCCTTTCGCAAGCTCATTGATGTAGTCGCGGATATTCTGCCGACTCTCACCATCATCGATGCCTACCGCATGCTGGTCGATCATGGCCCACGCGGTGGTGATCTCGCCGACGTCAAAAACCCGAAGGTATTGATTGCCAGCCCGTGTACCGTTGCCGCCGACGTCACGGCACTGGAACTTTTCGGTCACCAGGTTCGCGATATCTCGCACATCGCCGATGCCATCGACCGCGGGTTGGCGAAAGTCGACATCAAGAATCTCAAACCCGTGAAACTCAAACTCGGGTGATGTCGTGACATTTCCCTGTTCTGCAGCGGTTTTCTAAGTCATGCCCGTCGTCATCAACACGTCGTTTGCCGACCCCGACCATCGCGCTTCGGGTCTGATATGGCTTCGGCACGGGAGACTGATCAAGCGTCTCGTACAGGCCTTCTTCCTGATCGTAACGGTGGTGCTGATCGTTCGCATGCGGTTTCCGTTTTCGCCGATCCCCGACCCCGATCTTTATCTTCGTTTCAGCCCTCTGGGGCCGATCTGGGCAATACTGACCGGTACTGTCGGCATGAGCGTCTTCGCCGGCGGCATCGCCATATTGCTGCTGTCGCTGTTCTTCGGCCGCTTCTTCTGCGGCTGGGTGTGTCCGCTCGGCACCTGCATCGACATGACGGATTCGTTTATCGGGCCTTATCAGCAGCAAGGAATCAAGAGTTCGCTTCGCCTCACCCGGTACTTTCTGCTGATCGGCGGCTGTGTCGCCGCACTCTTTTCCGTCAACATGCTGTGGTATTTCGACCCGCTGTCGCTGTTCACTCGACTTTTTACGGTGATTCTGTATCCGCTCTTCACTCTGTTCGTCAGCTCTTTGTTTCAGATTCTGGCATTTATTCCAGGAATCTCGTGGCTCGACTGGTACTGGCGAAAGTGGATCTTCATCGAAGGTCAGTCCTCACATCTTCAGATCGTCCCTCTGTTCCTGCTGATCATCGGCATTCTGTTGCTCGAGCGCTACGCTCGGCGCGGCTGGTGCCGATTCGTTTGCCCGGCCGGGGCACTGCTCGGGTTGCTCTCGCGAAAGTTGCCGTTCGGGCGGCGAGTGCTCGAGACCTGCACGCACTGTCAGCGCTGCGCCCGCTCATGTCGCATGGCTGCCATCCCCATAAATGAGATCGAGAAAACCGACCCGACTCAGTGTATCCAGTGTCTCGATTGCGCGATTCTCTGCCCGGTGCAGGACTCGGCTATACGCTTCGGCTTCCGGCAGCGTCTTCACCCGCCGCTCGATCTGGGTCGACGCATGATTCTGCGAGGGGTCGTCACCGGTCTCGCCGCCGCCGGTCTGCATCGCATCGAATCGGAAAAAGCTTTTCGCGACTACCCTCTCATTCGACCTCCCGGTTCCATCCCGGAAGATGAATTTCTGCAGCGCTGCATTCGGTGTCTCGCCTGTGTTCGCGTCTGCCAGAGTAACGGGCGTTGTCTTCAGCCCGCCGACGGCGCATCGCATCTCTTTGAACGCTGGACTCCGATCGCGGTCATGCGCTTGGGATACTGCGAGCAGAACTGCAATCTCTGCGGGCAGGTCTGCCCCACCGGCGCCATTCTGCCTCTGTCATTGAGGCAAAAAGAGGAGACACCGATGGGCCTGGCCGTTTTCGACCGCAACGTCTGCATCCCCCACGCACGAGCCGAAGACTGTCTCGTCTGTGAAGAACACTGTCCGATCGGGGAAAAGGCGATCCGGTTCGATCAGCGGGAAGTCCGAGCTCCCGACGGCTCAACTCGCGTCGTCAAGCTTCCCTACGTGGTCAAGGAAAAATGTATCGGCTGCGGTATCTGCGAAACCAAATGCCCACTCAACGGCAAACCCGGCATCTTCATCACTCCTGAGAACGCCCGCCGACCACGCAGCCTCTGACCAAGGCAGAGACTCCAGGCGGCAATTCTCGGTGAGGTGCCTGGACAGGCCGAATACAGATCCCTCGTGGCGTGTTGCCGAAACACCCGGCGTATGAGATCGTCGAGTCATCCGATTCTTCGTCGGCTCGCTCCACGATGGAGCGAGCCCTCTGAGCGCGCCCAGGATGGGCGCTCGAAGAGGTTCGACGAAGAAGCGAGATGAGCCGATGATCGAAGTTGCCGAGTGGTTCGTGCGGAGCGACAGGGGATCAAAACGGCCTGACCAGGCACGTTCTTCTCACCGAGAATTGCCGGACTCCGGGCTGTCGCGCTGCAAGTGCCGGAGCTGCGTTACGTCTTGATCTGAAGCGCGACGAGCGACACATCATCCTGAACGGGTTCGTTTTCGCACCAGTCGTGAAACCGTGCAAAGAGATTCTCTACAAGTGCGGGCGCGGTCAAGTTCTGTCGCATGCCTTCACCGAACCATTCGCCGAATCTCTGATACCCGACTTCCTGCTCAGCCGGATTGCGTGCTTCCACGAATCCGTCGGTGTACATGATGATGCCATCGCCCTGATGCAAATCGAGAACCTGGACGGAACTGACGAGCTTGCTGCGCATTCCCAGAGGGTAGCCTGCCGCCTTCAATTCCGTGACGTTTCCGGTTGCGGCATCATACAACATGGGGTAGTTGTGACCGGCATTGGCGTATTCCATCTTCAGCGTCCGCATATCGATGGCGAAAGCAAACAGGGTCATCATCTTCTTCTTTTTCGCCGTGCTGATGAGCAGGTGATTGAACGATTCGAAGAAGGCAATAAGCGAGAGTCCCGGCTTCGCATGCATGGCGAACGCCCCTTTCGCCATACCCATGATCAGCGCGGCCGATACTCCATGCCCTGAAACGTCGCCCACCAGCCCAACCACGTAGCGATCAGCCAGGACAAAATAGTCAAAATAATCGCCGCCGATATCGGCCATCGCGAAACTGCGTCCGAACAGACGAACCGGCGGCAGATCGAGCGATTCGGTCGGGAAGAGGCTTTCCTGAACAACCCGCGCCACCTCAAGATCCTTCATGCCGTCGGTGACGCGATTGATGAGCATGCCGACCTCACCAAGTTCGTCGGACGAACGTACTGGAACGCGATGACGAAAATCGCGTCGGGCAATGGCCTGAAGGCCGGTCGAAATATCGCTGATCGGCTGAAGAAATTGTCGCGAGATCATGAATCCGACAAACACGCCGGCAATCAACAGCATGACGGAAAAGGCGATCAGTCGATGCCACATTCCCTGGATCCGCTGTTCGACCCCCCGCAGGGGCACTTTCCCGATGAGAAAAAAGTATGACATCTTGCGCGTCGGCATGGCAATCCAGATGTAATTTCCATCGCCTTCCGACCGGGACTCGTGCACGGTCGAACGGTTGCTCGATGAAAGATCGGCGAGATAGGTGACATAATCTCCCAACATCCCCCGCGGGACGACGTCGCCGACGAGCTTACTGTTCGACACCATTGCCAGATCGATCGGAAGCGTGTCGAAACGACGCAGATCGTTGATATGCTTCAGACAATAGGTGCGCTCAACTTGCGAATGATTGAACTGCGCATGCACGAGATACTTGGGGTTCCCGGCTGGATCGGGAAGCACTTCCTGAACACTCATCGTGCTTCCTTCGCCGATTTTGTATACCCGCAAAACACCGAGAGATCTGATAAAGCTTTCCACCTGTCGCAGGTGCTCGCCGCCGAGACTGCCGGCGGCAGAGAAAATCGCTTCTGAAGCAAATGAGGCACCGTCAACCTTGTCGGACCCTGTCAAGGTTCGAAGAATCTGTTGCGCGATGGCATAAAGGAGTTTCTTTTGTTGATCCGGTACGACGGAGGTCATCGGATAAAACTCGTACAAAGCCTTTCCATCTTCGTCAACCGCAAAAACCATTTCGAGATTGGGAGTGCCGGACAACTCATGCAGAATCTCACGGCGCTGGTTATCAGCAGGGGCCGCTGTCGCGCGTCTCACCACGCGTAAAAACGACTCCTGAATACCAAGCATTTCGTCGGCAAAACGTTCGTCAAATTGTCGCAGTCGCTCGGTAGCTTCGCGCAGCACGTTCTCTCTCATGACATGCGCGTGATCTTTCAATGCATAGTAACCGGTCAGCATGAGCAAAGACGACGGCGTTCCACCGATGAGTATGAACAGAATGACCACCTTCGCCGGAATGGTTCTGCCGAGGCCTTGATACAGTTTGTCCGCCCGCACGAAGATAAAGATCGACCAACCCAGGGCAAAGAGCAGAAACGTACCACCCCACTTTTCGGAAAACCTTTTCGCAAGCGGAGAGCGAAGCAGAATATATGTGCCATCTCCACGAGCGGTTAGAGACACCATCGCCCGGTCGGTCAGATGATACTGCCGATACCGTGCGAGACTCGCCAACACTCCGCGTTTGACGTCTGAGTCGCGCGCCAGCGATTCCGGAATGATTTGTACCAACTCTTCTCTCGGATCATACAGACCCACACGAAGCCGGCGGGATGTCTTTTCCACATTTCCTATGATTCGGTTGAGAAACAGGTTCCGGGGAATCGCCTTCTGATGAAAGACAGCAATGAACGGTTTCCGTATCTTCTCCTGCCTTCCCCACACGATTCCGGTGAACTCCGGGCGAGGTTGCAGCAGAATGTAGGAGAGATCGAGATCAATCGACTTGCTGACCAGATTTGAGCGAAAGACGGAACTGAGAATACCCTTCTGCATCGAGGTCAGCGTCTTCTTTCGGTTTCCCTCATCGAGGGCGGACATCGCCTTTTCGATGGCGCGCTTCGGCACGTTTGTCGAACTCAGCGACGTTTCGAGTTCCAGCTGACGATCAAAGAAATACAGATCGACCATTCCAGGAAACGCCCTGTTGAAGCGGGTAACCAGATCTTTCTGTTTTTCGGGGGAAGCGTGTTTCATCTTCACGCTGAGCAGAATGATCTGACTGCGCAGCATCTCGATGTCGTTCGACTGCTTGAGGATTTTCGTCAACAGAGATTGGTGCGAAGCGGCAAGCGCATCAATACGACGCTCGACGGCAAGCGTCTCGATCTTTTCAAACACGGTGAAGAACACCCAGATGGGAAAGGCGGAAAAAACCAGTACGACGAACAGCGTGCGGAACACCCGACCGGCCGGCTCACGCACGCTATCAAAACCGCCTGAGTACCAGTGACATGGCACGAAGGTGCTCGTCTGGTCGAAATTCACAGGATCATCATATTCCTATTTCAAGAACAACACGTCGATAATGGCGGTGTATTTCTGCGCGACAAATGATTGTTTCGCCTCAGCCTGTCGGGCAATCGGCACTCGCAGCGTCTGCATGTATTCTTTGAACCAGGCACGACGCAGCAGGGGCATGGCGCGCAGATGCATGATCAGGCGATGCACGGCGCTGAAGTCGTCACGCGCCGCTTCATACGCCACCTGCTTTTCGAGCCAGTCGGCCTGAGCCTTTCCCGGCGACCAGGAACCCTGCAGATACCCTTCGATCTTGGCAAAGCGATCACGCCAGATCCCCCACTCCACTACTTCCTTGCCAAGGGTAAAGGCCGCCTGAGTCAGCCTGGCCGAGACAACCACCAGCATGGCACCGACCGCGACATTGCCGACCCCCGGCATGGTGATGATCGCCGCCCCGACACCAAGCTGCGCGGCATTCGTCACTCCGGCAAGCGCCGCCGATTCGGCGATACCAACTCCGAAGCCAAGCAAAAAACCGAGAAAGTCACCGACACCGATCGAGGTCAGCATGGCCTGCCCTGAAACATGACCCTGTTTCAGAAGCTGGTCAAAAAAGTTCGAACTCAGCTTCTTGAGCAGAAAGTTGTCGAGAGATGGAAAGAACTTCTGAAGCACGGTGCGCACATGTTCCGAGGGAACCTGGGCAAGGAGCTGAGACACTTTCGCCACCGGAATCAGATCAACCTGCTCGATCGCCATTCCCATGCCCATCATCGCCAGAATCTTCAGACACTGGTCGACTTTCACTTCGGCGTCGATACGAAACGGCACCCGCACGGGGTTTCTTCCCTGCAGTTCAGGAGCGCCCTCTGCGGGAAACTTCATCTTGATGAAGGCCCGGCACTCCGGTCTCTGCGGCAACGGCGTTTCGTTCGGGAACCACTTTTTCAGACCATGGTTCACGAAGTTGCCAGGCAAGGCGATGTGCCCATCAATGGTCAGAATCAGTTTGTGGTTTGCATCGGCAACACGATGTTCAGTCAGCCGCAGGCCGAAGTTTGGATTCTTGAACGAGTTGATGGCATCGATGGTCTTTTGAACCCCGAAGACAATTCCCTGAGAGCTTCGTTCGAGTACCGCGCTGAGAACCTGCTGAGACCCGGCAACAGAGGCCATAACCGGGAATGCCGGCAGCAAAAACAGATGAAGGATCAGGATGACCGCAATGGAATTCAGTCGATGACGGGAAGTGTTCATCACAACTGTCTCCGGTTACGGAAGCGGTACAATCTCGGTGTACCAGACAGTACCACCTTCGACAACAGCACTTTCGAACGCGGCTTTGCTATACCAGCGATTGGCACCGGAAGCATTGTAATCGTATGATCCGCTCACCTGCTGATTCCAGGCCCCTGCCGGATCCTGGACCTGATACCGATTGCCGTCGTATCCGGTTGCCACCACGACGTGCCCATCTTTCGTAAACCACCCATGGGTGATGACGGGACCGCGCGCGATCGCCTCACGAAACTCGGTGGGTGTGGATTGCGTGTGCGGAACCGCTCTGATTTTCAAACCCGCACGCGCAGCAATGGTGTTGATGATCTCGGCGACACCGTTTGGTTCCTTCCCTAACCCGTTCCCGAATTCGCGGGTCAGGTCATCCGGAGTTCCGGTCCAGCCATACGCTCGCAGGGTCATGGCAATCGAGGTGTTCTGGCACGTTCCGTATCGGTTCAAAGCGTTGTCCAGTTGCCGCAGATACGGCACCGCAGGGACGGCCGCGGGAATCTGCGCGCGCGCCTGCTGCAATCTGCGCTCGGCATCAGCCGCAAAGACTCGCGATGCAGGGTCGTCGAGGCGCTTCAGTTCACGCAGGCGCAGTTCTGTCCAGGAGACGGTGTTGCGCAGGTTTGCGGCCGATTCACCGGCTCGCTTGCGTTCGTCAAACTTTGCCAGACCATACGTGATGTCTGAGATCAACATCTGAGCGGCACGGTCTTTCATGACTGTCAGCTCAGCCCGAGCAGATTCAGCCTGGCTGCGTGACTGATCGGTGCTCGCCGCTGTTTCGAAATCGCGAATGCGGGTTTCGGTCCAACGCAACGTTTCAAGAATTTTGAAGACGCTTTCGCGTTGTTCAAATCGCTGTCTGGCTTTTGCCAGTCCATAGGTGATTTCATTCTTGAGATCTGCGCTCCCGGAAGGCTCTGCACCGGATGCGTCTGACGATCCGTCAGATGAGCTGGTCGGCGGTGTGTTCCCGGAAGATGTCGTCAATTCAGGTCGGAATGTATTCGGAGTATCTGATGGTTGCACAGCCGCGTTTTGGGCACTTGAGCCGACGTTCTGCGAAGAAGTGACCAGATCTGAAACCGGCGCGGCTGGAATCGGGGTGTTGCCGAGCAGCGCCTGCCCGGCGGCTAACATGGCTTCGGCACGGGCAATGATCATGCCGTGTCGCCAGTCTCCGGATTTCTTCAGCAGTTCAAGCCAGCGTTTGGTCCACTTGATGGTCGATATCAACTCGGACGGCGTCGATGCCGAGAGAATCTTCTTTTCGAGCTGATTCGTACCGAACTTGACCTCATTGGCCAGCATATTGGAGAACTTGACCCGGGCTTCATTCATATCGATCGTGTTCAGATCGCCGAAATCGGTGGAACGATCCTGAAAGTGGTCTCTGAACATCGAACGCAGCACCGCCAGCGCCGGCACGAAGTTTTCCTGGGTTACGAACGTCGACAGAAGCGTGAAATACTGTGACACACTGATCGTGGCTTCGACATTCATTTCGCCGGACTTGGCGGTAGAAGCGGTTACCGGCCTGGCTGCCGGATCAGCGGCCGCGGCAGTACTTTGAACTTGAACCGACTCGGTATCGTATGGCGTCGCGGCACAGCACGTGAAAGCCGTGAGAAGCATGCAAACGATGACAACAAGAAAACCGACGGTTTGTTTGAAGCTGTTTGTCACGAGAACTACCTCCGTGATAGGGAGTACGATCACTGCCATTATACTACCTCTCTCTGAGGCAAAAGTTACCGCATTTCGCTCTGACTGGCCACAAAGGGGGGCTTCAGAAGCTCGTGCGTTTCCGCGAAGCTCCATGCCTTCTGCTTCTTCCCACATGTTTTGTGTAACGCCGAATCCCAACGCAGACACGCGGCGTAAGAAGTTCCGGTCCCTCAGTGAATTCCGTGTTCAGGTCGTAATGCCGACCACCCGGAGGGCTCGGGGGAGGACGCGTATCGAAGCGGGCAGGCGACCATGCGGATCGCTGTCGTATTCGAGTTCCCGGCATCCACTCACGGCTGTCACCTGTACCTCAGACGCATAGATCGGCTGATACACCCGCGGCAGCATTCCCGTATAGGCAGCCATCACGCGGGTCAGCAGGCGAAAGCGAGATCGTTCGGCAACCGACAGAATGTGTAGACGACCGTCATCAGGGGTGACATCGAGATTCAGTCGAATCCCGGAAGCCACGTATCGTCCCTTGCCGACAAACAGATTGTAGACATGCCGACATACCACCGTCTTTCTGTCATCGATGCGAAGTTGATACGTCATCGGCCGAAATGTGCGCAGGGCAGCCAGCAGCGCCAGCAACGTGCCGCTGATGTCACCCCAGCTTTTTCTCAAACCACACTCTTTCGCAAACACGAAGAAACGACGCCATGCCTCCGAATATCGAACGAGAAATTGCGCTGACACTTTTCCACACACAGATTCGCTGCATGTTTCGCGTGACAAACGTCTGCCGATGCTGTTCGCAGAAACCTGCCGGCAAAACTTTATTTCCGGCAGAGAGTGTCACGTGACGGTAAAATGGGATGAGAGAAAACTGCGAATGGAGGAGAGTTATGCCACACGGCCTGCAGAACAAACTGTTTCTGGCTGCAACGATATCTGTCTTCGCCATCGCCGGCACATGTCCCGCTGCGACCGATCCCTATTCCGAGCATGAGAACATAACTGCGACGACCCCTTCGCCAGCTGCACCGGCACACTCTGATTCCACCTTCCATTCTGCTGCTGCCTTTCAAGCCATGCCGGCCCTGCAGAAGATTCCGGCATGGAAGGATCTGCCGAAAGATCCGGCCGCACGCGCCGCCGTTTGGCGTCAGATCGTTCGCACGATTCTCGCAGAAAGTGAGACACCCATGGCCGCGGCCGGCTCATGTGAGGCGTATGCGACGCTCTGGGTGCAGCGCCTGGCCCAGGAAGGCTACCCGGTTGCCTACGCCCAGACCACCGGCGTCGGCAAGGTCGTCATCAAGGGCAAGATTCAGCCGCTCGACAAGATTCATGTCTTCGTCGCCGATCGCGGCCTTTGCGAAAATGATGGCGACAACGCTCGCGAAATCATCATCGACCCGACCTGGACGCAATTTTTCGAACCCGGCGAGTGCTTGTTTGAAGACACACGACAGGAATATCTCGCTGCGGGCGGCAACTGGTCCCCAAACGATATGCTGACGCGTTTGCCGAAGGTGTTTGTCGGCACTCGTGGTGATCTGATCAGAACCTATCAGCTGTATCGCAGTCGTTTGCGCTCGGCCCAGCAGAGCGGCGTCGACCCCAACACCGGAACGTATGAACCCGCTTCGCTCGCATCGCTTCATTACAGTTTCGGACAAAACTCAGCCTTGCGTACAAATCTGGTTCTCTTTCCCGAAGGAGCCGGTGAAAAGTGAAGCCCCGCATGCGTTCCTCAAACCAGCGGATCGCTTCAACGGTTCCCCGCCTCGCAGTCACATGAGACCGATGCGTGTCGTTATTCTCGGAAACTTAATTGCAAAGTATCACGTATCATTTTTCGGAGGGTGCATGCCCATGAAAAAACTCGTTCTTTTCACGACTCTCATCGCCATGCTGGTGGTCCCTGCGATCTCATCAGCGGCCACACCGTACGATGACCAGACCGTTTCATCATCTCAAAGTGTTTCATCGAGCGCCGGCAAAGGCGCTCCCACAGTGAGCGTTGACCCGGATCGCGACAAAGCAGCCGCCTTCAACAAAGGGCGCAAAACCGGTCTGTTCTACAAACCGACCGGGCGCTGGACCGGACGCCTCACCCTCCCCGGCCCGGAACAGCGCCTCCCTGATGGATCCGTCTTTATTCGCCTGTCATCCGCGCCCGATTCGAGTCTGATCAATAAGACTTTCCGTCTCGTGCGCATTGTCACTGACCCGGCTGATTCGTGGGTCGAGACGATGCGCCCCGATGTTCAGATTGACGAAAAGAAGATGGCGGCCGCGCTTAAAAAAGGAGATCGTATCCCGGTCAAGCTGAACGGGTTGAAACGGGTAAGTGTGCTTGAGTCGCTTGCCGCCGCTCGACCTGGGGAAATGGAGGTGGTCATTCCCGACCCTTCGGTTCAGGGCGACCGCTTGTTGATCGACGAAGACCCCATACAGATCTCGGGCTCTCGCAAGGCATTGGTGCAGTTCGTCGGCCCCGCGATGGGCCGGTATCGAAAAGTCAGACATTACAACCAGGCATCTGGAGCGTTTGACGGCGAAGAGGAATACGTCAGCATCCCATCCAAATACTTTCGCAAGGCAGATGACGTCATTCCCATGACCTGCACGGACGGTATCGAGAATTCTGAATCGAATACCGATGGATGGTTCTTATACGGATTTCACGCTTCGGGTTTCTTCAACGTTGAAGCCCTCGAACCGCGACGCGCCCTGAGCGTAGCGCCGGATGCGAGCCGCTCAGGCAGCGAAGACATTATCAGCTTTCTGGCTGAAGGCAATCTCACCGAGCTTCGACCGGATCTGACGCGCCGCATGACCTGGCTTCCGTCTTCGGCCTCGAATGTTACCTGGCCGGTAGGAACGCGCGGTCTGGTCACACACCTGTTCGGTTGGCGCCGAGCCCCGAATGAAAAATCAAGCGGTGTCATACTCGGCCTCGTAACCGGTCACTTCGCCTTCGGCCAGGCAAAAGTGGTCAAATGCCCATTCACCGGCGAACCGCGCTGGGACATCGACTACTTTCAGATCTACGTGCACAACCCGAACGGCATCGTCTCATGCACCCAGAAATGGCATGCCTACATGGGAAACCTGCGCCGGGGCTGGATGTTTACCGTGCCCGTCTCGGACACCATCGTCGTGCTTCCCGATCAGGTGAAGGGGGAAATCAACGGCCGACCGTATGACCTGTATCGTGGTCTGCGGCGCGAGTTTGAAAAGATGATGGCGCTGTACCGCACCGGGTCAGGAACTGGTCTGACAGCCGTTCGTACTGATGTGTCCTGCGTCCAGGATTCTCACGCCGCCCTGTATGGAGCGATCAAGACATTTGAACAGCTTCAGAAGCCGCTCCGCGACGGCACGGCGTCAGGTCAGTCCTCCAGAGCCGCGAGTGCTCTTGAGAAGATCTCGAAACTTGTTCAGGACATCGAACGGAACATCACCTTCCATGGCATTCCTTCCGGCAAGTGGAAGGCGTTCTTCGAAAAACCCGAGGCAGAACGCAATGCCAACATTGCCACGATTCTCTGGGATTCGATGCTCTCGGCGGGAACGATTTTCCCCCGCAACGCCAACGACAAGATGATCGAGATGCTCGCCACGAACCAGCTGCCGATGTGGAACATCCTGGTCTGTCAGATCGGCGGCAAGATACCTGGTCTCGAACCGTTGGCGGCGACTTCGCCTCGCCGTCACTGAGACGCCCCTTTTCCGCCGCCTTCGCTCTTTCAGTCCGCGGCGACGGCGGCGGTATCTGATGCGGGTAACAGGTGAATCAAGGTCACCTCAGGCGGGTTCATGAAGCGAATCGGCGGCCCCCACGTGGCACTGCCGCGCGAGTGATAGAACCATGCCGGGCCGACGCGGTGCAGACCACACGGATGCGAAGCGAAACGTTCGGTCACGTACTTGAAGGGAAAGATCTGGCCTGAATGCGTGTGACCCGAAAGCTGGAGATCGAAACGCTCGGCGGCATCAGGCTCAACGGTTGGTCGATGCTTCAGAAAGATGCGGGCTCGATCGACGGGACGTTCGGGCAGGAACTCGACATCACGAATCGTTTTCCGGCCGTTGCGTTCGAGCATCGTCGGATCATCGATGCCGGCAATCTCAAGCCAATCGGTAACCCGGACAATCTCATTCCGCAACAATCTGAGTCCCGCGAGTCCGGCGAAACGCTCCGAATGCTCAATGCCCTCGTACATCTCGTGGTTACCGAGAATGAAAAAACGTCCAAGCGGTGCTTCTATCTCACGAAACCAGGCGGCCAGAGTGTTTTCCTGTTCCGGTGACATCGGCCCATCGATCAGGTCTCCGGTGACGACCAGCAGATCGGGCCGAAGTGATTTCGCTTTTTCCGTGAGAGTGCGTATTCGTCGATTGATCGTGGTTAACCCGAGGTGAACATCTGAGATCTGCACGATGCGTACCGGTTGAAACTGTTGAATCTGGCGATTCAAGGGCACATGCAGCTCTTCCGTTTCAAGCTGATCCGCATGCAGATACCCGACGATAAAGACGACGACCATGTAGAGGCACCCCAGCAGGAAGATCGGTCGAGCGACCAGGTCGAGCGTTACGGGCTTTTCACACCAGGCTCCGATGAGCGAAACCGGAATCATAAGCATGTACAACAGGGCCGTTGCGATCAGAAAGCTGAATATCAGCCCCATCCAGGTGAAGCCGATAAACGCACTTATCGACGCAGCCTGCAGCCATTCATAGCGAATCAGCAGCCGCGTGAGAAAGGGAGCGAAAATCATCAACAGCAGCCAGAATGAGACGACAAGGGTACCGGTGGCCGTCAGCGCATACGCTCTTCGGATCTGCATCCAGAAGACAGAGTTCATTCCGCCATAGATCAGAAAATACATCAACAGAAATATCCTCATGGTCAGCAGCTTCGCTTCAAACAGATAATCGAGACATCGTCCTCGGCTTCCTGCCCGACGGTCACCTGGTCAAATCGGGCGAAGAGGGCTTCGACAATGCCTGACGCGTCGGCGGCGGCAGATTCCGCCAGCCATTGCTGGGCCGTCTCATAGCCGATCACGACGCCGTTCCGGTCTTTGGCTTCCACCAGTCCGTCGGTATAAAACAACACAGCATCACCAGGCTGCAGCACAAGTTCGAGAGGTTTATAAGTCACCCGCTTCATCATTCCGAGCGGCAAGGCCGGTTGCTCGAGCATGCGCACGTTCTTTTTGACTGCGTCGTAATACATGGGAAAATTGTGTCCGGCGTTGATGAAAGTCATTCGATGCTGTTCGACCTGCACGCCGAAATGAAACATGGTCATCATCTTCTTTTTCTGCACCGTCTTCAACAGAAAGGAATTGAAACTCGTGAGATTCTCAAGCAGGCTTCGTGACTGATGTTCATCCATGGCGAAGTTGCACTTTGCCATACCCATGATCAACGCTGCCGAGACCCCATGCCCCGAAACGTCCCCCACAAGGCCGACAATCTGTTTTTCTCCAACCGTGAAGTAATCGAAGTAGTCACCGCCAATGTCAGCCATGGCGCGACTTTTCCCGTAAATCTGATAGGACCCGAGCATAAGCACATTCTGGGGAAACAGATTCTCCTGCACGATGCGGGCAACCTGCAGATCCTTCATGCCCTCGATCACGGTGTTCATCAGCCCGGCCATTTCGCCGAGCTCATCGCGTTGATGAATCGGTACGCGATACTCGAATCGGCGTTCCTCAATTGATCTGATTCCCTGGTTAAGATCCTCGATCGGTCGTAGAAACTGCTCAGAAAGGAACATACCGATAACCATGGTAGATATCAGAACAAAAACCGCGGTCACCACAAGCGCAAACCAAAGGGTCCGAACACTGTGTTGGAGATCCTCCAGGGAGACGGCAGCGATCAACGTATATTTGGTCAAATGCTTGCCCCGAAATGCCATCCAGAGTTCGTCGACACCATTCCGTCGCACGACTTTTCGCACGAGGTTCCTGGTGCGCAGAAAGTTCCGCCCGATATCGTCAACCATTTGTGCGTCATCTGCATGAGTCAAGACATTCTGGCGATAGTTGCGCCTTTCGACCATTCGTCCGCCCACGTAGTCCCCCCACGCGTGAACCCTCCATTTTAACTCAGGCTGACGATTGAGAACGTTCAAAAACTGATCGAGATACAGCGCTTCCTGTTGAATACCGCTGCAGAAGCCGGATACCATCTCATCTACCATCTCCGAGCCGACAACCTGAACGGCATCGACAAAGATGAAAGAGCTTTCTCCGGCGAGACTCATGTCGAACATTTCACCCATAGTCGCCAGAAGCCCATCGAAAGAGAAGTTAGCATCGCCGACGAGTGTGTTGAGTACGCCACTGGTCGCTTCCATGACAAGACTTCCGGCATCAATCTTCATGGAACCATTCAGCTTCTTGAGTAACTCGCGTGAGATCAGGAGGGCAAACTGGCCGCGCTGTTGAAACGTCTGGTTCTGAGCCATCAGAGAGACGAAGCGCTTCGTCTTGAAGACTTCCCTTCCCCGGCTATCGACGACCACGACGAAATCCATGGCCTTTTCTTGTTCAAACCTCTGATAGATCTCGATCCTTTTCGCCTGATCCTTCTGCTTCCGTGCCTCGATGACGGTCTGCCTCAACCGATAGGCCAGATCGCCGAGGAACAGCGGATACCGTTCGTCGAATCGCTGAATCTTGTCTTCGACCATCTTTTCCATTCGCTGTTGTCGTACGTGGCTGTGATCCTTCAAAGCATAGAACCCACCGACCAGCAAAACCAGTGACGGAGTTCCCACGGCAAAGAAGAACAGCGCAAGCAATCGCAAAGGAATGCGAAGGGCAAGTCCGGCTCCACCATCGACGATTTTCACGATCACCAGCGTCACCCAGAATACGCAGGCAAGATGGAAGAGACGCGTCAGCAGGTCGGGAAAAACCGCGGGCGTGGGCTGCTTATGAAAATGTATCCCCCACCCTTCCGCATCACCATGGAAACCACGTTGCCGCCGTCATCGAACTCCATGTCATACTGGTTCAGAGCACGCAGTATTCCGGCTTTGAATCCACTCTTTTTTGCAAAGGGTTCCGGTTGCACTTCGACGTTCCCACCGCGAACATTCAACCAACCAGCCTGATGCCTGGAATCTTTTCGATTATATGCTCGAACCGAAAGTCCGAGCGAGTAATCGCGCGGAACAGCGGCAGGGTGAAGCAGAGCGATATACCCTCGCACTTGTTCCCCACCATCTTCTTTTACAAAGTCGTGAATGGTCCAGGCATTGATCTCGCGATTTCCCATGAAGAAAGGTCTGTCTTTGCTTCCACCGATGTTTCCGATGGAACCGACATTGTACACACTCTTCATCAGCCCTTCGATTTCCGGTGTGATCGGCTTCCCGGCCGCGATGTCCTGCAGAGCCTTGAACGACATTTCCACCGCTCGACGGGAGTGACGTTGCGAACTGATCTCCTTGATCAAGCGACCGTTGCCATCGAAAAAATACGCATCGAACGCCCGCGGAAAGATTCGGTACAAGTTGCGAATGATCTTCTTCTGCCTGTCGAGCGGCTCATGCTTGACTCGACCGAATACTCTTTGAAAAGATCGTGATAACATCATCGCTTCGTTATCATTCTGTTTCAGCACTCCGAGTTGCCGAACCTGCTTCTTTACCAGTTCCTCGGCAAGCTTTTCTTCTTCCAGATGCTCAATTTGTCGATATGCGACTTGTACTACAAGAACCGGAAACAAGGCGAAGACAACGAATATCAGCGCCCGTCTCAGCCAAAAAGACATTCCGTTTCTCCGTTCTTGCATTCTATGTGCATCAGCTTACCGTGAACCCAGGAAAAAAGGAAACGCGTTCGTCGGAAATACATGCGTTCTGGAACAATTGATCTTTTTCTTTTCTCTCGAGCCCGACAAACATTCATTCTCACTCGCGTCACAAGCACCAGACGGTTGTATGCAAGCGTCGTAACTCGGACGTTAAGATTATGCATTCAATCGGTCTAAAAGGATTCAGCCCAGCCTTTCGGCTGGGCTGAACATGACCCTGGCGGCGAT
>CAYYIY010000025.1:26710-74055 GCA_964472075.1 uncultured bacterium | reverse complement strand
CGCAATGGCGAATCGTTGAGCAATGCCGGCGGAAAAACAGAGTTTCGAGAGAACGAAATGACCCTGGTGAACTCACTGATCTGATGCAGAGAGAGGTTGGTCATGGTATGCTATGTCTCATGAATATAAGGTTATCACTGGCTCGTATTTCGACGTCGACCCTGTTTTTTTGCGGTCTGATTTTTTTTGTCGGCCTTTCGGGGTGCACATTACCCGAGTTTTCAGACCCGTTGCCCAAGGCCGCGGATCTTTCGTCGCTGAGCCAGATTGTCGGAGGGTGGGCATCGCGAGCCGAGAAGCAGGAGGCATTCACCCTGCTGCACTTCCAGCCGGGCATCGGCAACATCATCCGCATCGGTTACGAGACCGAGCGCGAACACAGACTTTATCGCGGGTTGATCCACCGCGACGGCGACACCTACCTCCTGAGCCTGCAACCGCTTCTGCAACCGGCAACGAACGAGACCCAGGAAGTCTGGAACAAAAACTGGATCTATTTCCGTTTCGACGTGCAGGGTGATAAGGCCACGGCATACTCCATGCGCGACCCCAATGATAACGAGAAAAATCTGGAGGTCTTCGGCACCGGCTTTTTCGGCGGTATGACGTACACCCCAAAACCACTCGAACGAATCTGGGCCTTTCACAAACCGGCGGAAGAGGTTCTCGAGTTTCTCAAGTCTTCGAAGTCAGCCCCCCTCTGGCGGAAGTGGCTTACCTTCAAGCGCGCTTTCCGCTGGTCTGACCTTGAACCGGACCCGTTCGAAGAGAACGAACCCATCGAACCCCCTGTCTCCAAGCCGACATTTCGCTGACGACTGCTCAGAAATAGCCTAGCAGAGAGCGTATAGTCGCCCATTTTTTACACACCCGCAGCGCAAAATTTACTCACTTTTTTCCACCCCCTTGATTTGATGCGGAATTCTGCCGACAGTTTACCTGGTACACAATTTGCTATATCAGCCACCCTTCCGGAGTCAACTCGTTAGAGCAAACCGTCCGGATTTCTCTCAGAGGTATTGTGAGGTTCGTTATGTTCCGTTCTGTTTCTCTCGTCTGTTTCGTGTTGTTTCTGTCTCTCGTTGCCGTCATTCCGGCATCAGCTCTCGACCGCAGCATCAGTCGGGTCGAACTGGTTCAGGCGGCTGCGCCGGTCGGTTTCGAGAATAGTACGAGTTATGAAGTTCTTTATTTCTCGACGGTAGAAGGAATCGAGGTCGAGGTTTTCCCGTCACGTACGGAGAAAGACAAGGATTTCGACCTGATTCTGGCCGCGGTGGTGCGCCACTATGTCGAAAACGAATACGAGGCCAACGGAAAATATCTCGATGAAACGAATGTCGAGAAGTCATCTCCACAAGAGATCCGCCGGCTGGTCAGCCGGAACTTCGTTTCCAAAGCCTGGAGCAAAAACTCTCAGAAAGAGCTTGCAGATTACCTGCAGAAGAACAGCCGTTCTCTCTCGCTGTACCGTCTTGATGCCTATCTCGACTACGCCACCGATAAAGGCGATTACTTCAGCGGCCTCGACACCAACCCTCTGTTGTTCCGCTTCGGCACCGGCGTAAATCGTGACCGCGTCGTCATCATTCAGGTGAACCAGACCAACAACTGAGCTTTCGGCAAGCGCTCAAGAAGCGGCGCCGCTCTCGACTCGAGCGACGCCGCTTCTTTTTTTCCGGCAGTCATGGATTTGCGCTTAAGTACAAGCGATACATATGCTACAACGCCGTTCAATCAGCGAAAGCGCTGTTGTTCCTCGAAGCGCATCATCTGGCGGAGTTGCTGGGAATCAAGAACCGCGCCGGTTCTCGATCCGTCCGGAATGCCGCGACGGGCGAACACGGCACGAATGGTCGGAACATTGAACCCCCGGTTCAGCGCCTGGTCAGCCGCGAGAATCGCTTGCAGACCGTCCGTGAACGTTGGCTCGGAGTTCTTCAGGTAGTGAAAACTGGCGACGACCAGTCGGTCGGTCACGATCGAACCCAGCTTTTTTCGGAGATCCCAGAGTGCGCCGCCCCAGATGCGACCGTCGTGATGCACTTCATCGATGATGTCTTCCGGGTAGTGCACCTGATCGGTCAAGTTGCGGATCCAGGGCTGGTTCTCGCGTGCCATGACGTATTCGCCGATGACCGGGTCGCCGTCGATCGTGGCAGCGAAGTAGTCCGCCTGCCCCTCGTTCATCGCCCCCGACTCGCGGCAGTTGAGCAGAAAGCAGATGCTGTCGAGAACGGCGTGCGCGTATTCGTGATAGATCACGCTCTCTTCGCACCAGTAGTCGTTGCGCAGGTTTCCGTCACCCAGGGAGATGCTTCGATCCTTCGAAGAGTAGAAGGCATTGTCTTTCAGCCAGTGGTGAACCGTGACCATTGTCGATCGCTCCATGCTCTCGACGCCGAGGGTCTTATAGAACCCATGCATGCGGTTCACGTGATAGTAGGCCATGACTTCGGCGAAGTGCGTATCGTCAGGTTTGTACAAATGAATGCCTTGTTCCTGCATCGCTTCATCGCCCTTGCCGTTATACACCTGGACGAAATCGCCGCAGAGGTCGCGGCGCAACAGGTTGTACAACGGCACATCGGTCGGATCTCCGGCCAGCGGATGCCGCAGATAGACGTTCCCGCGCCCGGTGAAGAAGCTCATCTGGTTTACCACGTCGAGAACGGCTCCGTTCGTGCGATCAACCAGGACGATCCAGTCTCCGAGCGGCTGGTCCGCCTGTATCCGTATCTGCCAGACCGGGATCCCGACGCCATCAACAGCGTCGATCTGCGCCGTCGTCTCCGCCTTTTCCCGAGCCCGCGTCAGCCCGATGTGCCGCGAAGCGAGCGCAACGGCCGCCTCTGCGTCGATGACGGAATTGTGTTGCCGCGAGTTCAGATCCGGGAACGATCCGCTGATCATGATCAAACGACCTTCGGTGTCGTAATGTAATGCCGCTTCCCCGCCCCGCACCGGCATTTCGTCGCAGAACAACCCGTACCGCAGATGGGTTCCGCCGCCGCCCGTCGTCTCGGCGATCAGCCGCACCTGCGCACACGCACCAGTCTCAGGAAGATTGAACAGGCGCGCATGCCTTTCCAGGAAACGGTGGGCGTGAGGTTCACGGGGTCCGCGTTCCGGCTCCGTCAGCCAACCGACCATGCCGCCGAAGCGACCATCGGGCAAAAACGAAATCTGATCGGCGACAGCGAGCAGATCATGATCGATCGCCGTGCGAGTGAGCGCTTCGTTCACCGAACGTATTATCGGTCGACGTTGAGCGGCAACGGTTCGACCCAGTGCAGACATCGGTTGAAAGCCGTAGACGGGAGAATCACACAAGAGCAGAGTCACATACGCGATCATCAGTACAACCGCGGCCGGTTGCAGCCACGCAAGCCAAAGCTCTTCACGCTCCATCGGTCTGCGTGGATAATTCGTTCTGTCGGCATATTGGCATGTGGAATGGGTTGTCATGGGTCTATTCTCGTGTGAACCTCGTCCAGAAACCGGTTTTCGGCGGTTCCTTGAGCGTGTTCGAAGAGCAGTGCACGTTGCCCCAGCGGTCCTGGTAGACCTGATCGTTGACGAACCCCACCTCGCGAACCCCCAGGTCTTTCATGCGTTTCGTGATCTCGGCTTTGACCGGAGCCGGCATGTGCGCACTGCCGACCAGCAGATTCCCGTTGAGAAACACGGAGTTCACCGGGTTCGACCACAAATTGTGCGCTCCCGGACGCCCGGAGGACGCATCGACTTCGACCGGCGCGAACAGCACAGGCAGACCCACGATACGATCGGCCGGAACCCCCAGCAGCGCCCGAAGCCCCGGATACTGCACGGTCTTTCCCTTGATCACGTAGGTGCCGCCGTGAACGGTTCGCGCCAGCTTTTCCTGAATCGTGACATTGAAAGCGTCCAGTTTTTGTTCGAGCACCTGCGCGGCCAGTTCAGGCTGAGCGATAATCAACACGCCGTTACCGTCGCGAGCCGGCAGAACGTTGAAGATCTCGTCGACATGCTTGATCGCCAGCCACGAAGTGTCGACCCAGAAAGGGTCCTGTAAAATCTGGCTTTGCAGAAAGGTTACGACCTCCGGGTGCAGAGTGGCCCCGCTCTCGGTGTTACAGCCGTAGTAGATGCGGCCGAACGGGTACTCGCGGGTGGGATGCGTCACTTCGAGGTTTCCGTACCAGTCGACCCAGGCGTCGTGTCCCTTCATTCCACGATTCCCGCCAACCGTCATCACCCCGACGTCGGGGCCCAGCAGGGTCGGACCAAACGAATCGGCCCCTCGAATTCCGTTCAGCACCACATGTTGACGCCCGCCGCCCGGAATCTCGGTATAGCCGATCTCGAGGGAATCCTGCATCCACATCTCCAGCCAGCTCTTTGCCTGATGGGGGGTCGGGAAAGCCACGCCCCAGTTCTTCAGAAGCCCGCCCACCTCACCGAGCATCGCGCTGTTATCGTATTTTCCGGTCGCGATGTAGAACGCTCTGGTCGGCGCGGAGTTCGCCAGCATCAACCAGGGAGCCACCCGGGCCGGCACGCTTTCCAGCTCGGCCTCTCCGTTCGGACCGCGCCGAAGCACCCGCAGACGCAGAGCGCCGTTCCACCCTCGGACACCTGCGAACGTGCGCGCTTCGACGCCAAGTTCGATTGGGTTGCTGACGTCTGATTTTAACGGGGTCTGCGAGGTGAGAAACCGCCAGTGCGAGCCATCTTTCTGAAAGACATTGACCGGAGCCTGACCGGCATCGATATAGAAATCAGCGTTTTCCGTCATCGGGGCCGACTCGAAATAGACACGAAAGCGTGCCAGATCTCGTTCGTCCGAGTTGCCGTTCACCACCTGGTCGTCGGCGTCTGGTTTTCCGTCGCGGTCGTCATCATCGAGGTTCGCCAGCACGAAGGCGCCGGACGTCCAACTCCAGTTCGTTCGACGGGCGAGATCCCGCTCGTCCACCATGCCGTCGCGGTTCGTATCGCCCACCAGCGTCGCCTGCACCGAAGCCTGCGTTTGCACCATGACCAGCAGGAACAGGGCCAGCAGGGGAGCCAGAGCGCGAACGGCCCGTCTCGCCTGATGCCAGGCGCCGAAGCGCACGAGGTGCGGGTTCACGAGAGCCGGGCGCGTCGGTTCTTCGTTCGCGCGGGTTGCTCGAACGCCGTTCGAAGAAGATGGCGACGGCCGAAGCACGACTCTCGCCGGGATTCCGCGACACAGGGCGCTGACGTTGTCTGCATGCATGGGGATCATCTGTCGAATTCCTTCCTTTCACATCGGGTACCGACGTTCCGGCGCTTTCTCGTATGGTCGAGGGCAGGAACGTTCCTGTCGGAATCGTAGAGGATGCACGCTCTTGCTGTCTGCCTGGAGCAAAGGAACTGGGGCTTCACTCTCCCGTCGGCGCGCCCCTCGCGGGGTCGATCGCATGGTTCATGTAGCGGATCGAAGCGTTACACGTTTCATGCAGAACGAGAGGATTCTTCACCGGACCCGAGAAATCGCCGGAGCAGTCCGGCGCGGGCTCCCCCCTGTCGGTTACGCGGCACGCTATCATCCTCTCCGGTGCAGGTCGACGTGCCGACGGTCGTCGAAACTGGATGCATCGTATTTTTCGTTCGGGAGTTATTCATGCGCACCCTGCTATTCATGCTGGTTCTGGTTTTCTCGGGCCTGGCCCCCCTCCGGGCGGAGGTCGTTCCCCTGCGTTCGTTCGACGAGGTCAAAGAAGCTTTGATTCAGGGGTATCCGGTACGCGTCGTCGCGCATTACGGCAAGTGTCGATTGGTGCTCGACGGCAAGGAAACCAAGGCTCCGGACGCGATCGGCGGCATGCCGGTGACCACCTTCGAGTACTTCGCCGCCAACTCGGTGCGGAATCCGCAGGCCTTTCTCGCTTTCTCGGCCGCGAGTTTGATCAATCACAAGGGGTACATTTACAACTACGGCAAGTTCAAGATCTTCGCCGACAACCGCGTCGAGATTACCGCCCAGTATGCCAAGCCGGTCACGTTCCGCGTCATCATGGATGAAACGTTCCATACGGTGATCAACAACGGCACCAATGATGGGGCCGTGTATTTCTTCTGCGACAAGTGAGATATCTCATGACCACTCGCCAGGCTCTCCTTGCTTCCCTTCTTCTGTTCGGCGTCGTTCTGGCTTTTGTACCGGTATGCAGAGCTGAAGATTATCTTCCAGTGCGCGTTTCCGTCACCAACATCGATGACGCTCCGAACAAGCCGGCGTGGATCAAGGCCGCCGATCTCGACGGCGACGGCATCGCCGAAGTCGTCGTCTCCAGCTACGAGGCCGACAAACTTCTGCTGCTGAACATCCGGCCCGAAAGCGCCGACTCTGAACACAATCCATGAGTCGTTCGACCTTCGACCGACCTGTGCCGGAACACTCCTGGTCTCTGGAACAGGCGATTGCAAGCGTTTCCGGGCTGTGTCCGACGGCTCAGAGCACCGCCCGTCAGAGGCTGGAACAGCTGACCATGCCGCACTGGGCTCTTGGGCGCCTGCTCGACCTGGGAGTGCACCTGAGCGGGATCACCGGTTCTTCAGCGCCGCCAGTCGAGCGACAGGCGGTGGTAGTCATGGCGGCCGATCATGGAGTAACCGCCGAAGGTGTCAGTGCTTATCCGTCTGAGGTCACCCGGCAAATGGTACTGAACTTTCTGACCGGCGGCGCGGCAATCAACGCCCTCGCCGGAACAGCCGGCGCCGACGTTCTCGTGGTCGACATGGGCATGCAGAACCCCTTGGACGCGATCGACCATCACGAGAACTATCTCGAGGCCCGCATCGGGCCGGGAACCGCCAACATGCTCCGCAAACCGGCCATGAGCCGCGCGCAGGCGCGTCAGGCCGTCGAGTATGGCGTCTCGCTGGCTCTTCGGCTCGCCGATCGGTATGACGTCGTGGCCACCGGCGAGATGGGCATCGGCAACACGACCGCCGCCAGTGCTCTGACCGCCGTGTTCTGCAATGTCGCCCCCGATCTGGTGGTCGGCCGCGGCACCGGCCTCGACCCAGCCGGCCTGGCCCGCAAGCGCGACGTTCTGCGCAAGGCATTGCGTAAGCACGAGCCGACGCGCGAAGACCCACTGGGTGCGCTCAGCCTGGTCGGCGGGTTTGAGATCGCCGGTCTGGCCGGCCTGATCATCGGTCTGAGTGCGCGCCGGCGACCCGTCGTGCTCGACGGCTTCATCACCACCGCCGCGGCACTGGTCGCCTGCGCCCTGCAGCCGCTCTGCCGAGAGTATCTGATTCCGGCGCACCGCAGTCAGGAGCCGGGGCACGCCATCGCCCTGCAGACCCTCAGCCTGCACCCACATCTCGACCTGGGCCTGCGACTCGGAGAAGGAACCGGCGCCGCGCTGGTTCTGCCGTTGATTCGGGCCGCACGGGCAGTCATGACGCAGGTCGCTACCTTCGCCGAGGCGCAGGTTTCGGGTAAGTCTTCTTCCGTGTCTGACAACGGGGTTTCCAGACGCCGACAAGCTCCGCGAGACCTCTCTTCTGCAATGGCACAGTCGGCGTGACCATGAACGGCCTGCTCGCGGCGCTCGGGTTTCTCACCACTTTTCCCCTGCCCGCCTCAGCCTGTCGAACCCCGGCTCCCGTCGGCCTGGCGTGGTTCCCCTGCGTCGGTCTGGTTCTCGGGTCTCTGCTGGTTCTGGCGAACCAGCTCCTGGTCTGGTGCCGGGTCGATCCGCTCGTGACCGGCATTTTGCTGACGGCTCTGCTCGCCTGGCTTACCGGCGGCCTGCACCTCGACGGGCTTGCGGATACCGCCGACGGCTTCGCCGGTTCGCGCGATCAGGCGCGGCGCCTCGAGATCATGAAAGACAGCCGCATCGGGGCGATGGGCAGTCTGACCCTGTCGCTTCTGGTGATGCTGAAGGCCGCGGCTCTGGCGCGGCCCGGCGTGCGTGACGCGGCTCTTCTTCTGGGGCCGGTCTGTGGACGCCTGCACCTGGTATTCACGCTGTATCTTTTGCCGGGAGCACGCCCGGGCGGCCTCGGAGAACAGTTTCAGACGCACGCCACCGTCGCGGCTCTGGTGTTCGCACTCTTCACGGCGATCGCCACCGGATTGTTTCTTCTCTCGCCGATCGTCACGGCCCTGACCTTCGCCGTCACCCTCGTCATCACCGTGTCGTTTCATGCGCTGTGCCGAGCCAAAATCAGCGGCATGACCGGCGACACGCTGGGTGCCGGATGCGAACTCACCGAGACCGGCGTCTGGCTTCTGCTGATGCACACCGTCTAAAGGACGAACAATCATGGCCTGGCAATTTCCTCACCCGAAGCGTCTTCGCCTCGGCACCACCTCGTACATTCTTCCGGACGACCTCGAACCGAATCTGCGGTATCTGGCCCCGCTGGTCGACGACATCGAACTGGTGATCTTCGAATCCCATGATTACAGCAATCTTCCCTCTCCGGATCAGGTAAAACGGTTCGATGAACTCGGACAAACGCACGATTGCAGTTTCACGGTCCACCTGCCGCTCGACACCTGGCTCGGTCACTCGCTTGCAGGCATGCGTACTCGTTCGATCGACCGCTGTCTGCGTGTAATCGATCGTTTTCGACCCCTGAATCCGCAATCCTACATTCTGCACTTTCACGGAGACCGCCGCGGACCGCACCCGACGGCCGATCCACAACGCTGGCTCGACGGACACCGCCAGGCGCTCGAACGTCTCAACTCCGAAGTCGCAGCGGAGCGGATCGCCATCGAAACCCTCGAGTATGATTTCACCCTGATCGCCCCCCTCGTCTTCGAATATGGCAATTCGATCTGTTTCGACTACGGACATCTGCTGTTGAACGGGTATTCCATCAACGACAACTGGGTCATGTATCAGGAACGCGTCAGCGTCGTGCACTGGCATGGCGTGCGCGACGGCGTCGATCATCAGAGTCTCGAGGCTCTGCCGACGTCATACGGTCCGGCGTTTCTGCGACGTCTGCTGACCTCGTCCGGACGCCCGCGCGTTCTGACCCTCGAGGTCTTCAACCAGCCCGATTTCCTGACATCTCGACGACTTCTGGAGGAATGGCTCGCATGTCACGCATCACTCTGATCACCGGCGGCGCGCGCAGCGGCAAGAGCGACTACGCGTTGAAAGGCGCATCACGCTGTTTTCTCAACCCGGCCTTTCTGGCGACAGCCGAAGCCTGCGACGACGAGATGCGCCGCCGCATCGATCGACACCGACAGGAGCGCGGCGAGCGCTTCATCACGCACGAAGAGCCTCTGCAGATCGCCACAGCCGTTCGACACCTGGCGTGGGAACACGACGGCGTGCTCATCGACTGCCTGACCGTCTGGCTGGGAAACCTGTTTCACCATCTGGGCGAAGCGGAAACCTACGAGCCAATCGAACAGTTTCTGCAACTGCTAAGCAAGCCCCCCACCTCGCTCATCATCGTGACGAACGAGGTCGGCATGGGGCTGGTTCCCGAGCATCCGGTCAGCCGTCTTTTCCGCGATCTGGCCGGAAAGGTCAATCGCGCGGTTGCCGATCTGGCGGACGATGTCTTGTTTCTGGTTTCCGGGCAACCCCTGCAGATCAAGCGCAACGGCCGCATCGACCACCCCGCCCCCGAGGAACCCCTGCGCCGACCTCAACAACAATACGAGCAATAACCACTCACATGACACGGTTCCCGAACTCTTTTCCTCATTCAAAGTGATTATCGGACTATTCCCCCGAATCTGGGAAACTGTCGTTGTTCTGGTTCCGCTGTCATCATGATCGTTGAGAGGAGAGCAAGCTCATGTCCCATCGCCCCGTTGCGTGTCGTCTCGGATGGTTGTTGGTGTTCGTCTGTTGTTTGACCGTAGTTTCCTTCGCCGCACCTGGCGTCGGAGTTCAGACTCAGGGAACCCTGCATGACGGACTCGTTCTCGCCCGCGAGAATCGAACCGCCGACCCCCTCGCCGAATCGGCGTTCCGCCGGTTGGCGAAGGAATTCGGGACACCGCTCTACATCTACGACCGCACGATCATCGACCAACAGGCGAACACTCTCAAGAAGGCTTTCTCGGAGCGATTCCCCAAACTGCGCCTGTTCTATGCGATCAAGGCCAACACCAGTCTGGCCCTGATTTCCCTGCTCCGGCAGCATGGGTTCGGCACCGAAGTTGTCTCGGGCGGAGAAGTGCATACGGCGCTGCATCTTGGCGTTCCCGGCTCGGACATCATGTATACCAGCTCGTCGAAAAGCCCGTGGGAGATCGAACTCGCCTTGCGCGAAGGGGTGACGCTCAACGTCGATTCGCTCGACGAGCTTGTCCAGATCGAGGTCGCGGCGTCCCGCTTGCGCACCACCGCGCGCATCTCGTTCCGCATCAACCCGGGCGTCGATCCGCACACCATTCACCAGATCAACACCGGGCTTACCGAAACCAAGTTCGGCCTGCATCTCGAGGGGGGGCATCGCCTTTGAGGCGTATCGTCGCGCGAAGAAGCGCCCCCACGTCAGAATCGTCGGGGTGCATTGTCACATCGGGTCGCAAATCACCGAACCCGAGGGCTATCAACTGGCCGCCGAAAAGGTCATGGCCTTTGTCGCCGAGCTCAAGGAAAAACTGGACATCACCCTGGAATTCATCGATCTCGGCGGCGGAATCGGCATTCCGTACCAGGACGGCCGGACGACGATGACTCCCGCTGATCTGGCAGCCACCCTCGAGCCGATCTGGCGCGCCGGGGTCAGCCGCCTTGGGTACGAGCCGACGCTGTGGCTCGAACCGGGCCGGTATCTCATTGCGCCGGCAGGCTTCCTGCTCACCCGCGTCAATTCGGTGAAGACGACCCCGGTCAAGACCTTCGTCAACGTCGATGCCGGGTTCAATACGCTGATTCGGCCCGCGATGTATCAGGCATTCCACCGAGTACGAGCCATCGGCAGTCGTGGACCGCTCACCAGGCTCGACATCGCCGGCGACGTCTGCGAAACGGGCGACATTCTCGCAACTGATCGCTAGCTTCCCCGGCCCAGAGCGGGGGATCTCATCGTCCTGCTCGATGCGGGCGCCTACGGCTTCTCGATGGCCAGTGAATACAACGCCCGACCGCTTCCGGCCGAAGTTCTCGTCGAGGGCGACCGGGCAACCATCATCCGTGAACGCGGCCAGATCAAGGATCTCTTCCGCCTCCAGCGCATTCCCGGCAAGCCGAACCGTTCAACGCGACGGCGTTGATGAGCTGACGCCCTTTCGATCAGAACGGCTGAAAATCGGAAACGGAAGAATCACCGACGATGTCGGCAGGCGGTTCGTTCACCAAAACCGCGATACGCTCCGTCGGTCTTGAAAGACCGGGCGTTGTCAGATCAGCGGGCGCAGGAACTTGAGGCGGCCGAAGCGCTCGAGCTTCTTCATGACCTCGGCTTCGGTGTGCGCTTCGGGGCCGAAGACCACGGTGATGCGGCCGTCGGCTTCCTTGCGAATCTTATATTCGAGACACTTCGCGAAGTCGGCATCCATGCGCAGGGCCAGGCGTCGCGCGAACGATTGATCGTGAATAACCGCGACAACCTCTGAATTGATCACCATACTGAGCGGGTCGAGGTTGTACGTTCCGACCACGGCGATCTGCCGGTCGAAGACGAAGGCCTTGGTGTGAATGCAGGGCATCCCCTTCGGGAAGACCAGAATGCGCGCCGTGGGCATGGTCGCGAGAAGCCGCTTCCAGTCGGTGAGGAAGAAGGCCACGGTCGACGGATGGTTGGTCGACTCGCCGCTGTTGGTGCAGAGAATGATCTTCACCCCGCGCGCCGAGGCGCGACGCAACGCGGCTTCGGCCGCTTCGTCGAGCACGACGTAGGCGTTTTGAATCAGAATCTCGTCGCGGGCGGCATCGATCATCCTGATCAGGTTGGGGCCGATATCGCGACGGACCCCAAGCAGCGAGTTGCGATCCAGAATCCGCACCGGGACCACGCGCTCTCCCTGAAACAGGCGGAAGGAATTGTAGGCCGAGAGCTTCTTGAAACCGGCTAACTGGGCGCTGAGAGTCTGCGCCGTTTTCTCGAGACCGCGCGGTATATCGAGTTTCTTCAGGTCGGGAACGCCCATTCCCTGCAGGTATCGACTCATCAGCTGGTAGGACAAATCGAGCTTGGCCGACTGAGAGACCAGATTGATCGGGTCACGGCGAACCACGCGATTGGGCAGGGCTTTCCACTCTTCGTCGAACGCCTTCTGCAGCTGCCGCACCACGCCGGGTCCTTCCATGACGACATCAAGGTCCTGAAACACGTTTTTGAACTCACCGAGTTGTACAAAATAGTCCTGCCCGATGTTGCGACCACCCGTAAGGCAGAGGCGTTGATCGGCGATGATGATCTTGTCGTGGTTCGAAATGAACACCTTGCGCATATCGAGAAGAGACGGAAGCAACTGACGTTCGATCGGGTTGTAGACCTTGATCTCGATGTTGGGCTCGCGGGCCAGTTCCTGCAGTTCGTCGTAGTCGCTCAGCTTCTTCGCCCCGCGCAGAAAGCGGTCGTCGACCATCAGGCGAATCGCCACTCCCTGCCGTGCCTTCTTGCGCAGAAGTCCCAGGAACGAGTAGCCGAAGATATCCTGATCGATGATGAAGTAGGTAATGGTCAGAGATTCTTTCGCATTCTCGATCAGATGCCATCGCGCATACCAGGCCTGTTCGTTGCCCGCCAGCAGTCGCACCCGCGTCATATCGCCCTCGGGCGTCGACGGCAGCGATGCAAATACATTGGCCAGACCGTTTTCTGCATCAGCCGTTGCGGCCACGCCAACCTGGACATTTCCCCAGCAGAAGAGCGCCAGCAATACCACGGAGCAAAGGCGAACAACGATGCGTTCACGGTGACTCATCTACGGTCTCCTTCACGATCTGCAAGATCGATGATGATTTGGTCTTCATCAAGAATACCCCAGTGAGAGAGCCATGTAAACCGGGCCGCAACTCACACCGGGTCATTTCGTTCTCCTTCGTTTTTCCGTTGGCAAGAGCGAAACTTGTGAGCCATTCGGCAAGAGGCGAACGGAGTCCGAGAGCAGGCTGCCGGATCGCAGGAGGCAATTCGGCCTTCATGACAGTTGACGACATAGTTGTCAATTATCATCACGCGGCGGTTTCGCGGGATCAGGTGAATGGGTGGGGTGGTCGGGAGCTTCCCAGGCTCCCTGAATTGATGTGGTTTTGACGAACTTGCCGACCTCGACGGTCGACTTGCGGATCGGGGCAAGCGTACCGGGGCCGCCGACACAGCCGCCGGGGCAGGCCATGCCTTCGACCAGGTTCGCGGTGAGTGACTTGGCCAGAATCTGCTTCACCATGGTGCGGCAGTCGAACAAGGTGTCGGCTGTCGCGGTGGTGACGTTCGCATCCGGGTGGTGGTGCTCGATCTGCGCTTTCAGCGCGGCGGCCACGCCGCCGCAGACCGCGTAGTTGCGGCCCGAACCTGAGACGCCCCAGGCATTAGTACCGGTTGTTTCTTCTGAAAGTTCGGCCAGATCGATATCCGCGGCGACAAAGATGGCGGCGAGTTCCTCGAAGGTGATGACGAAGTCGATGAACGGATCGAGTTCAGGGCGCAGACACTCGGCTTTCTTGGCGGTGCAGGGGCCGATGAAGGCAACGCGCGCGCCGGGAAACCGTTCCTTTACCCGCTTGCCGGTCGCCGCCATCGGGGTGTACGAGTGCGAAATGTTGGCGGCCAGCGCCGGGAACTCCTTGCGGGCCATGTCGACCCAGGCGGGGCAGCATGAGGTGCCGAGAAACGGCTGGCCGCCCTCGACCACCTTTTTGTACCACTCTTCCGCTTCTTCGATCGTGGCTACATCAGCACCATAGGCAACTTCGAAGACGCCCTCGAACCCGAGACGGCGAATGCCGGCGAACACCTGGGCGGGTGAGACATGCGGGCCGAACTGGCCGACAAAGGCCGGGGCCACGATGGCATAGATCGGCGTCTTCTCGCGCAGGGCCATGATCATCTGCGGAAACTCGGACTCGTCGGCGATGGCTCCGAACGGACAGGCGACAATGCACATACCGCACCGCACGCAAGCCTGATAATCAATCTTCGCGCGACCGGTGTCGTCACTGCCGATGGCCTTCACGCCGCAGGCGGCCGCGCACGGCCGGTCATACTGAACGATCGCGTGATACGGGCACGCCTTCTCGCACAACCCGCACCGAATGCACTTCTGATTGTTGATGCGCGGCGCGTGATCGACCACGTCGAACGCCCGCGCCGGGCAGACGATGGTACACGGGTGCGCGATGCACTGCCGGCAATTGTTGGTAACGACAAAGGCTTTTGTGGGACACTTCTCACAGGCCTCGGGAATGACATGCACGATCTCGAGGGTGCGCACTTTCTCGGGTTTGAGCACCGTCTCGAGCCCTTCGTACATCGGCCCGCTCAGTTCGCCCTTCCAGGGAGGGAGACCGATCGCCAGACGACTGCGTTCGCGCACGATCGCCCGTTCGCGCGACACACAACAGCGATACGTCGGGTCTTCCTTGTTGATCACCCGGTACGGAATCTTGACCAGCTCGTCTCTGATGACCGCGATGTCGCGATAATCGGCGTTCCAGAAGATGCGTGCCATCTCGGCGAAGACACGGCGGCGAATGTCGACAACATCGGTATACAGACCTCGCGACAGCGGAATCTCAGCTTTCATGCAGGTTCTCACGAATCGCGACCAGGACTTTATCAAGCGTTGCCCGTTCGATCTTCTGACCGGCCACGATCACGATCGGGGCCTGATCAGGCTTGCACGAACGATTGATGCACCGCGCCGTGCGCAAAACGATCTTTTCGGACAGCGACGCGTCGTCTTCCAGATATTCGTGGATCTGCAGACCGCCGCGATAGGCACAGTCCGTGCCAAGGCACACCACCACTTCAACCATCGTCATCCCCCCCCCGCATCCGCATAATGTCGGCCAGACGACAGATTCGCAATAACACGCGCTCAGGCATCGGTGTTCGTCTGTCGTCGAATTATACCGCCGATCGGTCTAAAAGATCGAGCCCTGCAAATCAGGCGGATCTGCAGGGTTCGAGGGTGAAACAGAACGAGTCTATCGACTGCCCGAAGGTGAGATGATCAGCGCGTCGGCATCGTAGGGGGAAGCGCCGGCCGGTTCTTTCGACGGCTCTTCAGATACCAGCGCAGACAGGGTTTTCACGATATACAACCCGGACAGTTCGGGGAAAGACTGAATCGGCATAAGAACGTCGCGGCCGATCTGTTTGAGTGGTTCGAGGTTTCCTGAGCCTGAAACTCGCTGTTCGTGGCGAATCGCGGCAACCAGCGTCTCGGACACTCGACAGAGACTGATCGAAGCATATCGAGGGTTGAGATACGGATAGTACATGCCGGTGGTTTTGACCAGTTGTTTCAAGCGGTTCTTCGCTTCGCCGGAAGCCGGTATCGACGGGGTTCCCGACAACTGCAGAATCGGCTTCATGGCCGCATTCACTGCATCGAGCGCGCGTTGTTCGGCGTCGGTCAGCATCAGGGGGCCGGCATCGGGAATCTGCGATCCGCGCGTGGCCTGATAGATCATCTTCGCGCCGGCGCGCCACGAATGGTCGGCATTGACCATGACAAAGTTGCTCGCTTCCCCCTGGTTCCCGTAAGACCAGGTCAGCAGACCCGCATATCCTTTGCGTGCCTGGGCGAGATAGGCCCACCAGTTCTTCCACTGCAGCTTATAGCCCGCGTCCGGTTCCTGGTTTTTAGGGCCGCACTCGCCGATGATCACCGGCTTATCAAGACACAGCGTGCGAGCGTGCGGCAGATCGGGAACGTCACGGTATGAGTGCCAGTCATAGAAATCCAGCCCCAGACCACTGAAACGGCCTGCCTTGACGTTCTTTTCCTCGTGCCAGCCGCTGGTACAAGTGACCTTGATGCCGGGCACCGCCGCATGGAACGCGTCAGCGCAGGCTTTGATGAACACCCGCATTTCCTGCCAGGTACAACCCTGCAGAGGGTTGAAACACCCGCTCAGCGCATCGGTCTTGCCGATCGCGCCATCGGCCTCATTGATGATATCGACCGCGAAAAAGGCCGGTGAAGCCGCCATCTCTTTCACAAACGGCACCGCGGCATTACGAATGTACGAGTTGCGCACCTTTTCTTCCGTGATGATGCGCAGATGACGACCACCCTGTTCTTCGCGAATCAGATGGTTCAACAGCGACCAGTATACCTTCACACGATACTTTTCGGCCAGTTCCATGATCGTGCGGGCGTTCTGCAGGAAGACGGGGCAGAGGCCGGTCACTTCATGATACGGATACTTCGGATCATTCGTCAGATCGGGAGTAAACAGCAGGCCTTCCTGTCGTTCGAACGCCCAGATGCGCACGACGGGGCACCCCATCTTCGCGAGATTGGCGAATACCCGTTCGGCATGTTCCCGGGTAAACGTGGGCTGCCAGCCGCCTTCGGCGTGGTTGACGCCGATATCCGCGCCGTAGTTGTTGTTGAACCAGGCGAGATTCGTGCCGAACACGAACCAGCGGTCGAGCCGCTCAATCGGCCCGTTGGCCATCACCGTACCTGCATAGCAGGCGAACCAGACCGTGAACAACCAGAGACACAGCGTCATGCGACGCCAATTCATGGCCATTTCCATGCTCTGCTCCCTTGTCGCAGAATACCAGCCCAGCCGAAACCTCGGCTTATTTGTACAAGTATATCCGCAAAAACGCCCAACCCGGAAGCCCCGGGCGGCGATGCAGGTCAGAGGCGCGATTTTTCAACGGGTTTCCCCGGTGGGCGACTCCCCTCGGGCCTTGCACGAAAGGAAAAAACGGCCGGGCACGGGAGTGCGACGAGAAAGCCAGGTCGAGAATCTACGGCAGAACGGAATCGGCGATGATGTTGGCGGCGTCGATCAACGGCACATCGTCAGAGCGAAAATCGGAATTATCATCTTCGTCAGGCGGCAGGTCGAAAGCGACTTCGCAGACCCAACCGGGCTTGAGATGTTCGAGCCGGCCGGCCCACAGCCTGCCGTGAGCATCACGAATCAGGATCAGCGTACAGGTATACACTCGGAACCGGAAGCTCTCGCCGTCGTTTCGCGTCACCTGCAAAACACCGACGACGTCAGGGGTTTCAGACGAAGAGGTCAATTCTACGGCCTTTACCTTGCCGGGAATGATCTGGCGGGTCGGTCGGGCCGGCAGGTTCGCGGTCCCCGCGTTCGGCTTCGGCAAATGATCGCTCGCCGTGACGTGGGCCGACTCGGTGCTCTCGCAATACATGCCTGACACCGACTCCGGTCTTTCCCACCAGAGATCTTTTTCGTCGCTCGCGCGCGCCGGCGCAGACATCGATACGATACTGATCGCGACGACCGCCGACAGAAGCAGTCGCACATATGAACGAAGATTCACTTTGGCACTCATCATGGTTTCCTCCGCTTCGATGGCAAAACCTTCGCCATCAGCCCCCTTATCAATCAATTTCGTTACATTGTATCGCATCCGACGGCCCGACGAAAGCCCCCTGTTCCTCTCGCCGCACGGCATCTCGTCGTCGATCATCCTGCGCCGATACCAGCCGGTGGACATTGTAAGTCTGTCACTCTACCAGTACAGATCGTTCATCTCGGAAAAGGCGTCGCGGGTTCCGTGTCTCGCGGAGATTCGGGAGACCAGCCGGCCGCTGTCGCCCGGCGACGCAACTCAGAGGCTTCAGACGCACGCCCCCGTTGCTCAAGCAGCTCGGCCTTCTCGAGCAGGGCCGGAGGATAGCCGGGGTCAAGGACGAGCGACTTATCGGCCGCCTGCAGCGATTCATCGGCTCGGCCTTTCAGCCTGAGCACCCGCGCATAATTGTACCACGCCGCAGCATCGGAATATTCGAGGCGAACGGCCCGAGCCAGACATTCAACCGCGTCATCCAGCGCACCTACCGCTGTCAGAGCCGCTCCCAGGCTTTTCAACACCCGCTGGGAGTTCGGCCACTGTCGCTCGGCTTCGCGCATGAGTCTCACAGCCTCGGTTGCATGACCTAGCCTGAGTTCGACGGCCGCGAGATGCACCCAAGCCTCTTCAAACTGAGAGTGCAGGTGTAAAGCTCGTCGAAAGTCTTCGCGCGCAAGTTCGAACCGCTCCTGGAAAAAGAGAGCCATGCCGCGCAGGTTATGGGCGAAAGCCGACGGATCCTGACGAATGACCTCCGTCCAGAATGTCACCCCATCATCGTACCAGCGGCAACGTTCGCGAGTCAGGTTGACAAAAGCTCCACATACGAGACAAAAGCACACCGACAACACAAGCGCCGGAGTGTTCCACGCTCGCGTCGTGCTTCGACGCAGAACCATGGCCACCCCTTCAGACAGAGCTAGAAACAGACCAAATGCAGGCAGATAGGCATGGCGAATCGCCGCAAACTCTTTGCCGAGTGACGGCAGAACAAAGATCGCCCCAAGCATCGGCATGATTGTCAGCAGAAAGAACCACAATCCGACTTGCACTAATACGATCGCTCTCGTAAACCGGAGAAGAATGAAGAACAACAGACCCGAAATCATCCAGGTGACAGTCTCCGACGGCCAGGAAGCGACATGGTCGGCAAGCGGTCGCACGAAGAGCGGAATGTCGCCGGGAGCCGTCAGATGTCTCAGGGTGAACCCGACACCCATGACCACCTTCCCCGCTCGTACCAACAGACTCTGTGCGTCCAGGCCGGCCGGTGCCCCCACCCTGAGCGTTCGCTGTGGTGAGGCATACAGAAGCACAAAAACCGCAATGATCAGAAGCAACAACGGAGTGACTCTCTTCAACAGCCTGCCGTATGAGGTTCCGGTCTCGTATCGTTCCAGAAGAATCAGAACCAACGGGAAGGAAATGGCAGTGATCTTGGACCAGACGGACCCGAGAAAGGCTGCAACGACTCCAATACCGATTCCCTCCTTTCCTGATCTCAGGCTTTTCATGTGCCAGAGCAGACCGGACAGAAAGAAGAAGGCGAACAGCACGTCCTTGCGTTCTGAGATCCAGGCCGTCGAATCAACGCGCGATGGATGCAAAGCGAACAGCAACGCCACGCTTACGCTCTGCCGGAGGGAGATCCTCAGCATTCGAGCCAGCTCGAATGCCAGCAGGGTATTCGCCGCATGCAGCACGATATTGGTCAGATGGAACACGAAGAAATCGACCCCGAACAGGCGTATCTCAAGGGCGTATGACAAGATGACGAGAGGCTGATACAAGTCCATGTATGACTGGGTGAACAACTGAAACAGCGAAGTGAGAGACGGCTGCCGCAGAAACGGATTCGTGAAGATCATATCGAAGTCGTCCCACAGGATCGTACCGCCGTCGAGAGCCGGAAAGAAGGTGTAGAGGGTCACCAAGACCAGCACGGCGCGACAGCAGACAAGCCGCAGCCGCGAAGGCTCGGCAGTCGGCGTCTGCATGCTCATTTCACCTTTTGCATCCGACAGCATCGTATCCCTGTTTCATCGCAATTCACTCGACATCCGGGTCAGATCCATGAACCGTAGATTCGATTTTTCCACCAGCCGCAGGCACATGATACACTTATGAGAATTCGAGAAGAAGAGCGATGATCATGAACGCGATACCAGACCTGCGACTTTCCGTCATCATGCCTGTCTACAACGAGCGTTACACGTTGCGCGAAATTGTCTCCCGCGTCCTTGCCCAGGACGGAAAACCGGGCATTGCATCGCTCCAACTGGTGATCGTGGACGACGCATCAACGGACGGGTCCGCGGAAATCGTGCGCGAACTCGCGGCAGGTGACCAACGCATCTGCGCCCTGTTTCAGTCGGCCAATCAGGGAAAAACGGCGGCCATCCGACGCGGGATCGACGTCGCCGACGGCGAAGTGATTCTCTTTCAGGATGCAGACCTGGAGTATGACCCGAACGAGTATTCGCGACTGCTGCGACCGATTCTCGATGATGCGGCGGATGTCGTCTACGGCTCTCGGTTTCTGACGCACGAATACCGGCGAGTTCTGTATTTCTGGCATTCCGTCATGAACACCTGCCTGACGACCGTCTCGAATCTGCTGACTGACTTGAACCTGACTGACATGGAAACCTGCTACAAGGCATTCCGCGCCCCTCTCTTGAAAAGCATTCCCATTCGTTCCTCGGGATTCGGCCTGGAACCGGAACTGACCGCGAAGATTGCCAAGCGACGCTTTCGTGTCTACGAGGTCCCGATCTCGTATCGCGGACGCACCTACGAGGAGGGAAAGAAGATCGACTGGCGCGACGGCGTACTGGCACTGTATTACATCCTCAAATACGCTTTGATCGATGATTGTTACAAGGACGATCCGGGAGCCGAAGTATTGCAGACCATGAGCCTGTCACCGCGCTTCAACCGATGGATGGCAGATGTGATCAGACCCTTTATCGGGAATCGCGTGCTCGAGGTCGGTGCCGGAATCGGCAATCTGACCTCACAACTCCTGCCGCGCGATGCGTATTTTGCGACGGACATCGCCCCCCTGCATCTCGATTTTCTGCATCGGCGATTCTCGCAGAGCTCGATTGTACAAGTCAGAAAAGCGGATCTCACTCATCGGCAGGATTTTGATGCCATCAAGGAAGTCGATACCGTTATCTGCCTGAACGTCCTGGAACACATCGAGGACGATATCGCGGCCTTGCACACCTTGTATGAAGTCCTCGACCACGGAGGCCGGCTCATCATACTGGTTCCGCAAGGCCGGTCTTTGTACGGTTCGCTTGACCGGGCCATCGGTCACTTTCGTCGGTACACGCCACGGGATCTCGAGGAGAAACTTCGAAGCGTCGGCTTCGAGATCACGCGAACCTTCCAGTTCAACAAACCGGGAGTTCCCGGCTGGTACTTGAACGGCCGCGTGTTCGGCAGATCGACTCTGAGCAAATGGCAGATGAAGATCTTTGATCATCTGGTCTGGCTGTTCCGACAAATCGATCATCTCCTGCCCTGGCCCGGGCTTTCCGTCATCTCGATCGCCCGCAAACCGTAACCTCGCGAAAACAAGAATCATTCGAGGAATCACCGACATATCCGCTCATCCGAACGGATCAACAGAACCAGAGGCCGTTTTGCCATCGCGTCCCGATCGAAACGCGTTCGTCAGATTCCCGCAACAATTTCCGGGAGCGTCTCGTTCATAAAGGCGCGGGCCATACGCGGGGTGTTGTAGGCAAATGCCGATTCACCTCTGGTGTTCAGTAGAATCACGCCGCCGAGGCCGTTCACTTTGCGCGCGAGTCGCGCGATCGCGCAGTCGGCCGCCTTTTGTACCACTCCGTCATGCGTTTCTAAAGCATCGATAGCGGTTTTTGCCAGTACAACCTTGATGATCGATTCGCCCCAGCCGGTGCAGGAAGCCCCGCCGCAGGCACTGTCAGCATAGGTTCCGGCACCGATCAGAGGCGAGTCGCCGACCCGACCGGGCATCTTCTTCGGCGTTCCGCCCGTGGACGTACCGGCGACGATGTTCCCTTGCCGGTCGAGAGCGACCGCGCCGACGGTGTCTGAAGGCGCATCGGCCCGGAACGCCTGCGGGGTTTCGAAATCGGGCTGTCGGCGCAGGCGGCGCCAGCGTTCCAGCTCACGCCCGACCAGCAGTTCTTCGGCAGCGCAGGGTTCCATGAAATGCTGACGACCGAAGCGCGCCGCTCCCTCGCCCACCAGCAGAACATGTTCACTGCGTTCCATCACCAGTCGCGCCAGAGAAATCGGATGCCGGAAGTTCTTCACCGCAGCGACCGCCCCGGCGCGGAAACTGGTACCATCCATGAGACTGGCATCGAGTTCGATCTCGCCGGCCGCGTTGAGAAACGAACCCCGACCGGCATCGAAGACGGGGTCGTCTTCCATGCTGTGAATCGCCGCCTCGACGGCGTCGATTGCGGAACCGCCGGCCACGAGCTTCCGCCAGCCGATCTCAGCCGCCTGCCGCACTCCGGCCAGATGCGCCTCGACGGCCTCATCGGGAATGTTCCAGGCCCCGCCGTGAACAATCAGCGAAATCATCGTCATCTCCTCATGGACTAACCATAGCACTCTTCCACCTATGTAACACAACCTGAATACACGTTGATGCCGCCTCATTCGACGCAGGCTTTGAACCCGCACCTTACCGCATGTTCCTTGAAACATGGCAACCAATGTTTTGACTCTGCCTGTATTGAGTCGACAGCAACGAATCATCAAATCCGACAAATACCAATCGGCCATCGAATCGTCTCATGTTCTGAGGTTGAGGCCGTGAGGCGCATCTGATATTCTGTGCGGGAGCGGCATCTGCTCGAGATTCAGACCCGCAGGGAGTTTGTACCCGTGACCTATCGCCATCACGCGCTTCGCCCCTTCCTCTTCCGGCTCTTTCTTTTCGTGACTCTCGCGTCTCTGCCGACGACGGAGATCGCGAACGCCCTGCAGGCGCCTGAGTCGCCGGCCGCCGGGGTCGTGCGCGTGCATTATCGCAGGGCGGACGGCGCATACGATCGCTGGGGACTCTGGGTCTGGGATGACGTGAAAACACCGTCGAACCCGTGGCCGACCGGCGCTCTGCGTTTTTCCGGGCGGGACGAGTTCGGCGCGTGGGTCGACGTCGAGCCGGCGACCACCGCTCGCAAGATCGGCTTTCTCATCGTCGACCACACAAACGGCGACAAGGAATCTGGAAGCAAAGGATTCATCATGACTTCACATTCGAATCACTTGTACATTCGCGAAGGCGACGACCGGGTGTATCTTTCTGCCGACCTGCAGGCGACACCGGAACTTCGAGCCGCGACCGTCACCGCGAGCGGCACCATTCGCGTTGTTTGTACCGACGCTCAGGCGATCGATGCCGCTCTCACAACCGATACATTCGCCCTCAAAAGCAGAAGCGGACAAGCGCTGACGATCACCGAAGCACGGGTGTCGAGCAGTGATACCGTACGTTTATCGGCGGCTTTTTCGCTCACTGACGACGTTCCACTGACGGTGACCTTTGCCGGCCGCACGGTTGCCGCCCCGCTATCGTGGCAACTGATTGACGAACTCTACGCCTATGACGGCGACGATCTCGGTTGTCGAATTGCCTCGGGGCAGGCACATCTGGCTCTCTGGGCACCGCTCGCGACCGGGGTCGAGGTTCTGCTGTTCGACGGGCAGGACCAGACCCGTCAAATCGGTCGAAGGCCGTTGAGCCGCACCGATCGCGGCGTCTGGCGCGCGACGCTGTCGCCTGCAGACATATCGTCTGAAAAAGCGAGCGTCGAAAATCTCTTTTATCAGTTCGAGATCACCAACCCCGGCCGTGCACCGAAACGAGTGCTCGACCCGTATGCTAGGTCGATGGCGCCGGTGACCGTTTCTCCGGACGGCCTCTCAGCCGGCGCGAGCGGTGATTTCGTCGGCAAGGCAGCACTGGTCGCACCCGAAACGATCGGCGTCTTTCCCTCTCGGGTACAAATCGACGGCTACCAGAAACGCGAAGATGCGATCATCTACGAGGTACACGTGCGTGATTTCACTTCCGACCCGGCCGTCGGCTCGACGCTGAAGGCCCGCTGGGGAAGCTTTCGAGCCTTTCGCGAAAAGCTGGCCTATATCAAGTCTCTCGGGGTCACGCACGTACAACTGCTGCCGGTGATGGCCTGGTATTTCGGCGACGAAACACGCATGACCGAGCGCGAGATGCACTGGTCGACCCGGCACAACCAGTACAACTGGGGCTATGACCCGCAGTCGTATTTTTCGCTCGACGGCGCATATTCCGAAAAGCCCGACGACCCATCGCTACGCATTTCCGAGTTCAAAGAACTGGTACAGTCGATTCACGATGCCGGCATGGGCGTGATTCTCGATGTGGTCTACACGCACATGGCCAACGGGGCTTTTCTCGACGATATCGTGCCCGACTACTATTTTTTCCGTGACCCGCAGGGCAACCTGCTCGGCGACTTCGGCAACAACCTCGCCACCAACCGGAAGATGGCTGAGAAACTACTGATCGACTCGGTGCGATACTGGTTCGGTCAGTTCGGCATCGACGGCATGCGCTTCGATATGATGGGCGACGCCACGCAGGATGCGATTCAAAGGGCGTTCGACGCGGCGAAGGCGATCAACCCGCAGACAATCTTCATCGGCGAGGGCTGGCGCACCTTCAAAGGCCATCTCGAAGACCCGGCGCTGACCGGCAAGGGCGCCGACCAGGACTGGATGGCGCACACCGACAGCGTCGGTGTTTTTTCCGACGAGTTCCGGAACGAACTCAAATCGGGCTTCGGGTCTGAGGGCGAGCCGATGTTCGTCACCGGCGGCCCGCGCCGCATCGCGACTCTGTTCAACGCGATCAAGGCTCAGCCTTCAAATACGCCGGCGAAACAGCCCGGCGCGATGGTGCAGTATATCGAGGCGCACGACAACATGACCCTGCACGACATCATCGCTCAGGCCATCAAGAAAGACCCGGAAGTCCCAGAGAACGAATGTGAAATTCAGCGTCGCATCCGCCTCGGCAATGCCATCCTTCTGACCTCTCAAGGCACAGCCTTTCTGCACGCCGGTCAGGAGTGGGGGCGCACCAAGCAGTGGCTCGGCGAGCGCCCGCCCGAGCACAAGTTTCACGAACTGCGCGACGCCGCGGGCAAGCCGTTCAAGCACCCCTATTTCATTCACGATTCGTACGATTCCTCAGACGCCGTGAACCGCTTCGATTGGGCAAAAGCCACTGACGAAAAGAGATTTTCTGAGCACACCCGCACGCGGGCGTTCACGACGGGGTTGATCGCCCTGCGTCGTTCGAGCGACGCCTTTCGCCTGCCGACGCAGGAACTCGTACATCGCAACGTCGTGCTGATCGAGGCACCCGAGATCAGACCCGAAGATCTGGTCATCGCCTGGCGCTGTACCGCCACGACCGGCGAAACCTTCCGTATCTTCGTCAACGCCGACTCGGCGAAGCGCACCCTCAGCCTGCCGAAGAGCGAGATTCCCACCGATCATGCGGTCGTGGTCGATGCGACTCAGGCCGGCACGACGCCGATCGCTTCCCCCACCGGCTTTGCGCGGCAAGGCGACCGGCTGACGCTCGAGCCGCTCACCGTCATCGTGTTCCGACAGTAGCCGAAGGCCGGCGGACGGCGGTCAGAAAGTGGTTTCGTACAGGTCGTAGTGGCTGTGGCGCATGCCAAGCGTTTCATACGTTTTTTTGGCTCGGACGTTCGTGCGTTCGACGTAGAGGCGCAGACCGCAGGCTCCCTGACGGCGTGCCTCCTGTTCGACGTGGCGGTGCAGCGCGCGATACACGCCCCTGCGCCGAAACACCGGATCGACATACACGCTCTGAATCCACCAGAAATCGGCGGCCAGCCAGTCGCTCCATTCGAACGTGACCATGATCTGACCGGCCGGTCGGCCGTCAACCGTTGCGATCCAGAAGCGGCCGCGCGCGGGTTCGCGAAGCAGGGTTTCGACCCCGCGCACGACCGTCGCTCGATCGAGTTCGCGAGCTTCGGTCTCGCGGGCAATGCACAGATTGAACTCAACCATCGTGTCCAGGTCAGCATACTCGGCCGTTCTTATGTAAGGCTGCTTTTCGCGGTCAGCAGTATTTGTGTCAGTCACGTTTCGTTCCCCGCCTTTCCGGTTATTCAGTCAAATTGTCGGGCACGCGACACAAACAAGCCTTCGGGGTGCGTCGTGCGTTCGTCTTCCTGAACCAGCTTCGAAAGCGGATTAATCATGCCGCGGACGACGGGAGTGTTCGAGCCGTCGGGTGTCGTAACCTTGATCGTCAACTGCGGATTGCAGGAGAGAATCTTCAGCCCCTCTTCAGTCAGGCCGAAAGTGCGCACCAGGTCGTTGCGCCGCGCCAGCATCTTCTCAACCCCCAATTGTTGGGAATACACCGGCCAGCCGCTGTCGGCAAAGACGCGTTCGAGGTCTTCCCGGGTCAATTGTCCGATTCGTCGAGCCATCCAACGCGCGTCAGCCCAGGTGCAATGACGCCAACAGTTCGGCAGAAAGACCGGATGCAGCTTCATCATCTGGGTCTGAAACACCTCCCCGACACAGTTCGGTGACAGGGTCGACAGACAGCCGGCGGAATAGGGGCCGGCAAATGACGCTCCCATGTCCGAGATGAACTCGACATACCTGGTGTTCTTTACGGTTTGCGGGTCGAGCAGCAGTCCGCCGCTGGTATTATCTTCCTTGACGTCCGGGTTGTTGATCCAGGTGTTGAAAACCAGCATGCCCCGGGCAACACGGTCGTCGAGCGCTCGGCCGCGATTCAGATCGACACCGCCCAAGCGCTTCAGAGCTGGGTTATCGAGGCTCAACTGACACTCCTTGAACGCCAGAAAGACACAGCCGAGATACTTCGGATCCAGTGATTCACGCTCGATCATCGCCTGATCAACACGCCCGGCGCCGAGCGGCTCACCGCGCGCATCAACGAGACCAGGCGCTTCAATAGTGTAGCGGCGAAGGTGGAACTGAAACTTTGAGCTTTTCAGCACTCGGTCAAGATCGCCCTGCGTTGTCACCGCGTCTGCGCCCTTGGCCGGGGGCAGAATCAGCAGAGTCTGCCCCGGCCCGGACCAGAACTTGAGATCGGCGTAGGTCGCTCCAAGCTCGATCGCCAGGCGGGTCGCCACGACATCGGAATGCACTTCGTCGCCCCACTTGACCCGCCAGGTCACCCCGTACCGGTCCTTTGCCTTGATCTTGGGTGAGCTGGCGTCCGTTTTCAGTTCATCGAAGAAGAGGATGCGCCGCGCGTATGAGAGGTCGAACTGCGCGGTCTTCTTGCCGGAAGCGCGCACCAGTTTCGTGATCTCGGCAAGAAACGCGTCGTAGTGCGCGCCGGGAGAGACCGGACGCAGAGCGGGGTGATCGGTCGCCGGTTGGAGGCGCGAGACTTCGACGGCCGTCATCGCCGACATCTGCTCGCTCGATACCGGCTCGCCCGTCTGCGGATGGCACAATCGAGCGGATTCGAGCTTCGCGCGTGCCGGCCCGAGCGGCCGATTCGGGTCGGGTTGTCGTGTGGTGAGTTTCAAAGGCCCGAACAGAAAGTTGCCCCCGCACTTCCAGCCCAGCACCAGCATCGGCGGGTCTTCATACGGGTACATTTGCGCCAGCGTCGAGTAATGCAGACGCTGAGTTCGCGCGAACACCGGTTCGAGCGTCTGTAGCGGCTCTCCGGCTTCGGCGCGCTTCTGCAAATCGACCGCCGTTGTTTCGATCAGTTTCAAAGCCACGGCAATCGGTGCCTTCGCGGCTTTTTCCGGGTCATCCGGGTATTTTTCCTTGAGCCGACGCTCGGCCTCTGCCTGATCTCGTCTGACGTCAGCAACAAACCGTTTGAGATTCTCCGTGGTACACGACCGAAACTCGTACTCTTTCACCGCATCAAACTGGGCGAATCCGGGCAGGCAACCAGAAAACACCAAGAAGACCAAAACAATTCTCTCTATCAATCGGCTGCAAAATATCTGCATCGTCTTCGTTCTCCTCATCCAGTCAATGAGTGGTCGGCGAGGTCGGGGCCTGCGGGGTCAGATTCGGAATGACTCCGCCTATCTGACAGGTCAGCACGCTCCACATCGGATACCCGAGATCGGCGGCCAGGCGCAGGAGGTTGTCGTTCCCTTTGCGCGGAAACACCGAGCGAGCCGAAAGCAGGGCGTTGATCAGCGACGCGACGGCATTCGGGTCTCGGGTCGCCAGAGGCTTCTGGAAAAATTCGCGCCAGTTACTCTGCGGCAACCCCATCAGAGTGATGTGATTCTTCACCTGCCGTATGAGCAGCAGCAGGCGCAGGTAGCGCTTCACTTCCTCGTTGTCTTTGCCGGAACTTGCGATCCATTCCTTGACCTTGCCGGTCTTGGCAATCGTCTCTTCAAACGTGCGCAGAGCGCTGTACAGGGCACAGTGCGAATCCTGTACGCACGAGATGTCGGGCTTCACGCTCGAGATCCCCGTGCCCGCACCGGTTCGATACAGCGCCTGCATTTTCTCGAACTGCCGGCTGAGACCAAGCCAGGGGCGAACGATCCAGCCGTTGAAATCGTAGGGTTCCAGTTCCGGAATGCGAATCACGGTGTCCGAGATGGGAATCGTGTACATCCATCCCCGACGTAGACTTCCGGAATAGCAATGCCATTTTGCCGACCCGGCGACGATGCCTTCGCGGTTGTGCGCGTAGGCCTGACGATATTCGTAATCCCAGCGCGGTTCACCGGTCAGGGGACATCGAACCACCTGCGCAATACCAAACGCGAAATGACCGGTCACCAGACCGAAGGGCATGCCGCCGCCCTTTTCGTCGGGGTGTTGGCGCCAGCCGAAGACGTGAATCAGCAAGCCGCGGTCCCCTTCCCGCCATTCGTAATCTCGTTCGGGAAGCAACTCGGTAACACGGGTCAGACCTGATTCAAGATCAGCCAGGTGCTCATGCGAAATGTATTCCTTCACCGCCTGTTTGCCGCTGACGGTACGCCAGGCCTGCAGGCGCACGATGGCACGCGGCTCGAGCCCCTCGACCTCGAATCCCGCTTCCGTTTGTCGGCCGTAAATATACCAGCCGTCCTGATTGAGCGGTGTCTTTTCGATATCGACCGTGGATGATCGCGCGACCGGCGTATTGCCGCGACTGAAAAGCGTACGTGGAATACGTACTGTCTCCTTCGGCCCTGAGAACCCGCCCGAACCCCAATGCACGACCTGGTAGGTGTCGCCGGCACCCGGAGCCGCAAACTGAATCAGTGCCATTTCACGACCGCAGATTTGTACTGGTTCCTCCGTGATCAGCAGCACATCGCCCCTGAATTCCGGGTTTTTGAGAAGCACGGTCATGTCGTTCGGCCGAGCACCGGCCAGCGATTCGAGCGCGCTGACCCGCTTCCAGCCGTTCAATGCGACGGGCGGGTTGAGTCCGCCTTCCTGCGCCCTGGCCAGCGCTTTCGGGTCGATGTTCACATCGTAACGCATGGTCCGAAACCACTGATCCCACGGCTTCGAGGTGTCCCAGCGGAGCCAGATCAGTTTGCCGATCAAATCTGCTTGCGGGCTGTTCTCAATCCGAAACAGAACGCCGCCCGCCGGGTCGCGACGATCAGGCTTCGGCAGAATCAACTGTCCGGTCCACTCGCCCACCGGCTGGTACAAATCACGCAGAGCCTCCGGTCGCGGCGCAACCGGAGTGGGCCTCGCCGAAGACGCAGGAACACATGCACACCAAAGACTCAGCATCAGCAGCAGAATGGTTGGTTTCATTCCAGTCTCCTTCATCGCGTTTCGTATTCGCATCGTCTCTTGATCGTCAACCTCTTCTCGCAACCCACCAGATAAGTGAACAGACAAGAACAAGCAGCGAGTTTCTTGAACGTCGAGCAGAACCAGGTTCTGCTCACGGTCCATCACTGCACGGAAACCAGGTTCGCCGCAACCAGCACTGAGAGACGTTCGAGAGGGATCTGCGCTCGCCCGAGAAGCTGACGCATTTCGGCTGCCAGATGCGAAAAGCGGGCGGGAGCATAGACACCGGTGATGAACAGATGCCACTGCAGTCCGCGTCGACCGAAGAAGAACATGGGACGTTCATCGAGCGGTTCGGGCACGAAGCCGTACAAGGTGCGCCAGCCCTGAGTCTCGAGCCAGTCGAGGGCATCGGTGGTCGGTGCCTGAAACAGCGTCACCTGTAACGGCCAGGTTTCCATAAATGCCGCCAGACTCTCAGGAATGTCCGAGTCAGAAGACTGTGTAACCATCTCGGAAAGCATGCTCTCGAGATGAGCTGGTACAAATGACGTTTCGGTGGTCGGGCTATGCAGCAGGACCGGAATCGAAAGATATCCAGGCAACCGCAGTTCTGACACCGCCACGCGGGAGAGGCTTGCGGTCGGCAGACCATACAGACCCTCGCGGCGGATATACGAGCGAATGACCGGAGCGATCATTTCCTCATCAGGTTCGATGCCGACAACGAACATCGCCCGGAGATCACGACTCGCCACGTCGGGAACCTCAACCGGCAATCGTACGAGTCTGCCGTCTTTCAATGCCTTTTCAATAGCCGGGCTTTTGGTCTCAGCAACTCCCTGTCTCGGGAACACCACGACAACCCGACGCTCTCCAACCACCGGCAATTGGCGGCGTGCGACAAGTTTGGGAAGAGCGTCTTCACCAACAATCTGCACGATTTCATCGTTCGGCCCAAGACGCCCGGCAATGTCTTCGCGTAACGCCTCGAACAGGTTCTGCGGGCGGCGCGAGGTGATCACCTTGAGATCTGCCTCATTCAACGTCTTCAGCCAGGGCAGATCACGAGCCAGCAGTCGAATCATCGCCAGTCGATGCACCACCGGCGTCACTTCGGCACGATCGACAGGTTCGGGAACCGGTACCATGTAGATTTCATCGAGATGCAGACGATGACGCGCTTCGACAGCCATGCGCGCCACCCCCTGATGCGGCGGATCGAAGGTTCCGAGAAACAGACCGATGCGCGCAGCCTCCGCCGACGCACCTGGAAACGCCATCAAAATGATGACGAGAAGCAGACGCACACTCAACACGACAAAGCGGCCGGTCATCGGAGCACCGGCCTGACGGGAGGCATCAGTCCAATCGGGGGGCGCGGCGCAAAGACTTTCTTGAAGTTCGCGGCGTTCACTTCAGGCAACGCTTCACCGAGCAACCCGCGTTTCATGAGCATCTTCGGGACAACGACCGGAGTGGTGGCCCTCATGTTATAGGCCATCGACGGGATCCACCAAAGATTGATGCGCTGTGATTCAGGCAGAACCCGGTTCAGCAGCACGATCAGGTTATTCGTACAATTGTTGGTAACGGTGTGATAATACTCACCCGAACGGTTCAGTGTGGCCTGCAAGATGGATTCCGCGGCGAGAGCGCTCATCTGTCCCTGGGACAACTTCAGCGGATACATAAACAATCGTTCCTTCTGAACTTCGCACGACTGGGTCGTGTAATCTTCCCAGCCGGCCAGAATCCAGGAAACGCCGAAGGTGTTTTTCAACCCTTCCGTAAGCGAGTAACTCTGATCTGTGCGCTGATAGGCCTCAATACTGAGAAATAACCCGACCGACTCTTCGCCCAACTCGTTCACCATGCCGCCCGGGCGAAATGAGAAGAACAACAGTGAATGCGCCGCGATCCATTCGGGAGGAAAGGGCTTCAGCACGAAGAAAGCCCGATCGACTTTCGAGGTGTCGATCGTGGTGGTCAGATACCGAAAGTTCTCATTGGTACGCGCCTTGTTCGGAATATACCCCCAGCGCACGTCTTTCACTTTGTACAAGGGAGTCTTTTGCGAGATGAGCTTCGGCGGCGTCTGATGAGCTTTGAACGGCGGCAGGACGACCGCATTGCGATCAATCGGAGCCACGGTGATATTCGTCACCTTCAGATCGGTGATCTGGTCAGCCTGTCGCGCGGCCCCTTCGACGACGACATTCTGCCCGTCGAACGTTCGTATCTTCACGGCATCAACGCCGGTCAGGTTGAACATCCGCCCGTCACCAGTGCGGAGAATGGCGTATGTTCCCTGCTGGTGCGCGACGACCTTGAGAATACCGGTCACCCGGTAATTCACCTGCGCTTCTGCAGGGGCACTTGTCAGGAACCATGAGAGGGCCAGAAGCAGAACAACCAATCGAGACATGCGAATCATGTTTGAGCCTCCCTTTGATTCAGCGCGAATTCGCGCCGATCATCGCCTGGACTTTCTGAGCCAGACCGATACAGGTCGCCTTGAAGTTCAGATCGACCATCGCTCCAAGCGCCTGCAACACCGAGGGCGGCGCCTGATTCTGATAGATCACCGTACCACCCTGCTGCAGAACATCGGCGGTAATGAAGGGCGCTTCCAGCTTCTGCAATACACTGCGCGGCATGCGCGGAATCGCGGACAGCGGGACGGAAATGCCGCGTTTGACCTGGACGGTCGGCACGGCGATGCCCGCCTCGCGCAAGGCTCGATAGACCAGCTCGGTACAATACAGCGGGACCGGTGCCGCGCTGAGATCAAACCACAGTTCGCCGTTGCGGTTGCGGACGATCGCCTCTTCCTTTTCGGTGGCCACGAACCCCATGTCGTAGGTCGTCTTCTTGATCACATGATAGGTCAAATACTTCGCCAGGATTCGTACAAGTGATTGAGAAGCAAGATGCGGGCGAATAATCCGAATGTGCTTGGTCGGATATCCGATTGCCGGATCGACGAGATAGTCCTTCAAGTTCAGGGCAACGACATTGCTCATGGACGTATTGATCGTGACTTCGGGGGTCACCACATAGATGCCGTTCGGGTCGACGGGATACGGCATCCAGTCGAAGACTTTCTTCACCTTGCCGTCGACAATGCGTGGCGGCCCGCCACGATAGTAGGCATGCATGGTCACGGCGGATGGGGGGTGAATCTCCTGCGCCAACGCCTTCAGCACGTGCCCCTTGACGATCATTCCGGCATGCACGAATCGACAGTTCGGCACCAATGAACCGATCATCGCGTACCATTGCGGAAAAGCGCGATTGTTCTCAATGATGATATCGCCGGTCTCAACCAGGTAGCGAATCGCGGCTGAATCAAGTTCGACACGAGGCGGATTCGGAATCGACGAGATGTAGAACTCGACCACTTTGTCAATCGGCGAAGCCTGAGCGCCTGCGACGAACAACAGGCAGAACAACACGGCCGGAAGCATTCGAAAGAGCAAAGATCTTTTCTTCATGGTCATCCTCCATGGGATTTCCGGGGCCGGTTACCGCTGGTCAGCACTCAAACCCCATCGTATTGTATCAAAGCCGAATCACGATGTCTTAAGTCGGCCGGGCAAGCGCTCCGACCTTCCGGCATCATCTTCCAGAGAGCCTCTGCTCGTTTGATTCGTGTAACGCGCCCTCATCATGAAGCCCTCAAATCACCGCTTCCCAGGCATCATGCCAGATCAGGCGCAGGCGGCCGGGCGCTTTCCAACCTCCTTCCCAGACCAGACGCAGGGTCGGCGACACCTCGAGCAGACAGCTTTTCAGACGCAGCAGACTCGCCTTGAGACTAGCCGCGTCGGTCTCCGCATCGTATGCTCCACCCCATATTGATCGATACAGGGCCGGCAGCTCGATCGGGTCAGGAAATGCCAGAAGAACCTGTGACAGCAGTCGATGAGGATATGAACCGGTCTGCAGGGGTCGTCGCACTCGCCGCAGGGTTAACTCGCCCGCGGGGCCGTCGAACCGAAAACCGACCGGCTTTGTTTCTTTCCAGATCACGTATTCCTCGTGAGTAATTCTGGACACTTTCCCATTCTGCAGGAGAGTCAATCGCTCGGCGGAGGTTGCCAGGCGCGCCAACCTGGACCAGACCCGCGTAAGTTCCGGATAACGGTTTCTCAGACTGAGGCGTCGTTCAGGCGGTGTCAATCGGTAATGACGCCACAGATAGGTCTGCCCTTCAGGGATTCCGAGTTCCCACAGCGGAAGCGCATATACATGCCAGAACGGGTCGTAGTATCGATCTTCCGTGAGCGTCTGCAGCCGGCTCCCCAGACGTTCGCAAGAGAATCGCGCCGGGAAGCAGATCCCGGCCACTGCCCGGCACAGAAGCGCCGGACACAAATCCTGAAAGTCTTTCATGGTTTCAAGCGCCCGCGCGAACGAGCGACACGCCTTCGCCGGCTCTTTCAGGGACAAATGCGCCAGACCACTCTGAAAGTGCAGAGCGCCCAGTTCATCAGCCGGAACATTCATGGTGCGAGCCGTCTCACGCAAAGTCTGCAACTGCCTGGCCGCCGGCACCGCATCGCCATGTAACAGCAGTCGCATGACCTGCAGAGACTCGATCAGAAAAGCGGATGCCGGCGGCAGGGACGCAGCCGATTCGTTTTCAATCTGTTGCCAGAGGACAACCGCCGGACCCGCCCGCCCAAGCAGTTCGTTGGCCCAGGCCATCAGCGCCGTCGTCTCTTGAACATGCCCGCCACCCGGCGCATGCTGTTGTATGCCTCGTGCCAGCTGAAACTGCCGCAGGCCGCGACAGAAATCGCCACACAACAGCGAGGCTTTACCCATGGTGATCAATGCCGCTGTTTCACCAGACGCATAGCCGAGAGCGCGATAGCGTTCGCGCGATCGATGCAGAAATCGAACCGCACGTTCGAATCGGCAGGCCTTGTATTCCAGAAGACCGAGATTGTACAGGAGATTCGCGGCGGCGGTGGTCGGCGTCGATTCCTCGAGCTGATTCAACGCCGCGAGATACCGGTGGCGAGCGGTATTCAATCGGCCCAGCGACAACTCGAGGTTCCCGAGCGCCAGATCGACGGCCAGAACGCGCGCGCGATCCTCCAATGTTTCGTAGGCGCAGCGGGCGGCGAGCAACTCCTTTTCCGCAAGCACGAACCGACGCGCATGCCGATGCGCCAGGCCGCACAGATAGGACAATTCAGCGACAACGCGCGTGTCGAGTTCCGTCTTTTGTTGCCTGCGTACCACGTCGATCTGCTTCAAAGCCTCATCAATACGCTCATCGCGAATCAGGAAACGGGCATATACGATACGGACGGGCACCGCGAGGGTCATGCCGGCACGCTCGGCACCTGCACACAGATCGTAGACGACATCGCCGCGACTGATCCTGAACAGCAACGGTCCGGAAGCCGGCAAAGCCGCCAGCGCCTCGGACAGCAGGCCGATGCGACCTGCCAGCCACAACCCGATCGCACGGCGCTCCGGTTCGTCCGCTTTCATCGCCTTTTGAGCCCAAGGCACCAGCGATCGCGCCAGATGTCGAGGCCAGACATCCCCCCAGTCGAGCCACTGTCGCAGGAGCTTCGGCAACCCGCCCTCCGAACCCGCACCTTCGACCCAGGGTACAAGTTGTTTCAGAGCGGAGTCGACATCAGACTGCAATAAACGCTCTGCCTGATGCCGGGCGAACTGCTTCAGGTAATCCAGAGTCGCAACACGAGGATCATCTCTGATCGGCAGCCGGCCGGTTTCGCAGAGATAGTCACGAAACGGCTGATACTGCAGAAGTTCGAGCCACGGATCGTCAACGGCGTTTCCGGGGGGCGTCAGACGCAGCCAGTCGAGCGGGAAGCGTACGTACAAGTCGCCGGACCAGACACTCTGTCCTGTATGGGCGTTCCAGACCACGGGGTTTCGCGGCAGATGCGGCGGCAGGTCATCCCATCCGATTTTCCCGGCCCACACCAGCCAGAGCAAAGACTTTTTGCAGACGGCATCTCCGGTATCCGCCGCCAGGCGAATCAGTTCGTGAGGTTCGGCGGCCCGATCAGCCAGAAGACGACCGAGATCGGCGGCCGACGGAGTCTGCGACACGTCGGCCAGCAGATCGACCAGCGCCTGTTCGATCGTCGCCACACGCAGCGATCGTCCTTCCAGATCAAGCGAACACGTCTGTCGCGGACGATCTTCGCGGTGATACACGAAATGGATGCGATGGCCGTCGATGTGTCGATCACGACGACGACTGGACGAGACAATCGTGATGGGGTCGGGAAGCTCGGACACGACGCCGTGCATCCAGAGGGCGGCGCGATGAGAAACATAGTCATCACCAACCGCGAGAATGGCTTCCAGGGTCTCGATCAAACTTGCCTTCTCCATCGCCACCTCCATTCCTTTTCGCCGAGGTCCACGACCTGAGCGAGGCCGGACACCATCGCGAACGGGCCACTCGCCATAAACGCAGGGGCTGAGAACCGATGTTGCTTTCCGGCTCTGCCGGGGAAATATAACCAAACGTCCGCCGCGTGTATACTTTCGCCTGCAAGCGTATCAATACCCGGACCCACCAGCCCCGACTTCCCGTTCCTGAAGCTGAATACCTTCTGCCGCGATGATTTGTTACAAGAGAGACAGCAGATACAGAATACGGTCGTTTGTACAAAACCTTCGTCTGGAATCTCGATGTGGCCCGAGCTTATTACGAAGTGCTCGTCAGTGCGGGGATGGATCAATTTCAGGGTCGCAAGAAAAAGAACTGGCATCTCATCAGGCTGTTCAATATCTATCGTCTTCTGTACATGGTTCCGGGAAACAGCCCGGTCAAAGGGTCGAACTACACCGCGTTCTGGCGAGCCATGGAAGGCGCGGCGACCGGTGTCTACCCGGCCCTGCAGCGCCTGGCGGCCCAGGAACTGCGATTCGCGGCAGACCGACCGCTCATGCTGTCGAAGCTCCCCTCATTGCAGGATTTTTCCCTGACCATGTCGAACGGGCTTGCCTTTATCAACGGCTTTCCTCCGCTTCCCGTACCGTCTCCGCCTCCAGACAACCAGGACGATGAACCCTGAGTCGGTTTTGCGGCAAACCGCAGCGCGGCGTGATATACTCCAGGTGAAACATGCCTTCGGGCGCATCTCATCAGCAGGAGGAGCCGCGTGAGAGTTCGTTCAGCCGATTCCCTTTCACGACAGATCGGCCGTCGTTTCGGTTTTCTTTCCGTTCCGATGATCATCATTCTGGTCATCATTCTGTTCGTCGCCTGGCAGTTCTTCTACTGGACGTTCTGCCGCATCGAGATCGACCCCGGCATGTCCGGCGTGCTGATCGCCAAGATGGGCACCGATCTGCCGCCGGGCGAGATCATCGCCACGCAGACAGGGTACAAGGGCATCCAGCTCGATGTGCTTTCCGAGGGACGCCACTTCTACAACCCGATTTTCTGGGACTGGGAACTGGCACACCAGATCGAGGTTCCCGCCAACCACGTCGGGGTGAAGATTCGTCTCTATGGGCGGGACTTCACGCAGAAAGAGATCGAAGACGGGCGCATCATCGCCGGCCCCGGAGTCAAGGGCATTGATAGCGAGCTTCTGATGCCGGGTCGCTATCGCATTAACCCGTACGCTGAGAAAATCGAAATTCATCCGATGGTCGAAGTGCCGGCGGGTTATGTCGGCGTGGTGACCAATCTGGCCGGCAAAACGGCGCTTAACCCGAACGAATTTCTCGTGAGCGATGACGAGAAGGGTGTCACCAAGCGCGTTTTGAAGCAGGGTATGCACAAGATCCACCCGTACATGCAGCGGGTCGACCTTATGGACACGCAGGCACAGAAGTTCGATTTCTCAGGGCACGGAGCACTGAAGTTTCCCTCGAGCGACGCCTTCGAGATGACGGTCGTGATGAGCATTGTCTGGGCCATCGACCCGAACCGCGCCGCCGAGATCTTCGTGCGCATCGGCGAAATGAACAAAGACCCGGAAAAGAACGAGATTCTGCAGAAGGCCATCATTCCGGCGATTCGCGGCTACGGGCGCATCGAAGGCTCGAAGTATTCGGCCATCGACTACATCGCCGGCAACTCGCGGCAGGTGTTCCAGAACACGCTGTTCGAGAAGATCAAACAGACCTGCGAACCGAAGGGCATTCAGATTCAATCGGTTCTGATCAACGATATCGAACCGCCGCAGGAGATCGCCAAGCCGATCCGCGACCGCGAAATCGCCAAGGAAGAGCTGAACCGCAACAAGAACCAGCTCGCTCAGGCCGTCACCGAGCAAAGCCTGGCCGACTCGGACGAAAAAGCCAAGCAGGAAAAGTCACGCGTCGAGGCCAAGACGCAGAATCTGGTTAAGATCATCGACGGCCAGAACCGCCAGAACGTCGCCAAGATCCAGCAGGAAATGAAGCTCCAGATGGAAAAGACCTATTTGGAAGCCGCTCGCAAAGAGGCCGAGGCGACCCTGGCCCGCGGCAAGGCCCGTGCCGATGTCGCGCTGATGCAGGCCACCGCCGAGGCGAACGCCCTAAGAAAATCGATCGAAGCGTTCAAGAGCCCTGAGCACTTCGCCTCTTACGAGTTTCTGGTGCGCGTCGGGCCATCTATTCAGAGCATCTTTGCCAACACCGAAGGGATGTTCGGCCGCATCTTCAGCGGGCTGATTCCCGGTGAGTCCCAGAAGGGAGGCAAGTAACATGTCATTCAATCGCTATCTCATCGGCATCGTTCTCGTCATCCTGTTCATGGTCCTGACCTTTGCCTCGGCGCTGTATCACACCTTCTTCGTCTACGTTCCCGCCGACAAGATGCTGATCGTCATCTCAAAATCGGGTGAGGAACTGCCCGCCGGCCAGGTCATCGCCACTCGGCCCGAGCAGAAGGGTATCTGGAAGGATCCGCTGGGCGAAGGCCGTCACTTCGTCATGCCGTATCTGTACGAAACGCAGATCAAAGACGTCGTCACCATCAAGCCGGGACAGGTCGGGGTCGTCACCTCTCGCGTTGGGAAAACCGCCTCACCGGGAGCGATTCTGGTAAATGATGATGAAATCGGCATCTGGCGCCGCGTCCTGACGCCCGGCAAGTATCGTCTGAATCCGTATGCCTACAAGATCGAAGTCCATCCGGCCGTCGCCATTCAGCCCGGGTACGTCGGCTTCGTCACGTCGCTGGTCGGGCGCGAAGCAGAAGGCATGTTCGCCGGTGAAGGGGAAAAGGGCATCCGCAAGAACGTTCTACAGCCGGGTCTCTACTTCATCAACCCGTACGAATACAAAGTCACTGAAGTCGAGATCGGGGTGAATCAGGAAAGTTTCCTCGAAGAGAACCAGATCACGTTCCCGTCAAAAGACGCGTTCAGCATCGCGGTTGAAGCCACCGTCGAGTGGGAGCTGCTGCCCGAGCACGTGGCGCAGGTCATGAGCGAGTTCGGCGGCCCCAAAGCCATCGTCGAGAAGATCATCGTGCCGCAGAGCAAGTCGATCGGCCGCATACAGGGTTCTTCCTACAGCGCGAAAGAGTTTCTGCTCGGCGTCGAGCGTGAGAAGTTCCAGAAGACGTTCACGCTCGAACTTGAACGCGTCTGCGAGGCGAAGAACATTACGATTCACAGCGCCTTCATCCGCAACCTGTCCATTCCTGACAGTCTGCTGACGCCGATTCGCGAGGCTTTCGTCGCGGTCGAGAAGGAAAAAACCGCCAAAGTCTGGGAAGACACGCGTAAATCAGCCATGGAACTGGAACGCGAGCAGGCACGCATCACGCAGCGGCGCCAGCAGGTCATTGCCGAAACGCAGGCCGCAATTCGCACCATCGAAGCGGAGACCGCACAGGAAGTCGGCAAGATTGAGGCCTCGACACGCCTCGAAGTCGCCAACGTCGAGCAACAGATCGCTTTGATCGAGGCTGAAAAGACCAAAGTGCTCGGCGAGGCTCAGGCCACCGTCGCCCAGCTCGAGGGCGAAGCGAAGTCGAAGGGCCTCGAAGCCAAGATTCGCGCCTTCGGCGACAACCCGATGGCGTATGTAAACTACTCATTCGCCCGTCGCCTGCCCGAAGACCTCAAACTGCAGCTGATCTACTCAGGCGAAGGCACGCTCTGGACCGACCTGCAGAACATGACCGGGCTGGCCGGCATCGGCGCGATCGACACGTTGAAAAACCGCTCAGGCAATTCATCTCAAGGCACAACAACCGGTACCCGCGCTCCGGCAGGCGGTCGCCGCCAGGCCCCTGCCGCGGCCTCAGACTAAGCCGAAAACCGTTCTCGTCAGGTCCGTGTGAGAAACAAAGCGCCGTCCAGGTGGGCGGCGCTTTTTATCATCTTGTTTACAAAAACCTGATCAGGACTTCAAGAGAGGATCACTTGACGGGGTCGGTTCATCCAGCACTTCGCGGATCTTTTCCGCAAGTTCCTGGAAGGTAAACGGCTTCGGCAGAAAGCTCACATGCTCTTCGAGAATTCCTTCCTGCTCGATCACGCTGGCCGAATACCCTGACATGTAGAGGCAACGCAGGTCGGGAAACATCTTCATCAGCTTTTGAGACAGTTCACGGCCGTTCAGGTCCGGCATGACGACATCGGTCAGCAACAACTGAACACGCCCGGCATGGGCTTCGGCAAGCTGAAACGCCTCGCTCGGCGTCGCGGCCGGGAACACCGTGTATCCGAGCTTGCGCAACATTTTGGCCGTCATATTGAGAATCGCCGGCTCATCTTCAACCAGCAGAATACACTCGCGTCCTTTTCGCATGTCTCGAGATCCATTTTCCGCCTGCTCTTCGGCAGGCAAACGATCATGACGCGGCAGATACAGGCGAAATGTCGTCCCGTGGCCAGGCTCGCTGTATACATTGATGAACCCGCGATTCTGTCGCACGATGCCGTAGACCGTCGCCAGTCCGAGTCCGGTTCCCTTGCCCAGTTCCTTGGTCGTGAAAAACGGCTCGAAAAGGTGCGACAGCGTCTCCGCGCTCATCCCGCACCCGTTGTCGCTCACCGAAAGCAGCAGATACTCTCCAGGAACAGCTGCCGGATTTGTCTGCGCATACGTCTGATCAATGTTCACTGAACCGGTTTCAACGATGATACATCCATTGCCGGAAATGGCGTCGCGAGCATTCACGCACAGGTTGGCCAGAATCTGATCGATCTGTAATGGGTCGATGAAGATCGAACCGGTCAACGGTCCTGGTTTCCATTGTAGAGAAACATTTTCACCAATCAGGCGTCGCATCATCTGCAGAGAGCCTTCAATCGCCTGATTCAGATCAAGTCGGCGAGGCGTCACGACTTGCTTTCGAGCAAAAGCCAGAAGCTGACGCGTCAGCTCGGCCGAGCGCTGCGCTGCTCGCCGGATCTCCTGCAGATCATCGGTGCAGGGGTCCTGCGAATCTAGTCGAGCGATGACCATATCCGCATGACCCAGAATGACTCCGAGCATGTTATTGAAATCATGCGCGACACCGCCGGCCAACCGGCCGATCGATTCCATTTTCTGCGAGTGTGCCAGCTGCGCCTGCAGTTTTTCGCGCTCTTCGAGGGCCTTCTTCTGTTCGGTAATGTCGCGCACCCATTCGACGAACACCTCGACCCGCCCCTGATCGTCGAGAATCGGAATCACGCGCAGGTCGACCCAGCGACCGTCCGGCAGAGCGGCCTCTGTTTGTACCGGCTTGCCGGTCTCGAGAACCTTGTGCGCCACACAATCCGGGCAGACGGTATCATACCCGCGATAGATCTTGTAGCATTTCTCGCCGCAGATACGTCGTTCGGGCGCAACCGCAGCATACCCCTGCCAGTTGCTGTACAGCACGTTCATCGCCGGGTCATGAATCGACACCATGTCGGGAATGACACCCAACATTTTTTGAAATCGCTCTTCACTCTGCCTCAATGCCGATTCCGCTTTCATCTGTCTCGTACAATCGGTGTGCGTGCCGATCATGCGTACCGGTTTGCCTTCGGCGTCACGCTCGATAATACGGCCGCGCCCGCGAATCCACATCCAGGATTCGTCCTTCCGACGAAAGCGAAAAACGATGTCGAAGATTCGCGTCTTACCGGCCAGATGCCTCTCGACCTCGGCCAGACTTCGGCTCAGATCATCCGGATGCACGCGGGTCGCCCATTCATTGAACTGATGAGGGAACTCGTCAGGCTCATACCCTGCCATGGTGTAGTACCGCGCATCAAAAAAGACCTGCCCCGTCTTGACGTTCCAGTCGAAGAGTCCGTCATTCACCGCGCTCAGTGCGTATTCCAGCCGCTCTCGACTTTCTTTCAGTTCCTCTTCGGCGGTCTTGCGGGCGGTGATATCGGTGTGGGTGCCGAACATGAGCAGAGGTTTGCCCTCCGCATCCCACGTCATGATGCGGCCACGGTCGAGAATCCAGACCCAGTGCCCTTCCTTATGCCGCATCCGGATTTCGCAGTCGTACATCTTCAACTTGCCTGTCAGGCAGAGAGCGAGCTGCTTCTCGGCGTTCGCGAGGTCTTCCGGGTGGGTCAGGCTCTTCCAGGTGGCGTAACTGTATGGGGTCAGTTCCTCAATCGTGTAACCGAGCATCCGAGCCCAGATCTCGTTGAAAACGGTCTGGTTCGTCTGCACGTTCCACTCCCACGTGCCAATTCTCGACGCCTCGACGATGAAATGCAGACGCTCAGCGTCTGAATCAGCTGGAAGACCCAACACATCACGTTCAGACACGTATCAAATGCCTCCTCGCCCCCCGAATCAAGAACATTGTACAGAATTTCCAGGTCGCACGCCACCAAAGTTTTGCCAGAGCATCAACAGCACACCGAAAAAGGATTCAAGCGCGAAAGCCCGGGCCGAAGCCCGGGCTTTCGTGACGGATTCAGTGGAATCAGCGCTTGTTGGTGTGCTTGCTCTTGGTGGTCTTGCGAGTCGTGGTCTTCGTGGTGTTGTTCGTGGTGTTGTCCGTCGTCTCGTTTGTCCGGGTCGTCGGCTCGACCGGAATGGTATTATTCGTATTCACGCGGGTTTCGTTCACCGTCGTTGTGGTCGTGCCGTGAATGGGATTCTGATGCGTACCGGCGTGAGTCGGTTGATTCACATGGTGAGTGCGGGTTTCCGTGGTATGCGTTTCATGATGATGAACACCGGTATTTTCCATCGTGCGGGTTTCGGTGGTGCGGGTAAGGTTGTTCAGCAGATGCTTCACCGATTCGGTCCAGATGGTTTCGATGCGAGTGGTGAGAATGCGCTGGGTCTTCTGGAAATCTTCGGTGGCATGCACGAGATTCGTGTGATCGGGGTGCGTCAGCAGATTTTCGGTGACCGTATGGAAGAACTTGACCGTGCTCGCGATGGCATCCTGGTTGATGCGCAACAGTTCGTGGTGGTCGAACAACGGGGTCAGGCTGGTGACACGGGTCAGATGCTCGGGAGTCACGCTCAGGGATTCGGCCGTGCGGCGAATGCAGGTGTTCAGCCGATCGATGATGGTGTGATGCGTGTTCAGCCAGTTCCGGTGAATCTGATTGATCTGGTCGGTATGCTGCGTCACGTTCTTCTGATCATGGTTTTCGATAATCGCCACGACATGCTCGTTCAGGGTCATGAAGAAGCGAATCGTGTTTTCGATGATGTCGCGATTGAGCGTGAAGATCTCGTCGCGCACCACGTTGATCGGGGTATTGTGAACGCGGTTTTCGGTGTTGGTCGTGTGGGTGGTGACCGGCGTGATCGTGTTGATCACCTTGTTGAAGGTCTGCTCAAAGGCATGAAAGACCTCGTTCTGGGTCCGTTGGAAATTCTGGACGGCGTTGGTGATGGTTTCAATGACGGTGCGGGGCATGACTTCAGGGGTTTCGGGCAGACGGCCGTGCAGCAGCGCTTCGTTGGTCGTGGTGAAAAAGCGCATGGTGTGATCGATCATCTCGCGATTGATGCGAATAATGTCGTCGGTGTTGAACAAATGCTGATTCGTGGTCGGAACCTGCTGGTGCAGATGGGGATGCAGCTCGTTCCAGATCGTGGTGAGCCGGCTGATGCGGGTTTCATGATTGCGCTGAAAATCGTTGCAGATGCGGGTGATCTCGTCGAGGTTCATCGGACGGACTTCGGCGTGCGGCAGGCGATTGACCAGGGTAAAAAGGTTTTCATTCACGGTATGGAAGAAACGCAGCGTATTATCGATGGTTTCGCGGGTCAGCCGAAGGATCTGGTTCCGATTGAACGTGGTGGTCATGGTCTCGAGACTCCCTTATGATGGTTATTCGGCCGGCTTGAACGCCGTTCCGGTTATTCACGTCTTCTGCGGCGGCTCTGAAAGCGGTCGTTTGAACCACCGGTCATGAAAGTATACGAATCAAACGCCCAACCCGGAAGGCCTTTCGAAAAAATTTCAATAGTAGTACCAGATGCCGGCGTAGTCATCGGGGTTTTCGCCCATGTCCGCAAGACGCTCGAGATATGAGAGAATCGGCACATCGACCCCGACATAGGTGCCGCGATCAATGATGTTCTTTTCCCACGGGTGAAACTCGTAGACGCGGGCACCGTCAGGTCGAATGCCGACGAGATCGCGATGCTGCTGAGCACGCAGGTGGTTTTTGCCCAGAGCCGGCAGGTTGTACACCACTTCATCGGTCCGGCGAATGCCTGGCAGCAGACGCGCTTCTTCCTTCTGTTCCTGTAACAGTCGGGCGATCGGCACCCGATAACTGCGGGTCTCTTCCTTGCCCTTGGGAACAAAGGTATAGTACGGGTCGACACCGATGCGACGCAGCAGCAGACGCAGTTTCGCGGCTTCAAACCGGCGCGAGACGAAAAACGTGTAGACCAGCTGATTGTAGACGCCGATACCCTGACGACGCAGGCGATCGACGGCTTTCACGACATCAGGCGTGATCTCATACGGGTGTTCGATGTGCGTGACCAGACAGATCTCACGCCGCCCCGGCTCGCGATAGCGACCCAGCAGCGAGGCCAACTTGTCATCGATGCGCATCGGCAACGTGACCGGCACCCGTGACCCGAAGCGAATGAGATCGATGTGGGCGATACCACTCAGGCGCTGCAGAATCTGTTCGAGTCTCTCATCGGGCATGGCCAGCGGGTCTCCGCCCGTGATCAGCACTTCGCGAATACTCTTGTGCTCTTCGATCCAGGCGAGAGCCGCTTCGATTTTGTCGGAAGAAGCGAGAGCCTGCGGGTCCATGGCCTGATCGATTTCCCAGTTGCGCTGACAGTAGGAACAGATCTGCGGGCAGGTATTGAACGGCTTGAAGATGCAGATGGCCGGGTAGCGGCGCGTCACCAGATCGATCGGCGAGGTGTCGGCCTCGCGCATGAAATCAAAATCGCGTTTGCGGCTTTCGGGGCAGAGACCCATGTTGCGTACCAGATCGAGTGTCGGCAGCACCTGCGCTCGCAGCGCGTGATCGCGCCCGGCTTCGGGATCGTCATCGAAAAGACTCAGGTAGTACGGCGTGATGCCGAACGGCAGCCCGCCTTGCCGGGCTTCCCGCACGGCCTGTGCCTCTTCAGGCCGCAAGAACGCGAGCGACTGCAGGCGGTCGACCGAGGTGATGAGCCGGCTCGTCTGCCAGTGCCAATCTGTCCAGTCCGAGTCGGTAGCGCCAAGAATCTGCATAAGATGCCGTTTTCGCTGTTCACGACGCGAGACTGAATCGGGATCCAGACCGTCCGCATAGCGGCGCATACGGGCGTCGACACGTTCCCACAGGTCGTCGAGATCGTCCGAGCGGGCAATCGCCGCCGCGCGCCCCTGAAGCTTCTCAAAGTGGTTCGCCATGGCGAATGACTCGGGCTCGGGGTGGAGCGAAACGCCGCGCAGCAGATGCGTCACTTCGGCGAAAAACGCGGGCGTCAGCTCAGGGGAAGAGCGATCGTGCGCGATGTCGTACAATACGCTGACAAGGCTGGTTCCGGACATCTGCTCCCCATGCCGACTGAGCAGAGAACGCAAGGCCCGCGCACAATCGCGAATGATATTCAGACTCCGGTTCCACTTCGACTCAGGCTTGGAAAACGCCTCGCGCTGCCGATAGTTCACCCAGTGAAACAGTTCGGTACGAGCCGCATCAACGTCTTTGCAGCCTTTCAAGCGTCTCAGCAGAGGTTCCATTTCATGTCGAAACTGATGCAGAGAATAGGAGAAACGGTTGTCTGCCATGCGGTCACCATCCCTTCGTCATGTTTCCATCAGACGCGCAGACCGGCACTGGTTCGCCGACAACGCGATGTCTTCGCCCATTGCCATGCGGGGAAATTCCCGCTACGGCTGTTTACTCCTGCGAATGAGGCTGAGCAGGCCCCTGACCGTCGACCGACTCATACGTACAGTCGAGCCGGCGCAGTTGTTCGATCATCTCGTCGATCTCATCGACCTGCGAACCGCCTGAGGAACGCTCGTCGACAACCGGCACTTCGAGCTTGAGACGCAGTGTGCGAAACTGCTCGGCCAGATGCTTCTTGCCCTCGGCATACCGGCCCAGAAAGGCTTCGGCGCGGCGATACCCGTCGAGGGTCTTTTTCGCGTCAGTAATCGTCTGCATGAGAGAAGCGCGTTTTTCGGCATCGGCGGTCTCGCTCAGTTGCTTTTCGAGCGATTCGATACGCACCGTCTGCCCCGGCAGATCGGCCCGCTGCAGCACCGATTGCAGACCTTCGGCCTTGTCGCGCGCCGCCATGATATGGCGCATCGACTGATCCACCGAAGATCCGTAGGTGTACAAGCCCTTCGAATGCAATAAGCAGATCAATTCATCATAATCGCGATAGACATCCCAGAGATCGCGATACTTGTACTGTCGCCAGAGATACCACAGCAGCGGCATAAAGACGCTGAACAGCAGCAGCACCGGGAACATGGCCCGCAGATAGCGCCGCAGCACGAACAGCACGACGACAACCACCCCGGCCCAGACCAGACCCCACGGGAACGGCGCAGCTTCCGGCTGGAGGGTTCTCGAACCGGCGTGTGCCGAAACCTTCGCTGAAGAAGAAGCGGCACTCTCGCTGTGCTCTGTCGCTTCTTCAGCTGCCTCGGGCGGCGACACCCGATTCCTGTCTCGCTGTTTCGAACTCACGTCACACTCCGCGCAGGGGTATGTGGCGAATTATACCACGGTCTGCTTAAGGCACGTTTGCCCGGAGCAGTCGATCCTTGAACTTGTCGTGGCCGGTCAACGGCTGTTCGGCACCGCTGATCGTGTCTTTGTGCAAAAACACGGTGTACATCAGGGCCGGTTCCCCATCTTCGACGCCAACCTGCGCGTTCAAACCAGGGGTCGTGCGATGCTGCAGCGCGGTGCGGGTCGTGTCAGTCCACTCGACCGCCGCCTCACGGCTCCAGTCGGGGCTGGTGATGTGCACCTTCAGAATCCGGCTCAAAAAGAAAGCCGCCGGCAAGGCAGTGACCGGCGGCCTGCGGAAGAATTCGTTTTAATCGATGTATCTGGCGGAAACCTTGACCGGAAGCTTATTACTGATAAAGGTGTAGGTGCCGCCGCCGTTGTGAGTCACTTCTACGGTCGTGCCGTCATCGCCGACAATCTTTGCCGTCGTGCCGTTCGTGGTGATCACGGCGCCGATCGGCTGCTGCGGCACCTGCGGGTCGTCACCGGAAAAACTCGAAAGCACTTTTTTCGGGTTGGTCGGGTGCGGCACCACGACCATGCGGTAGGTATCGAGCGTCGCTTCGAAACGCGTCGGAGCGCAGACCACGATGGCGCCTTTCATCTTCTTGAAGAGCGCTTTCAACTCGAGCGTCCCCACGCGCAGAGGAATGCCGAGCATGTTGTTGGAATTCAACGCGCCCGGATTCCTGACCGCCTGCAGAGCCTGCAGTTCGCTCAGCAACCCGCTCTTGCCGGAGTGCAGCGCTTCGAACCGGGCATTTTCGATAACGGTATCCCGTTCTGAGGGGGTCAGGTCGTTCCAGACCGGGCCAAGCTCCTGGCCGGTTCTGAACGCCGTTTCGAAACGATCGAACGCACTTTCTTCAGCCCAGAGAGCAAACGAACCACCACAGACAAAAGCCACCA
>CAYYIY010000025.1:13857-26698 GCA_964472075.1 uncultured bacterium | reverse complement strand
CGGAAACAATAAAGCGCATGAGAATCCCCCGTTTCGAAAGTCGATCACGGGGACCAAAGCAATTCTCGTTCCACCAGTGGAGAACGGGAAAAACGCGATCGCACGCCGAACGGCAACTCCCCCATCGCCCGGATACGGCGAAAAACCGGCACCCGACCGCCCAACTCTCGGCAGACCCCGCACTTGCGACCAGCTCAGCACGCGCAAGGGTTCGGCGAGTGAAAAGGAGCGACAACAGAGACACGCCGCCGACGACGATACACAATTTATGCAGACACAGGGTCCGCACAAGCTGACTCCTGTAGACAAAGGGTTCGCGAATCTGCTACTTTGATGGTATCCAAGTGATTGTCCCCGGAGGTAAGCGATGAAACGCGTGTTCTCTCTGGTCCTCGTGTCCCTGTTCGTGCTGGTTGGTGCGATCTGCTCCGCGCAGACCCCGACCGTCTGGAACGAGCTGTTCCCGCTCGGTCTGCTCGACCGCGACGGCCGGCCGGTGTCATTCGACGCCCTGCAGGGCAAGTACGTCGGCCTGTATTTTTCCGCCGAATGGTGCCGCACCTGCCAGAAGTTCTCTCCTTTGCTGGTTCCGTTCCGCAATGACAACGCCGCTGCCTTTGAAGTCGTCATGGTCAGCTCGGACAAAAGCGAAGCTGCTCAGTTCGATTACATGAAAAAATACGGCATGCTGTGGCCGACGCTCAAATACCAGTCGGCTCCGGCCAAGGCGCTGCGTGAGCGCTTTGAAGTGACGTCCATTCCCATGTTGATCATTCTGTCGCCCGACGGCAGGCTGGTCAAGATCGACGGCCGCACCGATGTCGAGGAAGACGCCGCCGGTGCTCTGGCCAAGTGGCAGGCGATCACGCCCACGCCGCTGCCGTTCACGATCGAAGAAACTGACGCTGCGCATCTGCCGGAGAAAGACCGTCTGGCTCAGCTCGACCGCAAGGTCATCGACGACGTCAACACACTTCGTTCCATTCCGAAGCAGGGCTGGATCAAAGGAACGATCGGTGGCAAATCGTACTATGTCACCTTTGATCGCACCTCCTGGACCATCAAAGGCACGGCCGGCGACAAGCCCGTCGACATCAAGATCGATCACCAGAACAAGCGCATTCAGGGTTACGCCCACGACAGCGGCGTCGATCTGTATTTCACCTGGGCGACCGACGCCTACTCGCTCGAAGGCGACACCTACGGCACGCCGTACTGGATCAACATCAGCTGGCCGGGCGCCGAAGCCAACGGCGGCATCGCCTGCTCGATGATCACCCTCTCCTGGAATCTCGATACCGGAAAAGTCACCGGCTTCCTTTCGGACCGCAAGGCCGACATGAAGTTTGACAAGGTCAGCGGCCGTCTGACCGGCGACTTCTTCAAGCGCCCGATCGACGTGCAGATCACCAACCTCGAGCTGAGTGACTTCATCACGCACCTGTACCTGTTCCTGAAGTAACCGTATTGCTCCGTTTCGTCATGAAGCGAGGCTGCCGTCCGAGGCGGCCTCGTTTTTCTTTGGCCTGCCGAAACAATAGACTCAGTGTCACTCGCAGCTTTTTCTGCTGCCACGCTCGAGCAAACTGATTCAACCGTCCGAGGAGGAAAATATGCCGTTTCGCTCTATAGCTCGTTTGGCGATGGTCGTTCTGTGTGTCAGCGCGACCGTGCTTCTCGCAGCCGCTCCGTCCGTCGAGGCACCTGCGTCCGAGTCAGCGCACGCGCAGAAGCTTGAACCATCAAAGAAATCAACGGAACATCCTCGCGAAGGGGAAGAAAAAACGCTGGTTCTGAACTACCGCGATTTCGGACCTCAGGCGGCCGCCTGGCCGCTGCTCGGCATGGAATGGCATCAGTGGGCCGGCCACGGTGATTCGAACCCCGCACGGCAATATGACGTCAAAGTGGTGGTGTTTCGCGATCTGGATGTCCGAGTCGTGAAAAAGCTCTACCCGGTTCATCAGCCGTCACAGCGCGACTATCGTTATGTTCCGTATCAGAAAGCCATACGATATCTCGACGATCTCATTCGAGAAAATCTCGTCGCCGAAGTGACACGAACGTTGATGAAAACCCGAGATCGCCTGTTGCGTCATTTCCGAACGCACGCGGGCGCAAATCAATAACGCTGCGACCGCTGAAACCGCGGCTCGAAAAGACGCTCGACCGAACTTCAGCGGGTGGTCGGCGTCGCGATCTCGTTCGCGAACGGTCGGCTGCTCACGAAGAAAAACGAGATGAGATCGCGTTGGCCGGGGCACTGTTTCATGCGCAGCAACAGAGGCAGGTTTTCAACGACCGGCCCGGCATCGGTCTCGAGCTGTGCCGACATTTTGTACAAAAACAGATGCGTCGGATCGTTGTTCATGTAATTGTACAAGTTGGTCAACGTCTCGGGAGCCCATCGATCCTTGCCGTCGCCGCTGCCGATGGCGGCCAGCAGTAAAATTTCCTGCGGCGTACTCGGTGCGACCTGATGCACGACAATCTTGAACCCCTGGGTCTCATACTCGCGTGCCAGAATCTGCCGCACGACCCCGGCGATGATCAGATCGATTTCCTGTTTCTTGATGTAAAACGGCAACTCAGCCTCACCAAGTTCCTCGCCGTTCTCGTCGGAATAGACCACTTCGTAGCGACGGGCGTTTTCCCAGCCCTCGGGCGCCAGGCGCGGCTCGAGATCGATCTTCGCGAACGGCGTCGCCGCCCGTGAAGGCATCGCCATGAACAGGGCAAAGAGCGCCAGAATCACAGTCAGAGCCCGGGTTCGCACACGAAACATCTCACGTTCCTCCCGCCGATGGGTACATTCGAGACATCTCGATTATACTCATAATTCAACGAGTTGTACAGTCACCGGACGATCCTCACTTCATCGCCGCTGGTGCCTTGTCTCCGGCTCGGAGGCGTGGTAGTTTGTCATGAACTCTACGCAGGAGCAGTGACATCAGCATGCCGATCGTTTCGATGTTTTACGGCATCGTGATCCGTTTCTACTTCTTCGACACACAACAGCATCAACAACCGCACTTTCATGCAGAGTATTCCGGTCATAAAGCGGTGTTTTCCATCCCTGATGGTGCGGTTCTTGCCGGCAGTCTTCCGAGCAACAAACGAAAACTGGTTGAAGCCTGGATCGAAATCCATCGCGAAGATCTCCTCGCCGACTGGAATCTCGCTTCCCAAGGGACTCCCCCGGTTCCAATCGAGCCGCTCAAGTAGAGAATTTCGATGAACCCATACGTGACGCATGCCCACGCCATCTCTGACTTTGAATTATTGGTGACATTTGACAATCAGGAGACTCGATGTTTTGATATCCGCGCGTTCCTCGACAAAGGAGCATTTGCGAAACTTCGCGAGCCATCCGAGTTCCGCAAGGTTAGAGTTATCGCCGGTTCCGTCGAATGGGAATGCGGGCTGGATCTCAGTTACGACACTCTGTATCTTCTGGGAAAGCCGACACAGCAACTCGATTGCGGCGCTCAACGCCACGTCGCAGAGAACTCCGGCGAGTATCACGGAACTCGTGTAAACAAAAGCCATCCCCCACGCGAAAAGAAACAACCCCGGAAGTCATAGAACCCCGGCCTCGGACGTGTTACCAGTCAGGTCAGCCTCAGCGCTATGATGAGAGTTTGCGCTCTGGTAAGTGCTGATCATGTCAAAATGCTCGGACTCTGGACCCACTACGAGTGACCCTGCGCATTTCTTCGCAGAAAGCGATAATGAGAAAAAACGCCCACGTGCGATAGCGAAGCTGACGAAAAGGCAGGGACAGGCGGTCAGTAGCCGTGGCTGAGGCGGCGGGAGGCGCGTTCGACGACCTGATCGTCGTCGAGATACCACCACCAGAACTCGGGGTTGTGCGTGCGCGGAACGCCGGCTTCATCGAGAGCCCGAAACAAGGGGCCGAGTTCCTGCAGCATGTATTCTCGATTTCGTAGGAATGAGTATTCGAGACTGCGCGCCTGCTGCGAGTAACCGAGGCCTTCTTCCTGCAGTTTTTCGCGCAGCGCGAAGAACATGCGCGGGCCGGCCAGAAAATCGACCGGTTCGGCCTGCGGGCGACGCCTCGGCGGCGGAGCACGCCGCGCCCCAGAGAACAAGCTCGATAACCATTGCAGCATCGTCGATTCCTCGGTGTTTGGGCCCAACCGGTCAGGTGAACCGATAGGCATTCAGTCGTGTCGCTCGGCTGGCGCCGCGCAGTTTTTCGAGTGCCTGGGCTTCGATCTGGCGCACCCGCTCGCGCGTGACGCCGAGCAGTTTGCCGATCTCTTCCAGAGTGTGCATTTTCGCCTGCTGCAGACCGAATCGGTGTTTGAGCACGATCTTCTCGCGATCGGTCAGCCCGGCCAGAACCTTTTCGATCTCTTCGCTCAACGATTTCCGCTCGCTAAGCGTCTCGGGGTTCGACTCGTTGTTGTCGGAAATCGCATCGCTCAGCATCAGATCTTCATCTTCGTTCTCGACGCGCGTGCCGTCCATCTAGACCACCACCGGAGTGTCGGTGAAGAACTTGCGCAGATCGTCAGGATTCATGCCGCATTCCTGAGCCAGTTCGTTGAGGGTGGGCTTGCGGTTGAGCTTCTTGCTGAGCTGCTCTTCGGTCTTCTTGATCTTCAGCCCCTGGTGCACCCGACTCACCGGCAGCCGCACCGCGTTCGAGTATAACGAGATGGTCTGAATGATGGCCTGTCTGATCCACCACACCGCGTACGAAATAAACCGCACGTTGTGGTCGACATCGAACCGCTTCATCGCACGCATCAGACCGAGGTTCCCCACCGCTATCAGATCTTCGAAGGGGACATCGTTGATGAACTTGTATTTCTTGGCTACCGCGACGACGAAACGCAGATTCGACATCACCAGTCGGCGGCGGGCCCGCACGTCCCCGTTGCGAATACGTTCGAGCAACTGCAGCTCTTCCTTGCGACTCATCGGCGGAAACCGCTTCAGCTCGCGGAAGTACTGCTTGATAATCTCGTCTGACGGGTTGACGCGTCGGTTGTTTGATTGGCCCATAGGTTCAACGGAAACCCCCCGCCCGGTTTCAGGCAGGCGATCCCCCCTTCCCTATCGGCTGAATGAAAGGGTTTGTTTACTCTTCGCGCGAGGCCTTCAGCAGAGCGGCGAGTTCGTTCAGCACGCCGCTGACACCGCGTCGTTTCAGGAACGCCAGACGCGCATGACGTTTTCGCACCGCTGCGGTCAGCTCGCGCACCAGGGTATGGGAAACCTGACGCACGATGACGGCCGTCAGATCGTAGGTTTCAAGGCCCGCCGCATGTGGTTCGAGGTGTCCGAAGCCGCTGACCCAGGTGATCTGCAGCCGATGCTTCGCCCCGGCTGCCTGAAACACCGTTCCGACTTCATCGCCGCCGACCAACAGCACGCGGGCATCATGAAAGTTCCAGCTCGCACGCGGTTTTGCAGACTCTTCCGCCCCGACTTCCTCTCTGCAGATCTGACACACCTCACCCGGACGAGCACGACGAAACAGTTCAAGAGGCGTTTCCTGCTGCAGACAACTCGGACGATCGCAGATCGCCACGATCGGCAGACACAAGCGCAGCCCTGCAGCCGCCGTGCGGGCGTCACGATCGAACTCGATGCGATCGGGAAATGCCTTCCAGGGTCCGCTCTGTTTCTCGACCTGACGGCGAAGCGCCTCGAGGTCGACCTGCTCAAGACGCAAAAATTCCGCAAGCGCTTTCCAGGACATGCTCGTTGTCGGTCGGGTCTCGGCTCCGGAGCGCAGCGGGCGCAGGGCCCGAACCCCGGCCGGGCGTTCGCCGAAGGCGTTCAACAGCCGACCGGCCACCGGAACCCCCGGTTCGAGAGCGGGTAACGTGGTCTGAATCGGGTATTCCGCCTCGGAGGTGACAAGTCTCGGGCCGGCGTCCGTCGACTCGACGATGCCGACGATCCCTTCCTCTCGCGGGGTTTCGAGTGGGTGCCACTCCCAGACAGAATCGCCCGCGCTTGCATCGTCCCGGCCAAGTAACAGAACGAACTCGCCCTCGGTGCGAGCCGCACATTCGGCCGCCGCACAGGGCGTTATCTCGTATTCGCCGTTGAGAAGCTCCCAGACGAGATGTGGTGCGCCCCGATCGCCTTCCTGCCAGCGATGGTACAGGCGGGCCAGACGCGCCTGCTGCCACCGGCTCAACTGCCGCGACACCTCGTCCAGGTCGGTCCGGCGGCGCTCTTCGCGGCGTCTGGTCTCGCGCGCTTCGTTCAGATCGCGACGCAGCTGCGCCGTTTCTTCGTCCCGGCGCTGCAAAGCCTTGTCGCGGCGCGCCACGAGGTCTTCCAGCTCTTCCACGCGACGCCGACTATCAAGCAGAGCGTTCGACGATGACTCGTCGGATGCCCCCTCACCCGCCACCGCTGCAGCGGGAGTGCCACCGACGGCAAGCCTGGTCTTCAAAGCCGCCATCTGCGCCTCGACATCGGCTTTTCCTTTTTCGAGACTGGCACGATCGGTCTGCGTTTTCGCGAGCGACTGATTCAGTTCGGCCACCCGCTTTTTCAGCGTCTCAGCTTCCTGTGAGCGTTCGAGGAAGCGCTTTTCCCACTGGCGACGATCTTCTTCGAGCGCTTTCAGCTGTCGACGCAGATCACGCAACTCGGCACGCGTCTGTTCCAGCTCTTTTCCGATCGCCTTCAGCTCTTCATGTATTGCCGGTGTCTTTGCCGCTTCTGATCGGGCCGTTTCATCCTTGCAACCAGGACGTTCGCCTGATGCCGCCGCATCCCTTCCCGCGGGCGACGGGCCGGCCGTCGAAGTCGGGGTCATCGTACCGGCTGCCGCAGTCGGAGATTCGGCTTGCAGGCGGGCGAGCACCTTTTCATACAACGGCTTTGCCGACTCACGCGGATCGATGCGGGCCAGTATCGTCAGCTTGGCCAGATTGCCGAATTCGCCCTGCAGCAGCCGTTTTTCGCCATCGCGATCGATCGGCAGCGTGACGAACTTCAGGGTCTGTTCGTTCGCCTTCACCCAGCTCCAGAGAATGATGCGCCGCAGAGGCTGTTCAGAGGCCGCCGAGCGCAGAATCGCCTCGAGCGCCCGTGGTCGATTGACAAAGCGGTCACCCTTGGCAAAGACCTGCACCTGCTTCCAGAGGGTGGGATTGCCGCGAATCGGCTCGAGCAGGGCGCGATCAGGCAGGTTCTCGGCCATCAGGCGCACGCAGTCGAGATCGTCGACCAATCGGGCGAAGATCGGGTCCCAGTAGGTGTCAGGCATCGGCCATGCCCTTGAGTTTCGCCAGCAGATTGAGGGCTTCAAGCGGCGTGGTCTGCTCGATGCTGATGTTGCGTATGGTTTCGATCAATTCGTGTTCGGGGGCGAACAGGGAAAGCTGCAGCGGCGCTTTTTCGCGTGGTTGCAGCGTGCGGGTCATGCGCCCGACCTCTTCTTCCTCGGTCTTCTCGAGTTCGAAGAGGATCTCGCGGGCACGATCGAGCAGCGGCATCGGCAGGCCGGCCAGGCGAGCCACTTCGATTCCATAGGACCGGTTGGCGGCCCCTTTCTGAATGCGATGCAGAAACACCATATTGCCCGACTTCTCATCATGTGCCACCGCGACATTGAGGTTGAACAAGGTCGGACGCACGGTCGGCAGGTCGGTCAGCTCGTGATAGTGAGTGGCAAACAACGTGCGGGCGCGAATGCGTTCGGTAATGTATTCGAGAATCGCCCAGGCCAGCGACAGGCCATCGAAGGTCGAGGTGCCGCGACCGATCTCGTCGATGATCAGAAAGCTGCGCGCCGTGGCGTGACGCAGAATCGACGAGGTTTCCATCATCTCGACCATAAAGGTCGACTGACCGCGAATCAGATTGTCGGCGGCCCCGACCCGGGTGAAGATGCGGTCGACGACGCCGATCTTCGCTTCGGCCGCCGGGACAAACGACCCGATCTGGGCCAGCAGAACGATCAGGGCGTTCTGGCGCAGATACGTCGACTTCCCGGCCATGTTCGGGCCGGTGATGATCGCCTGCAGCCGCGTCTCGTCGAGTTCGGTCTCATTGGGAACGAACTCTCCGGACCCGAGAAACGATTCGACCACGGGGTGTCGACCGCCGCGAATGTACAACGTCAGATCGTCGGTGAGTTCGGGCCGCACATACCCGCGGTCACGCGCCATCTGAGCCAGGGAAGCCAGGCAGTCGATCTCGCTCAGCGCTCCGCCCGCCGTCTGAATCGCCGGAATATGAGGCTGCATGCGGGCGAACAGCGCCTCGAACAACTGTTTTTCGAGCGCGATCGCCTTCTCGTTGGCCGAAAACACCTTGGTTTCGTATTCCTTGAGTTCGGCGGTGATGTATCGTTCGCCGGTGGTCAACGTCTGCTTGCGCACGTAGTGGGCCGGCGCCTTGTCTGCCAGCCCTTTCGAGATCTCAATGAAATATCCGAATACGCTGTTCTTGCGCACTCTCAACGTCTTGATGCCGCTCTCCTGCCTTTCTCGCTCTTCAAAGGCCGTCAGCCAGCGATCGCCGTCACGCTGTAGCCCGCGCAGTTCGTCGAGACCGGCATCGATGCCGTCGGCGATGAAGCCTCCGTCAGCCATCGTCGGCGGCAGATCGTCCCTGAGCGAGCGCAGAATCTCGGCCGCCGGCTCGGGCGGCACCTGCAGAGCCGCCGCCAGAGGCTCGAGCGGCGTGCCCGCCAGACGCTGCCGAATGGCCGGCAGGCGGTCAAGCGCCACGCCCAGCGCCCGCAAATCGCGCGGTGAACGGCCGCCCAGCGCCATTTTCGACATGAGACGTTCGAAATCGGGCATGCGGTCGAGCAACCCGCGCAGATCGCCCAGCAGCATGCCATCGCCGACCAGCGCGGCAACGCGTTCCTGTCGTTCGCGAATCGGCCCGAGTTGAATCAGCGGCTTGGTCAGCCAGCGTTTGAGCAGGCGTGCCCCCATCGACGTGCGCGTCTGATTGAGCACATCGAACAGCGTGCCGCCGAGCGCCTGTCCGCGGGCGTCAGGCAGCAGCTCGAGGTTTCTCAGAGTGGCTTCGTCGAGCACCATGCCGTCGCCCAGCCGATACGGCTGCGGAAACCGCAGATGCCCGAGGGAACATTTCTGCGTATCGAGCAGATACTCGGCCAGCACGCCGAGCACCCGCGCTTCGAGCGGCGGCAGGCTCAGAAACCGCGCCCGATGTTCACCCGGGAACAGCGTCGCCAGCGCTTCGACGGCATCCTTCTCCGAGATGCGGCGGCGATGCAGGGCGGCTTTCAACGCCTGCCACGGTGCCGCGGCCGCCGCGGTACCGCCCGGTGCCGTCTCGGCCTCTTCAGGGGTTTCGAGCGAAAGAATCTCACGCGGCCGCAAGCGAAAGAACTCTTCGGGCAGCAGATGCTCTTCGGCCTGGTCACCCGAGGTCACGAGGAATTCGCCGGTCGAAATCTCCACGGCGGCGAGCGTGAATTTTCCCGAACGCCGACCGAACGCGACCAGATAGTTGTTGCTCGTCTCATCGAGCAGTTGCGGGTCGGAAAGAGTGCCGGGGGTCATCACCCGCACGACATCACGCTTGACCAGTCCCTTCGCCAGTTTCGGGTCTTCGAGCTGTTCGCAGATCGCCACGGTAAAGCCTTTGTTCACCAGGCGCGAGATATAGTTCATGGCGCTGTGATACGGCACTCCCGCGAGCGGCACCGGTTCGCCCTTCGCGCGCCCGCGTGCTGTCAGGACGATCGACAGCTCTTTCGCGGCAATGACGGCATCTTCGAAAAACGTCTCGTAGAAATCACCGCAACGGAACAGCAGAATCGCCTCGGGGTATTTGGCCTTGATGTCGACATACTGCTGCATCAAGGGCGTCATGCCCTTTTCCGCAGCCGATTCCGCGGCGGGCGGAACCGCGGCCTCGGAGGTCACGGCGGTCGCTTCGGGCACCTGCGGCTCAATCGAGGGAGACACGCTCATACTCCGCATTTCCCAGACCGAGTTCGGTGCCATACTTTAACTGAATCGAGATATCGAGTTCTTCGTGCACATGCGGAAACTTCGGCTCGGAAGCCTGAAAGCCGCCTTTGAGGGCCGAATTCTGCAGACCGATCTGCGCGTTGACCAGATCGACGCAACAGGCATCGAGCGCCACCGGGTCGGTTGAGGCCGCAAACCCGATGTCGGGCACGATCGGGGCATCGCTGAACCCGTAGCAATCACACAGCGGTACGATATCGGTCAGCAGGTTCACGAAAAAGGCACGACCCTTTTTGGTTTCCATAACCCCGAGGGCGTGCTCGACCATGCGTTCGGTGACCTTGCCGGCGTCTTCGCTCCAGTTGATGCGAATCGCCCCGACGCGGCACGAGACGAGGCACTCGCCGCAGCCCTGGCAACGATCAGGGTCGATGACAATCGGTCCGTTCGGCTGCTCCTGACTGATGGCTCCGACGGAACACCAGGTCAGACAGGTGCGACAGCGCACACAGCGATCGGCAAGCACCGACGGGCGAATCGAGGTGTGCTGGTTCAGCTTGGCCGAGCGCGAGCAACAGCCCATGCCGAGATTCTTGATCGCGCCGCCGAAACCGCTGACCTCGTGGCCCTTGAAATGTGACAGCACCACCAGCGCATCCGCTTCGACGATGCCTGAAGCGACGCTGACCTCTTTCAACAGCTTCCCCTGAATGGGAATCTTGCGCGCGTCTCGCCCGGTCAGGCCGTCGCAGATGATCACGGGCGCTCCGGTAACTTCGGTGCTGAACCCGTGTCGCAGAGCTGTCTCGATGTGATCGGGCGCGTTGCTGCGGCTGCCGGTGTAGAGCGTGGTGGTTTCGGCCAGAAACGGTTTGCCGCCGCCGGCCTTGATCAGATCAACCAGAGGGCGCAGATAGTGCGGTCGCGGAAACGCGGAATTGCCGCGCTCGCCGAAGTGGGTCTTCACCGCGACGATCTTGTTTTTCCAGTCGAATTCGCCCATGCCGATCCTGCGACCCAGGCGTTCGAGCTTCGCCACATGACTGTCAGATGGGCCTTTGGCCCTCAGCCCGACGGTGAACACTTTCGGTTTCTGCGCCATATCCGTTTCTCCCTGATCGAATTGGCACCGATTATATCATGACTAACATTCCGGCTCAGCCGGAAATCAGCGATACGTCCTGAGGGGGCTGTGAAAAATCTCAACCAGGTTGCCGATACACCCGTTGGCTTACGACAACGCCTCGATCCTGCTCCCGAAACACGCCAGCTCTTACGTGCTATCATGATTATATCATCATAAATACAATAATGTTATCATATTTATGATGAATTTTGTCGTCTTTTTGGCGTTTTTTTAACGTTCGAAAACATCGAACCCGGCCCGAAGTCACTCACTTCGAGCCGGGTTCGATGCATCAGAGATCGTTCGAACCTGTGGGTATCCCTGTTTTATCCCGCGAACAGAGATTTCAAACGGCTGAAAATGCCGCCCTTTTCCGCAGCGGGGAGTGGACTGCCCTGCAAATGCGACACGATCTGCTCGAGCGACTTCGTCAAAGGCTCCGGTGCTGTTTCCAGTGCCCACGGGACGCCGGTAGTCATCGCTCGGCGCACGGCATCATCGTGGCGCGGCATCTCAATCAGCTGATCGCCGGCCAGCTTTCTGATTTCCCCGAGCACTTCGGCGTCGCCGGCTTCGCATTTCGTGGCGACGAACAGAAACTTGTGTTTCGGGTAATCAAGACGCGCAAACACGCGCAGCAAGCGGTGCAGGCGGGTAAGCCCGGCGAGATCGGCTCGCGTTGAGATCAACAGGCGATCCGCGTTATCCCACAGCAGCAGCGTGTTTTCGTCGATGTGGCTCTGGCAATCGACGATCACTTCATCATAGTTTTTGGTTAACTCAGACAACACCTGATTCAGATTCGCTCGGGTCACCAGCTCCGCCTCCTGTGGGACATCGGGGGCGGCCAGCAGATCGACGCCGTGCGCTCGCTGCAGATACAGCTTGAGGCGATCGTAGACCAGTCGCTCTTCAAGCTGCACCAGTCTCGACAGATTCGGTGCCACGTTCAGCCCCATCAGCACGTGAGCGCTTCCCATCTGCAGATCGGCATCGAGCAGCACCGTCCGCTTCCCTTCACGGGCCAGACGCACCGCAAGATTGACGGCAAGCGTGGTTTTTCCCTCGCCGTCTTTCGCCGAATAACAGACCAGAATGCGACCATACTGCTGCGGCGCGAAGCTGGCATCGCGGTAGTTGCGGCTGATGCCGAGCAGAATCTTCGTGCCGAGGGTCATGTTCGTTGCCATGAGTTCCTGCAAAGCCCGGCGCGAGAATTCGAACACCTGGCAGTGCTCGAGGGTGACAGCCGTGTGCTGATGGCGGGCTTCTTCGGCCAGCAGGGCCTCTTCGCCGCAGAACTGCCCCGGCTTGATGATGCCCATCACCGTGTCATCGCGACCATCGGCGGCTTTACGCTGCACGAGCTTCACCGCGCCCGTTTCGATGAAAAACATGCTCTCGGCCGGGCGATCAGCCTGATACAACACTCCGTTTTTCGGCACCTCGCGCGTCACGAGGTATTTTCGCAGCAGATCACGGTCTGCGGTGCTCATTCCCTTGATCGTAAACATGGCCGCCTTACTTCTTCAGCCCCTGAAGAGCCGCCTCAACCGTCGGAAACATCGGAAACAACCGCGCCATGCCGACGATCTGAAACACTCGTTGCAAAGCGGCGCTGCAGCCGGCAAAAGCAATACGCCCGCCTTTCGGCTTGATCGTCTGATACTGCTGAACGATGGCTCCGATGCCCGAGCTGTCCATGAACGCCACACTCGAGAAGTCAAGCAGCAGATCGGTGTCTCCGGCTGCCAGCCGA
>CAYYIY010000025.1:0-13846 GCA_964472075.1 uncultured bacterium | reverse complement strand
TAGTCGCCGAACTCACCCGCGTTGCCGGCATCGACATCTTCGAGAATCCTGACAATGCTCACATTCCCATCGAGGCGCTGTTCGATCTTCACGCGAGTCCCCCTTCCCCACTTTTTCATTCACTATAGCGGCATCCTGACGATCAATCAAGATGATCGCGGCGGTGAGCGCATCGATGTGCTCGCAGCATGGGTGTCGACATCCTCCCTGTATCGGCACCAGGCATGGCGAAGTGTTCTGTCTGCCGGTCACTTGTGCTAAGATGACGAGAGAGCCGAAACAGAAAGTCGGACGTGGGAGGAACACGCATAAGCATTATCAAGAAACTCATGCTTGGCGCAGGGGTGATCATCGTTCTTCTGGTCGCCATCCCCTACTATTTTTCGTATCAGATAAGAACACTCTTCAACAGTATCGGATCCACCCTTTCCATGCCCGACCCCGCGCTGGAAGCCATCGACCGTATGCTGTCGTCGCTCGCGGCAGGCAACATCGCATTTAACACTCCGACCTCCATTCCGCTCGGCGAATCGCAGGTCATTCATCTCGTTTTATCGACCAGAGAAACCGTCGAAAACCTGAAAACCCTGGTCGAAGCGGAAGGGCCGAAGACCGGGGCCCAGATTCGCGTGGGAAGTGAGATGGAAGCCCGCCTGACCGGTAAAGGTTTCAAAATTCAGGCGATCACCCCCGAAACGCAAGCCGTCAACTCGGTGGAAACCACGGAATGGAAGTGCGAGGTAGAGCCTACCGAAGGCGGCCGGCAACGCCTGCATCTCACTATGTCGGCAGTCCTGACCATCGACGGGCATCAGGTGCCAAGATCGATTAAAACATTCGAACGCATCATCGAAGTTCGGGTCACCCGGGCTCGACAGATCTCGGATTTCATCGGCAACAACTGGCAATGGCTCTGGGCCACGATTCTGGTGCCCATCGTCGGATGGCTCTACCAAAGGCGTTCAACCGGGCGATCACCTGAGTATGCTCGCCTGATTTTTTCGGCCCCTCATCTGGCATCTTCGATGCGCTTCTGGTACAATTCCTGCCTTCATTATGTCGTCTGGGGCTTTCTCGTCTTTTACTCACCGTCTCAGCGCAGGATTTCGCATTCTGTCGCTGGTGTCGCTCCTCCTTTGTTTCGCATCTATAGTACAAGTCGTTGAAACGAATCCCGAGCTTCCCATGCCGGTGTTTTCTGACCCGATTCAGGCAAGTGAAGCCTTGCGGCTGCACGCGTTTCTCCGCCATCGTCCGACCGAGGCCGAGCCGTATGTGAGAATGGGAGAGTTTCTCGAAAGTGCCGAAAGGCAGAACGATGCCCTGCCGTGGTTTGAGCGGGCAGCCCAACTCGAGCCGAACGTCCGAAACCTGCGCACCCTGGTCGATCGGTACACGTGGCAGAGCCGCCCGAAAGATGCACTGCCTTACCTCGAGCAACTGCGGCGGCTTGAACCCGAGAATCCGGAATGGGAACGCCGACTGGCCGAAGCTGCCGAGTGGGCCGGCAACAGCGAGTCGGCCGCCGAACTGCACCTCGGGCTGTACCGTCAGACCAGAAGAGACGAACACCTGCAGAAAGCCATCGAGAGATATCTGTGGGCCAACAAGCCCGGCAAGGCGCTTCCCCTGCTGCGAGAACTGCTGAAGATTCGACCACGAGACGCTACCGTGTGGGAACAGTATGCCGATACCGCGGAATGGGCCAAAAATCTCCCCCTGGCCATCAAGGCGTTGCAGCAGGCCAACCGCCTGCGTCCGTCGCGCACCCTGCGCCGCAAGATTGTCGAACGACTGTTCTGGAACGGAAACACCAAAGAAGCGGAGACGGCACTTCAACCGTTTCTGCCGACCATTCATCGTGATCCCCCGCTACACGCCCTTTACGCAGAACTTCTCGACGCTCAGGGTCTCGCGACCCAGACCCGGGCGATTCTCGAACAACTGCCCCCCCGCGAACTGACACCCCTGCGTCGACTGCGGCGCGCGCAGTTGCGCCACGAAGCAGGTGATCTGCCCCAGGCCCAGCGCGATCTCGAACTCCTGCTCAGGCCGAAGACGCTGAGACAGCTCGACGCGCGCAATCGGTTTTCCTGCCAGGTGCTGGCCGCCCAGGTCGATCTGGCCCTGCGGCGACCACACCTGGCGCACGAGCGACTGCAGCAGTTGCAACGGCAGCTGGGTCAGCGAGACTTCCCCGCACTGACCGGCCCCGAGCAGCTCAGTCTGCTTCGTCTGTCGGCAGAAGCCGCACGCGAAGCGGGCGACAGGCCCGCCGAAGAGCAGACTCTGAGTCGACTTGCTCAGCTTGAAGCTGATCCGACCGCGAGCTTGAGCAATCTGGCCTGGTACTCTCGCGAGCGGGGCGATTTTGCAACCGCCCGGCTGCACCTCGAAAAAGCCCTGCAGATTCAGCCGAATGACGTCGCGCTGCAACGCGCCATGGTCGATACGCTCATCGAATCGCAGGCGACCGCGGCAGCCCGCCCGTGGCTCGAACCACTGGTGGCGAGTGCTCCGCACGACCCGTATCTGCGCTGGCTGATGATCGCGGTTCTCGAAGAGCAGCGCGACTGGGCCGCTCTGCTTCCCTATCGCTGGGAAGATTACCTCGCCACCCCCAGCCGTGACACACTTCTGGCCCTGGTTCCCGCCCTCGAGGCTACCGAGCATCGGCAGAAAGCCGCAGAACTGCTTCTGGCGCAACTGCGAAACGCCCCATTCGACGCAGATCTGGAACAGGCCTTTCACCGGGTCGCCGCGGAAGATCCTGTTCTATCGGAGGTCTGGTCGCGGCAGAAGCCGCGAGCCATCTCTGAAAGCTACGAAGCCCTGATCTCCTCTTACTCGGCCAGGCTGGCCGCCGACCCGGGCGATCGCGAGGCCAGACGGGCGCGGGCCGAGGTGCGACTGTGGCAACAGCAGCCGCGACTGGCCCTGCCCGACTATCGAGCTCTTGTCGCTTCTGAGCCTCAGAACGCCGAACTTCTCCGTGAAGCCGTCGAGATCGCGGAGTGGTCGGGAGATCTGCCGCAGACCATCGACTGGCGAGAACAGCGCCATCGCCTCGTTCCCGACGATGCCTCGAACACGCTGATGCTGGCACGGCATCTGGGCTGGAACCAGAAACAGCACCGTTCGCTGCCGTATTACGAAAAGATTCTGTCAGGTACCGCCACCCCCAGTGCCGATGTCGTCATCACGGCCATTCCTGTCTGCCAATGGGCCGGCAAGGCGGCCCGCGTGCTCGATCTGTGGCGGCGTATCAAAAACGACGATCTGAGCAGGGTTCCTGAACCTCGCAGCACCTGGCGAAAAGAGCAGGCGCGGCTGGCACGCGTGGTCAGTCATGACGTCGGGCCGGTCTTGCAGGTCAGGCAGATGAATCGACGCGATACGGAAGAGATCGCCGAGACACGGGTTCAGGTGTTCGCGCGTCATCAGGTACGAGACGGCAGTCGCCAGGAAACGCGGCTCGACGATCTTTCCATGACGCAGAACAAGTATGATCATCGCGGCTTTCGCGGGCGCTGGTTCCGCCATCTGATCGTCCGCCCTTCGGCTTCGGGTCGAGAACGGCAACTGGGGCTGTCGGCGATGGACAATCGTTCTGATCGCGACACCCGGCTGTATTGGCCGCTGTTTGGTCAGGTCATTCGTCGCCACGGCCGCGAAACCACCTGGAACATTGAAGAGGAGCCGGTCTTCGACACCCCCGAAGCGCTGCGCCGCGGACTGACCCTGCGTCGTTTTTCGGCCGTTCACTATCGTCCCACCTCAAATCGCAGTTCCATCGGCTTCTGGACTCGTATCGGCCGGTACAGCGACGGAAACTCGCTGTTGATGGGCGGGTTCAGCGCCGAGCGTCTGACGAAACTCGACCCGCGTCAAGGCTGGCGCTATCAGTATTCCCGGCACCACACGCAGGGCGATGGCGGCAACGTCTATTACACCCCCGGCAGTGTCGGCACGCATCAGCTGGTCTGGTTCGGTGAACGCGAATTTTCGCGTCCGAGTCACGAGGCCACCCATCTCGCCTGGGAAGCATTTGTCGGGCAGGAAGAAGGTCGCGCCTCGTTTCACGGCGTTCGTGCCATTCTGCAGCACTCGCTGACGCGTGACTGGCACGTGCGGGCCGAGGGCGGGTATCTGAGCTCGAGTCGCAGTCACTTCGGCAGCGGCAGCGGCGGATACGGACAATGGGACTGGAATGTGCAACTGGAGAAAACCTGGTGGTAGAACGCATCAAACCCTGGTGGCCCTATCTCGAGGCGACGCTCTTCGTCGCGCTGGCCGTGCTGGCAAACCAACGATTTTTCCCCGACCACCCGGGGTATCGAGATCTGCCATTTTCGCTGTTCTGGGTGCCGATTCTGCTGATTGCCGGCCGGTACGGCACGGCACCCGCCGCATTCACCGGTGTTCTCTGCTCTCTGAGTTATTTCTATCTGGTGTCGCTCGAGCAGTTTCTTCTCGGTATCTTCGAACTGACCGGCAACGACAAGGTGATGCTGTTCACCTTCATCTTCGTGGCGCTGTTCATGGGCCAGATGTATGACCGCATGAAGAACCGGCTGATCAAGCTGAGTCACGAACACGCCGAGCTGACCACGCAGTTCGAAAATCTGCAACTGCATCACGAGAGCCTGCAGCTTGCCAACCAGGAACTTGAAAAGAAGGTCATCGGGCGTCAATCGACATTCAACAGCTTGTACGAAATGGCACGCGGACTTGAAAGCCTCGACGAAGCCGGTCTGCACAAAGGGGTCATGGAACTGGTGCGTCGGTTTCTATTTGCCGAGCGCGCCTGTCTGTATCTGTACGACAGCGACAAGAAGCCGGCACTGCAGGGAACGATCGGCTACGGAGTCGACGATACCGCCCGCCTGACCAGCCGCTGCGCCCACAACTCCCTGTTGCAGGCGGCGCTGAAAGCCGAGACTCCCCTTGTCTTTCGCGGCCCGCACGAGGCACAGGCGAAAGCCCCGGACGGCGTATTGATGGCCGCACCGGTTCGACTGCTGACGACGGGTGAAACGGTCGGGGTCATCTGCGTCGACGACATGCCGTTTCTGGCGGTGAACGCCGGCAACCTGCGCCTGCTGGGAATCATCGCCGACTGGACTGCCCAGAGCCTCGAGAAAGCTCGCGCCTACAAAGATCTGCAGACTCGTGAGCTTGACGATCAGCTGACCGGCGTCTATTCCTACGGGTACTTTTCGATTCGCATCGGCGAGGAACTGAATCGGGCTCAGCGTCATCAGATGGTGGTCTCGCTGATGTTGATTCGTGTGCGCAAGTTCGATCAGATGTCTGAATTGAATCAGAAAGACCTGCTGTCGATCATCGGGCTCGTGTTTCAGAACTCGATTCGTGAAGTCGACATTGCCTGCCGTTTCCGCGACCCGCAGACCTTCGCCCTGATTCTGCCGCTTACCGACGAGAAAGGAGCGAAAATTCTGCAGGACAAACTGCGATTCAACATCGAGAGTTACTCGTTCAAACCGTTCGACAGTGACGAGGAACTGAGTCTGCAGATCGCTTTCCGCACCCATAACGGCCAGACAGCGGAAGGACCACGGCGGTATTCGGTGAGCGAAGCCCAGATCAAGCAGTTCATCGAGCAGACTGAGCAAGCCCTGGAGCTGGTCACATGAGACGTCTGCGCCGACTGGCATCCTGGTTTCTTCTGCTGCTGGCGGTCGTCGCCGAAGCCTGGTTTGCCTGGACCCTTCTCCGTGCTCGACCATATCTGGGCTGGGGTGCCCTCGCCCATCTGCTGGGAGCCATCGTCCTGTTTGCCGGTATGCGTCTGCGCCGTGTTCCTGCCGAGCGGCGCACCGTCGTGCGCCTGCATTCGATCAAAGACGAGCATCTGCTGCCAACCGCGGCCACACCGGCAGCAAGCTCATCGCCGGCGACCGCGGCGCCCGGGGCTCCGATCAACCTGCCCGGCACGCTGTCGCCTTTCCCTGACCCGGTGCAATCAACCGCGGAAGATCCGGAACCGCCTCCCCGAGACGATCTCTGGACCAGGCTGGCGCTTCCTGTCGGCTTCTTTCTGCCCCTGTTCGGCACCCCCGGGCTGGTATTGCTCACCCTCGTACTGCGACTCGAAGAACGAGAGTACCTGCAAGCGGTCGAGGAGTATCGCTCATTCATTCGCTTTCGTCAGGTCAAGAAGAAGCAGTTTCACCACATCGACGTACGCGAAGAGGCGCGTCGCCGGCTCGACATCGAGCCCGTTGTTGATCTGCTGGCCACCAGCGAAAAAAATCTGGTCTGGGGTTCGATCGAAGTTCTGTCGAAGTTGAGTGACGAACGGGCGGTCGGCATGATTCGCCGCACCATGGATCGTCAGGACATGGACGTGAAGTTCTACTCGGCCTGGGGTCTTGACCGCATCGAACAGAAGTTTCAACAACAGCGTCTGTGGCTGGAAGCACAACTTTCCAGGCAGTTCGCCCTGGGCCCGCTGTATGATCTGCTACAGACGTTTGACCGGATGCAGGAAGCGAGTCTTCTGGAAGGGCCTCTGCACCAGCGTCTGGCTCGTGCCGCCCTCGAGTGGGTCGAGAGGGGACTGCAGGCCTGGCCTGATCAGGAACAGCTTTTCGGCTATCGGGCGTATTTTCTCTCTCATGCAGGCGAAACGGCCCAGGCGCGAGCGGCGTATCTTGAGCTCATGCAACTGGGCCGTCTGCCCGAGCGATTCTTTCCAGACGCGGCCGCTCTGTTCTTTCGCGCCCGCGAGTTCCAGCAGGTCGAGCAGCTCATGCAGGTGTTCACCGCCAACCCGGCAAACGAGCCGCATCTGGCCGGAAAGCTGGTTGAAACCTCGCTCGATGATCTGCGCGATCTCTGGGCAACGCGCCAAGAGCATGCCGCATGAAGACTTCTGCCGCGCTCGGTCTATCGCTGCTGCCCTCGGTCGATATCGAACTGGTACTCGAGGGCAGTTACCCGTATGTGACGGGTGGCGTCTCAAGCTGGGTGCATGACCTGATTCGCGGTCTGCCGCAGTACCGGTTCGGCTTGATTCATCTGGCGGCACGACGCGAAGATGAGCGTCAATTGAAGTATCAACTGCCGGCCAACGTCGGGTACCTGCAGAACCTGTATCTGCACGACCCGGTGTTCCTCGAACCGGACACCGAGACCGTTTCGCTCGAGCGTCAGCCCTTCTTCCAGCAGCTGTTTCAGCTGCATCAGCAGGCTCAGACCCGTAACATCACGTCGTTCAGCCCGGTACTGCGCGAGCTGACCCGGCCTGAAGTTCTGCGCGGTCTGCGCGAACTGTTTTTCAGCGAACGAGCCTACGGTCTGCTGCTCGCTCTGTATCAGCAGCGCTACGCCGACGCCTCGTTTCTCGACTTTTTCTGGACGTGGCGTTTCATGCACCAGCCGCTGGTTCAGTTGCTGCAGGCACGGCGCGGACCGGCACGCGTGGTGCATCCGGTTTGTACCGGTTATGCCGGCTGTTATGCCGCTCTGAGAAAGCTGACAGAGGGTCTGCCACTGCTCTTGACGGAACACGGTATCTACACCCGGGAGCGCAATATCGAGATCACGCAGGCAGAATGGATCTATTCTGAAGAGCACCCCGACCATCTGGTGCGCACCAGGCAGGGCACATTCAAACGTCTCTGGATGACGTTCTTCCAGGCTCTGGGCAAATGGACCTATGAGTTGAGCGAGCATATCATCACCCTGTTCGAGGGCAATCGCCAGGCACAGATCGACGTGGGGGCTGACCCGGCCAAAATCGAGATCATTCCCAACGGCATTGTTCCTGAGGCGTTTCTCGACCTGCGCCCCGAACGCCCGCCCACCCCCGATGCCTTCGAAGTCGGTTTCGTGGGGCGCATCGTCCCGATCAAGGATCTTCGCACTCTGCTGATGGCCGCGCAGACGGTGTTGTCAAAGTTTCCCCAGACCCGGTTTCACCTCATCGGCCCGCTTGACGAAGAACCCGAGTATGCCGACGAAATGCAGAGCCTCGCGGCGTCATTTGCCCAACCTCATCAGGTGCAGTTTCACGGTCGCCAGAATGTGCGTGACTGGTACCCTCGTCTCGATTGCTGCGTTCTGACTTCGGTCTCGGAAGGACAACCGCTCTCGCTGTTAGAGACCATGGCCGCCGGCCTTCCAAGTGTCGCGACGGATATCGGAGCCTGCCGCGAACTGCTCGAGGGGCGCAACCCGGAAGACAAGGCATTGGGGCCATGCGGCATCGTCACGAATCTGCGCTCGCCGAATCAGACCGCGCAGGCCATCATCGATCTCTGCCGCAGTCCGAACTTGTATCTGCAAATGGCCCGCGCCGGAAAACGACGCGTCATGACGTATTATCGCCAGGAGCAGGTTCTGAAACGTTACGGTCGTTTGTACGAACAGCTTCTCGAGAAATCACCAGTTCAGTCTGCGTCTTCAGCTCACGCATCAAAGGGTTCATAATGGCAGGCATCGGCTTCAGATTACAGAAACTGCTCGACGAAGGCACCTACTACGGCGCATTGAAGGGCTTTTTCTTCGCGACGTATCTGGTCGCCGGGCCCTGGATCGTCACGGTGGCCATCATCGGCCTGCTCACCTGGTTTTCCGGGCTGGGCGGGCGCGATTACGACATCTTTCGCACCTCGGTCGTGTATCTGTACGCGTTTTCGCTGATCTTCACCGGGTTTTACCAGATGCCGCTGACCCGACGACTGGCCGACGAGCTCTATGCCGGGCGCGTTCATACCATCGCGCCTTCCTTTCTGGGCATGGTCTTCGTCACCACGCTGATCATGGGAACCGGCGGTTTTCTCTACGCGCTTCTCCTGCCGTTGTCGTGGCTGTATCGCTGCACATTCTCGGCCGGGCTGACGATCGTCAGCCTGCTGTGGCTTTGCGGCATCTACCTCAGCTGTCTGCGCGACTTCGAGAAGATCGGGCTGTACTACACGCTCGGCTCGCTGGTCAGCTTCTGCGGCACGCTGATCGGCGAACGCGCGCTGGGGCTCGACGGCGCGTTTCTCGGTTTCGTCATCGGACAGGCGTTGATTCTGTTCGGTCTCTGCTATCGCATTCTGCGCGAACTCGGACAACCCGGGCTCACCATCTCATTCGAGTGCCTATCGAGTCTCCGTGAATTCAAAGTACATCTGTTCGCGGGCCTGTTTTATAACATTGCCATCTGGATCGACAAGTGCATCTACTGGTACACGGAGCCGTATTCGCAGGAAGCCTGCCGCGGACTGTATTCCTTTGGTCATTACGACACCTCGATCTACCTCGCCTACATCACGATTATTCCGGCCCTTGGGCAGTATCTGCTCAATATCGAAACTCAGTTTTATGAAACCTACCGCGATTTTTTCGGCGCCATCATGCGGCAGTTTCCGCTCGAAACCATCATTCGCCGTCAGGAAGACATCACCCGAACGCTGAAGTTTACCTTCTTCGAAATGATCAAACTGCAGGGAGCCATCACCTTTCTCTGCTACTACTTCACCCCGGAAATCCTCGCCAAGATTCATTACCCGCTTGAACTGACCGGTACTGTGCGCTGGGGCTTGTGGGCGGCGTTTTTTCAGGTGCTGTTTCTGTTTGTCTCACTGACTCTGCTCTATTTCGAGTTTGCCCGCGAAGCCCTCATCGGGAACGCCCTGTATCTCCTGATTAACAGTCTGGTCACCTGGTACATCGCGCAGCACGGATGGCGCGACTACTATGCCGCGGGCTACTTTTTCTCGACGTTCATTGCCTTTCTCGTCGTGACGCGGTTGCTGCAGGTTCGCCTGCGCCGCCTGATTTTTCTGACGTTCATGAAACAGCCGATTCCCGGAGAGGTGCATGCCACCCCGCCACTTCTCGGCCCCGACGGCCGCATCGGCGAGATCATCCACCCGGCTCCGCCGAAGCCGGTTCCGACGTAACCTCGAACAGATACAGGCAACCCGGCTCGATCGTTTGTACCAGTCGACAGCCGTTGGTCTTCCATTCTTTCACCGCCGTTTGCGTGAACACATACCAGAATCGCCGACCCAGTTCAGGAACGTGCCACCGCAAACCTCCCGACCGCGTCTGCTGCCATTCAGGGCGGCAAGCCTGATACTTGCGCAGCGGCACCAGAAACTTCGAGGTCGGGCGTTTCTCGGCGGCAGGCAGATTCTCAGAAGCAAAGCGCAGCAGGTGCCGAAAGTTCGTGAGCATGCTCTCCCAGTCACGACCGCGGCGGGTCGGGTCATACATGTCATCCGGATGAATGAAGTGATTGACGATGCCGTGTGCCATGATGCCGTTCAGCATCGCCAGACGCGTCGCCTCGGTGAGAAACATGCCGCTCGACAGGCGAGGTACGTTCAACAGCTCAGGAACATCGGGATCAGCTCCGAACTCGTCACCAGCGTTCGAATCATCAAACGACTCGACGGCATAGTCCTCTCCCTTGCCGACATAGAGACGACACACGGCCCGCAACGTCGCAAAACCTTGGCGCAGAGCGCCCTTTCCGACCGCATCGATGACGTTGTTGGGCGGGCAGTAGACCAGGGTCTTGGGCAGGCGCAATGCCTCCCACAGCTGCGCTCCGGCTTTGAGCGCTTCGATCATCTGTGCCTGTGAAGGCCAGGGCGTCGAAGGCCCGCTGGCGATCGTCAGCGACTGATGATTCAGACCATGAAAGTCGATCTCATCGCCTCGCCGTCGAATCTGTTCGAGCATCTCGCGAAAGAACGGATCGCGATCCGTTTTCTGTTCGAACGGGCCTTGTACCGTGCCGCCGTAGGTGAAGCAGACAAAGTGGTTCACCCGCACCCCGAATTCATCGAGCAGCTCCATCACCCGCGGGTACCACAGATATCGGTAGAACTTGTAATCATCGAGGCCGAGATCACGAAAGACCGGCCCTTCCTTCAGTCCGAAGGCTGGTGGCGGCGAATCGTCAATCTGAAACAGAAACGTGTTGAAGACCGACATGGCCGCGACCGGCAATGCTCTCATCAGGCTGAACAGGAACATACCGCGCAGTTCTTTCAGATGCAGGCACGAGGCGTTCCAGAACACGACCTGCCCCCGACCGTACGGGCGTGTCAGCAGAAGCGGTGCCGACGCCGGTTCGAGAAACACCATGCGGGTCTGCCATGAGGCATCGGCATTGAGAGTCCGAGTCATGGCTCCGAATGAGGCGGTAGCAATCGATACGTGAACCTGGCGATAGGGGGGAACGACGGTCTTGAAGCCTCGCCCCAAAACGAACTCGGCGGCAACACTCGCCACCGGCGGGGTCAACCCGAGCTGCGGCATCCAGTCCGCACACCAATCCGGGGCACCGATCACCAGAACGCCGCCGTTCTGCACATACTCGAGCAGATCGCGGGCGTAGAGAGCGCGACCGGCCCCTTCCGCGGCGAGAATGACTGCCGCCATCGACGCAAGTCGATCGCGCGTCAGCCCGGGCGCATCTCGAACATCCAGTTCGTGAACGCTCTGGCCCGCAAAGCGAAGAGTTCGGCGCAGATTTTCCGCCGCCGGTCTGGCCTGCTCGAGCTGTTCATCGGTGATCAGAAGCAGTGACGTCGGCGCGAAGGCCGTTTCTTCAGCTCCGAAAGCCAGACACCCGCACGCCAGAAATACGGCACAGACCAGAACGAACCCGATTCTCGATCTCATGAGTCGACACACCCCGCGCGAATTCCGCCTTGTCGGCCAGATGTCAGAGACGTGCTCGCCATCTGCCACCGCCGCGTAAGGCTCCCAAGATTGTATCATACACTCGTCGAGCGAGCGACAGACTGCCCCGCTCACTCCAGCAAATCCACCGTAGGGCAAACGGGAACTCCTCGCCCACCAACAGGGCCTTTGGGCTCACGTGAAGGAAGACAAGCGGAGTGCTCCTGAGTGCCCCAGGAGCAAGAGTCGATGGCACCGTTCGACGTCCACGATGGACGTCGCCGAGAGCGACACCAGGAGGTGTCTCTCGAGGGAAATCGGTGCCATCCCGCGAAGCGACTGGTCAGCACTCAGAGAGCATGGAGCGGTCTGACGAACGGGAGTTCAAAGGCCCGTCCCTCGCGGAAAAAGTTCCCGTTTGCCCTGAAATCCACCGTTGACGCGGCTGCGAGAACTGTCTACCATGGGACACATGAACCATCGTTTTTCTTCTCAGGCTGTTCATCACCTGTTGACGGCCGGCTTTCAGCGGCATCTTCTGTTCGTCAGCGTGGTGCTGATCTGCGCCATCTGCGGGCACACCCTCGAGGCACGAGAACTCGACGCACGCAGAAACCGCACACCCGCTGCCGTCGCGCCATCCGTGAGCAGCGAACCGACGGCCGCTGATTCGCGACTGGCCGACCGGGTCTTCACCTGGGCGGTCGTTCTGCAGAAAGTACCAGTCAGGCAGCTGGTTCAATCGCTCGCCGGGCTGCTTGTCGTAGATCCAGACGCCTATACCCGGGCCGAGGTCGAGCAGATGCAGCGCGGGCATCGCCTGGTGCTGGCGTATCTCTCGGTCGGAGAAGCCGAAGCATATCGCCGCTCCTTTTCTCAGCCCGAGATTCGCTCGCTCATCATTCGCGAGAATCCAGACTGGAAGGACAACTTCCGTGTTGCTTACTGGGACAATCGCTGGTCAGCTGTCATGGCTTCTTCGGTATCTGAGATTCTCAGCCAGGGGTTCGACGGCTTGTTTCTCGACGTCGTTGACGCCTGGGAAGACTATCCGGCCTCGGCCACCGCGCGTGCCGACATGGCACGCCTGATCTGCCGTATCGCCGATCAGGCACACGCCCTCAACCCTCAGGCCCTGATCCTGCTGCAGAACAGCCACGAACTGTTCGAAGACCCGACCGTGTTTCAGCGTGTCGACGGCCTGAGTCAGGAAAGTCTGCACGCCTCGTGGTCGAAAAAGAAACCGGCGCCGGCGTGGCTGGCCCGCAAGCGCGCCGCTCTCGCACGTCTGCGACAACGCGGCAAATTCATCGGCCTCATCGAATACACCCGAGACCCGGTAAAAATGCGCTTGATCAAGGAAAAAGCCCTGCGCCAGGGCTTCATTCCGTATTTCACTACGAAAAACCTCGAGCGCTTGTTCCCGATTCCCTGAAGGGGGTTTGTCAACGCATCGCCAGAGCCGGGGCTTTCACCGAGTTCAGGTGTCGTAGCGGTAGCCGACGCCGTGGACGGTTTTGATGATCTGCGGGTTCTTCGCGTCGATCTCGAGGCGTTTGCGGAGTTGCGCGATGTGCTGGTCGAGCGTACGACTCGAGGCAATGTGGTCTTCGCCCCAGCCGGCGCGGAACAAGGTTGTGCGATCGAGCACTTCGCCGGGACGATCGTGAAACAGCTTGAGCAGGCGCACTTCTCGCAGACTGACGTCGAACGAGTGTTCATCACGTCTGGCCCGCAACTCACGCGGGAATATTGTTACGTCAGCCAGGACAAACGACTCGGGCCACTCCGTGACGGCCGGTTCGGCGGTCGAAGCACTTGTACGAGCCAGACAACGGCGTGTTACAGCTCTGATACGGGCCGTCACTTCTCGAACACCGAACGGCTTCACAATAAAATCGTCAGCACCCAGTTCCAGCCCGAGCACCTTGTCGATCTCTTCGCCTTTCGCCGAGATGAAGATAATCGGAACGTTCGCGTCCTTTCGGCGCAGGCGGCGACAGACCTCGTAGCCGTCGCACTTCGGCATCATGATGTCGAGGCAGATGAAGTCGGGGCGATGCCGGGCAAACGCCTCCAGACCGGCTTCGCCGTCGTGAGCCTCGATCACCTGATATCCCTCGGCATACAAGATATCACGCAGAGCCTGCCTGATCAGTCGGTCGTCTTCGACGATAAGAACTTTCATGCG